>DGQT01000089.1 GCA_002390845.1 Chitinophagaceae bacterium UBA4407 | reverse complement strand
ACCAATATTAATTTGCTTAATTTATCCAACATGCCCCAGAGGGGCAACCTGTTTGTAGAAACCATAGAGATTAATATTCGCTTTTACCCCAGCGGGTTAACCTAATAAATTACAGATTATTATTATGCAGAAAACAGGTTGCTCCGCCGGAGCAATGATTATTTATTATCATATTTTCTACAAACAGGTTACGCCGCTGGCGTAGTTTTAGTTCTTAGTATTGATCGGTGCTTGTACAAATACTTCGCTTAGATTTTCGCTTCGGTAAAAGCTCATTCATAATCCAACCGTACAAGAGTGAGTGCGACGCAACTGATGCTTAATAGCAGTAAACTCTTCTACGTTCATCTGTTTACAATATTAATTTGCTTAATTCTCCAACATGCCCCAGAGGGGCAACCTGTTTGTAGAAACCATAGAGATTAATATTCGCTTTTACCCCAGCGGGTTAACCTAATAAATTACAGATTATTATTATGCAGAAAACAGGTTGCTCCGCCGGAGCAATGATTATTTATTATCATATTTTCTACAAACAGGTTACGCCGCTGGCGTAGCTTTAGTTCTTAGTTCTGATCGGTGCTTGTACAAATACTTCGCTTAGGTTTTCGCTTCGGTAAAAGCTCATTCATAATCCAACCGTACAAGTGAGTGATCCCGAAATAAATTCGGGATAAACTGCCACGCTTTTTTGATCCCATAAAAGTGGAACTGTGAACCGAGCGTGGCAACAGGCGATGAGAAAAGATACTTAAGCCTGTTACAAAAAAATGCTTTCAATAAATTACGAAGCAACAGAGAGTTTGCTTTTTTTAATACGCTGTACCATGCTTAACAAAAGCCCCGCAACCATGATGATGATGCCGATCCACACCAGGCCAATGTAGGGGAACTTGTAAACCTTAAGTGTCATAAGATCGTTGAGGTTCGCAGTTTCTTTAACGCCCAGTTCGAATATGCCTTTCGTCTCGTCGGTTATTTTATTGAAACGTACAATAATGCTTTGGGCAATTACAGTATCGGGAAGGTTGCGGAAACTGTTACTCTTTTCATTTACGGCAAAGCCAGGTTGCACAGGATACCTTCTGCCATCTTTTGAAATCACTGTCATATCAAGCATTACAGGCGTTTCTCCGGGTTCTGTACTGCGCTTAAAATTTTCAGGATTTACTACGATTTTATTTAGGATAATTACGCCGTTAGAATAGAACGCGGTATCACCTGCTTTTACCTGCACGGGCCTGAAGGAAGCTGTATCTTCATGCGTACTGAGGCCACTCCACGTAGTAACGTAAGCGAAAATATCGTTGGTGAGGTAATGCTTTTTATCGGGATTTGCAGCAAAGCCCTGCTGGCCTTTATTGTTTTGCAATACATCGGGGTACAGGAAAAAATTGTCTTTACCATCTTTGCCCTCGAACTTTAATTCGAAATATTTTTTGCGGTCAAAATCATTGGATGTATCACGTAAATAGGTAACATCGTATTTACCCATATCGGTACGTATGCCTTTGAACAGGGTTATGTTTTCGGCAGGATCCTGGTCTTTTGTTTTTTCAAAAACATTAATGCCTGTTGTATTCTCGCTAAGTACTTCTTTTTTGCTGGATGAGATGAGCACACCAAAAAGAAACAATGCAAAACCAACATGTGCTATTGAAGCTCCTGCTGCTTTCAGTTTTCCCTTCAGTCCGATCCATATATACATGGCATTTGCAACAATGCTGTACACCGCTGCAAAAATGGCGATATGAATTGCTGCCAGGTACCCGATACCTTTTTCATCATAATTAATATCACCAAAGAAACTTATGGTAAGGCTTAATGCAAGTGCTACCAATGTAGGTACCCCTATTTTCTTAAAGAGGTATTTTTTGGGTGTGTCTTTATATTTTAAGTATTGCGTAATTGCAGTTAGTATGCCAATGATGATGGCAATAAAAATCTGCACCTGGTTGTGGGCAAACTTTACATCTTCAGGCGGAGCTATATTGGTACCGAATAATTTATTAAAAACAGGTACAGATGTTTTTGCTGTAATAATGATTGCTGAAAGAAATAAAACCAATGAACCGATAAACATCCAAAACTCCCGGCTGTAAGTGCTTTCTTCTTTTAGAATTGTCGGAATCGATTTCCTGCGCATAAAAAACAAAACCAACACGGGCACCAGGAACACCAGCAAAAACAGTACGAGTTGGGTGTTCATATCGGCGCCGGTAAATGCATGTACAGAAGTGTCGCCCAATATGCCGCTTCTTGTAAGAAAAGTGGAATACAGTACCAGGGAGAAGGAAAAAATATAAAAAATATAAGTGCTTCTTAAAGAATAGCCTGTGCTTTTATAAATCAGGTTCATGTGCAAACCTGCAACTAAAACCAGCCATGGCACCAACGAGGCATTTTCAACGGGATCCCATGCCCAATAGCCGCCGAAACTCAAACTTTCATAAGCCCATGCAGCACCCATCATAATGCCGGTACCCAATACTGCTGCTGAAAAGCAGGTCCATGAAATAGCTGACTTTGTCCAGCTATGATCTTTATTTAGCAAACCTGCATAAGCAAACCCAAAAGGTATAATAGTAGAAGCAAAGCCCAGGAACAATACCGGCGGGTGAATCACCATCCAGTAATTCTGCAGCAGGCTATTTAGATCGTTGCCTTCTTTTATCCTCGGGAAGTTTAAATAATCGGGATTGGAAAACAAAGGCATATTACCCATTTGTTCCCTAAAGAGGATAAAAGGATTGCTGCCAACTTTCGCTCCAAAAAAATAAATGCCTATAAGCATGGTAGCAAGACAAAACTGGGCGAAGCTGATCACCGTCATTACAGGGGCTTCCCATTTTTTTACACGCCAGATAAATACCCACCCCAATACGCAATGCCAAAAACTCCAAAGCATAAAACTGCCTTCCTGGCCTTCCCAAAAACTGGCGAGTAAATATTGTGTCTGCAGGGAACGTGAAGAATGGTCCCACGCATAATAATATTCATGGTAATGATTGGAAATAATGAAATAAAGAATTAAAAAAACACTTAGAACAGACACGGTTTCGGTTAAAAAGGCAATCCGTGCAAACCGAATCCAGCTTTGTTTCTCAGAAGGAATGATCGCTTTATTCGCCTTAAAAAAAGCAATGCATGCTATCAACGAGGAAACTAAAGAAAGAACTGCAAAAAAATGACCAAACTGGCCGGGCAATAAATGTTCTCCTATATAATTCATCAGGGGGTATTGTATTTTCTAACTGGCACTTTAAGATCTGGCAGAGTCTTTATATTCATAAGAAGTATTCAGGTTTTGCTGTGTAGCATTTTTATCATCCTTATACTTTGACGGACACTTAAGCAAAATATCCTTGCACTCAAAATGATCACCAACAACACTTCCTTTCAGTACAATCCTTTCACTTTTCTCCATATCAGTTGGTTTGGGGTTGTGATATACCACTTTTATAGAGTTACCCAGCGTATCAAGTGCTGTAAAACTCAGGTAGTTTGGATTCTTAACGGGATCGTATTCCAGTGGCTGCGTCTTATCCATTTTTGCAACCATCGTAACAGCCTTTCCCGGTTTTTGTTTGGCAACTGCAATGGTGTCGTAGCTCGTAACATCGCCCATAAAGCTTATCAGTGCTGCAATTGCAACAGCAATTAAAACCAGGGCAACCACATGCATCTTTTTCATAGTCTGAATTTTACACAAAGGTAATTGAAAAAGTATTTTAACTTCTGTGCTTTTAAAACTTCAATCGTTAAAGCTTTTAAAACTTAATGGAATTTTTTTTAACCGGGCTTTAGAGGCCTTGCGCATCGCCTCTTGCGTCGCACAATTGAACGTTCTGGAACTGTATTCATCAGGTTCCGGAATCCGCGGATTTATAAAGATGCAAAAGCTAAAAATACAACCGGTTTGATATCTTTTAAGCCTCCGAATCATTGAACCTGCTCAGTATTGATCTGAATGTACAAGAGCGCGACGCAAGAGGTGATACCATGAAAGAATATCGCCGGGTTAATAAAGTGTATTTGAATTTTCTTATCTAATACAGAGAGATGGCTGCATTTACAATGCGTTTCCTTTTTACAACAATGATGATTAAACCCGCCGTCATAGCAATTGCTGCGGCAAACAAAACATAATTTGCATAAGCCAGTACACTGAAACCAATAGCTTCAAATCCCTGCAGCATTAAAGTGGTTTCTGTTATTAATACACCGGCAACAAAAGTATATACGCCTGTTCGCGAAAGAGCCAGGTTATTGTTGATATAACCTAAAATGAAAAAGGTAATAATGCCGAGAAAAGACAAATGCAGGTAACCGATTACCACCGGCCTGAAACCAAATGCATACTGGCTTAAAGAAGGAATGGTGGACAGGCATTGCAACAACAGTTTAATTACAAAAGCGATCAACACCATAAGCCATAAATTATTTGAAAGCGTATTGAGGTTATTGCTTAATAGTTTTTTTGAATGGGCAAATAATTTAAAAATGTAAACCAAAGAGATAAGTTGCGCAATGGCCGCTGCAGTTGCTACAATGCGAATGACAATGGGTAAATCCATCCACATGGTTGATAAGAAATAAGCCGGGAAACAGGTAATAAATAACACATAGAATATCCTTTTGCTGTACAATGCTGTGTTCAAAAACCCTGTTTTTTGCAGGTAGTTAAAAAACAATCCGAAACAGGCAAAAAGGAACCAGCCATTGTATTGAAAATGGAGGAAGAAATAAACGGCGCCGAAATATAAGTCCTGCCCCGAAATTTGATTGGCCATTAAATAAGCAAGGGAGAAAGGACCCAAAGAAGAGATGGCATATAAAAGCAGCGATGCTTTAATCCATGCTTTGCTGTAACCTTTATCTGTTATATGTTTCAGGTCTTTCCAAACGAATGCAATAAAAAAATACGAAACGAAAACAGACAGCGTTGAAAAGATGATGGAGAACAAGCCGTACCCCTGGAAAGGAAAAGTAAACAGCATGCCATAAGCAGTAATAAAGTTGCCACGGAATATTTTTTTATAACGGCTTAGGTTGATACTGTTATCATGTTCATAAACATACTGCACAATAAGTGCCATTAATATTTGTGTTACCCATCCTGCAAAAGCGAAATGGGAATGTGCATGTAACAAAAATTTATAATTGACTACAGGAAGAGGGAAGTTTATTTTATACCTCAGTAATACGCCAACCAACGCCACTACCAAAAAATTGATAAGCGATATTTTTATCCAGGTGGTAAAAAAGAGTTTTTTATCGTTCATATATTACAATGCAAAGGGGCTGTTTAAAGATTTAATATGACTACGGTCATGGCACAAACAATAATCTTATCTCAGAAATACACTTTCCCTTTTTCAATATTGATTATACCTTTCTCCTGCATTTTTTTCATGCAACGGATAACGGTTTCAACCCGAAGGCCCGTCATATCGGCTATTTGCTGCCTCGATAAATCAACTTTTAATTTATCTGTATTTGCCGTGCTTATGTTTTTTTTCAGTATCTGTAAAAGTGTTTGAATTCTGTGCTCAGGGCCGTAACTGGAAATCTCTTTTGACATGAGTGATTTATTATAAAGCCTCTTGGCAAGTACCTGTGTAAAGCTTAGATGAATGTCAGGGTACTCCTTTAACAGCTGAACAAAGTTTTCCCTTGTTATCCTTATGAGCACACAATCTTCATTTGCCACGGCACTTGCGGGGTAAGGCTCATCAATCAGCAATACAGGCTCTCCAAAGCTTTCGCCCCGTTTAAATATGCCCTGTATAAATTCTTTTCCATCCTCATTGACATTAACCATTTTCACACTGCCTTCAATTACCTCGTAATAAAACATGGCTTTATCCCCTTCATAAAAGATGGTTTGGTCTTTTTGATATTTCCTGAAAATGCCACCCCAGGTGATAAGCAGGTCCCTATGAAACATGTTGTGGGATTTTTGTTACGGTAAGCAAAGAAATGCGATAAGTACAATAATAAGTATGATGTAAATCACAAATTAATTCTTATTTATATGATTTGAGTCATAATATGGAAACCGCTAATCATTCAATTTTGAAGTCGTAAAAAAACAAACATGAAAAAATTGATATTCATTGGCACAATTGGTCTTTTCATCGCTGCCTGTGGTGGCGGTGCCGGTAACTCAAATAAAGAAGGAAGTGAATCTTCTGAAAATAAAGAGCAAACCGAAAAAGCCGAGAACGGTAATCCTTCTTATGATCCTAAACGTGGTGAAGGAAAATTCACCACAGTTGATATTAGCGAACATTTAGATGCCGCAAAAGCCGATGCAGGTAATAAAGTATTTGATGTAAAATGCTCCGCCTGCCACAAACTTACCGCAGAGAAATTGGTTGGCCCCGGCTGGCTTGGAGTCACAACAAGACATGAACCTGTTTGGATCATGAACTTTGTTACCAACACAGATGAAATGATTACCAAAGACCCGGCAGCACAGGCGCAGCTTGAAATATGTATGGTAAGAATGCCCAATCAAAGTTTAAGTGATGAAGACGCAAGAAGCCTGCTCGAATTTATGCGCAGGAATGATGGAGTTAAATGATGTGCGGATGTGTAGATGTGCGAATATGTAGATGAAAATACTTAACACGGATTCATCTTTCGCTTCGGTAAATGCTGATATAAAATCTAACATTACAAGAGTGCGACGCAAGAATGTTTAATTGTAATTCTTCTGCCTGGCTCAAAATAAAATAACCCAATAATTATAAATAAAATGAGAACAATTCAATTAAAATACATGGCGCTTGCAGTAGTGGTTGCACTGCTGGGTATAAGCGGATGTAAACCAAAAAACGCTGCTTCGGCAGTTGACGCCGGTGCTGCGGCAAAAGCTTATGTAGCACCGGGTAAATACGATGAGTTTTACAATTTTGTGTCCGGCGGTTTTAGCGGGCAAATGTCTGTTTATGGTTTGCCGTCAGGCCGCTTATTAAGAGTGATCCCTGTTTTTTCTGTTGACCCCGAGAAAGGCTGGGGCTATAGTGAAGAAACAAAACCGATGCTGAATACATCGCATGGCTTTGTACCTTGGGATGACCTGCACCACACAGAACTTTCGCAAACCAATGGCGAAATTGATGGCCGCTGGATATTTGCCAATGGCAATAATACACCGCGTATTGCAAGGGTGGATCTGGGTACTTTCCGTACCAATGAAATCATAGAAATACCTAACAGTGCGGGCAATCACTCTTCTCCGTTTATTACAGAAAATACAGAGTACGTAGTGGCTGGTACAAGATTTAGCGTGCCGCCTGATAATGTTAATGGCGATGTGCCGATTAACACCTACAAGAAAAATTTTAAAGGCACCATCAGTTTTGTAAGTGTAGATAAAACCTCGGGCAATATGAAGATTGCTTTTCAATTATTGTGCCCCGGTGTAAACTTCGATCTAAGCCATGCGGGTAAAGGCCCTTCACACGATTGGTTCTTCTTTTCCTGCTACAACAGCGAACAGGCAAATACATTGCTTGAAGTAAATGCTTCGCAAAAAGATAAAGATTTTATTCTCGCAGTAAACTGGAAAAAAGCTGAAGAATATCTTGCTCAGGGTAAAGCAAAAAAACAAACAGTAAAATATGCGCATAATGTGTACGACGAAAAAACACATAGCGCTACCTCAACCATAGAAACCGAAGTACAAGTGCTGGATGTAAAAGATTTTCCAGACATTGCTTATTTTATTCCTTGCCCAAAATCTCCGCATGGTTGTGATGTTGACCCAACAGGCGAATACATTGTTGGCTCTGGTAAACTGGCAGCATTAATTCCAGTGTTTAGTTATACCAAATTGCAGGCAGCTATTGCAGCAAAAGATTTCATTGGCAATTTTGGTGGCATACCCGTGGTAAAATACGAATCAGCTTTATACGGCGAAGTTAAAAAACCGGGCCTCGGGCCATTGCATACAGAGTTCGATGGCAAAGGCAATGCATACACTTCTTTCTTCGTATCATCCGAGATTGTAAAATGGAATATCAAAGACCTTAAAGTGCTCGATCGTGCACCTACTTATTATTCCATTGGTCACTTATGTATTCCCGGCGGCGATTCAAGAAAACCCAATGCCAAATATGTAATCGCATACAATAAAATTACCAAAGACCGTTACCTCCCAACAGGTCCGGAACTTGCGCAAAGTGCTCAGCTATTCGATATCAGCGGCGATAAAATGCAATTGATTCTAGACTTCCCCACTATTGGTGAACCGCACTATGCTCAGGCAGTTTCTGCTGATCTTATTAAAACAAAGAGCGTTAAAATATTTAAAATTGAGGACAACGCCAATCCTTATGTTTCCAAAGGAGAGGGCCAAACAAAAGTGGTACGAACCGGTAACAGGGTCGATGTAAATATGACTGCCATCCGCTCTCACCTGGCACCCGATAATATTGAAGGCATCAGGATGGGCGACGAAGTTTATTTCCATGTAACCAACCTAGAGCAGGATTGGGATGTACCGCATGGTTTCGCCATAAAAGGTTCCATCAATTCAGAATTACTGGTAATGCCCGGTGAAACCACCACCTTAAAATGGATACCAGACCGCGTTGGTATGTTCCCCATGTATTGCACCGATTTCTGCAGTGCGCTACACCAGGAAATGTCTGGCTATGTAAGGGTTTCACCTGCAGGAAGCAACACACCATTATTGTTTAGCACCGGAAAAAATTTACCTAAGGCAGACAGTACCGTTACAAAATAGAAGTACAAAAAACAAAGAAATAATTATTGGCCCGGCTGTTGAAAATGAATGAAGCTTCTGTTGCGTCGCACACTTGTACAACATAACATTGAGGAGCTTCAACAGCCGGCAACATTAAAATCGTTTTTCCATCAACAAAATATTCAGACATGAAACTCATGATAAAATTGCTTTCAGTAATCATTGTATCGGCAATGGTTTCCTGTAATCAGGCACCTGAAACTAAAACGGATTCAACAACCGAAACACCCCCAGCCGCAGGTGGCCAGGAAAATGTAAATGATGATGTATCGCAAAAAGATGTGGTAAAAGTTGCAGTGTCATCAAAAGATCATACAACATTAGTGGCCGCCTTAAAACAGGCAGACCTTGTTACAGCACTTTCCAACGCGGGTCCGTTTACGGTGTTCGCACCAACCAATGCGGCATTCGATAAACTACCCGCCGGCACCGTAGAAGGATTAATGAAAGATGATAAAAAAGAAGACCTTCAGAATATCCTGCAATACCATGTAACACTTTCAGCGCTGGATGCAAGTTCATTTACAGATGGGCAGGTGCTTGGCATGGTTAACGGCGATAATGTTACCGTAAATATTAAAGATGGTAAAGTGATGCTTAATAATTCCGCGACAATTGTAGCATCCATCCGTGCATCAAATGGAATGGTGCATGTCATTGATGGCGTGCTGTTACCACCTGCAAAAAAATAATCATAAGCAAAACCTGTTAGGTCTTAAAGACCTAACAGGTTTGAGTTTTATTCAATTTACTGTTATGAAAAATAACCGATTAACGGCATGGGTAAGAGCAATTGTAATATTGTGCGGCCTTGCACTTTTTGCTGTATTGTTTGTTCCTATGTGGCAGATACAATTATCCGCCCCGCAATATCCTGAAGGCCTTGTATTACTAATTTATCCAAATGCACTCGGTGGAAATGTAGATATCATCAATGGGCTTAACCATTATATTGGTATGCGTACACTGCATGCCAATGATTTTATTGAGTTCACGATTTTACCTTATATCATTGGTTTCTTTGGGTGTATAACCGTTTTAACAGGTTTGCTGAACAGGAAAAAATTATTAACCATTTTAACTATTTTGTTTATTGCTTTTGCTGTGGTTGCCATGGTTGATTTCTGGAGATGGGAATACAATTATGGTCACGACCTAAACCCTGAAGCGGCTATTGTTGTTCCAGGTATGGCCTATCAACCGCCATTGATTGGTTATAAACAACTCCTGAATTTTGGCGCATATTCCATACCCGATATTGGCGGCTGGATTTTTATAGTGGTTGCTTTATTGCTTACCTCAGCAAGCGTTTTTGAGATTATTAAAACGGAGAAACTTAAAAAGATAAAATCAACAGTAATTACCAACAAACCAGCAACTGTTTTAGTGTCTGCGTTTGTAATGTTCATGTTACTTGCCTCCTGCAATGCAGGTCCGCAGCCTTTGCTATTGGCGAAAGACAATTGTGATTTTTGCCAGATGACTATAGGCGATGCCCGTTTCGGTGCAGAAATTGTAACCCCAAAAGGAAAGATTTTTAAATTTGATGACATGCATTGTATAATGGCTTATATAAATTCAGGAGTTATTGATCAGAAAGATATTAAAGACATTTATCTCGTGGATTTTTCGGGAAAGCATGAGCTGAAAAAACGCGATGAAATGTATCTATTAAAAAGTGACAAACTGAACAGTCCGATGGGAGGCAACATTGCGGCCTTCAGCAGTAAAGACAGTTTAAACAACGTGAACAATGCTTTTAAGGGCGACGAAATACAATGGGATAATATTAAAGCTAAAGTGAGTTTTTAGGATTTAAGCCGTTAGCTAACATGCAATATTAGAGCTCAGTTTAGCAGCTAGCACAAGAGAAATTTATTATCATATAAGGTGAGAAAAGCTCAATAGCATTCCGAACGTACAAGAGTGCGACGCAAGAGGCGATGCCATGAAATACAAT
>DGQT01000090.1 GCA_002390845.1 Chitinophagaceae bacterium UBA4407 | reverse complement strand
ATTTCTTCCGAACACCTGTGGTGGTAATACTAACAACGACAAAATGAAAAAAATTCTTCTGACAGTTTTCATATTATTTCAAATTAACAGTTTTGCACAGACTGACATTAAAAATTATAATTTTAGCCATAAAGTAATGGAAGTTACAGGCGACTTGAACAAAGACGGTTTACCGGATAAAGTAAGTGTAACACAAGACACGCTAAATGAAAATGCACCTTATAGACTTCAAATATTTTTTAAAGACAATAAAGGACAATTTAAATTAATAGCAACTTCTACAAAGATTATCGAACCACAATATCCAGACGGAAGAAATGGATATAGGACTGGAAATGGATTCTCTGACGTAACTATAAAGAATAGAGTTTTAAGTGTAAGCTTTGAATTATTACGTGGACACTATGAACATAAATTTAGATTTCAAAATGGAAATTTTGAATTAATAGGTTTTTCAGAAGTTTCTTCTGATGGAAGAGGTGTAATGGAAACAATTGATTTTAACCTTTCAACAGGAATTAGAATTGAAAAATCAGAACGATACGACACTGACAAAGTAATAAGCAATAAGAAAAAGAAAATACTAATAAGACCATTACCAAAATTTCAAGACGTTGTACCAATGGAAAACGAACTCTACTAAAAGTACTTCTGCCAACACTCGGTCACTATCGCACAACCATAATTTCCAAAAGGCGGGAAAATTTATTAAGCTAAACCACTTTACATATCATCGGTTCATGGCTGTTGAAAGCTGATTTATTATCCGAATGTACAAGTGAGTGACACAACAAAAGCTTAATCTGTGTTATACTGCCTGGCTAAAAATGAATTTATAAAAACCTGAACACTTGCTCCTTCACTATATCTGGTTTAAATATTTTATTGGTTTTTACGCGCCGCTTTGTACCTTCCGTTAAATGAGGGACAGTACCATTTTAAAGTTTTTATGTATTGTATGTACATTGTTTTTAACAGCAATAAAAACGATTGCACAGGATAGTGTTACCACACATATCGATCCTTCGCGGCCCACCAATCTTTATACCCGGCTTAGCAATAACATTGAATATAATTTTTTAAGGAACGGTAACAGAACTTATGGCTACAGGGGTAATTTTATTTGGGCTTCAAAAAACCAGAAGCAAGCTGCACAGATAGAACTTCCTTTGTTATATTCTACTTCTTCGGGCAGGTTTGGTTTTGGCGATATTCGTTTACGTTATAACTGGATTCCGTATAAAGATTATTCAAAAAAGCCGGGGGCATTTGGTTTTAGTATTGATGCCTACGTGCCCTCTGGCAACCGCGATAATGGTCTTGGCCGGGGGCGGTGGATTGTGGCGCCGGGTATTTCAACTGCATTTGTTTTCGGCAATTTTTCCATGTTTCCAAATATATCCTATGTGTACAGCAGCGAGATCATACGCGGTAAATTACCTGCTACCAATAAAGCTTTGAAAGGGTACATGCTGCTTAACAGTTTTGTTTATAAAATCAATAAAAAAAATTATATCGACTGTACGCCGTTTTTTATAAAGAACAGCTACTCCAACGGCGGCAAAGACGATTTTATTACAGAAGGCAATTACCTGTATATGCTTAAGCAAAATAAAATACAGGTGGGCTGTTTTTTCCGCAGGTATTTTTATGGAAACACCACCACCATCCGTGCATCTATGCGCTATTATTTTTAAACAGCTTTGTTTATACCCGTTATTGCAATTTTAACTTTCTCTCCATAACAACGCACCACCTTTAATACCATCGCGGTTATTGGCTAAAGCAATATTATCATCCAGTTTAAAATCAATATTCTTGGCATTGCCACCACTGATATACAGGCGGTCGTAGTTGTAAACAGTTTTTAAAATATTGATCACTTTTTTCAGACGTTCATTCCAGTGTGCTTTTCCTTTCTTTTCGAATGCCGCCTGGCCAATATACATGTCGTAAGTTTTATCTGTCTTTATCGGGTGCTGACCAATTTCCAGGTGTGGCAGTAACCTGCCATCTTTAAGCAATGCAGTACCAAAGCCTGTTCCCAGTGTTATCACCATTTCCAAACCTTTACCACTAACAACAGCGATACCCTGCAGGTCTGCATCGTTTACCACTTTTGCAGGCTTTTTAAGCGTGGTTGATAATGCCGATTGCAGGTTATAATCTCTCCAGGGTTCGGTGCCAAGGTTCGGCGCAGTTTTTATAACACCGTCTCTTACATAACCCGGAAACCCTGCTGACACAGCATCATACCCTGTAAGATCTTTAGCAAGTATTTCTATTGTTGCCATTACATTGGCAGGTGTTGAGGGCACGGGGGTTGGCAATCTTTTATATTCCGAAATGGGAACCCCGTCTTTGTTTAGTACCGTTGCTTTTATGTTCGAGCCACCAATATCTATAGAAAGTATATTCATATTACCCCGGTTAATTAGATTGCCAAATATATTGTATACACGCTGTTATTGTAAAAAAAGATCGGATGGTGCTGCAGAATGGAGTGAAGAATAGTTACAACTATTGTTTGTAGCTGAAAACACAATATTATTTTTTTTTGAGCCGAAGGTCAGGAATGCTATGAAGCTTTACTTGCCACGCTCGGTTCAGGGTTCTGTTTACATGGCGACATTTAAGCGAAGTGTTTTAGCCACTTTATTTCTTCGAAAGTCTTGTTCTTACCTTACTTAAAAACTCAGGCGAAAAGCCCAGGTAGCTGGCTATATAATGCTGCGCCACACGTTGCGGTATTTCAGGATAGCGCTCAATAAAGTCAAGATATTTTTCAGCGGCAGTAGTAGCAATTGTTCTGAACAGTCTTTCCTGAATCCTTGAAAGATTGCGCTGCACCAATATGCGGAACATTCGCTCAAAGCATGGTGCCTGGTGCAACAATTTTTCCTTTGTATCTGGTGTAAGCCAGAGTACTTCACAATCTTCCAGTGTTTCTATAAACATACGGCTATGGGTACGCTCATTAAAACTGGCAATATCGCTTACCCACCACCCTTCTGTTGCAAACTGAAGGGTAACCTCTTCACCTTTTTCATCAATATAATAATTGCGTATGCAACCTTTGTTAATAAACAATTCAAACCTGCAGATCTCGCCTTCAGAAAGCAGCAATGTTTTCTTTGAAATTTTTTTATGCTCAATCAGTGCATGTAATAAGTCCAGGTCTTGCTGCGATGGATGGGTATATTTTTGCACATGCAGGTCTATCAATGCAAACATGGGGTAATTTATTTATGCAATAATAAAGCACAGCAATAACAGTGCAGGTAAATTGTAATACTTAATTGTGGAAGGTTTGATATACCGTGAAAGAAAAGATTTTTTTCCGGGCTTTCCGCTTGCATCCGGCAGCATTTAAGCAAAAAGAACCCACTACTTAAAATATTCTTTGATCTTTTCTTTGTACCGTTCAGGGTTTTTTACGTTTAACCCATCGTCGAAGTGTACCGGATCTTTTTTTAAGAATTCGCCTCCCCACCTGATACCCTTTTGTTTTACAGCTTTTATAAATTTACCAATTGGGTCTGCGGCAGTAGATGCCTGAATCATTTTTGAATTGAAAAATTGTCCTGTTGCTGTTACAATAAAATTAACATCAACCGCGTGGCCTACCAGGTGGTTACTATTGGTTGCTGGTTTTACGATAGCGCCTTTTACATTGATGGTATCACGCTTTGCCGATATTACTACAACCTGCAATCCAAGTTCTTTTGCTGCATCGTTTATGATATCCATCGATGGCTTAAATTCAGCATCAATAAATATGTCAAGACGTTTGGTATCTACTTTGTTACCAACTACGTTGGTTCCGGTGTATTTTATCAGCATGGTATTGTGTTTAATTTGTTATTAAATGTATTATTTTATTTTCAGAATTTTACCGGCATTCCCAACTAAATTCTACGGCTGTTCAATATATAATCAAAACGTACAAGTGAGTGACACAACAAAAGCTAAATAGTATTGCCAATGCCGGTAACAAAAAAATGTAATGGCAAATTTTAAATAAAGCATGGCGTTTTTTGATTAGCGGTAAATGTTTGTTTGCTGAATAAAACTTTCTTTGTTTAAAATTACAGAAATGAAAAAGTATATACTCCTTATCTTTCTTTTTATGGCCGGTTTGCAACGGGCAAACAGCCAGGCATTGCGTACCCCTGATACCACCAATACAGTTTGCCTGACAGGCAGAAAGGTTGGCGTTACAGAAATTGAAATTCATTACAGCGCACCCGGCGTAAAAGGAAGAGAAGGCAAAATATATGGTACTACGATTGTGCCGTTCGACTACGCCCCACTTGGGTTTGGTTCTAATGTACCATCTCCGTGGCGCGCCGGTGCAGATGAATGTACCACGATGTCTTTTTCAACCGATGTAATGATCAATGGCAAAAAACTACCTGCAGGTAAATATGCTTTTTTTATTGAAGTGCATGAAGATAACAGCGTACTGATCTTTAATAAGAACATCAAAGAATGGGGCGCATATTTCTATCGCAAGGAACTGGATGTATTGCATGTACCCACGGTACAACAGAAAAATTTACCGGCAATGCAGGAAAGGCTGGCATACAACTTCTCCAATCAAACCGACAGGTCTGTTGACATAAACCTTGTATGGGAAAGATGGAGTTTTCCCATACATGTAGAAGTAGATCTGAAAAGCACAGTGCTTGAAAATATACGTGAACAAATGAGTGGCGCCATAGGCTTTGACCCCGCAAGTTTGGAAGCAGCTGCACAATGGTGTGTTTCTAATGATACTAATTACGAAGAGGCATTGAACTGGATCAACTCTGCCGTAGACCCGCGCCTGGGTGGCAGAAATTCTTTCAATGCATTATCTGTAAAATCAGCCATCTTAAAAAAGCTTGGCAACGAACAGGAGGCGGCAACTATCATGAATGCTGCCCTTGACAATGCTTCGCCGCAAGAACTGCATAATTACGGCCGCCAGCTACTTAACGAAAAGAAATTACCGGAAGCTTTGGCAGTGTTTCAAAAAAATTACACGAAAAATAATGGAGCCTGGCCCACCAATGCAGGAATGATGCGTATTTATTCTGCCATGGGTGATTACAAAAAGGCACTCGCATTTGCAAAAGCAGCATTGCCACAGGCACCCGATGAGCAAACAAAAAAATTCCTGGAGAATGCTATAATAACTTTAGGAGAAGGCAAACCACTTTAAACATTACAGTTAATTGTTCAGGAAGAATTGTATGAGCCGGGCAATGAATAAGCAGTAAGCTTTTGTTGCGTCGCACACTTGTGCTTTCAGTTCATTGTTGAACATTGTGCAGCAACCTGTACTGTATGCAGACACCATTAATATGCGAGCTATATTGAAAAAGGATTCATGGCTCATTGGCTGCGGGATAGCAGCGGAAAGCCCGCAACGGAGCGAAGCGTAGTGAGGACTTGCAGCGTATAGCCCGTGCTAAAGCTAAATGCTTATTCAATAGCTCATAGCCCCAAGCGGTCTTCTGAATTTCTGCTTTGTAATGTTATTTACGAATCATTTTATTTTGCCTTCAAGCATTCTCAAGACTTCATCCATTTTCAACTGTAACCGCATTATTTCTGCCTGTGCTTTAAGGTTTACCTGGTATTCTATATCGGCTCTTATTCTATCCTGTTCTGCAAGACCGCGTTGGCTGGTGAGCACAAGAATGGTAAATAAAAATGAGGAGAGTGTGAGTATAAATCCCAGAATGAAAAATGTTGGCGGACTGTCTGCAAAACTTACAACAGCTTTCTTTGACGTTTGATAATACCATGTTTGAAAAACGATCCAGCCTGTTAAAAAAATAACTGCACTAATAAGAAAGTGGCTGCTGGAAACAAACCGTGCAGCTTTGTCAACAAATTTCCGGAACGAAGCTGGCTGGTAAGAAACCGAATCGGTTTGTGGTAAATGCGGGTGAAGGTTTGTTATGGTGGTTCGCAACCTGTCAACCAGAACGGCAAGTAAGGTGCGCGAAAACTGGGGATGTTTATCTAGATAACTGTAAAAAGTTACCCGGTCTATACTGTATACAATTGTTTGTTTTATCGTACGCACCGTAGCTGTATGCGGCCCGCCATCAAGCAACGACAGTTCGCCAAAAAAAGACCCCTCACCTTGTATGCCCAATGTAATTTCTTTACCCTCTTTATTTGTATAGCTGATGCGCACTTCCCCCTCTTCGATCAGATAGAGTTTTTCCCCAAGCTCATCCATCCAAAAAATAACAGTATGCGGCGGATATTCTTCTTTTTCAAGTTGCCTTAAAAGATCCTGTAATTCTTCGGGGTTAAGTGTTGCAAACAACGGGATTTCCCTGAGCATTTCCGGTGTCATAAACTTTTTTTAAATGATATTTTACTTTATTCAGTTGAGCGATAATTAAAGATAGCATAAGAGTTGCTTGACTGAATAAATACTGTAATGGATTTATAATGATAAAAAGCATTTTATGCAGTAGCAGTTGCATTGGTTAACAATGAATCCAGAATTTGTGCCAATTCTCAGCCATACAAAAAAGCATTTTTATGGTATGCTTAAGAACTGCAGGCTAATTAACAGAAATTAGTACCAGCTATAAATAAAATTTTGTTACAGGCCTCCGGTTCGCTGGTTAAGCTTTGTTGCGTCGCATTACGTTCATCGTTCGGATCATGAATGAGGCTTTAAAAAACACAACCTGCTCACTTGTCGCCAAAAGATATGCAGCTAAAGTGATTGCGACGCAACGATGCTTAACCGAAGTACAAAAGCCGGTAATCAAAATATTTTCTGGTAGTTATCAC
Organism: Chitinophagaceae bacterium UBA4407; assembly: GCA_002390845.1. GTDB lineage: Bacteria > Bacteroidota > Bacteroidia > Chitinophagales > Chitinophagaceae > Limnovirga. The sequence continues at coordinate 28 of DGQT01000090.1, read as the reverse complement.
TAACTCTAATTAGTCGATCCTCAAAAAC
>DGQT01000109.1 GCA_002390845.1 Chitinophagaceae bacterium UBA4407 | reverse complement strand
GCTTTTGTTGTGTCACTCACTTATACTGCAGGAAATTCTATTCAGCTTTTATTGAAGCGGAGATTTTTATCCATTTGTAAACTTCAATCGTTCTTACAGTTTGCCGCTAAACTTTTATGCTTTGCTCACCACGAATCAAATTCTGCGGATCATACTTAAGTTTTAACTGTTGTAGTCTTTGGTAGTTGTCGCCATAATAAAGTTCCTGCGGATTTTCGAAATTAATGTCCGGGTAATTTCGATACTGTGCTTTAATATTATTCTGCCTGAATATTTGCTGAACAGCTTCAAATTGTTTTATTAATTTTTCACTCTTGGAAGGAACTTCCCAATAAGTCTGCAGTTCAGAAAAATAAATATAATCACGGTGTGGAAAAGAAGAAGCTGCCGCAAAGTCGGGGTTCTGAATATTGCCACCCAATGTATTTACCTGGTAGATCATGCGTGGTGTGTTGATAACAGTTTGTATTACTGTTTCAATAAAGGGGGCAATATCATCAAAGCTTTTATATAAACCCGCCGAAGCGTTCTTAAAATAAACCGGCTGTGTTTGTCCGTAATAAACTTTTAAAGCTGCACTAATTTCTTTTGGTAAGCTTGTACTTGTAGTCTCTGAAATTTTAGAAAGCGAAGCAATAATTTTTTTTGTTTCTGCGGTATGTGCTTCGCTGTTGGTAAGCAATATATAAACTGTTTTACCATTCAGTAAAAATGCAGAAAAAGCACTTTGTGGAAGCGTTTCGGTAAGCAGGAACCATTGCTGCATTAAAGATTTTGCTTTCGCTACGGTTACATTATGGGTTCTGAACCGTACGCTTTGCAATGTTGCCGGTGCATCGTGAACTTTAAATTTCATTTCTGAGATCACTCCAAAATTTCCGTTGCCACCGCCTTTACAGGCCCAAAGTAAATCAGGGTCATTTGCTGAATTTCTTATTTGCCCGTTACCATCTACCATAGTAACTTCTGTAAGGCTGTCGCAGGTAAGCCCGTACCGCCTGCTCATTAATCCGTATCCGCCGCCTAAGGTTAGCCCACCAATACCAACACCTGCGCAGGAACCACCGGGTATCATTTTTTTCTTTGGTAACAGCTCATCATAAAGCTGAGACAGGGTGCAGGCTGGCTGAATTTTTACAGTGTTTGCATCAATCCATTCAATTGATTTCAGTAAAGAAAGATTGATTACCATTCCATCGTTATTGCATGAGAAGCCTTCCATGCAATGCCCGCCACTTTTTATAGTTACAGAAAGAAAATTTTGCTTGGCATAATTTATTGCTTCAGCTATGCCTTGCGTGTTTTTGCATAAGGCAATTACTGCCGGGTATTTATCAATTCGCTTGTTGAAACCCTTTCGCAATAAATCATATTCTGCATCGCCTTTTTTATAGTAAACAACATTGGTGGCAGGCTGATAAAAAAAGTCATCTTCAAATAAATTACGTTGCGTGCCAAACACACCAATACCGGCAAGCAGCGAAAGTTTAAGAAAATCTTTACGTGGAATTTTATTCAACATTTATTTATTGGCTGAATTGAAAACTAAGGACTGAAGGGGTTTGAACTTCTGAAATAATTCAAAGCAATATAAGCCTTACAACAGTTTTGCAATCATCGATTTAAAAGGTGCGAGTGTATCCCAAACAAAACGGTTGCTGTCGTGGCCGGATTCTCCCATATCAATTACTTCGCAATGCTCAACAATCTTATCTGCTATGCCATCGATCAGACTTAATCTTGAAAGGTACTTTATGGCAGTCGCGAATTTTTCAGTATAAACATGGCCCCATATTTCTACGGCCATAGAGGTAGAGGAAATATCAATTTCTTTGTTATTTGTTTTCCTGAATTCCTGTTTTATTGCTGCAACCAGTGTATCCGTTGAAGCCTCTGTATGTTGAGCCAGCAGCGCTCTGAGTTGCTCATTGTTGGTAAGCTTTATTTTGCGTTGCGTAAATTCCATTTCTATATTTTTCCCTTGTACGTTAAGAACTGTTGGCATAAAATAATTTTTAAATTGTTCTGTTTAATTGTGTTGGTAAGTTAGGAGGATTTTTGAAAATTGAAAGTATGTTTTTTTGCTTTGATAGTACTGAATGCCGTAAAATTGATGGATGCATTTCATGGCGGCTTTAATCTACGCTTGGATAAAAGCTGCTTTACATTCAGAACGTACAAGTGAGTGACACAACAAAGCTGCCATGAAAAATAAAAGCCGGTCCCCAAAAAGAAACCAGCTTTACTTATAACTTATTACCTACAACTTATTACTTTGCTATGCTTCTGCTTCTTCATAAGAACTTACCGGTTCGCAGGTGCAAATTAAATTCCTGTCGCCATGCGTATTGTTTACTCTTGCAACGCTGGGCCAGAATTTATTAAGTGTTACATAGTACAACGGGAAGGCAGCTTCCTTTCTTGTGTAGCCATGGTTCCATTCATTTGCACAAACAACGTGTTGCGTATGTGGCGCATTTTTTAAGGCGTTATCTTTTGTATCGGCACGGCCTTCTTCAATGGCTTTTATTTCTTCGCGTATGCTGATGAGTGCATCGCAGAAACGGTCAAGTTCTGGTTTGTCTTCACTCTCTGTAGGCTCGATCATAATGGTACCGGGTACCGGGAAGCTCATGGTTGGGGCATGAAAACCGTAATCAATCAAACGTTTGGCAATATCTTCAGCTTCTACCTCTGCGGTCTTTTTAAAGGGGCGCAGGTCAACAATAAATTCGTGGGCGCACTGGCCATTGTGATTGGTGTAAAGAATATCGTAATGTTTTTCCAAACGTGCCCGCATATAGTTGGCATTCAGGATTGCGTATTCTGTTGCAGCTTTTACACCCTCTGCACCCAACATGCGTATGTAAGCATAGGAGATGAGCAGGATAGAAGCCGAGCCATAAGGCGCCGCTGAAACAGCACCGGATGATTGATCATCGGGGATTGACGAATGTCCCGGTAAAAACGGTGCAAGGTGCGCTGCCACACAAATAGGGCCCATGCCCGGCCCGCCGCCGCCGTGCGGAATGGCAAATGTTTTATGCAGGTTAAGGTGACAAACATCTGCACCAATTAAGCCGGGTGCTGTTAAACCAACCTGGGCGTTCATATTGGCACCATCCATATAAACCTGTCCGCCGTGCTGATGAATAATGGCGGTAATATCTTTAACCGTTTCTTCGTAAACGCCGTAGGTACTGGGGTAAGTGATCATGATACCGGCAAGATTGGCAGCGTGTAATTCGGCTTTTGCTTTTAGGTCTTCTACGTCTATATAACCATTTTCCAAAGCTTTTACCACCACCACTTTCATACCCGCCATTACTGCGCTTGCAGGGTTTGTGCCATGTGCTGAAATGGGTATCAGCATCACTTTACGCTGATGATCGCCACGACTTTCGTGATAGGCTTTTATCGTAAGCAATCCTGCATACTCGCCCTGTGCACCGCTGTTGGGTTGCAGGCTGCATGCATCAAACGCAGTAATCTCGCAGAGATAATCGCTTAATTCATCAATCATTTCCTGATAACCCCTGGTTTGGTCAGCAGGAGCGAAGGGGTGCATTTTGCCCCAATGGCTCCAGCTCAACGGCATCATCTCGCTGGCAGCATTTAGTTTCATGGTGCAACTGCCGAGAGATATCATAGAAGTATTTAAAGAAAGGTCTTTATTTTCCAGCATTTTTATATAACGCATCATCTGGCTTTCACTTCTATGCGTGTTAAATACCGGGTGCGTTAAATAATCAGATGAACGTTTTAATGCCGATGGAATATGCCTTAAACCATCATCATGATGGATATCAAACGCCACCGGATCAACATCATTTTCAAAACAATTGATCAGATCGTACAGATCTTCCAGTGTTGTAGTTTCATCTATCGAAATCCCGATTTGTGTATCACTGATATACCGAAGATTGATCTGTTGCCACTCTGCTTTTGCTTTGTAAACAGCAATATCATCAACCTTAACGGTTATGGTATCAAAGAAATTCTGTGAAACCAGTTCAAAGCCCCTGTGCATAATAGCTTCAGCCACTGTTTGCGTTAGTATGGCAATACGTTCTGCTATATTTTTCAGTCCTTCCGGCCCATGAAACACCGCATACATAGCAGCCATATTGGCAAGCAATGCCTGCGCCGTACAAATGTTCGATGTTGCTTTTTCTCTTTTAATATGCTGCTCCCTTGTTTGTAAAGCCATTCGCAATGCACGGTTGCCCTGTGCATCGATGCTTACCCCTATAATACGGCCGGGCAGGTTGCGTTTAAATTCATCTTTTGCAGAGAAAAATGCAGCATGCGGGCCACCAAAACCTAATGGCACACCAAAACGTTGCGCTGAACCAACTGCTACATCTGCACCCAATTCGCCCGGAGAAGTCAGGAGCGTTAATGCAAGTAAGTCAGTAGCCATTACTGCAAATCCGCCAACACTGTGAACATGATGAATGAATTCCCTGTAATCTTCTACAGAGCCAAAATCATTGGGGTATTGCACAATAGCGCCGAAATAAGAGCCATCCAGTGCAGTAGTTTTATAATCACCAAACACCACTTCAATACCTATTGGCTGCGCACGGGTAACGATCACATCTTTTGTCTGCGGAAAAATGGCATTGTCAACAAAGAACTTTGGCTTTTCAATGGTCGCACCTTTGTTTACATGGTGAAATACCATTGCCATGGCTTCGGCCGCGGCTGTAGCTTCATCCAGCAGAGAAGCGTTGGCAATCGGTAAACCAGTAAGGTCGCTTACCATTGTTTGAAAATTGAGCAGGCTTTCCAAACGGCCCTGCGAAATCTCTGCCTGGTAAGGCGTGTATTGTGTGTACCATCCGGGGTTTTCAAAAATATTGCGCAGAATAACGCTGGGCGTAATGGTATCGTAATAGCCCTGGCCTATATAAGTTTTAAAAACCTTGTTTTTAGTGCTCATTTCTTTTATCAACTGCAGGTACTCATTTTCACCAATCGCCTGCGGAATATTCAAAGGTTTTTGCATGCGTATGGCTGCCGGAACGGTGTTACTGATCAGTTCAGCCATACTGCCAACACCAATGGTTTGCAGCATTTGCTGTGTATCTGTTTCGTTTGGCCCTATATGTCTTTTCTTAAATTCGGCGGACTGCTGTTCGAATAAATTCATAATAAATTGAAGTTAACCACTTAAAAAGATGTGCAAAGTTAAGCTGTAACAACAAGATAAACCATGCATTGTTGAATGTGGGGATAGGGTGTGCAAAGGAATTTTTTATGATCTAGAGTTTAATACAGAAATGCAATTGTGGGCCGGGCAATAGTAATGCTATGAAGCTTTGGTTGCGTCGCACACTTGTACGGTTGGATTAGAGATTGGGCCAAACCCTCCGCCATTTTTGGTCGCTGACCAATAATAATTCGCTTTGATTCTACGCTGCGGTAAAAGCTCATTCACAATTCCAACCGTACAATTGTGCGACCCCGAGTTCCGCCTCATTCTTCGGCTCGTCGGGGCAGGCGCAACGACAGCTTCATTCATATTCTTATGCCCGGCTCAAAAAAATCCTTCGTTGGCTTTTTACAAATACATCCTTTATCTTGCCCGAAATTATTTGCATGCCCGAATCTGTTTTAAAATTTGCTATTGTTGGGTGCGGCAGAATTGCACAACGCCATGCTGAGCAAATGCAGCACTATGGCTTATTACAGGCAGTTTGTGATACAGATCAGGCAAAGGCAGATGCTTTGGGCAGCACATACAACTGCAATGTTTATTACACCTTGGAGGAACTGCTTGCAAATGAAAAATCACTGGATGTTGTTGCGGTTTGTACGCCCAATGGATTGCACGCAGCAAATAGTATCGCTATTCTGAATGCAGGCATTCATGTGTTGTGCGAAAAACCCATGGCTATTACTTCTGAAGATTGCAACTGCATGATCACTGCATCGGAAACAAATAAAAAGCAGCTTTTTATTGTAAAGCAAAACCGGTTTAATCCGCCGGTTGCAGTGGTAAAAGCGCTGCTCGAAAAAAATACGTTAGGTAAAATCTACTCTGTTCAGTTGAACTGTTTCTGGAACAGGAATGATGATTATTATAAAAATTCCTGGAAGGGAACCATGCAAATGGATGGCGGCACATTGTTTACACAGTTCAGCCATTTTATTGACTTGCTGTACTGGATGTTTGGCGATGTAAAAAATGTTCAGGCTATTACAGCGAATCTTGCTCATAACGGTGTTATAGAATTCGAAGACACCGGCGTAGTAACCCTGCAATTTGTAAATGATATTATTGGCGGCATCAACTATACGGTGAACAGCTACGGCAAAAACATGGAAGGTTCACTTACTATTTTCGGTGAAAAAGGAACTGTAAAAATTGGTGGCCAGTACCTGAATGAACTGGAATACCAGCATATTAAAGACTTTACAATTGAAGAATTACCCGCCAGCAACGGCCCAAACAATTATGGAACTTATGCAGGCTCTATGAGCAATCATGATAAGGTTTATGAAAACCTGGTAAATGTGCTGCAACACAATGCTGCTGCGTATGCCAGCGCCTATGAAGGTTTAAAAACCGTAGAAATTATTGAGAAAATATATGCGGCTGCCAATTTCGCAAAAAGCAAATCATAAGTTATGTGCAAAAAAATATCCATAAAAAATTATGGATAAAAGTGTTAGTGTTCATTTAAGTCCGAAAGCTTTCTATTTCGCCAAACTTTGTATTACATCGTACTTGGTTACTATATGATAATTACCTGTTTCATCCTTTGCCAATACCGCCCCGTTTTCTTTATTTATTAAACTGCCCAGTCTTTCTACAGGCGTCTCAAAATCTACAATAGGGTAGGGGTGTTCCATCACCGTTTCAACAGTGGCATTTTTTATTTCGGGGTTACTGAATATTTTTTGAAACAAACCACCTTCGCTTAATGCGCCAATAATGCCGTTGCCATTCATTACTGGTATTTGTTCAATATCATATTTTTTCATGAGCTCCACAGCCTGAGCCACAGTTTGTGTTGGTTCTACAGTGATCAATTTTTTGCCAATTCTTCCACTCACTATATCCCTGAATGTTTTTACTTCCAGAAAGCCACGTTCCATCATCCACTGATCGTTATAAATTTTTCCAACATAGCGGCTGCCATGATCGTGAAAAACACAAACAACCACATCATCTTTTTTCAGACTGTTTTTTAATTGCATCAACCCCTGCAAACAGCTTCCGGCGCTGTATCCACAGAACATGCCTTCTTCCTTAGCAATACGCCTCGCCATGATGGCGCCGTCTTTATCGGTAACCTGTTCAAAATGATCGATCACACTCATGTCATAATTCTGCGGCACAAAGTCTTCACCAAAACCTTCGCTGATATACGGATGTACTTCATTCATATCTACCTCACCTGTACGAAAATATTTTGTGAGTAAAGATCCATAAACATCAATGGCCCACACTTGTATGTTGGGGTTCTTTTCTTTTAAATACATCGCAGTTCCTGTTACCGTGCCGCCTGTGCCTGCCGTGCAAACGAAGTGTGTTATTTTTCCTTCTGTCTGTTCCCATATTTCAGGCCCGGTGGTTTCGTAGTGCGCCAACCTGTTGGCAAGATTATCGTACTGGTTCATGTACATGGAATTGGGCACTTCCCGGCCCAGCCGTTTTGCAACACTGTAATAACTTCTCGGGTCGTCGGGCAGTACATTGGTGGGGCAAACAATTACTTCAGCACCCACAGCTTTAAGAATGTCGGCTTTCTCTTTGCTTTGCTTGTCAGTTGTTACAAAAATGCATTTATATCCTTTTACACAAGCCGCCAAAGCCAGCCCCATACCGGTATTACCGCTGGTGCCTTCTATAATGGTGCCGCCGGGTTTCAGTTTGCCTTCCTGTTCTGCAACTTCAACCATCTTCAGCGCCATACGGTCTTTTATGGAGTTCCCCGGATTAAAATAATCAACCTTGGCCAGTACCGTACAGGGAAAATCTTTGGTTATTTTATTCAACTTTATTAATGGCGTATTGCCAATCGTTTCCAGAATATTATTCAGCCACATAAACTAACAATTGTTTGCGCAAAGGTAAAGGAATGCTTTTACTGTTTGTGGGTGTCAATTATGCAGAGAAAATTATTGACCAAGCTGTATTACTGCTATGAAGCTTTTCTTGCGTCGCACACTTTTACGTTCTGTAATTCTTTTCAGCAATAACACAGTTCTGCTGCTAATTTTCGCTTCGGTAAAAGCTCAATAAATGCGTTGCAGATGAACGTAATGCGACGCAACCGGGATGCCACGAAGTACCTAAGGCTGGTCAAAAAAAATCATGTAAGCCCATTTGGAATAATACACACTTCATTTTCAACTTGCACTTACTTTGCACCCATCTTATTCATTGGAATGGTTATTGTCAATATTGGCTGCGCATATGAAGTGAACAACAAATTTGTATAGAACAGCGTTTTTTAAAAATGCCTTGGGCCTGTAAATGCGGCGCTTATTTTTTCAGGAAAATTAATGTATGAAGTGTTTTTTGCTTAGTATTTCGGTATTTCTTTTTGCTCCGGTATTGAAAGCGCAACGCCTGTACCTGAATATAGGTGCGGGTATTATGAATTATGGCGGCGATCTTCAGGACAAAGAATTTACATTAAACCAGGCACAAACTGCTTTTAGTTTGGGATTGGGGTATAAACTCTCTGAACATTTTCTGTTAAACTTCAGTTATGTAAATGGCATTGTTACAGCAAACGATCAAAAGTCGAATGCAGGCAATGCAAGGCGTAACCTTAATTTTACCACGAACATAAATGAGGGCAGCCTGACAATGGAAGCACAGTGGCGGGAGATCAGCGAGGCCGGTGATTTTACCCCATATATTTTTGCAGGTGTAGCGGTATATCATTTTAACCCTTACACATTTGATACGGCTGGCGTAAAAACATACCTGCAGCCGCTGGGTACCGAAGGCCAGGGTTTGCCGCAATATCCTGACAGGAAAATATATAAACTTACACAGCTTGCAATACCGTTTGGTATTGGAATAAGATATGCTATCGGAGACAGGGTAACCATTGGCGCTGAAATAGATTTTCGTAAGTTATTTACCGATTATCTTGATGATGCAAGCAGCAGGAGTTATGCAGACACTGCCATATTACGCGCTGCACGGGGCTCACTGGCTGCAGAGCTTTCGTTCAGGGGCGATGAATTGAAACCGCCACTTACTTTTAGTGAAAGGATACGAAGGGGTAATCCTGACCGCAACGACGACTACTATACCTGTCTTATAAAACTATCTTTCGCATTAGGCAATGCGTCTTTAGGATCAGGCAACGGCTACTCAAAGAAAATGAGAAAGCAAAATGGCTGCCCAACAAAAGTTTTTTAGAATTCAATCTGTTTAGTATGCAACCTTTGCAAGAATCAATTGTTTGCATGGCATGGCATATCCATCTCTTGAAGCATGTTTAATAGACCTTGAGAAGAACGGAAAACTTTTTCGTGTAACAGAAGAAGTTGACCCTAACCTTGAAATGGCGGCTATACATTTAAAAGTACACGAAGCAAATGGCCCTGCGATTTTGTTTGAGAATGTGAAAGGTTCTCCGTACAGGGCTGCTTCAAATATTTTTGGAACACTTGACCGCAGTAAATTTATTTTCAGGGATACTTTTGAAACAGTTCAAAAATTAATAGAACTGAGAAACGACCCTTCAAAGGCATTAAGGCAACCATTTAAAAACATCAGTAACGGCTTTGCTGCATTGAAAGCATTACCGCTTAAAAATCCGTTTCAAAAGCCTGTACTCACATCAGAAATTAATATTGGTGATCTTCCATTGATACAACACTGGCCTATGGATGGCGGCGCTTTTGTTACCTTACCGCAGGTTTACACAGAAGACCTTGAACATCCCGGCATTATGAATTCTAACCTGGGCATGTACCGCATACAACTCTCCGGAAACAATTATCAGTTAAATAAAGAGATTGGTTTGCACTACCAGTTACACCGGGGTATTGGTGTTCACCAAAGCATTGCGAATAACAACAATGTTCCTTTAAAAGTAAGTGTTTTTGTTGGCGGCCCTCCGTCGCATACACTGGCTGCGGTTATGCCTTTGCCTGAAGGAATGAGCGAATTAACTTTTGCCGGAATTCTTGGTGGCAGGCGTTTCAGGTATTTTTACCAGGATGGGTTTTGTATTAGTGCAGATGCTGATTTTGTGATTACCGGCGAAGTGCATCCTGGCGAAAATAAACCCGAAGGCCCTTTTGGAGACCATCTTGGTTATTATAGTTTGCGGCACACTTTTCCATTAATGCGGGTGCATAAAGTATATGCGAAAAAAAATGCAATATGGCCCTTTACGGTTGTGGGCAGGCCACCACAGGAAGACACCAGTTTTGGCGAACTAATCCATGCCCTTACAGGAAGCGCTATACAGAATGAAATTCCGGGATTAAAAGAAGTTCATGCCGTTGATGCGGCTGGTGTACATCCGTTATTGCTGGCAGTTGGCAGTGAGCGTTACACACCTTATATGCCCGCAAAACAACCCTCAGAAATATTAACGATCGCCAATCACATCCTGGGCACCGGGCAACTAAGCCTTGCTAAGTTTCTTTTTATTACGGCAGATGACAGCAATAAATTATCAGCAAGCAATGTGCAATCTTTTTTGCAGTTTGTTTTGGAGCGAATTGATCTGAAGAGGGATATTCATTTTTATACAAACACTTCTATTGACACACTAGATTATTCAGGAACAGGGTTGAACATGGGAAGCAAAGTAGTGTTTGCTGCTTATGGCGAAATCAAAAGAAGTTTATGTAAAGAAATTCCTGATTCTTTGAAAGAACTGCGAGATTTTGTTAATCCCAAATTAGTAATGCCGGGCATTGTTTGTATGAATGCCCAAAAGTTTACAGATTACAATAACGCTAAAAAGGAACTTGAAATCTTTAATGAACAATTGGTTCCTGAAATTTTAAACCTGAAGGAGCTTCCAATGATTGTGGTTTGCGATGACAGTGATTTTACTGCTGCCAACCTCCGCAATTTTTTATGGGTAACTTTTACAAGGTGCAACCCTGCAAAGGATATTTATGGCATTGATAGTTTTTACGAAAACAAGCACTGGGGCTGCAAGGGCCCTGTAGTTATTGATGCAAGAATAAAACCCCACCATGCACCACCTGTTGAAAAGGATGCGGCCACAGAAAAACGAATTGAAAGAATTTTTAATAAAGGCGGAAGTTTATACGGATGTATTTAAAATCCGCTTCGGTAAAAGTTCAATAAATTTCCGAACGTACAAGTGAGTGACACAACAGAAGATGCCAAGTAAATATTAAGCTGGTATCATACTCGTTTACAACCAGCCCGAACGCCTGAAAAGATAATAAATCAGCAGGCACAAACTTATAATAAGCCCCAGTGCAAAAGGGTAACCATACTCCCAGTTAAGTTCTGGCATAAACTTAAAATTCATTCCGTAAAAACCGGCAACCATTGTTGGCACTGCAAGAATGGCTGCCCAGCCTGCAAATTTTTTCGATACCTCACTTTGCGAAATGGAGATTAGCGAGAAGTTGGCGTCTAATGCCGTGTTTAGTAATTCCCGGGCATTATCAACCATTTCATTAATACGCACGGCATGATCATAAATATCCCGGAAATAATTCTGTGTTTCTTCGGCAATAAGCTTAATGTCGAAACGGGTAAGGCGGTTGCAAATATCAATCAATGGCGATACGGCACGTTTCACTTCCAGCAGTTCACGTTTTAACTCGTAAATCTGTTCCGTGGTTTCGCGGCTTGGCTTTTCGTTGAATATTTTTTCTTCAACAGTCGTAAGCTCCAGCTCAAGCGCATCTACCACCGGGAAATACTGGTCTACAATGGAGTCCATTACGGCATACAATGCAAAACCCTGGCCTTTGCGCAGCAAGTGTGGCATGCTTTCGCAGCGGTTGCGTACATCGGCATAAGAAAGCGATGAGCCATGCCGAACGGTAACCAGGAAATTGGCGCCCACAAAGAAATGTGTTTCGCCAAAATCAATATGGTGCGCTGTGTTTATTTGTGCGGTGCGCAATACAATGAAAATGGTATCGCCGTATGATTCTATTTTGGGGCGCTGGTGAGCGTTGTGCGCATCTTCAATGGCCAGATCATGCAGGCCAAACTGTTCCTGCACCTGGCTTAGCAATGCTTCGCTTGGTTCGTGCAGGCCAATCCATACAAACTGATCCTGCATTAGCAACACTTTGCTGATTTCGTTCAATTCTATATTGGCAATGCGGCGGCCTTCCTGATAAGCGGCGCAGTTCACAACTTCATTCATGGCATTAATCTTTATCTGCAAAGCAGCTTATGGTAATCTGTAAGTATCAGCAAGCTTTGGTAAAGCAATATAAACCTATTTTTTGTTTTTAATTTTTTGGTACCCGGCAAAAGAATATGAATGAAGCTTTACTTGCCACGCTCGTTTCACAGTTCCTCTTTCATGGCATCTGTGAAAAGCGTGGCATTCCGAAAGCCTTCGGAACCCCGACGAGCGAAGCGGAACCCGGGGTCGCACACTTTTACGTTCAGGACTGTAGCAATCAGCAGCCATACTTTGGGAATAATAGAAAACCGCATTGCTATGAAGTTGTAGCTGTTTTTTTAAAGCTTTATTTATCAACCGAACGATGAACGTAATGCGACGCAACAAAGCTTAACCAGCGAACAGAAAGCCGGTAACAAAAATTACTGTATTGTTTATTCTGTACGTACATTAAAATAAACGAGCTGGAATGGGTATAACATTTTATTTCTGGTGTCTTTTAACCAGACGACTGCGTGCATAATCTATTTAATGGCCGGCTTTTACCAAAAACTTTCCAATTGCCAGTAAGTAATAAAACATTCAAGACTCTTAATACAAGGTAATTCATTTTCGGCTTATCTAAAAATTTTCTCAGTATGAATGATCTCTCCCGTTATACCGATCTTCCAAAAAGAAGATTGAAACTCGCATTGGCGATAGCAATTACATTACTGCTTTCCTGTGTATTAACAGCAAAAGCCCAAACAGGCCCAACCATAGCTGCACCAGCGCCACCGGCAAGAACCGCATCTGAAGTAATATCGCTGTTCAGTGGCGCATACACTGATGTTACGGGAACAGACTGGTTTCCAAACTGGGGGCAGACAACCGTTGTATCTGATACAACCATTGCAGGTAATGTAACCAAGAAGTATGATAATTTAAACTACCAGGGTGTTGCATTTACCCCTGATATTAATGCTTCAGGTATGAACAAATTACACCTGGACCTATGGACATCCAATTGCACAGAATTCGATGTATTCCTGATTAATCCGGGGCCCATTGAAAAAAAGGTAACATTAACACCGGCATTATCAGGTTGGAACAGTTTTGATATTGACCTTACAGCATTAAATTTTCCCGGAATAAATTTTGGAGACATTTTTCAATTCAAGCTGGAAGGAAGGCCAGGCGGAAGCAAAGTTTATCTTGATAATATTTATTTCTACAAAAGTGCAACAGTAGTTACCAATGCACCCACGACGGCGGCCCCGACACCTCCTGCACGAAACGCATCGGATGTTATATCACTGTTTAGCGGTGCTTATACCGATTTGGCAGCAACTGACTGGTTCCCGAACTGGGGCCAATCAACTGTTGTAACGGATACAATCATTGCAGGAAATGCAACAAAGGAATATGTGAATTTTAATTACCAGGGTGTTCAGTTCCTGAACCCGGTAGATGCATCGGGTATGACCACCTTACACCTCGATATTTGGACACCGGACATTACAACATTTGATGTTTATCCTATTGTTCCCGGTCAGCCTGAAGTGGCAAAACACCTTACACCAACACAATCCGGCTGGAATAGTTACGATATTGATCTGGCTACCATTGGTACAACAGGTTTAAATAATATTATTCAATTTAAGTTTGTATCAACACCATTTGGTGGCACCAAAGTTTATCTTGACAATATTTATTTTTATAAAGGTGCGGCAGTAATAACAAATAGCCCAACTACGGCGGCCCCAACACCACCCGCACGAAACGCATCTGATGTGATATCGCTGTTTAGTAGCACTTATACTGATTTGGCAGGAACTGACTGGTTCCCGAACTGGGGCCAATCAACCGTTGTAACAGATACAACCATTGCAGGCAACGCAACAAAAAAATATGAGAATTTTAATTACCAGGGGGTTCAGTTTTTAAACCCGGTAGATGCATCGGGTATGACCACCTTACACCTCGATATTTGGACACCGGACATTACAACATTTGATGTTTATCCTATTGTTCCGGGGCAACCTGAAGTGGCAAAATCATTGACACCAACCAAATCAGGTTGGAACAGTTACGATATTGATTTGGCTACCATTGGTACCACAGGGTTAAATAATATCATTCAATTCAAGTTTGTATCAACACCATTTGGTGGTACCAAAGTTTATCTTGACAATATTTATTTCTGGAAACCGGCAGGCGTTGTAATTGGTATAGCCCCAACTGTAAATATAACTTCTCCGGCAAATAATGCCCAGTTTATAGCACCGGCAACCATTACAATAAATGCTGATGCCAATGACGCTGATGGCACGGTAACCAAAGTTGATTTTTACAATGGCAGCGATCTTTTAGGAAGTGATGAAACATTTCCATACAGCCTTGAATGGACCAATATTGCAGCTGGTAATTATTCCATCACTGCTAAGGTTACCGACAATGATGGTAATGTTGTCGCTTCTGCTCCGGTTGCCATATCCGTTAAACCGGTTGCCTGCACAGGTACCGCTTTTAGTGGAGATTACAGTTATGAAGTTTACACACAGGCAGGAACCGTATATTTTACTTTTCATCCGTTGGCGCCCATAGCAGGCTGCACCTACTCAATATTACATTTAAAAGAAGGTGATGGCGGGGATAACGGTTACGGCATGACAGCTTCGGGTCCGGATTTCATTTACAGCAAAGCCATAGCTGATGGCGTAAATACCAGTTTTTATTTTACTTATAATACTCCACCGGCAGGCGAAAGAAATTCCAGTGCCAACCCACATGCTTATTATGTAGGATCTGTATGTGTTGCAGGTGCTCCAACTGTGTCCATCACTTCACCGTTGGAAGCAGCCAATTTTACAGCACCTGCAGGCATAACCATCAATGCTGTTGCAGCAGATGGGGATGGTACGGTAACTAAAGTTGATTTTTACAATGGCAGTGATTTTTTAGGAACTGATGATAAGGCTCCTTATAGTTTTGACTGGACAAATGTTGCCGCAGGCTCGTACGCTTTAATAGCAAAAGCCACAGATAACAGTGCGCTTACAACTGCTTCAACCCCTGTAAATATAATTGTAAACGATCCCAATCTTAATGGCTTTTGCGGAACCGCATTCAATGGCGACTACGAATACAAAGCCGAAACCTCAAATGGCATTGTTACGTTCAGGTTTCATCCTTTAACGCCAATACAAGGCTGTTTATATGCAACAATCAATTTAACCGTAAATGGAGTACCAGACAATTCGGTGATGTTACCTTCAGGTACCGATTTCATTTACAGCAGGGCTATGGATGATGGAGCAAATGCAATTTTTTATTTTACATATCAAACACCTCCCGGTGGCGAAAGAAATTCAAGTGCACACAAACATGCTTACACCGTTGGTACCAATTGCCTCGGCATTAGCGGAACAACCCCAATTGTAACCCTTACTTCTCCATTAAGTACAGATAGCTTTACAGAACCAGCTACGGTAACTATAAATGCAACTGCCATTGATAATGACGGCACGGTAACTAAAGTTGAGTTTTATAATGGCTCCATATTACTGGGTACAGATGAGACCAGCCCTTACAGTCTTGACTGGACCAATGTACCTGCAGGTAATTATACCATCAGTGCCTGGGCAACAGATAATGATGGGTATTCATCAATATCTAACCTGGTAAATATTGTTGTAAACATCAATAATGCAACAGGTTTTTGTGGAACCCTGGCTAATGGTGATTACAGTTACAAAGCAGAAACCATTAATGGTAACGTAGTAGTTACCTTTCATCCGCTGGCGCCAATTGAAGGTTGTAACAGTTCCCTGATCTATTTAAGGGAGGGTCTTTCCGGCGGTTATCCGGGTTATGGCATGACGAAGATCGGTACTGATTTCAGGTTTACCAAGGCAATAGCAAACGGTACACCTATCAGCATTTATTTTACTTATAACGTTCCTTCTGGCGGAGAAAGAAATTCAAGCGCAACACCGCACAGCTATACAGTTGGTGATGTTTGTATTGGTGGCGCTCCAACGGTTTCCATTACCTCACCGGCAAATGCAGCCAGCTATTTGGAACCGGCAAATATTATCATCACTGCTAATGCAGCCGATGCAAACGGCACCGTAACCAAAGTAGATTTCTATAATGGAGAAATACTTTTGGGTACAGATGCAACAGTACCTTATAGCTTAGAATGGAATAACATTCTGGCAGGTTCATATTCCATAAAGGCAAAAGCAACAGATAACAGTGATCTTGTAACCACTTCGGCACCTGTAAATATTACCGTAAATGTTCCAAATACAGATGGCTATTGCGGAACGGCTGTTGGCGGTGATTATGAGTGGAAAGCCGTAACTGCCGATGGTAATGTTACTTTTACATTTCACCCATTGGCACCTATTGCAGGCTGCAACCTGTCAATAATATTTATCCAGGAAAACGGTGGAGGATTCCCCGGATATACCATGACTGCTTCTGGTACCGATTTTGTTTTTACCAGAGCCATTGCAAATGGTACCCCGCTCAGCATTTATTTTACTTATAACACCCCGCCGGCCGGGGAAAGAAATTCCAGTGCCAACCCGCATAGTTATATAGTGGGCGATGATTGTGTGGGCTCACTTCCAATTACACTCCTTAGCTTTACAGCCGCATTGCAAACAGATGGTAACGTTGCTGTTACATGGTCAACCGCCACTGAACAGAATAACGATTATTTTCTGATTGGTAAAAGTAAAGATGGCCGCAGTTATACCACTGTTGCAAAAGTTGCAGCAAGTAAAACCCCTGCCATTAGAAACAATTATAAAGTGTTGGATCAGTATCCTGCAAGCGGGCTTAATTATTACCGCTTAACACAGGTAAATAAAGATGGCAGATCTGTACTATCCGGGGTAAAAACGGTAAATGTTACCAAACAAAATTCAGGTATCAGTTTGTATCCAAATCCGTTGAAAGGAACACTGATTAATATAAAACTGGCAACACCTTCGGTGAATAAATTAAACGTTCAGTTACTTAGCCTGGCAGGCAAAGTAATTTACAGCGGAACATTTATACCACAGGGAAATACAATGCAGGTAACGCTGCCGGCTAAACCTGCTGCCGGTGTTTACCTGATAAAAGTAGAGGGCAATGCGCCTTTAAAATTAGTAGTGAATTAATGGCAATTTCTATTAAAAGCGGAGGCTGGTTGCACAATCAGTCTCCGCTTTTTTATTGATGAATATAAAGGACCAGGCAGTATAACACAGTTGATCTTTTCTTGCACAGTTTACCCCGAACTTTTTTCGGGGCACTCTTGTACTTTTAAAACAAAATTCATTTAACCGGAATCTTGCAGTTGGATGTATTGGCTGTTAAAAGCTCAGTTATATTCTGTAGTAAAAGTGTGCGACGCAAGGAACGATACCATAAAAAATCTACTGCCGGGCTAAAAAACTTCTACTGCAAAATTTGGGTTAAAGGCCTGCTTGTGCACAAACGGATTACATTCATTTCGAAAATAGTCAGAGGTCTAACTTTTCTTTAGTAGTAAAAATCTAAAAATTAAACTGTCACGGCATCATTTCAACAAACGATAAATCTTAAATCTTTTTCAGTCAGGAAATTTTTCAAATTAACTTGTAGCATATGCTGATGAGAATGGCCCCATGTTTACGGTGTTTCAGTCAGGTAATTAGCGCAAAACCTGCATAAAAGCGGCAGTGGAAAAAATGCAGCATAAAAGCTGCAAAATCCCTTTTTAAAAACTTAAGATATTGTAGAGCACTTTACAACAACATTCCTTTCTCTACTAAGGACTCTATGTAAAGAAAAGAGGCTGCACTATAATTTTATTATAAGACAGCCCCTTTTTTTATAGATTACTTTTTTACCAACTTCTTTCCCTGTCCCAAGCTTCAAATTCCTTTGCAACTGCAGTTAGGAATGATGCACCCAAACTACCATCTACAATACGGTGATCATAACTTAAAGACAGGTACATCATGTGCCGGATGCCAATGGTATCGCCCTGCTCAGTTTCAATAACAACAGGCCTTTTCTTAATGGCGCCTACAGCCATTACGGCAACCTGCGGCTGATTAATAATAGGTGTACCCATCAGGCTTCCAAACGTACCCACATTGGTTAATGTAAAAGTACCGCCTGCTGTATCGTCTGGTTTTAATTTATTGTTCCGGGCATTATCAGCAAGTGTATTTACCTGTTTGCTTAAACCCACAAGGTTTAGATAATCTGCATTGCGAATTACGGGTACAATTAAATTACCCGAAGGTAATGCTGTGGCCATACCAATATTAATATCTTTTTTAATAATGATCTTGTCGCCATCCAACGAACTGTTCACCATGGGGAATCGTTTGATAACACGGGTAAGGCAATCAATAAACAGAGGTGTGAATGTAATTTTTGTGTTCTCTCTTTTCTCAAATTCTTTCTTTACTTTTTCGCGCCATAAAACCATATTGGTTACATCGGCTTCTACAAAACTGGTAACATGCGGACTAATATGCTTACTATCCACCATGTGCTTGGCGATTATTTTGCGCATACGATCCATTTCTATGATCTCCACATTATCGCCATAAGATGCAGCAGGTTTATCAATAGTTGATGGCGTTTGATATACAGGTTTCGGCACTTCTTCTTTTACACGTACTTCTGTATTTACCAGCTGCTCAGCAACTGCTGTTTGTGGTTTAAGCGCAGTAGCTTTTCCACTCTTTTTATCTTCAACATACTGCAGAATATCTTTCTTGGTTACGCGGCCTTCATTGCCGGTTCCGGGAATAGATTCCAGTTCAACCATACCCACGCCTTCGCTGTTTGCTATATTTAAAACCAATGGTGAATAAAAGCGATTACCATTCGAAGATGCAGCAACAGCAGGAGCTTCAGGAATATAAGGTACTTCTGCGGCGATATTTGCCACAGGTGTTTCAACAGCAGCGGCAGCGGTTACTATGGCAGCGGCAGCACCTGTTTCTATACGTGCAATAGCTGCACCAACGGGTACTACATCATTTACATTAAATAGGATTTCAGCAATGGTACCACCGGTTGTTGATGGCACTTCGCTATCTACTTTGTCGGTAGCAATTTCAAGAACCGTTTCATCTTCTTTTACAGAATCGCCGGCTTTTTTGTGCCATTTCAAAATGGTAGCCTCTGTAATACTTTCGCCAAGCTTTGGCATTATCAGGTCAACAAGCGCCATTTATATACGGTTTTAGATTTTAGAATTTACTGTTATTGTTCCGGGTATTTTTATGTACCCAACGGTTGATCATTAATTGAACATTTGTTGCGTCGCACTCTTGTACTTTTTGAACTCTTTTCAGCAAAGCGAATGCTCATGTTTTACTAACAAACAATTGGCAGCAATCTTGTTCGGGGCCAAAGATAATAAATCAGGTTGTACTATTTTGAATAATGAATAACCTCAAAAGATTCAACGCATTTATTGCTGTTAATTCAATATTCCTTTGCCTGTCGAAACGGAAGTTAAATTTCTTTGTTTCAGTATTTTCCTTGTTTGCAACGGCTACCCAAACGGTACCCACAGGTTTATCTTCGCTTCCCCCATCCGGCCCCATAATGCCGGAGACTGCTACGGCATAATCTGTTTGCATGATATTTAAAACACCTTTGGCCATTTCTTTTACCGTTTCTTCACTAACGGCACCAACAGTTTGCAAGGTTTCTTCTTTTACATGCAATACATTTTTTTTGATGCTGTTATCATAGCTAACCACACTACCTTTAAAGTAAGCAGATGATCCGGCAAAAGCAGTAAGTAAATGGGCAATATAGCCACCTGTGCAGCTCTCTGCCGTTGATACGGTTTTATTATCCTGCTTTAGTAAACGCCCTACCAATGCATTTATTGGAATATCTTCATCTACAACCAAATACTCTTTTACCAGTTGTTTCAATTCCCTAAATTGATTACTCAATTCGTTTTCAACAATTGTTTCTGAATCACCGCTTGCTGTTAACCGCAACCGCACCATTCCATAATTGGGCAGGTAGGCCAGTTTTATTGAAGCGGGCAAAACTTCCTCAAAATCTTTAATCATTTCTGCAAGAAAAGATTCACCAACACCGGCTGTTAATAAAGTTCTGTGGCCGATATGTGGCATAGCAAAACGCTGCTTTAACAAAGGCAATACCTCATCTGTCATTAAGCCCTTCATTTCATGTGGCACGCCCGGCAAACTGATAAACACTTTTCCATCTTTTTCAAATAGCATCCCCGGTGCAGTACCTCTCTCGTTTTTTAGAACAGTACAAACATCCGGCACTTCAGCTTGTTTTTTATTGCGGTCTAATAATGGCATGGGGCGTTTAAACACATGTTCGAATAAATAGGTAACATGCTCCAGTGTAGATTGATCCATCACCATTTTACCGCCAAAGTATTCACACAGCAACGGTTTGGTAATATCATCTGCGGTTGGCCCCAGACCACCCGTTATTAAAATAATATTGGAACGTTTAGATTCTTCATCAAGCGCCTGCCAAATATCATCCCACACATCGCCAACAGCTGCACGGTGCTGAACCCATACGCCTGCTTTATTCAGTTCCTGCGCCATCCATGCGCTGTTGGTATCTATAACCTGCCCTATTAACAATTCATCGCCGATTGTAATGATTGATGCTGTTACCATATTAGCCCCCGACCCCAATAGGGGAATTTTATTTGATTAGGTTTTTAGAATATGCTGCTAAAGATTCTGCAGTACAAGAGTGCGACGCAAGAGTAGCTTCATAGACGGATAAAGCATGGCTCAAAATAATTGTTGCATTCTTCTGCTTAATTTTAGCGCAAGGTAAATGATGATTATGAAAACATATTGTTTAACGATAAGTTTGATACTAGCTGCCTGGAGTTCTTTTTCTCAAACAGTGCAGCAGCGTTTGAAGAGTGCTACAGATATGTTGCTGAAAGATGAACAAATGAAACATGCAATGATGAGTTTGTATGTGGTAGAAACTAAAACGGGTAAAGTAATTTACCATTTAAATGAGCAAACAGGCCTTGCTGCTGCGAGTACACAAAAAATATTAACAAGCGTTGCGGCTTTTGATTTGCTGGGCAAAGATTACAGGTATAGAACAGAATTGGGGTATGATGGAATAATTGAGAAAGGAATTTTAAAAGGTAACCTGTATGTTGTTGGTTATGGCGACCCAACATTGGGAAGCTGGCGGTTTAATCAAACAAATAGAGACAGCATATTAAACAGCATTTATTTATCTGTAAAAAATGCCGGCATATACAAGATTGAGGGGGATATCATTTTTGATAATTCAATGTTCAGCTATCAACCTTTGCCCGGTGGATGGATTTGGGATGACATTGGTAATTATTATGGTGCAGGTACCTGGGGTATCAACTGGAACGAAAACCAGTATGATCTTTTATTAAAACCAGGTAATAAAGAAGGCGATGATGTTGAAGCAACCGGAACAAAGCCTGCATTGGAAAATTATCAACTCACTAATCTTTTAAAAACAGGGAAATCCGGCAGTGGCGATAATGGTTACATCTATATGCCGCCATATAGTTCCACTGTATTTGTAACAGGAACAGTTCCTGCGGGTGAAAAGCAATTTATTTTATCTGGAGCCTTACCCAATCCAGCTTACCAAATGGGCAAGGAACTTGAAAAAAAATTTATTAGGAACAAAATAGAAATAAGTGGCGCAATTAAAATCAACGGATCCACAGTAGATAGTTATAGAACGTTATTAACAACAATTGTTTCTCCGTCATTAGACAGTATTGTTTACTGGTTCCTTCAAAAGAGCATTAACCTTTACGGAGAAGCATTGCTTAAAACAATGTCTTATGAAAAATCAGGTGTTGGTTCTACAGAAAAAGGCGTTGAATTATTAAAAGATTTCTGGAGTAAAAATGGAATAGAAAAATCCGCATTGAACATAGCGGATGGCAGCGGCCTTTCGCCACAAAACCGGGTAACTACAGATGCATTGGTAAAAGCCTTGCAATATGCTAAAACCCATGACTGGTATGGTTTTTTCTATAATGCGCTTCCCTTGTATAACGGCATGAAAATAAAAAGTGGCACTATTGGTGGGGCCAAAGCTTATGCAGGTTACCATACTTCAAAAAGCAGTACGGAATATACATTTGCCATTATCATCAATAACTATGATGAGGCAGCAGGAAGTATTGTACCAAAAATGTTTAAAGTGCTGGATGAGTTAAAGTGATTATGAAAAATACGGCAATAATTTTTCTTTAAGCATAGCTGGAATTAAAGTTTTTTGCCTTGTACCGGCCGCTAAATAATACAATACCACACGGCCCGATGCAAGTAGTTTTCCCTGTTCGTTATAAACATCCTGAAAAAATTCGCACCGGTGGTTATCTGGTAATTCGCGAAGTATTGTTTTAACTGTAAGTAAGTCATCGTAAGTAGCAGGGCGCAGATAACGTATATGCATTTCAACAACCGGCATAATTACGCCGGAGGCTTCCATGTCTTTATAAGTGTAGCCAAGCTGCCTGATACTTTCTACCCTGCCCACTTCAAAATATTGCGCATAGTTGCCGTAATACACCACGTTCATCTGGTCGGTTTCTGCGTAGCGAACACGGATCTGTGTAGTTGATTCGTACATATTTTGTCAGTGATTATTGGTTTGAGAAATCTTTATGAACCCGGCATTAGATTCTTTGGTGATCGCCTCTTGCGTCGCACACTTCGGGGTTCTTCTTTTAATGAAGCAGTGCGAAGATAAAAGATAATGGCGTGTTGATTGTTCGTTGTATTTATAAAACTAAAAAAAGGGAATTTTATTTCGCTTAAATAAAACTCCCTTTTAAAATTATTGAATTCGTTATTGCAGCAACAAAAAGCTGAAGAATGCTTTACGGTACAAGGCAGCCATCGCTTTTATCTTCGCTTTGCTAAATAAAGCTATAATAGCTGAAGAGTGCGACGCAAGAAAAGCTTCATCTGTGTTTCAACAGTTGGGCTAAAAAAATTAATCCCTTTTACGAATCTTTCCACTACCGGCAATATTCTGTTTTATATTGGGGCTGCCGGTATAATCAACATTGCCACTACCGGCAATATCGATATCAAGATTGTTTTCGGCATGTACCTTGGCATTGCCGCTACCAGCAACTTGTATTTCTACATTTTCGCTGAGTAATTTTTCTGCATCATAATCGCCCATGCCTGCTATATCTATTTTGGAATCTTTTGTTTCACCAGACAGTGTAATATTCCCGGTACCTGCAATATGAGAGTCTATATCAGGTGTATTTACTTCAAGCGTTACATTTCCGGTACCTGCAATGCTGATTTTAAGATGATCGCTGCCAACAAATTTACCCTCGCCTGTTACATTGCCGCTGCCTGCAACTTCTACTTCTTTAAGTTTATCAGTAGTTACAGTTACTTTAATTTTGTTATCCGATGAAAGATTGTAATGCTCTTTAGCTCTTATTATCAATGCCCCATCTTTATTTTCAGTAATGATATAGGGCAACAGGTTTTCGTCTGCCTCCACTTTTACCGATGAGGTGGAACCCTGCACAATAATCACATCGAAACTGCCATACGATTTTATTTTATCGCTGCCATTGGCATTTCGTTGTTCGCTACCAGGGTTACCATTACCGTGAATGGTTTTATTAAATACATTGTCGCAGGATGTGAAACCGATTATTGTTATAAAGGCGGCCAGATAGAATTTTCTCATGTTGTTTTGTTGTTTTAAAGTGGAAAATTATACAATCTTTTAAATGGCAGCACGGAATAGTTTTATAAACGGGAGAAATCCATTTTAGCCGCAACTTTTAAAATTCTGTTACCTTCGCAGCAATTTTTAAAAAGCGCAGTATATTTTCCGCTTTTTTCAATATATCTACACCATGACTGAAAAAATTCTGATCCTCGATTTTGGTAGCCAGTACACACAATTGATAGCCCGTGCAGTAAGAGAAGCAAATGTTTTTTGTGAAATTATACCCTATCATAAATCATTTGAAACAGATGCCAGCCTGAAAGGAATTATTTTAAGCGGCTCTCCCTTTAGCGTTAATGAAGATAAAGCGCCTTCTGTAAATATTGGCGAACTTATAATGAAGCTGCCTGTTCTTGGTATTTGTTATGGAGCGCAGCTAACAGCAAAAGAATTCGGTGGCAGGGTAGATAAATCGAATAAACGCGAATATGGCCGGGCTAAACTTTTAAAAACGGCTGATGATGTTCTGTTAGAAAATATTATTGATCATTCGCAGGTGTGGATGAGCCACAGCGATTCCATTACACAACTACCCGAAGGCTTTACATTACTTGCAACTACTGACAGTATTCCTATAGCTGCTTTCAAAAAAAATGATACTTGCATAAAAGCCTTGTATGGTTTGCAGTTTCATCCCGAAGTGTATCATTCAACAGAAGGCAAAAAGATTATCAAAAATTTTCTTGTAAATATTTGCGGTTGCAAACAGGATTGGACGCCAGCTTCATTTGTTCATGAAACCGTTGAACAATTAAAGCTACAAATAGGCGATGCACATGTGATTATGGCTTTAAGCGGTGGTGTAGACAGTACCGTTGCTGCAACGCTTATCAGTAAAGCCATTGGCAGCAGGCTACACGGAATTTTTGTTGATAATGGGTTACTGCGCAAGAACGAATTTGAGCAAGTACTTAACACGTATAAACAGCTTGATCTGAACGTGACCGGTATAGATGCAAAGGCAATGTTTTATAAAGAACTTGCAGGTAAAAGCGACCCGGAAGAAAAACGTAAAATTATCGGCAGGCTTTTCATTGATGTTTTTCATGAAGAATCATTAAAAGTTGCAGGGGTTAAGTTTCTCGGGCAGGGTACTATTTATCCGGATGTAATTGAAAGTGTGAGTGTACACGGCCCTTCGCAAACAATTAAATCGCACCACAATGTTGGTGGGTTGCCTGATGTTATGCATTTAAGTTTGGTAGAACCTCTAAGATATTTGTTCAAAGACGAAGTACGAAAAGTGGGTGTTGAATTGGGTATACCAGCAGAAATGGTAAACAGACATCCTTTTCCCGGTCCAGGTTTAGCTATCCGCATTTTAGGAGAAGTAACCGAAGAGAAAGTGAAACTGCTGCAGGAAGCAGATCATATTTATATCCAGGGCTTAAAAGACAGTGACCTTTACGATAAAGTTTGGCAGGCTGGCACCATTCTGCTTCCTGTTAAAAGTGTGGGTGTAATGGGAGATGAAAGAACTTATGAATTTACAGTTGCACTGCGCGCCGTAAGTTCTGTAGATGGGATGACTGCCGATTGGTCTCACCTGCCTTACGAATTCCTTGCAAATATGAGCAGTAGTATTATAAACCATGTTCGCGGAATAAACCGAGTGGTGTATGACATTAGCAGTAAACCACCTGCAACGATTGAGTGGGAATAAAATCGTATTTAAAGCTGGTTGAATTAATTATAAAAATTTGATTGTGAAGTCCGCAGTTGCCATGAAAATATGCAGTACAAGGGAGTGACACAACGAAGTTCAGCAGCATTCTAAAGCTTGTGCAAAAAATAAAATAAATAAATCAATCAGCTTCTTAACTTGTAGCTAAATTGGCAAAATTATTGCCTTAAAACGATGCTGTTCAAAATTTAGAGTGCAGCAATCTATTTAATTGTAAGCCGTACATTCAATGAACAAACTTAAGTTAATACCTATAAGAATTTTTTCTTCAATTGTTTTTATATTATTAATTGCAACACATTCGGCAAAAGCACAAACCGATAGTATTCACCCGCTTCGTATTGCCGTATTAGCTCCATTGTATCTTGATTCAGCTTTTGAAAACAATAATTACAAACTTGGTAATACAAATATTCCTAAGCTTTTTTTGCCTGGCCTTGATTTTTACAATGGCATAACAATGGCTACAGACTCTCTGAAAAATGAAGGTGTTGAAATCGAAGTCTGGATATACGATACAAAGAAAAAAGGTCAATCTCCAGAGTCATTGGCTGCAGAAATGTCTCCACTCGGTTTTTCGCTTATCATTGCGTCTTTTTCAAATATTGCAGAGCAAAAAACATTTTCCAATTTTTCTTTCAGTAACAATATACCGCTGGTTTCGGCTACTTATCCAAACGATGCTTACGTAAATGCCAATCCTTATTTTTTAATGGTTAACACATCATTAAAAACACACACCGAAGCTATTTATAAATATGTGCAGCGAAATTACCCTGTGGGCAAATTTATTTTCGTTACACGCAAAGGATCTATGGAAGATAAGATTCAGAATATGTTTTCAGAAGCAGGTAAAAAAACCTATCCGCTTAATTATAAAACTGTGCAGATGCCGGATAATTTTACTACTGAACAATTGTTACCACTTCTCGATTCAAACAGGCAAAATGTGGTTATTTGCGGTAGTCTGGATGAGAAGTTTGGCACAAACCTTATTAAAGTGCTAGATCAGGCACCATCTTATCAAATTATTACCATTGGTATGCCAACATGGGATGGACTTAAATCTGTTTCAACTACCAGCAACCAAACCCTTGAAATTGTATATTCTACCCCTTATAATTATTCAAGATCAGATAAGGTTATTACAGAGATTACCACTTTATATAAAACCAAATTTAATGGGCGCCCAAGTGATATGGTGTTTAAGGGCTTCGAAACCATGTACTGTTTTAGCAAGTTGTTGTTGAAATATCATAACAATCTGCTTAACAATCTCTCCGACAGCTCTTTCAGAATATCTGGCAACTTTCAGTTTCAGCCTGTAAAACTTAACAGCGATGCCCAAATACCCGACTATATTGAGAACAAAAAATTGTTCTTTATACATGTACAGCAGGGAGCCATAAAGGCTATTAATTAGACTTTTATTTCCTCTTTAAATCATTTCTTAATCAAGTGTAACATAACAGAATTTTTTATACCAGGCTGTTTAGCAGCAATATGGCCAAAGCTCAGTAAAAACCGAACCAAGGCTCAAAAAATATATTGACAAGTATCATGTTTTATATGGCGCAACTTTATCATTTTTGCTTTTTAAATATTACCATAGAAAATTTAAACGTATGCGCACGATAAACGAAGTATTACAACAGAAAGGCCCGCATTTTAATTATATTGATAGAAATGCCACTGTTTTGGAGGCCATTCTTGTAATGAAAAGTGAGAATATCAGTTACCTGATTGTAAATGAAAATGGAAATTATGCAGGTATTATTTCGGAGCGGGATTATACACATAAAGTAATTCTGGAGAACAAGCAATCCGCAAATACACTGGTTAAAGAAATTATGACAAAGGATTTTCCAATCATATCAAGCAGCAACACCGCCGATCAATGCATGGTACTGATGAATGCTTCTAAAACACGTTACCTGCCTGTATTTGATGAGATGGAGTTTAAAGGAATTATTACCATTCACGACCTGATGCGCGAAGCAATTTTACAGAATGAAAAAAGTTCTGAGTCTATGAAAGCAGCGCTTACCGATAAATCTTTGAAGTTTTATTGATCTTTTTTTCAGCGTATTACAACCTGCTTTATTACTTTTTCGCCCATTACTTCATTAATGCGCTCAATGATTTTTTCTTTTTGATAAACCAGTTCCTGTTTCAAAGGGCCAACGGCCGTGGTAATAAATAGTGTTTGATTAATGATCTCGATTTTATCGGTGTGCTTTGCAATGGTTTTGCCCATTACTTCAGCCCAAATACCTTCAATCTGTGCAGCACGCACCCCATTTTTCAACTTGCTCTTATCTAAAAATTGTTTCAGCGCTTCACCCAATTGTAACTGTGCCATGCTGTAAAATTATAAACAAACCAACAGCAGCGAAATTATATTTTGCACTATCGAATACAATTTTTTTTGGCCCGGCAGTGGATATTCTGTGAAGCTTCACTTGCGTCGCACACTTTTACTTTCTGGAAGTATTTCAGCTAAATACTCCGAATTGCAACTCCTTTCTGTTTCGTATTTTTTAAATAAAAAAGAATCACCTTACTTTATCAATCAAATAAAAATATGAAACCAGTAATAGCCATTTTGGTATTTAGCCTTAGTTGTTTTTTTCTTAAAGCAGCTACAGTTGATACCATTCTTATTTACAGCAACAGCATGCATAAGAACGTAAAATGTGTAATTATAAAACCTGATGCTTATAAAAAGAAATCAAAACATTTTCCTGTGGTTTATTTGTTGCACGGTTATAGTGGAAACTACGGCAACTGGGTTCAAAAAGCGCCTGATCTTTTAAAAGCTGTTGATGAAAATGGCATGCTGGTTGTTTGTCCCGATGGCGCTTTTGGAAGCTGGTATTTCGATAGCCCCGTTGATACAACCATGAAATATGAAACCAATGTTGCGCTTGAAATTCCTGCATATATTGATGCACATTACAGAACCATTGCTGACCGGAAAGCCAGGGCCATCACTGGTTTGAGTATGGGAGGTCATGGTGCGTTGTATCTCGCTATCCGCCATAAAGATTTTTTTGGCGCGGCAGGTAGCATGAGCGGCGGTGTAGATTTTAGGCCTTTCCCAAACAACTGGGACATCAAAAAATATCTTGGTGATTATGCCACGCACAAGGATAACTGGGATAAGAACACGGTTATCAATCTTGTTGATCAGTTGCAGAATAATGAACTTAAAATTATATTCGATTGCGGCGTGGATGATTTCTTTTTACAGGTAAACCGAAACCTGCACCAGAAACTGGTGGACAAGAAAATTGCTCATGATTATATTGAAAGGCCCGGTGGCCATGAATGGCCTTACTGGAATAATTCTGTAAAATATCAACTGCTTTTTTTTCATGAATTCTTTAAAAAGAATGGGGTAATGAATTGATTTTTTGAGCCCGGCAGAAGTATATCTATGATGCTTTTGTTGCGCCTGCCCCGACGAGCGAAGCGGAACTCGGGGTCGCACACTTGTACGTTCCGAATATAATTCAGGTTTCAACAGCCGGGCAAATCAATCTGCACCAGAAGATTCAATCAAATTGTTTAATTTGGATTTGATAAGCATAACGGTTGACCGAACAATATGAATACAGCAACTTCTTCAGTCATTACACTTGAGAATAATATATCATCAATATCCATTGATTTGAATGGCGGTGCCATCACTGATTTTCATTTGAAAGAAAACCCGGTAAATCCACTCAGCTTTGCTTTTTCAAAAGAACAGATGCCGGAGAATAATAAGGCAGGTGCGCCTTACCAGGGCCATTTTCTTTGCCTCGGCAGATGGGGCGAACCCTCCACAGGAGAGATAATTGCCGGCATGCCCAATCATGGCCAAACAGCTAATATTTTATGGAATGCTGAAGAAAATAATGCTACTGGATTATTGCACATGCAGGCCGTTGCTGCGCTGGAGGGATTGCAAGTTGAAAGAACTATTGAACTTGATTCAAACAACCCGGTGTTTTTGGTGAAAGAAAAAGTAAAAAGTATAAATCCATTAGGCAGATTGTACAATATGGTGCAGCATCCCACACTGGCAGCACCTTTCCTTGATAACGATGTAATCGTTGACTGCAATGGATCTGTGGGTTTTGACCAAGCTTTGTATAAAGACGCAGCAAACAATATGCTGCAATGGCCAGGTGTGAAAGACGAAAAGGGAATAAGTTTTGATTTAAGGAATCCTTCTGTTCCATATAATTCCGTTTTCTCTTTTGTTGTAGAACAAGATTGTGAATATGGTTGGGTTACTGCGTACTCGCCGAAATGCAATCTGTTGCTTGGTTATGCTTGGCAACGTAACGATTATCCCTGGGTACATTTATGGCAGCATTGGGATGGAGATGATATAAAATACAGGGGAATAGAATTTGGAACGGCAGGCATTCACCAGCCGTTCAAAGAAATATTGGATACTGCCACAAGTTTGTTTGGCGAAAAAACTTTTGCATATATTGATGCCGGGGAAATTATTACTAAAAATTATTTTTCTTTTATTCACCATACAGAGCCAGGCTTTGAAGGTGTGACAGACATCAATATTGAAGACAATACGATTCAAATAAAAACAAAGACTGGCGCTGATATTAATTTAAAATTAACCCCGCAATTGATCCATGAATTATCAAAATAAAACCGTTGTAATAACCGGTGCTGCAAAAGGTATTGGTGCCGCCTGCGCAAAATTATTTTTTGATGCTGGTGCCAATGTTGCTTTGCTTGATGTGGCGGATGATACATCATTGATCAATGATAAACGCTGGTTAAATATTCACTGCGATGTTTCTTCTGAAACGCAGGTTAAGGATGCTTTTGAACAAGTGATTCAGCATTTTCATTCAGTAGATTATTTGGTGAATAATGCAGGCATTCAACGTTATGGTTCTGTTACAGAAACAAGTGTGGATGAATGGGATCTGGTGATGAATGTAAACCTGAAGAGTTTATTTCTTTGTGCTAAATATGCGATCCCCTCTATGCTCGAAAATAAGAAAGGAGTAGTGATTAATATTGCCAGTGTGCAGTCTTTTGTGAGCCAGGAGAAAGTGGCGGCATATACTACGGCTAAATCAGCCATTCTTGGATTAACAAGAAGCATCGCTGTTGATTATGCTCCGCATGTAAGATGCGTGGCTGTTTGCCCCGGAACGATTGATACGCCTATGTTACGCGATGCTATTGCTTTGTCACCAGATCCGGATGCAGTAATGCAGGAATGTATTGATATGCATCTTACAAAACGAATTGGTACAGCAGAAGAGGTTGCCGAACTGGTGATGTTTCTTTGTGATGATAAAGCCTCATTTATTACCGGACAGGCGATAAGAATTGATGGCGGATTGGGGATTACCATACAGGGGAGCAAAAAGTAGATAATTTAATAGCTTTGGCTAAAGCCAAAATCCCTTGATTTTGCTAACCCCGGCTTTAAAGCCGGGGTTATATAAGAAGTGTTGTAATTGGCTTATCCAAAGAAATAAATCTGGTGGGATAGTTTGCTTTAAATGCATTCATGATTTTATAAAGTTGTTGCACATTGTTGAGTAAAGATCAGAACGCACAAGTGTGCGACCCCGAGTTCCGCTTCGCTCGTCGGGGCAGGCGCAAGAGAAGCTTAATAGTAGTAATAAAGTCTGGTCAATAAAAGAATTATGCATTTCATTTTCAAATTATCAAATCACCAAATTATCAAATTACTTACGTGAAAATAACAGACATAAAAGCCACAACAGTAGCCATGCCTTTAGAGGCTCCGATACGCCATGCAAACGGTGCGCATTGGGGGAGATTTATACGAACCATTATTGAAGTGGAAACAGACGAAGGTATAACAGGATTGGGCGAAATGGGCGGTGGCGGCGAATCTGCGGAGAATGCATTCAAAGGATTGAAACAATATTTGGTGGGTCACGATCCTTTTCAGCTTGAAGCGATGTACTGGAAAATTTGTAATCCAACTGCATCGTTGTACAACAACCGAACACAGTTGCATGCCGCATTAGAATTTGCCTGCATGGATATTATAGGCAAGAAGACCGGCATTCGGGCATGCGATTTATTGGGCGGCGCATTAAGAG
Organism: Chitinophagaceae bacterium UBA4407; assembly: GCA_002390845.1. GTDB lineage: Bacteria > Bacteroidota > Bacteroidia > Chitinophagales > Chitinophagaceae > Limnovirga. The sequence continues at coordinate 10,047 of DGQT01000109.1, read as the reverse complement.
AAGCAGTGCCATTTGCTTCCTACTTATTTTTTCGTTATGCCAATGAGCAAACCGGAAAAGGAGGGGAAGAAACCGCCGACGAAATGGTGCGCCATGCGAAAGAATTGGTTGCTGAACATGGCTTTACCACACATAAATTAAAGGCCGGTGTTTTTGCTCCTGAGCATGAGGTAGAAGTGTTCCGTGCATTGGCAAATGCGTTTCCAAATCATAAAGTAAGGATCGATCCCAATGCCGCATGGAGTGTGGAAGAATCGATTCGCATTGGCCAGTCTATTGAGGATTTAAACAATGATTATTTTGAGGACCCAACCTTTGGTTTGGAAGGTATGCGGCGTGTAAAAAGCCGTATTAGAATTCCAACTTCAACCAACACAGTTGTAGTAAATTTTGAACAGCTTGCAAGCTGTATCCGCAATGAAGCGATTGATGTAATATTACTCGACACCACCTTTTGGGGTGGCCTTCGCCAGGCATGGAAAGCAAGTGTGATCTGCGAGAAATTTCAGATCGGCGTAGCCGTACACAGTTCCGGTGAGCTGGGCGTACAACTCGCTACCATGCTTCATTTGGGCGCAGCCGTGCCTAATTTATCTTTTGCAGCAGACGCACATTATCATCACCTGACAGATGATATTATTGCAGGTGGAAAAATGAAATATAAAGATGGTTGTATACAGGTGCCAACCGGCCCCGGACTTGGCGTTGAATTGGATCGTGATAAATTAAATCACTATGCGGAATACTATAAACAAACCGGTGGGTATACTTATGATCGAGATCCGCAAAGACCGGATTGGTACAGTGTACTGCCTGAGAAAAGATGGGCGAAGCTGAGAAGCAAGTAGTAAGTTTTAAGTAATAAGTTGTAAGTAAGAAGTGTATTTAAATCAGACATCAAAAAATCAGACATCAGACATTTATAAATTTATTGTATGCCTTTAACAATCGAAGATGTTTCCATTTTTGCGGATGGCCTTGATCATCCCGAATGTATTGCAGTGCATCCCGATGGCTCTGTTTGGGCCGGCGGTGAAGCAGGACAAATTTATAGAATAGCCGCCGATGGAAGCGAGATAAAAGAGGTAAATAATACCGGTGGTTTTATTCTCGGCATTGCATTTTCTCCCGATGCGTCCTGGCTCGCAGTGTGCGACCTTAAAAATAAATGTGTGTGGAAACTCGATCTCAAAACCAACCAGCTTACAAAGTTTGCAACAGGTGCTGATGGCGATTCATTTAGTATTCCCAACTATGCAAGTTTTACCCGCAGTGGTAAATTATTTGTAAGTGATAGTGGCGCCTTCAGGCAGGTTACCGGCAAAATATTTTGCTTCGATGAAAATGGTAATGGAACCATCTGGCACAGTGGCCCGTTTAATTTTGCTAATGGTTTGGCCATCTCCGCAAACGAAGACTGGCTCTATGTTGTATGCACCTGGCTGCCTGGTGTAGAGCGTATCGCCATTAATGCAGATGGTAGCGCAGGCACACGCGAAGTGTTCTGCATATTGCCGCAAACCTGTCCCGATGGTATTGCATTCGACAACAATGAAAACCTTTATGTAAGTTGTTATGCGCCCAACATTATTTATAAAGTAACTCCGCAACAGCAGGTGAGTTTGCTCATCGACGATTGGGAAGCGCATACCCTCAGTAACCCCACCAACATAGCATTCAGAGGCAGCGAATTGTTCACTGCAAATCTTGGGCGCTGGCATGTAAGTAAAATAAATATCGGCGTGCAGGGATTGAAACTTGCCTGTCATCATTAGTATTTTTTTTATGAGCCAGACTGCGTTGCTACTATTAAGCATTGGTTGTGTCACTCACTTGTACGTTCAGCTCAATATTCAACAAAGCGTACAAGTGTGCGACGCAACTAAAGCCTCATTCATATTCGATTGCCCGGCCCAAAATGCATTTCTTATTTCAGCTTATACTTCAACTTAATAAACCTTGGGTGGTAGATCGTAGCATCTTTCTGAATGTCGTTCCAGAAATCTGCAGTAATCGTGTTGTAAGAAATCAACAACTCGCCGGGTTTAGATAAATTAGGATGCGCTTTAGCGTTGTATGTCCAAAGGCCTTGCTTCCATTCAGGTGCAGTCCATATTTCGGTAATATCAGAGAAAGGGCCAACCGGGCTTTCTGCAATGCGCATTCCCACTTTGTCTGATAATCCCAATACCTGGAAGATTAAAATAAAACGACCATCGGGCAACGGCGTCATACTCAATTCGTTGGATGCGGCATTGGTCAAGGCTTTCAGGTCATCTTTATTTTCGCTCCATGCATTGCCATTCCAGTAACGCCACTCATTAAGCTGTTCAAAATCTTTTGGTTTAACCCTTGCCACAACAAGGTTTTTATCGTTGCCGATGCATCCGTACACATATAGATAACCATCGGGTGCAGGGGCACCGGCCCATTTGGTGTTTACCAGTATGCCTGCGCCAAAACTTCCCTCGCCAAGTTGATCGTTTTTTATATGAAGTGAAGTTTCTATTTGTCTTTGCTTGGTAAATGGCGGCTTGCTGTTTTTTGGCAGTGCAATAATGGAGACAGCAGGTTCAATAAAATCAAAAACACCTGCGCCGGTTCTTTCAACTTTATAACCAAAAATATACAGGTTGTTATGTAGTTCTTTGTTTACAAAACCATCGCCGAGCCAGAAGAGTTGCGGCTTTGCCTCAGTAGAAGTTTGCGGAACAAAAAAAGTTTCTGGCTTGCCATCTTTTGCCTGCTTGAAATAGAAGTTGATCTTTGCCGGATCAGGATCATTGCCATTGATTATTGCCACCGTATTATTTACCATACTGTTGCCGGGTAAAGGTTTTCCATCTTTAACCTCACCAATGTAGGTATCGCTGAAAAGTAACAGTGTCTTATTGTTGCCTTCATTGTTATTTTTATCAACGCCGCTTAATGGAATGGAGAAAATACCATCGGCACCAAACCAGCCCGAGGTTCTGTTAAAAAGATTGGTCCACTCAGGAGCCGCATCAACAGTGAATTTAAAAGGATGTACATCCTTTTTTACAGTAGAAATACCCTGAGCTTTTACAGAGCATACGATAACGATTGGATAAATTAAAGGCAGCAATATTTTTTTCATGGCAGTAATTTAATTAAGCTTTTAAAAGCGCAATCAATAAAATCATTGTGTGTTGAAAGTATAACATTGTAAGCCTATAAAAAATAATTTGTTTATATAATGAGATTGTAGTTGAGGATACTAATCTGCTCCCTGAAAGTAAAATAGTTGTGTAAGAGCCGTACAACATACACTACCAATGGCGGCTTTGGGTTGTTAATAAAAAAGTTGTCGCTGCGTCAAAGTACAGAGCATATTTTAAACTAAGGAAAGAGGAGGGCTGTCCTGCTGATGTTGTTTCTTTTGCTGAATAAAGGTGTCAAAAATATCCTCCCCATGGTGTTGTTGTTATGAATATTTGCTTATGTGGCGATGAATGTTTTATTGTAGAATGTGGATGTATGAACGTTGCTGGTTTTTATTAAGCAAACATTGAGAATATCCGTTGTTCAGGATGTTCTGTACGGCATCCTGAACTTAAAATACAGGCCCGTTTATAAAGGGATTTAATAAAATAATTACAATTGAAAAAAGCCAGGGAAATTATTGACCACACTTTTGTGGTTCTATTAAGCTTTTCTTGCGTCGCACACTTGTACGGTTGAATATTTTATGGAGCTTTTACCTTAGCGAATCGCAGAGTACAAGCCACACACAAATCTTTGAATGAGACGTTGCGAAGAAGAATGCAGTTCGGCGGGTTTGCTTATGTCTGCAAGCCTGGTCACTTGGCAGCAAATTCCGGGCGTGCGTAGGATTCAAGGAAGCCGCACACCGAACACCGGAAGGTACCCACTGGAACGCACTTTTCCACTGGTACGCTCGTAACAGTCCAGAAATACTTTTCCGGTGCTCCCTCAACCCAGTTGATGACGCGCCGCAGGCCTCCATGCTCCCGGTCGAAGATGAACCCCTGCACCATCTCGCCGTTGCACTTGGAACACCGAATCGCTTCCGTATTCATGCTCAAACCTTCTGAAAAGGAATTGGAAGAAGTTGTCATACGTTGAATATATTATTCTACTGCCAATATTGGCAATTACTAACTCAAATCTACAATAAATTACATCAATGTTTTCGTGAAGAAAAACTGGGTAACAGGCAATTTAAATATATATCACGGTAACATATTGTATAGCTTGTCAAATTTGAAGTAGGGTAAAGGAACTCGTATTACCGTGAAGCGTTCAAAGCTTTTAGACCGGGTGGGGAAGATAAACATTTTTTTGAGCCAGGCTAAAGTATTGCTATGAGGCTTTACTTGCGTCGCACACTTGTACGCCATAGCCTTGAGCGGCGGCGTACTTGTACGGTTAAATACTTTATGGAGCTTTTATTTAAGCGAATCGCAGAGTCCAAGCCACACACAAATCTTTGAGGGAGACGCTCGTATGTTTGATTCTTATTTAAATTTAATCTGTCAAAGCAAGAAGGTTGAGAGAGCTGGAGACGTTAAGCAGTTCCTGAAACATGCTGTTCCGCAGGTATTCCTCAGCCTTTTTTATACTCTTAAAAGTCTGAACAGAATCCAAAGCGGTTATCAAGACCAGCTTCCATATTACGAGTGAAGACAATGAAGAGTTTTGCTTTGTTTAAAACTTAAATTTATGGAAACAGTAATCAAACAATCTGCTGGTATTGATTGTGGCTCCAAAGAATTAGTAGTAAGCTTTGGTCAGCTTTACATGAACAGCAGCTTCAATTGCAGTAATTCAAAAAAATTCACAAACACAACAAAGGGGTTTAAGGAATTAATTCAATGGATCAATACCATGCATAATGAAGATGTATCCGTCTATTATGTTATGGAAGCAACAGGTGTATATCATGAAAAGCTTGCCTACTATCTTGTAGCTAATGATTGCTACGTAAACATTGTATTACCAAACAAAGTAAATGCATTTGCAAAAACATGTTCATCTAAAAAGCAAGATGACTACCAGGCATCAAAAGTATTAGCAGAGTTTGGATGTGTAAAACAATTAGATCTATGGCAACCACCACATCAATTGTATGCAAACCTGAAGCAGTTGACAAGAGAAAAACATCAGCTACAACAGGAGTTGACGCTTATCAACAACCAACTTCATGCAGAGGAAACAAAAGCTATTACTTCACTCAGCAGTATCAAGCGCATGAAGGCAAGATCGAAACTGCTGGAAAAGCAAATTCTTGAAGTTGAAAAAGAAATAGTGAATTTGATTGACAAAGAAGAATCAATCAAAGAACGGATAGAGAATGTTTGTACTATTCCTGGTGTTGGCTTGCAAACGGTGGTCACTGTCATTGCAGAAACAAATGGATTTAATCTTGTACGTAACAGCAGGCAACTGGTCAGTTATGCAGGCTTAGATATAATACAAAAAATATCAGGCACATCAGTAAGAGGCAGGGCTCACATATCAAAGAGGGGTAACCCACATTTAAGGCATTGTCTTTACTTCCCCGCTTTTACTGCAGTAAAATATAACCTCCCACTACAAAACTTACATAATCGGATTATTGAAAAGCAAGCAATAAAAATGAAAGGGTATGTTGCAGTACAAAGAAAATTATTGATGCTGATATATACGCTTTGGAAGAAGAATGAGCCATATCAATTACCTATAAAATTTTTAGATCAGCCTGTTGAAGCTGCCCTAACCGAGCTGGATTAAATCCGCTCTCTATTGTTTTGTATTTTAAAGGTAAAAATTATTTGGAAATCATCACAGAATCTGCGAAGCAGGAAGCATAAAGCCCCATGTCGTGCGTTCGTTTTACGGAAGCCTGTAATCTATTTACATCGTTATTACTACTTTTCCCTTGTGTTCTGCTTTACCAAAAAGTCTGAATGCTTCAACAAACTCTGTTATTTTGTAAGGTCTGTCTATAATAGGCTTGATTTTGCCAGCTTCGAAAAGTTCATTCATATACAATAAATCCTTGTTTGTCTTTAAGGCAACAATACGTATGTGTTTTTTACTGATCATCGAAATCCATGGCCCCAGAATCAAAGCCTGAAAAAGTCGACTCAGAGAACCTCCAACTGTCACATAAATTCCACCGGGATACAATGCACGGACATAATCGAACATCGAACGATTTGTCTTAACATCAAGTATCAAGTCATAACGCTGGCCATTTTTAGTAAAATCCTCCCTTGTATAATCAATGACATGATCAAAGCCTATTGATCGTAGCATATTCAGTTTACTTGTACTGTCAACAGCAGTTATTTCAACACCGTATAATTTGGCAATTTGCACGGCAAAAGTACCAACGCCTCCACCTGCACCATTGATCAATAGCTTTTGTCCCGAGTGAATTTTTCCTTTATCAATAAGGCCCTGCACAGCCAGCATGGCCGCCTGTGGTATTGCCGCTGCTTCTTCGAAACTCATGGATGCAGGTTTCAGTGCTAATGATTTTTCACGGGCACAGGTATACTCAGCGAAACCTCCCCAATAACTGCTCAGATCACCATACACTTCATCACCTGTTTTAAACTTGGTTACATTTTTACCAACTGCTTCAATTCGTCCCGCAATATCGGAGCCAAGTATTTTTCTCTTTGGTTTCAAAAGACCGTTTAGTAGACGATTTATGAAGTCCCCTTCTAGAAGGCCAAAATCCCAATCATTTATTGATACCGCATGAACTTTGACCAATACCTCATCATCCTTCGGAGAAGGTTTTTCTATTTCTTTGAGTTGTAGAACTTCAGGGCCTCCATATTTTGTATAAAAAATTGCCTTCAATTTACTAGAATTCAATTTTAAAATTACACACAACGAGAGTTTGTGAAAAAACTAACCTTATTAAACCAAATATACACACAATGTGAATACCTGTAATAGCGTATAGTTTTTGTTGTTATACAACATGCAATTTATACAAGGCAACAACTGCAATCAACCATATTTCGCTACACTTGAAGGTCAGGTAATGCTGAATAATCCGGAAAGGGTTATGGATGCATTTATTGACAAACTGGATTTGGAAAAGCTGGGTTTCATCAATACTGTTCCTAAAAGTGAAGTTCATCCACTCTTAAGTTTCAGGTCACCCTACTGAAGACCTGGAACAACGGGATAATTAAAAATGCATATCCTGTTTTAAAAAATTCTTTGCAGTTATATTTTGCACTATTAACTCCTTTTACAGAAAGGCTTTTATCTTAAGTTCCAGGTCACCCTTCGAAAGACCTGGAACAACAGTAGGCTTTTACCTTAGCGAATCGCAGAGTCCAAGCCACACACAAAGCCTTGCATGAGACTCTGCGAAGAAGGAAAAGTACAGGTTAACAAACAAAAGCCCAACGATGTATGTCCTGCCCAGATGAAGCACAACAGCGATAAAATGACCATTGCTCCAACGTCCGCCAGCCTTGCAGCAAACCCAATGTAAGCTGCATACTCTGTTTCGTCACTCTAGGTCTGATTTTATTCGTTTGCTTTTTAACCATTCTAAAAGTCGTTCCTTAATTTCCGATTGTTCTCTAAAAGCAAAAGGCTCATTCTTTGGAATTGTCCAGCCTTTTAGCGTGTCAAAATAAAGTAACAAGTCATACTGAGGAACTCCTGACATTTCAAAGTCAATTTCAAGAACTTTTCCATTGTCAATGTAGTAAATTAAACCTGCTCGTCCGTGATATTTAATATGAAAGCCATCTGCTTTTATTAGCCTGTCAAAGTTATCTTTTTGTCGGCGTTCACTTATCCATTTGTCTTTTACAATCTCCGCAATATGAGTTTGAAAAGTTGTATCGTCAATCTTTACTGTCGTCCAACCCTTAAGTGTTTTGCGACCAATTTCTTTTTCGTTTCTTATTATTTGCTGTCTGCAATATTCAGCTTGTTGTGTCATTTGCATTTTGTCAGCACAAGTTGCAAGGTCAAGCCAAAAGTCTTCAGAAAAGTAATGTCCGCTTTCGTCAGCCATTTCAATGAGTGTGTCAAGAGCAAGACCCCATTCGTTATGTTTTAGAAAGTCTTTGCTCTCTTTAAATTTTTCGCTCTCCTTATAAAATTCTGGAACATACTCTTGTGTCAACCTAATAATTGCAGCAGGTGTCAATTCAGAAGGCTCTGTCTTACGTTTTTTAAATATGGAGAAGATGTTCATTAGAGTTGCAGCTTACGTTCGAGGCTTGCCGCAGGGCTGGAATTGTTGCTGTGTCAGCCCGGCAACTGAAGCCGATTAAAAAACCGAAGCTGAAGTTAACAACTAAAAGCCAAATAGAATTCGGTCAAGCCCGATATTAGCTGATAGTAGTACAACTGCCGATTGTTATTACGTCCGCCAGCCTTGCGGCAAACCTTTTGTTGGTGGCTGGGCTTCTGTCAAGGGCTTTACAATTATTATTTAGCATTGTCCAACCATGTGGGAAAATTATTGTACCCGTCACCGTTTTTCCAATCATAAACATTAACCCAATTCGATAGCTTAAAGCCTTTGCCCCAATGTTGTCTGTCCATATTGTATAATTTTTTGGCTTGTAAATCTTGGTAAATTTTCCAATCGTTTCCGTCATGTTCATAATAAGTCAAAGTTGAACCGTCTGCACTAATTACGAAGCCCAAATAATCAAATACATCTCGTCCTAATGGAAACGTTTGTTGGTTCTTATCAGCCACGTTATTTATGTGAACACCTAATAACTTATTACCTCTATCGTAACTTTTTAAAATTTCGTATCTAACCCATCTTCTTCTCCAGGTTTCTGTTCCAATTAATGCACAGGTAATTGATGTGTTTTCGAGATTTCTGTTAATTAGGTTCTTCACAGCTAAATCACCATGCTTTTTTGCGTCTTCCCAAATAGAGGCATCGAAAAAACCTGCATCTTCTCTGGTTTCCTTTGTTAAATCATGTTTTCTGACAACATTAGCCCGAAAAGTTTTTACGTCCTCATAATGGAATGAAAAAAATACTCTTTTTGCCATATTAATTTATATAAAACATTATTAGAAGCGTAATGAAAATTAAAGTTCCATAGAATACACAAAGTGTTACCGAAAATGTACAAGGAAGCCAAGAGTTTTTTCCTTTGTTGTATTTTCTTGCATTTAAGTCAAAATCAATATCTGCTTCATCTTTCTTTCTTACTACATTATACAATTCTCTGTATTGTCTTTCAAGGCTTAGATAATAACCATCCAAAAACCAAAATAAAGGTGTCGAAATGTAAGTAATGATTACGTATTTGATATTTGCATCTTTAGCAGCAAAGGCAAATAAAGCAGATACTAATGTTACTGTCCAACCTTTAAGCAAAAATGAATTCACATTCATTCTTGTAATTACGAGCTGTAAGAAATCAAGATGTTTTAATTTATTTTCCATAACTATGATTTTAACCATTCATCTATCCATTTTGTACGACCATCAGGATAAATTACTCTAAAAATATTATCATAAAAACTATAACTGTCTTTAGTTACAGGTTCCACCCTTGGATAAATTTGTAAGAACTCATTTCCCGTCCAATGTCCACGATTGTCGGCAAGGGGTAAGATTAATAATTTATCAGATGAAGCTTTGAATGTATCTCCAATTCCGAGTTCCCAATTACACCATTTGGATGCTATAGCATTGTTTGTTGCAAGTAACACGAACTTGTCATTGGTAATTATTTTAGATTTTATTTTGGTCGCAGTAGCTCCAGATGTTTTTTCTGGCATTGTTTCATCCATCCAATCTATATAAATGCTGATGTTAAGTCCTTTAAAAAAAGCATTTGCTTCTTCAATTAATTCCTTATCTAAGTGCGAATGAGATAAAAAGGCACTTGTCGTTTTACTTGATAAACTCTCCATTTTCGCCTCATTCATTAATCTTGAAAAGGTCTTTGTGCCTGCTCTTGATTTGGCGACTGAATTAAATAAATCTCTTGTAAATAATGGCATCCTTTAAAGTATTAGGGTGTGTCAATTAGCCTTGCCACCAACGACCGAGTATTGCTGCAG
>DGQT01000110.1 GCA_002390845.1 Chitinophagaceae bacterium UBA4407 | reverse complement strand
GCAATTGGCTGCTGGATATTGCTTATCCTGTAGATTAATTGAATCATTGTTTTTTTGATCCCGGCGTTCGTATTAATATGAAGCTTTTGTTGCCACGCTCGTGTCACAGTTCCTCTTTCATGGCGGCATTTATGCGAAGCGCGGCATCCCGAATTCATTTCGGGACCGAATTTATTTCGGGATCTCACACTGCATCGGCAACAATTCTATTCACCAATCTGACGCAGTCCTGCGGAACTCAGCAAGCTTTGCATGTTCTTTCATCTTCGCTTCGGTAAAAGCTCAATCAAGCGATACAGATGAACGTAATGCGACGCAACGATGCTGCCACAGAGTACAAATGCCGGTTTCAAAAAATTACTGTATTGGCAAACAGGAAATGATAATGCGTAAGGATTAATAAAGCGTTTTGTTATTGAGTGTTTTCCATTCTTCGAACATTTCAGTTGCCTGTTTAAGATGCAGGCATTGCATTGGTATTTTCCTTTGCGTTAAAGGCAATGCAATTTGTTCGTAAATGAAAGAATCATCAAAGCCAATATTGGCAGCGTCTGCCCTTGAATTGGCATAGTAAATTTTTGCAGGACGAGCCCAGTATAAAGCGCCCATGCACATGGGGCAAGGCTCGCAGGTAGTATAAACTTCGCAACCTTCTAATTGAAAAGATTGCAGGTTTTTACAGGCCTCACGAATCGCAACCACTTCTGCATGTGCCGTTGGATCATTCGTAACAATAACGCTGTTGCAGCCGCTGCCGATAATTGAACCATTCTTTACAATCACACAACCAAAAGGCCCGCCAAGTTTATTACGCATTCCCGCTATTCCAATGCGTACGGCTTCATTCATGAATTTTTCTTCGATTGTCATACACAGTTTATAAAAAAAGCAAAACAAAATATTAAATACAGATCAGTTTAAAGGTAAAAAATAATACGGCAATCTTGCTTATTTCAAATTAATGCAGCGCAAATAACTTGCTCCAAATCAGGGGGCATCTCCTTACGGCAATATTGTGCAAATACACATCTTTAACAATAGAATAGCATCAATATTTTTTGTTACAACTGTTTAACACTCGATGGGGTTCTTTGGCATAATGATTGGCTTTCATTCCGAAAATATTAACCAATGAAAAGATCAATTTTTGTTATCGCGGCAAGTGCACTTGTTTTGGTGGTGAGTAGTTGTAAAATAAATAACAGCAACACAACCACACCGCCCGTTTCTTCCTTTGCAGTTGTGCACGCTTCCCCGGATGCTCCCAATCTGAATGTATACGCGAATGGCGGCGTGGTTGTTCAAAACTTTGCTTACGGGTCCGATACAGGTTATTACGTGGTACAGCCCGGTATTTACAACATACAGATGGTTTCGGCCGCTACCTCTGCAGCGCTTGTTAACCAGGATGTGACTATAGAGCCAAACAAGGCTTATTCTATTTTTGCCATTGATTCACTCAGTAAAATTAAAGCTGTTGCAGTAGAAGATAATTTTACAGTACCATCGAGCGATTCTGTGCGAATCAGGTTCTTACATTTTAGTCCCAATGCTCCAGCTGTTGACATTTTAAACGGTTCAACAATTTTATTCAGTAACAGAAATTTTAATGATCAGCAAACAAATGCTGCACTGGCTCAATTCACCACCATTGCTGCCGGAACTTATAATCTTGAAGTAAACTTAGCAGGCAGCAGCACTTCAGTTTTATCGTTGCCGAACACTGTTTTACAAGGTGGGAAAGTATACACCATTTATGCAAAAGGTTTTGCCGGTGGTTTAGGAACGCAGGCGCTGGGAGTGGGTACGATTATTCACAACGAAAGCAATTAAATACACACATGCATCTATAAAAAAACTGTTCCCGAAAGGAGCAGTTTTTTATTTTATACATCTTTTGAGCCAGGCAATTGAATAAAAATTAAACATCCTTGCGTCGCATTCTTGTACTGAAGTAATGCTGCCGAGCACTTTGATACAGTCCGGCTTAGGGTTTGCAAGGCTTCAATAAATTCAGATAAAAGATAAAAAGTGCGTTGAATTTTAGAAATTAGTTTTCATATATTGTGTACCGCATTTATTTCCTGAAAATAAAAACAACAACATGAAATTAAGTATTGTTTTTTTAGTACTTGCCGCAACACTTGCATCATGCGGTGAAGCAACTCAAAATGATTCCGCAAAAAAAGCAACACTGCCAATAGAGGGAACCTGGAAACTGATCACCGGAATTACTGTTGAGAAAAATGATTCTACCATTACAGATTATACAATGGGAAAGGAATTTATAAAAGTAATCAATGATACACATTTCGCATTTATGGGTCATGATTTAAATAGGGGGAAAGACTCACTTGCATTTTATTCTTCAGGCGGCGGTAAGTATACTTTGCAGGACAGTGCTTATACCGAACATCTTGAATATTGTAATGACAGGCAATGGGAAGGAAATGACTTTCATTTTACTGTTACAATAAACAATGATACGCTTGTTCAGCAAGGCATTGAAAAGATCGATAGCATAGGGGTGAACAGGCTAAACATTGAAAAATATATTCGGTTGAAAAACTAAATTCATAAAACGATCGTCGCGTTGCTCAATAGAATTGTTGCTGTTGCAGTGTGCGACGCAAGGAACGATCAATTATTGTTCAACAGTGCGGCTCCAATAAAATTCCTACACTTTTATATAATGGTTTAAACGTTTTATAAAACTGGCAAAGCCATTGTTCATGCGGACTATAACGGCTTGTTGTTGCCACCCGATGCGCTGTTTTCAGAACAAATAGTAATAAGAAAGCTAATTCATATCAGCCACAGCACTGATCGCCATCATGTGTAAAGCACAGCAATTGAGATACTTTTAAAGATTAAAAAACTGTTGTAAGTTTTTTCTAAAAGTCGCACATGAAACAAAATGCAAAACCACGGAATAAATCATACAGTATTTTAAGATGGTTGCCACTGTTTTTTATAGCTGCAATAACGGTAGCAATAGTTATGTTTATCGTAAAGAACAATAGTAACGAGAACAAGACTACCGTGGTAAAAATTTCTGGTACTGGTTCATGCTATAATATGTCAAAGCTTTATTTTTTGAGCTCCATAACATCTGATAGCATAAATTCCGGGGCTCTTTTGGCACAGAAAGGAGATTTTCTTTTACTGGATGATGCTCCTTATTACTATGATGATATAAAACAGGATTCGCTGCATTTTGAAAGTAAGAACGGCGACTCTTTGATATACATTAATGGTCATTTAAATGCAATAGTCATTAATAAAAACAAGAGCCTGTTACCTTGGTTTAAACAAATGAAAAATACCGATATTTCAGCCCTGCAAACACTTACTATAAATTCGGCAATACCAGCAGTTTATTTGCCCTATCTTGACAAAATAGCAAAAGTAAAACCACATTTATCACTTGAGATTACGATAGATGACTCAGCAGACTTAAGTACTGCTTTCGCAAAGCTTACTGCACTTTTTTCTCCTAAATTGCTGGTAACTCAATTATCCCCGCAACAGTTTCAATGGCTTACTAAATGGAAAGAGATCGAATGCATTTATTTTAGTATAGAAGACTCTGTAGTCTCTACTGCTTTACCGGCAATACCATCCTTACGTCAGGTAATTTTAATGCAGGATGATAAAGTTATTATAGACACAAATTTCTTTCAATACAACCCACAAATTGAAAAACTAACTGCTTTTGGCAATCACTTCCCTTTTTTACAAACATTGCATCATCTAACCGGTTTGAACCTGAGTGGATTTGATTCACTGGATGTAAGTAATATAGCAAAGCAATTCAAAAACCTTACAGTATTAAATCTTGGCGGATCTGGTTGCCTTAATCTTTCATCACTTGATTCTTTAAATCAACTAACATGGCTGGGTTTACCTGAAAACATTTCACAGTCTGAATTTGATACAACGGTATTGCACCATCCCGGCCTGCAGGTGTTTGAAATGCAGGGCACTGAAAATGTAAAAAGCTTACATGCTGTAACACAATTACCCAAACTAAGTGGTCTTGCTATTACAGATACGGTAACAGACAATCAAACACTTTATTCTCTTAAGCAACTCAGGTATCTTTCTCTGCCTGAGGATAATTTTAAAGACAGTGCCAACATTAACGCTTTACAAAAGGCCTTACCGGGCTGTATCATCGTGCCTAATTCAGGAGCCTGTCTTGGGTCGGGCTGGCTGTTGCTGATCATTCCGCTTACATTATTTTTTGGAATAATGTTGCGTGCAATAGCAAGCAGAAGTTTTTTATTGAATAAACAGAACAATCAAATTTCCTGAGATGGTCATTGCTGTACAGCAAAGAAGCAGAGCCGCACTATCCAGTGGCATCATATGCAGCTTAGCCTGTATCGTATTTGCATGGTACATTCATGCTCCTTTTCCTTTGTGTGTTATCGCTTACCTGTCAATTGCTGCTGCGGCTTTTATTATCAGCCTGCAAATGCTCCCGCCTGCAATTATGCTTACGCATTTTTATCACGATCTGCTATCCCCCAAAATGCTACTCTTTAATATACTGGGTCTTCAAATGGGTATTGCAGCTGCGCTGTATTACAGGCATTCTTTTGGTATGTTTCTTCTCCCGGGCAGCATCAATAGTTTTGCTATCGTTGCTGTTTGCATTGCAGTTGTTGAAGAGTTGGTGTTTCGCGGCTTTATACAGGGAACGTTGCAAAAAGTTAATACAACCTTCTCTGTTGTGTTTGCATCATTATCACATGCTGCATATAAAGCCACTTTATTTCTTGCTCCGTTTGCTGCACAAAGAATAGATGCAACCGCTCTTTTCCTCATATCATTGCTGCTTTTTTTGGTGCTTGGCCTGTTAAAACAATATTCAAAAAGTATTGTACCCTGCATTATTGCCCATGTAATATTCGATGTTATTGTGTATGCTGAACTAACAGCAGCTCCATGGTGGGTTTGGTAACATAAAGATCAAAGCAATTACCTTTTTGCGTGCAATAAGAAAGATTTATGTACCACACTTTGGTAGTACTATCATGCTTTGGTTGTGTCACTCACTTGTACGTTCGGAACATTCCTGATCGTAAATAAAAAAGTATTCATTAATAAAAAAATTACCCGAAGATTATCAAGGCTAAAATGAGAAAAATTTACGGGTAGTACTTCCCGCACTGCTGCCATAAAAACAGAATGTACAAGTGAGTGACACAACAGGCGATGATAGCAGTAACGCAGCCGGCTACATAAAACTATTCTTAATTGTTGTACCTTTCGCTAAAGCCAACGAAATGAGAGTATTTGCCTATACGCACAGTTATAAAAAAAAATTCAACACTGCTTACAAGATTGTTTTTCTTTTAAGTGTGCTGGCGTTGCAGGTGCTCTTTTTTGCCTGTAATGAAAGCAGGGAGCAGGAAGAAGAGGAAACAGAAATACCCGATACAGATTATTTTGCAGTGCGTAATGAGCACTATGGTACCGTACCGCAAGATGTAAAAGATGCGATAAGGTTAAGAATTGAAAAGGATAACGCGATTGAAGAAATGAATGTTTCTATAGCCGCTGTGCCAAAGTGGAAATTGATAGGCCCATCAAATATTGGTGGCAGGATCACAGATATTGAAATGCCCCGCAATAATGATACAACAATCTATGCTGCCAGTGCAAGTGGCGGCATTTTTACAAGTACCAACTTTGGCGCTACCTGGTTGCCCATATTCGATAAGCAAACAGCTCTTGCTATCGGGGATATTGAATTAGACCCTAACAATGACAGTATTATATATGCGGGTACCGGTGAACCCAATACCGGTGGCGGTTCCATTACCTATGATGGCAATGGCATTTACAAATCTTTAAATGCAGGAAAAACATGGAAAAGCATAGGATTAACAACGGCGGGTACTATTGGTAAAGTTTCTGTGGCTAGAACAAACAGCAACATTGTTTATGTAGCTGCGGTTGGTAATATTTATCAGAAGAGTAGCGACAGGGGTTTATATAAATCTGTTAACGGAGGTACCAACTGGACCAAGGTGCTGTACATTTCTGACTCTACTTCTATAAACGATGTTGCAATAAGTCCTGTAGATGCAAACACTTTATACGCCACTACCTGGGAACGGGTTTCAAGGCCGGGCTTGCGTGTTTATGGAGGTATTACTTCTAACCTGTATAAGTCAACAGATGGTGGCACACAGTGGACCAAACTATTGCCCGACGACGTAAACCGCGGCAAACTCACTATTGATATTCCACCAACAAATGCCGGTAAACTTTTTGTAAGCGTTGCCAACAAAGACGGCACATTCAATACAATTTATAAATACGATGGCACAACATTTACATCAATAAAAACAGGCATTTCTGCTGCCACAACTTATACCTGGTGGTTTGGTGGCATTACATGCGACCCCGCAAATGAGAACATTGTTTATTTCAGTGATTTTAATTTATTCCGCACAACAAATGGTGGCAGCAGCTGGCAGGTTGTGGCTGCGTCATCTCATGTTGACCAGCACAGCGTTTGCGTAAACCGGGTTACCAATACAAAAGTTGTAATAGGTAATGATGGTGGTGTTTATACTTCAACAAATTCGCTTAGTAATATTACTTTCAGCAGCCTGCCCAATACACAGGTGTATGACTTTGATGTGTACAAAGCAGATGAAACTTTTGTAAGTGCGGCTTTCCAGGACAATAGCTTTGCGCATACATCTACACAAGCAGTTGCCGGCTGGCAATTATTTGGCGGTGGCGATGGTGTTCAAATACGGGTAAACCCTGCAGACCGTACAGAAACATATTCATCGCAATATGGAGGCTTAAGCATCTCTACGACTGGTATTAATTTTTCTGACAGGTTTAACTGGCGGTGCCCCATAAGGCTTGATCCTGTAACTCCTGCAATAAGATATTTTGGAACTAACAAAGTCTATAAATTTAACCCTTCTCAAAGTAAATGGACGGCTATAAGCGCCGACTTAACCAATGGCACAGGTGCAGGTAATTTTGGTACCATCACTGCATTGGCGGTAGCGCCTTCAAATAATAATTATATCTACAGCGGCAGCGACGACGGCCAGGTTTATGTAACCAAAAACGGCGGTACAAGCTGGCAGAAAATTACTACCGGCCTCCCTGTTTTATGGGTAACGTTTATAAAAACAGAAGCTGCAAATCCGGATATCGCTTATGTAGGTTTTAGCGGTTACAGGTATGGTGTTAAAGATGCGCATATTTACAAAACAACCAATGCAGGTGCAAGCTGGGTAAGGATTTCAAACGATCTGCCACAAGTGCCTGTAAACGACCTGGAGATTGATCCGGCAAATACAAACACTTTATACCTGGGTACAGATATAGGCGTGTATTACAGTGTAAATGGTGGAACAAACTGGCTAAGGCTTGGTACAAAAATGCCAGCTGCCGTTGTCTCAACTTTAAATTTCGCTGTGAATACAAGGCAATTGTATGCAGCTACCTACGGAAGAAGTATTTATAAAATAGGCGTGCCTGCCGCCGCTGTAGTAAACAACCAGTTTGCTGTTGCAATGAAGAATCAACGAAAGCAATAGTGCTGATATCAAATATTTATCCACTCAAAAAAAAGGGGTACTTATTTTAGTATAAACATTTTGTGGCTGTTAAGAATCGTTTATTTCGCTTACGCCAGGGTTGCTGCAAACGTTAAGCCAAGGAATATTTTTTTGAACCAAACTTACTGCTACTATTGAGCTTCCCTTGTGTCACTCACTTCTACGTTCGGATCTTTATTCAACAAGGTGCAAATTGCTGCTTCATACTATACAGAGCATAACAAGTGCACCATTACAGCGAGAATTTGTTTGAATTAATCAGATTGATACCAGCATAAATTTTTCTCACAATAGCCTGTTGCACAGCAATACGAAACAGGCGGGTCCGCCGGTCTTTTAATTTTAGAAAACGTATCATCTAAGTCTTGCTGTACCGGGATTTTGCAGTTAGATGTATTGGCTGTTAAAAGCTCAGATATATTCTGCAGTATAAGCGTGCGACGCAAGGAACGATACCATAAAGATCTACTGCCGGGCTCAAAAAATTTCTACTGCAAAATTTGGGTGTAGCAAGATTGTTTTTCAGACCATAAAAAATCCTGCAGGTCAGTACCTGCAGGATTGGTTTTTCTTTTTGATTTTATAAAGTCGGACTTATATTTATACTTATTTCGCAACAACCAATTTTACCGTTACCTGATCCGCACCCGAAATAACAGTTATGATATAAATTCCTTTTGCAAGTCTTTCAACAGGCATTGCAATCATACTGCTAAAAGTATTGCCACTCTTCCATAAAGTTTTTCCGCTCAGGTCACTTACAGATACTGCTACACTTCCCTTTGCACCACTTACTGTTATATTGGCATTTGTGGTGGCTGGGTTTGGAGAAACAGATACTTTAAAACCACCCGTAGCTTTTACCGAAGAGCTTACAATTGCAGCAGCAATTGCATTGCTTGCTGTACGAAACACTTTGGGCGAACTGAACACACTTGTTGTAAGCGGACTATCATCACAAATTGTAGCCACGCTCCATTCGTATCTAGTTAGTGCAGATAAACCTGTAATGCTGTAACTTGTAGTTGAGCCGGAAGATATATTTACAGTAGTGTAAACCGGGTCTTCAAGTTTTCTGTATTGTAATATATAGCCTACTGCACAATTCACTTCTGTCCAGCTTACCGTTGCAGAAGAGGTGCTTATATCAGTTGCACCAATTGCAAAAGGTTTACCGCATTTCTTAATGTAAGAAACAATGATATTATCAGAAGTGCGTACACAACCATTATCGGCAGAAGTAATCGTAACATCATACCTGCCGGTTGTATTTACCACAATGCTTGGAGTAGTGGCACCGGTGCTCCATTTATAGGTTGGGTAGCTTTGTACTGTAGAAAGTGTAACGGTCTCACTCGGACAAAGATCTGAAGTATTGCCATCTGCAACAATTACCGGTTTTTTAGGTTTTGCAACAGGATAAACTGTAAGAACAAGTGTAGCCGTAGAATCGCAGCCAGCCGCGTTTGTGGTATTATAAGTGTATATACCGGAAGCATTGTATAGCTGTCCATTCCATCTGTAGTTAAGGCATGCAGTAACTGTATCAGATGAGAAAGTAGCCACACAATTATACATTGCCAGTAACTGCCCGTTTTCTACAAGATCAGTAGGTATACCTGTTGCGGAGTGTGCCTGATCAACGATCAGGTACATACCTGCACCAAGGATATCCTGTACATCAATTACTCCTGAACTTTCTTCATCCTGGTTATACGGAGCAGTGGCTGCAATATTTATATCACCAAAACGTGCAACATCATGTTTACCGATCATTTTTAAAGCATCGGTAGCAATATCATACTGCCATACTTTACCATTGTGTGCAGAGTTGCCCACATCTTCCAGCAAAGTAATATGACCATATTTATCTATTGCCAGATTGTCCATCATATTCTGGCCTTCTGTGCCATCCAATACTGCTTCGATTGTGCCACCCAATGCAGGGTCGGTTACATCATCAAAACGCAAACGCCATAAACGGGAACGGCCCACCTGTGTGCCAATACCATCGTTTACCTGGTCTATCTGGTCTGTGGTATTAAAATAAAAATCATTAGGATGTGCAGGATCCCATGCACCATCTTCAGGGCGTGAGAAACTGGTAACACCTGCATTTACGCTGTTGGTATTGAGTGTGGCACCGGTAATATTTGTAACATCGCCAAGATCAGCCAAAGTAAACCTTGTACCTGGCGCAGGCAAAGGATTTAATGTGGTGGTGTTTACTCTTTCAATAGCAAAACCTGTTACAGCAATACCATATAATTTGCCATTGGTTAAACCGGCCTTTTCAATTTCAGTACCACTGTTTGTTTTGGTACCTACATAAAAATAAACCTGGCCACCAGTACCATCATCCATTTGGCCCACTACAGTTTTATTGCCTGTTGCAGGGCTTGCAACACTGTTTTCAAAAGCCATTTTACCAAGCGCAGGCAATTCATAACTGGTGCCGGCATTGGGGCCTGTAGCTATGTGTGCAAGTGCACGGCCTTCTGTTCCGCTTTCTTCTCCGTTCATAAAAATACGTTCCTGTGTACCAAGGCCACTTGTACTGTTGTAATAAGCCGCAACAGGAGCAAGATCAGCTGAACAAAAACGGCTGAAGCCTGCAGTCATTGGACTGGACGAATTAAATGTAGTGTAACCTGAACCATTCCACAGGTTTACATTTTGCATCAGGTCGCTGCCGCTTAATACTGAAAGATTGGATTTGTTGATGATCCATTTTGAAACAAATGCACCTTTTGAACCATGGGCACGTACAGCACCCACTGTGTTTACAAATTCATGGTTCATTAGTAAGGTGAATGTCCCATCCCCATTGTCAAAAGCACCAAGACCATCCGGTGTACCCGCCATTGGATAACCACCAATAGAATCATTGGCACTTAAAATAGATGTGAATTTAACTTTTGGGTCCACAGGTTTAAGAAAAGGAGATTGCAATGTGCTTGGACCTGCTCCCTGTGCTGTTACATAACTTCTGTAAGTGTCAGGATTGTAAATAGCGAATAGCTGCCCGTTTTCTACAAGATCAGTTGGTATACCTGTTGCAGAGTGTGCCTGATCAACGATCAGGTACATACCTGCACCAAGGATATCCTGTACATCAATTACTCCTGAACTTTCTTCATCCTGATTATACGGAGCAGTGGCTGCAATATTTATATCACCAAAACGTGCAACATCATGTTTACCGATCATTTTTAAAGCATCGGTAGCAATATCATACTGCCATACTTTACCATTGTGTGCAGAGTTGCCCACATCTTCCAGCAAAGTAATATGACCATATTTATCTATTGCCAGATTGTCCATCATATTCTGGCCTTCTGTACCATCCAATACTGCTTCGATTGTGCCACCCAATGCAGGATTGGTAACATCATCAAAACGCAAACGCCATAAACGGGAACGGCCCACCTGTGTGCCAATTCCATCGTTTACCTGGTCTATCTGGTCTGTGGTTGCAAAATAAAAATCATTAGGATGCGCCGGATCCCATGCACCATCTTCAGGGCGGGAGAAACTGGTAACACCTGCATTTACACTGTTCGTATTCAATGCAGCACCAGTAACATTGCTTACATCACCAAAATCAACCATGCTGAACCTTGTACCTGCCGCAGGTAATGGATTTAATGTGGTGGTGTTTACTCTTTCAATTGTAAATCCGGTAACAGCTATACCAAATAATTTACCCCCGCTAAGGCCTGCTTTCTCAATTTCAGTACCACTGTTTGTTTTGGTACCTACATAAAAATAAACCTGTCCGCCGGTACCATCATCCATTCCTGCAACAACAGTTTTGTCTCCGGTTGCAGGGCTTGCTACTGAATTTTCCCATGCAAACTTTCCAAGGTAAGGAAGATCATAGGTTGTACCTGCATTAGGCCCTGTTGCAATATGGGCAAGTGCACGGCCTTCTGTTCCGCTTTCTTCACCATTCATGAAGATGCGTTCCTGTGTACCCAAACCACTTGTACTGTTATAAAATGCTGATGCTGCGGGAAGGTCTGCTGAACAAAAACGGCTGAAGCCTGCAATCATTGGACTGGACGAATTAAATGTAGTGTAACCTGAACCATTCCACAGGTTTACATTTTGCATCAGGTCGCTGCCGCTTAATACTGAAAGATTGGATTTGTTGATGATCCATTTTGAAACATACGCACCTTTTGAACCATGGGCACGTACAGCACCCACTGTGTTTACAAATTCATGGTTCATTAGTAAGGTGAATGTCCCATCCCCATTGTCAAAAGCACCAAGACCATCCGGTGTACCCGCCATTGGATAACCACCAATAGAATCATTGGCACTTAGGATAGAAGTGAATTTGTAACCGGGCAGCAGGGGCTGCACAAAAGGTGTTTGAAGCGTACTGGGCCCTGTAGCGGTCGTTTGCGCATGTGATTGCACAGCGCCGCACAAAGCCAGCATTTGCATAGAAAAGGACATGAGCCTTTTTCGTAAACGAGCTTTCATAAATGTTTGTTTTGTTGATTTAGATAGTGTATAAAACTTAATGATATTGAGTAATGGGCGGCTTGAAATAATGCTTCACGTCATGGAGGTAGAAATAAAAAACAATATTGAAACTTTGTCATAAGGCACGTTGGAATATTGTACAAATAAAAGACAGGTGCATATCCTTTTCGTTAACCCATCATTAACAAACGATGAAAAAATTGCTACCAGTTTGGTTTCTATTTTAAATTCCAATAATTGTTGAAGAAGGTTTATAATTACTTTTAGTGTTTAACTTTCATGTGCCGCTGTATAATGATGGGTCATTAGTGATGAGTTTATTAAATGCCGTATTTATTTTTTTCAATGCGACATTTCAAGTTTACCCTACTTAGTTGTAAAAATATATTTGTGCCTGGTTATTAAAGTACAATAATATTATGCTGTACAAGTGAGTGACACAACGAAGACGCCATGAAAACCTGTAGCCCGTAAAATAAAAAAAACTATTTTCATACCCATGAATGTATCCCCCTTGCAGACTAAACAATTATCACTAAAAAAAGTATTGGGGTTTTCTTCTTTGTTTGTAGTGGCCATTGGTAATGTAACATCGCAGTCAAGTTTTGTTTCCATTCTTAACGGCGCGGGGCAGGGCGGTGCATCATTTTTAATTGCCCTGTTACTGGCAGCAATTCTTACGTTGTGCTATATTTTCACTTACCTCGAATTATCACTGATGATGCCTAAAGCAGGCGGGCCCGGCACTTACACTACAGTAGCTATGGGAAATTTTCCGGCCATTGTACTGGTGCTCTGCGGGTATATTGCCGTCTCTGCATTTTCCATTCCATCTGAATTGATGTTGATGAAACGCGTACTGGAAACAGCTTTTCCCGGAATTTACCAACACCTGGGTTTGGTTATCTTAATATTACTTACCATTTTAAATGTACTGGGCATTGATATTTTTTCTTCTGTTCAAAACCTGATTGTGTATATAATGATTGTTGCGATACTGCTGTTGGGCTTTGAAACTTTTGGTACGGCACAAGCACAAGGCATTGACGCAGCAACCTTTAAAAAGGAAATCCTTGATACAAATTTTTCCGTGCTATCGTTGATGACCCTTGCGCTATGGTCGTTTGCAGGCCTTGAATTTGTTTGCCCATTAATAGAAGAATCAAAACGACCTGAAAAAGATTTACCCAGGGCTATGCTGATTTCATTTTTTCTGCTCATCATTTTTTATGGCCTTATTGCACTGGCCGGTATGATACAGGTTCCTGCTGCAGACCTTGCATCCTCAGATATTCCACATTGGTTGCTGGCGCAGGCCTTTTATAGTAAAACTGCCACTTTTATTATTGTAGTTTTTGCAATCACTACTTCGTCCAGTACCGTAAATATTCTTCTTGCTACCACGCCACGGTTATTTTATGGAATGGCGCACCACAATCAATTGCCGGCAATTTTTAAAAAGATACATCCCAGGTGGGATACGCCATGGTTTGGCATACTGATCTTTGCGGCGCTTGCGGCAATTCCACTGCTTTTGTTTGGTGAGAAAGGCGATGTGATTATTATGCTGATTACTTCTGCTGCTTCATTATGGCTGGTAGCTTATATTATCTCTCATATTAACGTGTTGATACTACGCAGGAGATATAAAGATTTCAAACGTCCTTTTAAAACACCTTTATATCCGTGGCCACAAATTATTGGTATTACCGGTATGAGTTATGCGCTCTGGAATAACTCTCCTTCAGCAGATATTCAAAAGCAGGTGCTCATTAATAGTACGATCATTATTGGCATTGCAATAATCTATGGTATTTTCAGGGTAAAGTATACCATGAAGAAAAAATTATTTGAGCCGGTGCCAATTGAACAGGCTATTGCCGACTAGAACCAGCATTTACAAGGTAAAAGTACAAGTATGCCCTCGCTAAATTTCGCTTTGATCAACATAGCTCCCGCCGGTAAAGTGAGTGACACAACAGGCGATGCCATAAAATACAAAAGCCTGAAACCAAAATATACTTTCACAAACCATGACTAATTTTAAAGTGATAAATTATTTTTAACCATTCTAAATAATACAGGCACATGAATACCCAATCAATGGTACTGCAGGTTTCCCCTGAAATTGGAAATGTTTCTGCCGAATATATGCTGCCGGACAATTGTAACTGCATGGTGACACTTGCGCATGGCGCCGGCGCAGGCATGAACCATTCGTTTATGGTGTTGCTGGCAAATGCGCTTGCAGAAAATGGTATTGCTACATTACGTTTTAATTTTCCTTTTATGGAAAAGAAAAAAGGGCCTGCAGACAGGCCGCCGGTTGCGCACAAAACAATCTTAGCAGCGATCGCCAAAGCGAAGCAATTATTTCCTGGTTTACCGCTTTTTGTTGCGGGTAAATCTTTCGGCGGAAGAATGAGTTCGCAATATTTGGCTGAGCATAATGATGTTGACGTGAAAGGAATCATCTTCTATGGTTTTCCATTGCACCCTGCGGGCAAGCCTTCTACAGACCGAGCTGAACATTTGCAGCATGTAAAACAACGGATGCTTTTTTTACAAGGCACAAAAGATGAACTTGCTGCATGGGATTTAATTGAGCCGGTTTGTAATTCATTAAAGCCTGCAACACTGATAAAGATTGAAGGTGCAGATCATTCATTTAAAGCAGGAAAGAAAGATGTGATGTCAGTTTTGGTGAAGGAAACAAATGATTGGATAAACAAGATATTGAAAAAGTGAATCTTTAGTGGTTGTGTACCCCCTCGCCTTTATTGCTGTAGCAATAAAGGCGAGGGGGTGTTTTTAGGCTATAAGGCAACACATCACTTATAAGTAAACGGAATAAACTTTAACTGCCTTATGGAAGGCAGCCGTGAAAACCTTACCTGAATATTTCTTTCGTATCCTCAATGTAGTTGAACTATTTTTACACAATTCTGTTATACTTCGGTTCTAACCTATACACTGGTCGCGCACCATAAGTATATCCAAACGTCAGCAATAAAAAAACCAACAATAAACATGGCAACAGCAACAAAAGCGTATGCGGCACAGGACAACAAATCAGCAATGGCACCCTGGAATTTTGAAAGGCGCGAACCAAACAATCACGATGTACAATTTGATATCTTGTTTTGCGGGGTTTGTCACTCAGATCTTCACCAGATAAGAGACGAATGGTTTACCGGAATTTTCCCCATGGTTCCCGGCCACGAAATAGTAGGTCGCGTAACCAAGGTAGGGAGTCATGTAAAAAAATACAAAGAAGGCGATCTTGTAGGTGTTGGCTGCCTGGTAGATTCATGCCGTATTTGCGATAATTGTAACGACGGGCTTGAACAATATTGCAGCAACGGCAGCTCAGGCACATACAATAGTCGTGAGCAGGATAAAAAAACGCCAACCTATGGCGGCTACTCAAATATCATGGTAGCGCATGAAGATTTTGTTTTAAAGATTTCTGAAAAATTAGACCTCGCGGCAGTAGCACCGTTGCTTTGCGCAGGCATTACAACTTACTCACCACTAAAACACTGGAAGATTGGCAAAGGTCATAAAGTTGCCGTTCTTGGCCTGGGTGGCTTAGGGCACATGGCGGTTAAATTCGCCGTTGCATTTGGTGCAGATGTTACCATGCTCAGCACGTCGCCATCAAAAAAACAAGATGCTGAAAGGCTGGGTGCACATCATTTTGTGCTGACTTCTGACCAGGAACAACTTAATGCCGTAAAGAGCTCTTTTGATTTTATCATTGATACCGTTTCAGCCAAGCACGATTACAATGTTTATCTAAACCTGCTAAAAACAAATGGCGTACAAATTTGTGTAGGCGTACCGCCAACACCTATTGAAATGTATGGTTTCAGCCTGTTGGGTAACAGAAGAAGTATTGCAGGGTCAGCAATCGGCGGGCTTCCCGAAACACAGGAAATGCTTGACTATTGCGCCGAACACAATATTGTTTCAGACATTGAACTCATCAACATTAAAGATATCAACGAAGCTTACGAAAGAATGCTGAAAGGCGATGTTCGTTACCGTTTTGTAATTGATATGGCAACACTGTAACTACATTCTGCCGGTACAAAAATGTGCTGTATAAATATTAAAAAATGCACAACCGATTGAGTTGTGCATTTTTTTTGTTGGCTTATAAGAATAGAATTATTTTGAACCGGGCTAAAGAATTTGAATGAAGCTTTACTTGCGTCGCACACTTGTGCAGATGCAATAGCCATTAGCCGTTGGCTGTTAGCTAATAGCTAAAGGCTAACCGCTAATAGCCTTTAGCTGCATATTGTTCCAACCGCACAAGTGAGTGACACAACAGGCGATGCCACAAAGAACAACAGCCTGTAACCAAAATATTTTTTATTGCTTTTAATATTTCATTGTCATAATTTTATTCTGCTGTAAGTCTAAACTTATCACATGCCAGTTGTAAAATTTACCAAAGCGCTGAAAAGATTTTTCCCGAACCTTGCTGATACCCCTGCAAACGGAACATCGCTTGGTGAAATACTCATCGAGATGGACACCCATTATCCCGGCATAAAAAATTACCTTCTTGATGAGCAAAGCTGCCTGCGCAAACACGTAAATATTTTTATTGATGGCAACATGATAACAGACCGCAAAGCACTTAACGATGCATTAAATAACAATAGTGAGATCTTCATTATCCAGGCTTTGTCTGGCGGATAAAACCATACAACAACCAACAAACATTTTGTCATGAAAACAACGCTTCTTTTAGGCACACGTAAAGGACTTGTTGCATACAGTTACAGCGATAACCAATGGAAAGTAGAAAACATTTCATTTTCGGGTGTTCCTGTTTCTATTGCTTATGCAGACCCACGCAATGGCAAATGGTGGGCTGCACTCGATCATGGGCATTGGGGGGTAAAACTGCACCGCTCTAACGACCGTGGTAAAACATGGCAAGAGGTAGCGGCACCGGCCTATCCTGAAGGTGAAGAACTAAAAGATGGCATGCCTGCGGCCACGCGGTATATATGGGCCATGAGCCATGGTGGTAACAATCATGCGTCAAGATTGTGGCTGGGCACCGATCCCGGTGGCTTGTTTATGAGCGAAGATGAAGGCAACAGTTTTCAACTGGTGCAATCGTTGTGGCAGCACCCCAGCAGAAAGACGAGCTGGATGGGTGGCGGAAGGGACCAGCCTGGTATTCATTCCATTGTTGTAGACCCACGCGACGAAAATCATATTCATATCGGCATCAGTTGTGCCGGTGTTTTTGAAACGATGGATGGTGGCAAAACATGGGAAGTGCGAAACAAAGGATTGAAGGCCGCTTTTCTTCCCGATCCTGATTCAGATGTTGGCCACGACCCGCATATTCTTGTTGCCGCCCCAACAAACCCCGACATACTCTGGCAGCAAAACCACTGTGGCATTTTTTATTCAACCGATGGTGCAAAAAACTGGCAGGATGTAAGTGAGCAATCAGGCCCTGCACGTTTTGGTTTTGCAATGGCTGTTGCCGATGACAATCCAGACCAGGCCTGGGTAGCACCTGCAGACAGCGATG
This sequence comes from Chitinophagaceae bacterium UBA4407, assembly GCA_002390845.1. Taxonomy (GTDB): domain Bacteria; phylum Bacteroidota; class Bacteroidia; order Chitinophagales; family Chitinophagaceae; genus Limnovirga. Next base: position 18,329 of record DGQT01000110.1, on the reverse strand, counting down.
AAATACGCGTTGCCATTAAAGGTTCGCTTTTTATTTGCCGCACCGACGATGGCGGTAAAACATGGAAAGAATTCCGCAAGGGATTGCCACAGGAAAATTGTTTTGATATTGTATATCGCCATGCCTTGGCTACATCCGGCGATGCTGTTGCATTTGGCACCACTACGGGCAACTTGTTTATTTCAAACGATCGCGGCGAAAGCTGGCAGGTGATCAATAATTATTTGCCTATGGTGTATTCGGTACAGTTTGCAGATTGAAATAAAAATATAGTTGCAGCAAAAATTTGCCGGGGTTTTTATGTACCCGGCTTTTGTGTTTCATGGCATCGGCGGTTGCGTGGCACACTTATGCGGTTGGAGCGCTATTGAACTTTTATCTAAGCGTAAGTGCCTGAAATAAATCTGCGATGGCAAACCAATCATACTACAACATAAAGGTTTCAGCAATGGCATAAGTATCCCAATGATTCTTTACTTGTGTAGCCACTCCATCTTTAAAAGTCCATACCATTATCCACGGCGAGATACCTTTCTTACCGGTTGTTTTAGTAGTAAAATGTCCAACACCTGAAGCCACTACTGTGTCGGCTTCTTCAATAAAAGTTTGCGGCTCAAATTTTTCGTAGGTAGTAGAAGATCCAACCTGCTGAAAAAAATCAATAGCCCCGGCTTTACCACGCCTTACACCAGCCCATGGGATCAATCGGGGCCCGGGGGTATCCCAAATAATATCATCGCTGATTACGTTTAATATTCCGGTAATGTTTCCCTGACCAAAGTCAGCATACATTTGCTGAACAGTTTCTTTGTTTGTCATAATTGAAATGTTTTGATTGTTTTTGGTATTTTATTATTAATGCTTACGGAATTTAATAAATACTGGATTTTTACTGAATTATTTTGCACTCGATTTTGTAAAACTTACTGCTATTGCTACAGCAACATTTGATTGGCCAGAGCCGGGATAAAAGCTCAATAGTATATCCAACCGTACAAGTGTGCGACGCAACAGCAGCCTCACCAAAGCGCTAAAGTCGGGCTCATAAAAACCGAAAACTTTAAACTATTTACCGGTGCTATCTTTGCTGCATGACTAAAGTATTTCTGAAAAGAAAAATTGCGCAACGTATTGCAAACGGGCATCCGTGGGTTTTTGGAAATGAGATTGAAAAAATTGTTGGCGATGTAACTGCCGGCGATATTGTAGATGTTTTTTACAGCGACGATAAGTTTGCAGGCCGTGGATACATCAATCCTAAATCGCAGATCGCAGTACGGTTGCTAACGAGAAAAAAAGAAGAAATCAATGAGGCTTTTTTTTATGAGAAAATCAGCCGGGCCTGGAAATACCGAAAGAAAATTGCCTATACAGAAAACTGCCGCTTAATATTCGGCGAGGCAGATGAATTACCTGCATTGATCATCGATAAATTCAACGACTACTTTGTAATTCAAACACTTTCTCTTGGCATTGACCGATGGAAACCTGATATCGTAACGGCTTTACAAAGCTTATTCAATCCAAAAGGTATTTACGAACGCAACGATGTGCCCGTAAGGGAACTTGAAGGATTGGATCAGCGAAAAGGATTTTTATCTGAGCCATTTGATACCAATATTATCATACACGAAAATGGGTTGCAGTTTTATGTTGATATTGAAAACGGTCAGAAATCAGGATACTTTTTAGATCAGCGCGATAACCGTGCAGCAATTCAAAATATTGTAAAAGGCGCTGAAGTATTGGGCGCATTCACCTATACGGGAACCTTCGAAATTCATGCGGCGCATTACGGCGCTAAGAGTGTGCTTGGCTTAGATATTTCTGCAAATGCAGTAGAGCAGGCCAATAAAAATGCACAGCTAAACGGGCTCGCAGATATTTGTAAATTTCAAACCATGAACGCGTTTGATGCGCTTAAAAACTGGACCAAAGAAGGTAGGCAATACGACGTTGTAATGCTGGACCCGCCTGCATTTACAAAGAGCCGCGAACATATTGCCAAAGCCGTTGCAGGATATAAAGAAATCAATCTTCGCGGCATGAAGCTGCTTAGAAACGGTGGCTTTTTGGTTACCTCAAGCTGCACCAATTTAGTGCCGCCCGATCTGTTTTTACATACCATTGAAGCCGCTGCAAAAGATGCAAAGAAAAAATTAAGGCAAGTGGTATTTCATGCGCAAGCCAGCGACCACCCGATAGTTTGGGGGCTGGAAAACACCAACTATTTAAAATTTTTGATCGCAGAAGTTACAGATAGGTAATATAGTTTGCAATGTATAATTTTTATGAGCCAGGCTAAGGTATTTCATAGCTTCACCCCTTGCGTCGCACACTTGTACGTTCGGATTATAAATGGGCTTTTACCGAAGCGCAGATTGAAGCGAAAGTGTTTCGTGAGGCCACGAAATACGGCGACGGAGTAAACAAAAAGCTCGTTAATATAATAAGTCATTAGACGATCTGATTAAAATGAAAACATAGAATGGTAATGTTGTATTGACGCTACGACAATCTAAAAATGTATAACACTAGTTACTTGAAAATCAATGGTTTTTTTTTGGAAATATCATATAATAGCACCAATTTACGTGTTGTAGGCAACCTTTTTAGACAACACATTTCATCTCAGGCCATGAGAAAAATTCGTTTATTTTCTTTAGCAGTTTTCATTCTTGGGTGTGGACAAAGTAGTAGTACAAAACAAGGTTTCCGTGACACTGTTGTCGAAAGGTATTTTGCATTGATTGATAGTTCTGGAATGTACGACACATCAGATATAAGTTATAAGACCTTGAAGGCTTATGTGCAAAATGACACAACATTGTTGCGAAAGACCGACAGTTTTATAAGGGAAAAGCATAACAGACAAAATTGGGAGTTATGGAAGGATGATATACCACTACCACAACTTGACAGCCTTAATGCTGAGGAGGCCTACAGATTTATTTTTTCGCTTCAAGGTGCGCCTGCTTATGAAGCAATAACTATTTCTAAAAGGGACAGTGCTTTCAAGCTTCATTATTTAACTTATCGACACCAACCCGGTAGTCCGACTTTCGATAGAGTTAGAGAATTTGAGAAGAATATCTCTAAAGAACAATGGGAAACTTTAAGCAATAAAATTCATGAAGCTGATTTTTGGAACCTTAAAAATGATAACGGGTATCGGGGCTGGGATGGTAGTGATTTAACCGTTATCGGATACTATAAGTCAGGTGACTTCAAAAGAAGTAATTATGTCCATAGATGGGCAAATACAAACTTGACAAATGCGTTTTATTTCCTTTATCAAGGTTTACTTAATAAAAACGAACGCCAATTTTGAAAAACAAGGCTGCCTACAACAACGGTATTTGCAACAGCAGGGCTGGACGGAAGAGCAATCAGCAGCAAATCACAAGTCACCTTTAGTCGTCATGGCGACGCGACGCTCTCGACAACAAAATGTATCTTCAACAATAAATAACAAATCAACTTCGGTACCGGCAGACGGAACGCTGAAGCACTGCCATCGCAAATACTTTAACGTTAGCTGCAAACCAAAACCTTAATGGCTACATTCATTAGCTTACATATCAAGTCTGACAATCGAATTCACATTGCAAAACTTCTTCAAGAACTTTCGGGTGTTAATCAAATGACTCATGGCTCGTATCCAAAAGAACTTGACGAAAATATTTTACTCGACGACAAAGCGAACCCGACATATATAGCAATTGGCAATATTCAAAATGGTTGGACAACGGTTCAAGTAAACAGTTTTCAAAAACTCCATAACTGGACAGAGAAAATTTCTAAAGAACTTGACACAACTGTTATCCAAATCATGGGACAGACAGCATCAGATGTTTACTATTTTCTAATGTGCGACAAGGGCAATATGCGTCGTGAAATTGAAATTTATCATGGCGACTTTGATAACATAATTGACAAAGGAGAAAAATTTTCATTCGAAAAACCTTCACTTATTCCTGCTAGTGACGAGGATTATGAGAACCTTTTCGACAGAGACACGCTTGAGCAATATTGCAAAGAATTTGGCTTCGACCTTTTTTACGATGAACCTCCAGACTATTATTACATTTTGAAAAATCAAAAATTAGGCAAGACAATAAACGAATATGCGGCTTCATATAAAAAGACAAAACCATGGTGGAAGTTTTGGTAATTCATGGTCTGCAGCTAACATCAGCATTGGCGTTAAGTGGGAGGGGACGCAGGTTTTCAGCAGCAGTGTCTCGTCCTGAAATAGGTTGAGTAAAAATCAACTATTGGATGAACTTAAAAAAACAGATCATCTGGGAGTATCTAACGCAAGGCGGCGGCTTTAGGAAGCTTGCCGCAAAGTATAGCATAAGCAGAACCATCATTTGTAAATGGGTTGCTTATTTTATATCCATCCATTCTATGATATCCTTTTTACTGCTTCAATCTTCGCTGAGATAAAAGTTGAAACACGATCCAACCGTACAAGTGTGCGACGCAAGTAAAGCCTCATAAATATTCTTCAGTTTGGTCAATGAAAATTTCTTTTAACTACAAACCCGCCTTTACATCAACCCTTCTTAACTCTAATAAATTCAACGCATTTGCTTCGAGACCGGTTATGTTATTATTGATAAGATGGATCACTTCATCGTACCAAATGGGAACGACCGGCGCATCGTTAATTACCATCTGATCCATTTGCCTGTATAACGCATAACGCAGCGAATCATTTGTTTCTTCAAGGGCCTTGTTGTACAAAGCATCAAAGGCAGGATTGTTGTAACGTGTATAATTGGGCGGCGATGGATTTTTGCTGTAAAACATAGCCATAAAATTTTCGGCTTCGGGGTAATCCGCAATCCAGCTTCCGCGAAAGAAAAGCGCTTCCTGTTTTGCCGTTTGCTGAAGCAATAAACTCTTTTGCACAACTTCTACCTGAACCTTTAAACCAATGTCCTCAATTTGCTTCGCAGCAAAGCTGGCAATGTCTGCGTAAATGGGAATGGTGAGTAACTTTACCGGCGGTAAATTACTGGCATCCGTTATACCAGCCTGTTTAAGTAAAAGCCTTGCAGTATCTGGGTTGTAGGTGTATCCTTTAACCGTTTCAGCATTCTTCGATGGTAAGCCAAAAGGAACCATGCCTGCCTCTGCGGGTGTGCCGATTGAGCTGCGCATATACATCATCAGTTGCCTGCGGTTAATGGCATAATTTATAGCCTGGCGAACGGCTTTTATTTTGAGTGGCGATTCTTTTACCAGCGGGTTATTTTCATCAACCATTATCCCGAAATATTCTGTGTTCAGGTAAGGATGTTTTTGTAAAATTATTTTGCCTTGCCACTCACTACGCAGGTCGCCTTTTTTGGTAAGAATTTCATCTTTAAAAGAAGGATCAATATCATTTAAAAAACTCAGCCTGCCCTGGCGGAATTCCAAAAACTCAGTTGCCTTATTGTTATAAAAACTGATCTTTACCGCATCAAGATAAGGCAGTGATTTTCCATGTTCATCATGCTCCCAGTAATGAGTATTTTTTTCAAGCACAAGCGCCTGGCCCTCGTCCCAGTATTTTAATTGAAAGGGGCCGGTACCACAGGGGTGGCTTCTGTAATCTTTACCGTATTTTTCAACAGCCTCATGCGCAAGAATGCTGCAGTATTGCATACTTAAAATACCCAGCACCGGTTGAAAAGGGCGCAACAATTTTAACTGAAAAGTAGAATCATCCAATGCAGTAAACCCATTCACACTATCAATGCGGTTATTGAAGATCCAGGCACCGCTGCTGGCAATATTTTTATCCATAATGCGCTGTAAACTATACACCACATCATTGGCTGTAAGTTTTCTTCCTGTATTGTTTGGGAATGCCTCATTGTTCTGAAAATACACATCAGTACGTAAATGAAAAGTGTATACAATCCTATCCGGGCTTATGTTCCAGCTTTTTGCAAGTGAGGGCACAATGTTTAAATTACTGTCTGTTTCTACCAATGTATTATAGAGTTGATGATCTACCCACATAACAGACTGGTTCTTTGCAAAAGCAGGATCAAGGGTTGCAACGCCTGTTGTTTCGTTATAGTAAAAAACCTTTTTTCCCGATGTTTCTTCCCTACTACAACCGCTAAAAAAAAGAAATGCAAAGCACAAGGCTTCAGCACAAAATTTACCAAATGTTTTGATCTGTTTCATTCAGTTCGAATATCCAACTTTTAACTGTAATTCATTTTTATTTTGAGCCCGGCTGAAGAATATTAATTAAGCTTTTGTTGCGTCGCACACTTGTACGTTCAGTACCTTATTGAACTTTAAACAGCCACAGGTTCACAATAAAAAGCCCTGTAACGAAATTTGCTACAGGGCTTTTTGCTGCAGGATTAAAAATCTATTTATCGTCAGGATTGTTTATTTTAAAAATGATTGCAGCCAGTGCACCGCCGCCAAAACAACCAACGGCGTAAACCCAAATATCGCCCCACGAAGCAAGATGCATGAGGCTAATGCCTACTGCCACTGCCGGATTGAAAGCCCCTCCCGATATGGGTCCAAGGGCATAAGCCATTGAAAGAACGGTAAAGCCAATTGCCAAACCATAAAAACTGTTTCCGCTGGTACCTTTTGCTGTTGCCACATTTAATACCACATAAGCAAGTGCAAATGTGCCAACCAATTCTGCAACCAAAGCATTGGTGCTATTGGCCATGGCGCTCGCTTCTGCAGGCATTTTATCACCCATCAAAAACATTACTACGAATGATGCAGCAATACCCCCGATTATCTGAACAATCATGTACGGAATAGCTTCACCAATGCTAATTTTTCCACGCACTAAAACTGCAAGCGTAACGGCCGGGTTGTAGTGCGCACCGGAAATATGCCCGCCTGCAAAGATCATTACCATTAAAACGGAACCAATTGCTATGGGGGCAAAATCTCCCTTGCCTCCGATTACAACCATGCCGATTGTTAATACAAGAAAAAAAGTACCAATAAATTCTGTGATTAATTTTTTCATAAACAGATTTTGAGATGAATGATGAATAGAGAAACTCAAACCAATATAAATTCATTTTGTGAAATACAAATAAAAAGCTGTCAATTTTTTTATTCGCAATTATATGTTCACGGTGCTTGCGAAGATGAGGCAGATAAAATACAACGGGAAATACCCAATTAAAACATGCTTCTAAAAAAGTCTGTTTATACTGTCTTAAATAAGATAAATACTTTTTAGAAAAGAGCAGCGTACATGCCTAAAACAGCACTTACAATTTACCGAATCCTTCTATTTTTTTAAGGTATTTACAGCAAATAAATTTTTATTTTTTTATAAAAAAGAATCCTACTTTTAGAAAACATAATAACGCCGACGAACCGCCGGAATTCCTTCACAATTTTAAAAATTTAATTCTATGGTTCAGACAGACATCTCACAACTTACAAAGGAATGCAATGAATGGAGAGAGCATTTGCATTCCCGCCGCGAAGAGTTTAATCAACTCAGGATCCAGTTGCAGCATGTAGCTGGCAAATCGCTCTCTAAAGAACAACTTACCGACCTTGAGCATTACCAAAACCAACTTCACATTCAGCTCATCAACATCCACGATCTTAAACAGGCGGTAAAAGCACATGATAAAAAAATAAGTATCGAAGTAGCTTCTACAGGTGGGATGGTTACGGAAGATACTTTTACAGATCATGAAAATCTTTATGATGATTACCAGTCACTTGATCAGACACTCAGTGACCTGTGTAATGATTTTAAGGATTTTGTAAACAGTTTGAGATAACAGTTTAATCCAAAGTAATTATTGTGATATTAATGTGTGCTTCGGCACTCACTTAATTGTTATTCGTCTCTCCCATCGGAATATGATAGTTATAAAAGTGTATTGGCCAAATAAGTAATTTATAACGAACGTGCATTGATATAAAGCGTGGAATTGTTTGCCGGTATTTATGCTTACTGTTTCCAGGAAAAGGGAAATCTTACCGAAACTGATATTTATATACAGATATTTTCTGATCCCCACAGTTATGCTGCATACGCTGTGCGACGCAATTGGGTTGCCATGAAAAGCCTATGCCTGGTTCATAAATTCAGGTTACTGAAATAAGCATTGATACAGCATGTTTGAGTTGGTTCATCATAAAGGTTCCGGTGGCATATTTAATCATCTCTAAAATTATTTGCCATGGCTGAATTTGATACCTCACACGTAAAAAGTATTGTCTTACTGGGCCACGCCGGCTCTGGTAAGACAACATTGGCGGAGTGCATGCTTTATGAAGCAGGCCTGATTACCCGCCGCGGAACAATTGCAGAAAAAAACACAGTTGGAGATTACCACGAACTTGAACAGGAACGTGGTAATTCTATTTTTAGCAAGCTCCTGCACACAAAATGGCGCGGCTATAAGATTAATATTCTTGATACGCCGGGTTATGATGACTTTACGGGAGAAGTAATATCAGCGCTGCGTGTAGCAGATACCGGCGTTATGCTGGTGAATGCAGCAATGGGCGTGGAAGTGGGTACAGATATTCTCTGGGAATATACCGAGCAGTTTAAAACCCCGATGATATTCGCTGTAAACAAACTTGATGATGACCGTGCTGATTTTGATAAAACGGTGCACGAAATAAAAGGGCATTTTGGTAATAAAGTGCTTGTTGTACAATATCCGAAGCAGCAGGGTGCAGGCTTTCATGAGATCATTGATGTGCTGCGTATGACGATGTATAAATTTAAAGATACCGGTGGCAAACCTGAAAAATTACCGATACCCGATGATGAAAAAGCCAGGGCAGATGAACTGCATAAAGAACTGATAGAATCTATTGCCGGCAGCGATGAAACACTAATGGAAAAATATTTTGACAAAGGCGAACTGGATGAAGATGAAATGAAAGAAGGCCTGAAAAAAGCAATGATCAATCATGAACTTTTTCCGTTGTTCTGTTTATCTGCAGAGCGTAATATGGGCAGTGGAAGGTTAATGGGTTTTATAGACAATGTTTGCCCCAGCGCAAATGAAATGCCGCCTCAAAAAACAAAGAGTGGCAGTACTTTAACCAGCGATGCAAACGGGCCCGCATGCATCTTTGTTTATAAAACTGTAACCGAACCGCATGTTGGTGATCTTTCCTTTTTTAAAGTATACAGTGGCACCGTAAAAAGCGGAATGGAATTGGAAAATGAAACAACCGGTGTAAGCGAAAAGATCAACCAGTTGTTTATGGTAGAAGGCAATAAGCGCATGAATGTAAATGAACTTGTTGCCGGTGACATTGGCGCTACATTAAAGTTGAAGAATACACATGTAAACAATACCCTGCATATAAAAGGAAAGAATTACGAGTTGAACCCTATAGAGTTTCCGGCAAGTAATATGACCGTTGCTATTGAAACCATTAAGAAAGGCGAAGAAGAGAAACTTTCTCTTGCATTGCACCAGTTACGTGAAGAAGATCCTACACTTCTTGTAGAAGTTTCCAGCGAACTAAAACAAATACTGATCCATTGCCAGGGCGATATGCATTTGGCGGTTGCCAAATGGAAAATAGAGAACAATCATAAGCTGGAAGTTAAGTTTACAAAGCCGCGCATACCTTACCGCGAAACGATCCGCAAAATGGCTGAGAGCAGTTACCGGCATAAAAAGCAAAGTGGTGGTGCAGGGCAGTTTGGCGAAGTGTATATGCGCATAGAACCCTGGCATGAAGGCATGCCTGAACCAGCAGGGTTAAATGTGCGTGGCCGCGATACTTACCCGCTTGACTGGGGTGGTAATCTTGTATTTTATAACTGCATTGTTGGTGGTGCAATTGATATTCGTTTTCTGCCTTCCATTCTAAAAGGTGTAATGGAAAAAATGCACAACGGTCCGCTAACCGGTAGTTATGTTCGTGATGTTCGCGTATGTGTTTATGATGGAAAAATGCACCCGGTTGACAGTAATGATATTTCGTTCAAGATAGCTGGGCTACAGGCTTTCAGGCAGGCGTTTCAAGATGCAGATCCACAATTGCTTGAGCCTATTTACCAGGTAGAGGTTCTTTGTCCCGATGATCTTACCGGCGCTGTAATGGGCGATTTGCAAAGCCGCCGCGCCATTGTTGAAGGCATAGATGCAGAAGGGCATTTTCAAAAGATCATTGCTAAAGTTCCATTGGCAGAAATGGATGGCTATTCTTCATCTTTAAGATCTATAACACAAGGCAGGGCAAAGTTTAAAAGCAAATATTACGAATATGCTCCGGTGAGTTACGAACTTCAGAAAAAACTTACCGAAGATTACAGCAAGGTTGCTAAAGAAGAATTGGTTTAATAAAGCTTACAATCCCTTGTCTATAAAAGAATAAAGAAGCACAAGACTTTTTTATTCTTTTTTTATTGACCAGGCTATAGTAATTCTGTGAAGCTTTTCTTGCGTCGCACACTTGTGCGATTGGATTAAATATTGAGCTTTACCGAAGCGTAGCGACCGAACACAGGGCAGTACTGTTATGCTACAGAATCTCTGTTCAGCACACGGTAAAATAATTTTTTCGTCTGTGCATTAAACACCCTTATGTTTCATTTTTTGCACTCAAGTATCTGCATCAGAATACTATTAAGCACCAGCAAAGTTTACCAAATACTCATTTATATGTACAGTTTATACATTGACAACTGTTATTTAATTATCTGGTAATGATTTCTTATTTTAACTGTATAGCTTAGCGTTGATAAATAAAAAGCCTGCTTTACCATAATTATCCAGATGAAAATAATCAGCCTGATTATCATTTGCTTTCTTGTTCAAATAACGCAAGCCCAAACGAGGTATAGCCTGCGGTTGATTGTAAGTGTACCAGCAGGAACAGATAAGGTTTATATTGCCGGAACCTTTAATGATTGGAATCCACATGGTGAAGGATACATGTTACAACAATCTGAACCTGGTAAACAGCAGATTGATTTACAGGTAGACCCGGGCAAAATAAAATTCAATTTTACAGCTGGAAATATGGAATCTTTTGAATCGGATGGAAAAGCCGGTAATGCAGAAGAAAGGGAATTTATTATCAGGTCTGACACAGTTTTACACTTAACTATTACAGGTTGGACAAGTGACTACCTTGACCTTTCCGGATTAACAGATTCCATGCGCCTGATAGCTATGATAAGAAGAGGGTTTTATTTTTTGGAAAGAAATCTTGACAGCAGCGATAAATATGCCACTGATATTTACAGTATGGCTCAAAAAAATGGGTCCAAAAAAATTGAAGCTTATGCACTGGATTTACAGGGAAATGTTTTAGCAAAGCGAGGTTTAACACAGCAGGCATTGGCGGCCTATTTAAAAGGAGTGGAAATAAAAAAAACATTGGGGAGTGCCACACCCATTGCATTTGTTTACAACAACATTGCAGACCTGTATTATAACGATAATGATGAAATAAAAGCTAAAGAGTATTATGAGCTTTGCCTTAACCTCGTTCCATCGGTTAATAATAAAAGTGCCGTAAACAATTTCTTATTGAATGCATGTATAGGGCTTGGACAAATATTCCTGCATATGAATCAAATAGATTCCGCTTTTTTTTATGCTGAAAAAGCAAATAAATTGGGTAAAGGATTATCTGCCAAACCACTTCTTTTATTGGGTGAAATTCAGCAGAAACAAGGGAATATTGAAAATGCGGGGGATTATTTCAGGAGAGCAATAACAGTTAGTGAAGCAGGTAATAATTTAGTTGTTGTAGCAGAGGCTTACATGCAAATTTCTAAACTACTAAGCCAGACTGATAAAAAAGATTCTGCATTGGTTTTTGCCCGCCACGCTTTCAGCATAGCAGCTTCAATAAAAAACCCTTTTACTATTGTAAATACATCGGCGCTAATGGTACAGCTTTTTAAAAAAGACAATATGCCGGACAGCGCTTTTTATTACCAGGAAAAGGTACTTCAGGGAAAAGATAGTTTGTTTAATATAGAAAAAGAAAGGCAGATACAATCGGGTTATTACAATCAAAAAATACAAGCGCAAATGCTAATTGCCCAAAATGAAAAATACAATTCGCAGCTAAAAATCTACCTGCTCATTGGCAGTTTACTTTTACTGATAATGCTTGGCCTGCAATACCGCGCAAGACTAAAAACAAATTTTTACAAAAGAACAGCAGCAGTAGAAATGAAAGCACTGCGTGCACAAATGAACCCGCATTTTATTTTTAACTGTCTTACAAGCATTAACCGCTACATTGTAAAAAGCGACAATAAAACTGCCTCTAATTACCTTACCAAATTTGCCAAGTTAATAAGGATGATACTTGATAATTCGGCAGCAGATTATATTACACTCGATGCAGAAATTCAAACTTTGCAATTGTATATGGATATGGAAGCACTGCGGTTCGATGATGCTTTCGAATATGAAATTATAACCGACGAAGCAGCAGCATCAGAAAATATTTCTATTCCTTCTATGCTTATTCAGCCTTATGCAGAAAATGCTATTTGGCATGGCCTTATGCAAAAAGAAGAAAAGGGTAAATTATGGATCCGTTTTTTAAAAGAAAATGATAATAGTTTAAAAGTTGAAATTGAAGATAACGGCATCGGCAGGCAAAAAGCAAAAGAAACAGAAAGTAAAGATGCACTTAAAAGAAAATCGTATGGTATGCAGATAAGCAAAGACAGGATTGAACTCTTCAACCAATTATACAAATTCAATACATCGGTAAAAGTGGAGGATCTTGTTGATGAAAACGGAATTGCATCCGGAACAAAAATCACTATTATCATTCCTGCTCATAAAAATTTATCAACAGACAATATCAGTTAATCATGATCAAAGCAATATTGGTAGACGATGAGAAGAATGCGCTTGAAATGCTCGAGTGGCAGTTACACAACTATTGCCCGCAGGTAGCAATCGCCGCTATCTGCAACAGTGCAGACAGTGGTATTGAAGCTATTGAACAACACAAACCCAGCCTTGTTTTTCTTGATATTGAAATGCCGAAAAAAAACGGTTTCGAACTTGTACAATCCTTTATCAATCCATCTTTCGATGTAATCTTCACTACCGCCTACAACCAATTTGCTTTGAAAGCTTTTCGTTTCGCAGCACTCGATTATCTGCTTAAACCCATCGATGCAGATGACCTTGTGGCTGCCGTAAAACGCTACGAAAAAAAGATGCTGCACAGCAACTTTAAACAGCAGCTCGACATCCTAATGCAGCAATACAACCAGCCAAATATCCTACCTGAAAAAATAAGTTTTGCCACACAACAGGCCATTCATTTTATAAAGCCTGCCATTATTGTTCACTGCGAATCAGACAGTAATTATACTACGCTGCATTTCATCGACAAATCAAAAATGGTGGTATCTAAAACCCTGAAAGAAGTTGAAGAAATGCTGGTGCATTACCACTTTTACCGCATTCATCACTCCTTCATCATCAACCTTAAACAGGTAAACCGTTATGTAAAAACAGATGGAGGTGCTATTGAAATGACTAACGGCGCACAACTCCCCATAAGCCGCCAGCGCAAAGACGAACTAATGAATATTCTCACCAATCATTAAAGCGATTTTTAAAATTTTTGTTAGCCGGCATTTGATCCTTGTGGCATCGCCGGTTGTGTCACTCACTTGTACGTTCAGAGCTTTTATGAGCTTGAGGCGGCTGAGCAAATCTGCAGCTCTAAGCTCAAGCTTGCTATGCAGCACAAGTGTGCGACGCAACAATGCCTCATACTTTTCCAAATGCCGGGTTCACCATTCTGTATAATTATTCACTGGTCTGTTATTTACTCAAAAGCGTTTACCATTTGCTCAACTACCCGCATTTAGTATGTAATCATTTTCATCTTTGATTTATTAAATAATTCATCATAAAAAATAATAAAATGAAAAGGAAACTAGTATTTAACTGCATGCTGTTGCCTTTGCTTTCCTGCTGCACTTTATTTTCTGTTGCACAAAATTCAAAACCATCTCCGCAGGTGCAGAAGGAGCTTGACGAAGCAGAAGCAGCAATGTTTAAAAGCGTTCAGGATTATAACACCGCTTACTTCGAATCAATAATGTCTGACGATTATATCACTATCAATGCAGACGGTGTTATGATGGATAAGAAACAAACGATTGCAGATACCGCGCACAGAAAAATGATGAGTGGGTATGCGTGCCGGTTGATGGAGAAAACTACAAGGTTGTATGGCAATGTTGGCATCATCACCGGCAAAGCACAGGTGATGGTTCAGGATAAGGTAATGGTAGAATTTCTGTACACCGAAACATGGCTAAAAGAAAATAATAAATGGATGTTCACCGGCTGGCAGGGTACTATCAGCAAAGACTCTCCGCCCCCACCGCCAATGAAATAATCATTCTATTTCACGAAACATAAATTAAAAAAATCATGAAAAATATTTATCAATTCGCTTTAGCTACTTGCTTTCTTCTTGCAATTGCTGTTAACACAGATGCACAAAATATCTTTCCTTCAACAGGGAGAACCGGCGTTTATACTATTACGCCAGTTACAAGTTTCCAGGTAAATGGCGGCGCACGTATTGGCCGTGGTTCTAATTATGTAAACATCGACAGCGCAACAGGCAACCTTTCTTTTTCCGGAACATCAGCTTACCGTGTAGCAGATAACCAGTATGCATTTCAATCGGCAAGCTTCCCGAATATTGGTTTGTTTTTTAATGCTGCCAGTGTGCGATATGAATTTCGCAATGGCGCAGGCACTTCTGTTTTTAATATTGGTGCAAACAACGGCAACGGTGTGTTTACAGGCGGTGTACAGCTAGGCAACAGTACCAGCAACCTTGCGGGCAATATTCGCTGGACAGGCACAGACTTTCAGGGGTACAATGGCACTGCGTGGAAATCGCTTACAACAGGTACAACATATACCGGCGACGGAACCACCGGTATAAATGTTACCGGCACGGTTATCTCGGCACTTAACACAAGTGCAATCTGGAATGCGGGTCAATTAGCAGGCACACCGTATGGTGGTGTGGTGCCTCCGGTTAACGGGCAGGTGCTAAAATTAGCTGGCGGCAAATGGGCACCGGGTACCGATAACGATGCGCAAACATTGTCCATAGTTGGCAATACGGTTTCTATCAGCAATGGTAATAACATAACACTTCCCGCATCCAATGCGTGGGGTTTAAATGGCAATGCGGGTACAAACCCAGCAAGTAATTTTATTGGTACAACAGATGCACAGCCGTTAATATTTGAAGTGGCTAACCAAAGAGCCGGATATATAGACAGCAGCAGCACAAATACTTCTTTTGGCTATAGCTCACTGTTAAACACATCAGGCATTTTAAATACCGGGTTAGGTTATCTGGCTTTATCGGTGAATACAACTGGTTATGGGAATACCGGTGCAGGTTACGGATCGCTGGCTTTTAATACAACCGGATCAGGGAACAGTGCAACAGGTTATGCATCACTTACCAGGAACACTACAGGTTATTATAACACAGCCAGCGGAATGCAATCGCTCAATCAAAATATTAGCGGGTATTTAAATTCAGCTATAGGTTTTAGCGCTCTTTATTTTAATAGCACCGGTTCATTAAATACAGCAATGGGTTCCGCAGCTTTATATAATAATCTTGTAGGCTCTGAAATGGTTGCCATCGGCGATTCTGCATTATACAATCAAAGAGGTACCGTATTCGACAAGTATGGAAATGTTGCTGTAGGGTCAAAAGCATTGTATGCAAACACAAATGGCTACAATAACACAGCAGCCGGTTCTTATTCTTTACAATCGAATACTACCGGTATTAATAATAACGCGTTTGGGTATGATGCCCTGCATTTGAATACTACAGGAAATTACAATTTGGCTTTTGGCGATGAGGCATTGGCAAAAAATTCAACAGGAAATAACAATATAGCCATTGGCAGTTCCGCTCTTTTTGAAAATACAACAGGCTTTAATAATCTTGCAGCAGGTGTTGGCTCACTTAATCGTAATACAACAGGCTACCTTAATGTTGCAGTTGGTAGCTCTTCTCTTGCAACAAATACCACAGGCTCAAATAATGTGGCTGTTGGAGATATGTCTTTATTCCTGAATACTACTGGTACCGAGAATGTAGCCTGCGGTGCTTCCTCTTTACAATCTAATACTACCGGCATTCGTAATGTTGCAAATGGTTCAAGTGCGCTTTATTCAAACACTACAGGGTTGTACAATGTAGCCAATGGTTATTCAGCATTGTATGCTAATACCTCCGGAAGTTATAATACCGCGTTTGGAGCTTCTTCTCTTTCAGAAAATACGACAGGTTTCTACAATCTAGCGAACGGCTATTCCGCACTCGGTGCTAATACTTCCGGAACTTATAATACCGCATCAGGAACTTTTTCCCTGTCAAACAACACTACAGGTATTCAGAACACTGCATCTGGAAGCAGTTCCCTTGAAAGCAATACAACAGGCAGTAATAATACGGGTACCGGTTATGGTGCACTTGATTTCAATTCTACGGGTAATAATAACACAGCAAATGGAAGGCAGGCTTTGTTACATAACACAACAGGCAATAATAATGTGGCTGTAGGAGCAGCGGCACTTTACTATGCTGACGGAAACAGCAGCAATGTTGCTATCGGCGACTCTGCCCTTTTCAATTACAGTGATTATACTTACGATGATTATATGGTGGCCGTTGGTACAAGATCATTAAAAAATAATACAACCGGTTATTACAATACCGCCATTGGGGGTCAGGCCATGGTAAATAATACTATCGGTGTTGCCAATACTGCTTTAGGTGTTTACAGTTTAACCAGCAATGTAAGTGGAAGTTATAATACAGCTGTGGGCTATACAGCCAACGTAAATGCAAATAATCTCTCCAATGCAACTGCTATTGGTTATGGCGCAATTGCTACCGCCAGTTACCAGGTAAAATTGGGCAACAGCACCGTAACAAGTATTGGCGGCTATGCCAACTGGACCAACTTCAGCGATGGACGTTATAAAAAGAACATAAAAGAAAATGTACCCGGCCTGGAGTTTATTAATAAACTAAAACCCATTACTTATACACTCGATGTAAATGCCATAGAAAATAAATTAGAAGCTAATATTCAAAAACAATCTTCAGGTGGCAGGCCAACCGGAATGGAAAGCCCGGAAATGAAAAATGCCATCACCGAAAAATCTAAAACCATATTCACCGGTTTTGTTGCGCAAGATGTAGAAAAAGCAGCAGCATCCATCAACTACGATTTTAGCGGCGTTGATAAACCCACCGATGAAAACCAATCTTTTTACGGCCTGCGTTACAGCGATTTTGTGGTGCCGCTCGTAAAAGCCGTGCAGGAATTAAGCAAACAAAATGAAGACCTTAGAAAACAAAACGACGATATAAAAAATGAAGTAAGCGAACTTAAAAAAATGGTTTTGGCGCTTCAGCCAACAACGCTTAATGCAACTTCAACAGATCAGCTAACTACCCAGTCTGTTGAGCTTGGCAGCACGCCAAAGCTGGAACAAAATATACCCAATCCATTTGGCAGCAGCACCGCAATTAATTATTACCTGCCCGTAAACAATGGCAACGCTTACATTAACTTTTACAATACTGCGGGCAGTTTATTAAAGAGCGTAAAACTTACCGGCACAGGCAAAGCCAGCTTGCAGGTTAAAGCAAATGAATTACCCGGCGGCAGTTACCGTTATGCATTGTTTATCGGCAATCAAATGGTTGAGAGCAGGCAAATGATAGAAGCTAAATAGCGTTGATTTTGTTGTTGCCCTGCTTTTGATTCTTTAATGAAGCTTTACTTGCCACGCTCGGTTCACAGTTCCTTTTTCATGGCATCTTTCAAAAAGCGTGGCAGCCTGCATTGAACTTGTTTCAGTGTCGCACACTTGTGCGTTCAGATTATATATTGAGCTTTTGTCGTAGCGTAGATTTAGAAGAAGTGTTGCGTGCGAACACGCACAGCCTGCGCCACAGTTATGCTACACACCTGCTTGAAAACGGAACAGACATTACTTATATACAAAAGTTGCTTGGGCACAATGATATAAAAACCACCTTGCGCTATACTCATGTAAGCAATAAGGATATTGGCAAAATTGAAAGCCCTTTAGATAAAATCATGCGTAAAAAAGGGTTATAAAAAACTTTCGTATTTTGTATTGTCGGTAAGCGACAATTGAAAAAGCGAAAGTTTTAAACTTTCGTATATTTTATTGCCATATAGTTAAAAGATTAGTTTAGAATATTTAATGAATGGCAAAAATCAAACTTTCGTATATTAGCGAGTTAGC
>DGQT01000006.1 GCA_002390845.1 Chitinophagaceae bacterium UBA4407 | reverse complement strand
ACATGGAAACAGCCGTGGCAGCTTGTCCCTAACTTGCCGGTGGGCCGACCTGATGCGCAAAACATTTACGTACACTTAAATTCCGTAATTCGTTTAAGATCAATACACGAAAATAAAAGATTACATATTTATGGTACAAAAAAGGCAATCCCAAAAGCCTTTGTACCATGAAAATGGTATTGATTGAATTGTCTTTCTGGATCATCTTTGATTTATTAACTTTAAATAAATTATTTATTCAATCAAATCTGTGGTTATGAAAAAAAAATTAAACAAAATTTGTTATTTTTTCTCTTGTATTTGTTTGTGTTTTTTGTTCTCCAATGCTGCATTGGCCGTGCCACCCGCCAACGATAATTGCACCGGTGCCATACTTGTTGCAACATCTGCGTATAGCGACCTTGGTGTTGTTTATACAAGTGGAAATACCACTACAGCCACACGCTCAATACCTAACCCTGGTTGTGTTGGCGGTGCTAACGATAATAACGATGACATTTGGTACAAATTTGTCGCACAAACACAAACAGAACTTTTAAGGGTTCAATCAGTTGTGGCAGGCAGCAATTATGTAACACTAGGTTATGCGCTTTATGATGGTTGTGGCGGAACAGAGATTACCTGCAATAATGGAATGGCTACCTTCTATGG
This sequence comes from Chitinophagaceae bacterium UBA4407, assembly GCA_002390845.1. Lineage (GTDB taxonomy): Bacteria > Bacteroidota > Bacteroidia > Chitinophagales > Chitinophagaceae > Limnovirga. The sequence goes on along the minus strand of DGQT01000006.1, from coordinate 10,489 downwards.
CAATGAAATGCTGGGCGGGTTAACACCCGGCAACACTTACTATATCCGATTTTGGGCACAAGGCCCTTTTACTTCCATGACATTTTCTTTTGCTATAATGGATATTACCCCTCTGGTTCCGGCCAATGACGCAGCCTCTGCTACTTTTTTAAATATCAATGCCCCCGGCCAGCATTGCATTACACCCCAGTTTTACACAACTGCTTCAGCAACACGTTCTGCAAATAACCCTACCTGCAATACCGATAACGATGACGATGTTTGGTTCCAGTTTATTTGCCCTTCAAATGCAGTAAATATTTATCCCGAGGAGGGGGCACTTATTTCAACCGGCGGGTTTGCAAATATGGCAATGGAAATCTTTGATGCTACATTAGGTATATCAACAAGTTGTACAGCCAATTATGGTGTTGGTAGTTCCACATCATTTTCTGGTATTGCAGGCCATGTTTACCAGATAAGAATTTGGACGATGGGCACAACTGACCGTGCTGTATTTAGTCTGTGCCTACAGCAAGGTTACAATGTATTACCTGCCAACAATACATGCGCTACCGCTACAGCACTTACTGTAGGTGCAGGCATTTGCACCAATTCTGTGTTGGGTAATTTATTTAATGCTGATGTTACTGCTGCCCTTACCGGCAACCCAAGCTGCACGGTAAATACGACTCTTAAGAATGATGTATGGTACACAGCCACCGTTCCTGCAAGTGGCAACTTAGTTCTACAAACTTCTGCAACACATTCGGCCGTAAACGACGTGGTACTGCTTGCATATACCAACAACTGCAACACCTACACACAGATAACCTGCGACGAAGATGGTAATCCCGATGCATTCCCATCTGCCAATCATTCACGAATAAGTTTAACTGGCCGTACCCCGGGAGAGATTATTTATTTCAGGGTGCTGCCCAGAAATACAGATAATATGGGAGAGTTCTCCATTTGCGCATTTGATGAATCCGTTGCTGCATTACCAGCAGTGAGTATTACTGATGTTAAGCTAAATGAAGGCAATGCAGGAACAAAGCAATTTGATTTTACCGTAAGCCTTAGCAGTGCTTCTGCAAATACGGTTTCGGTAAAATACAGAACTGCTGACATTTCTGCAACAGCAGGTATAGACTATGTTGGGGTGCCCACCAAAACGCTGATAACATTCAATCCCGGCGATACTGTAAAAACCGTAAGCATAACAATTAACGGCGATACCAATGTAGAAACAAATGAAACATTTAAAGTCAACCTTTCAAATGCTGTAAATGCAGTAATAGCAGACATTTCAGGCAAGGGTACTATAAAGAACGATGATGGTCCTGTTCCGGCGTTAAGCAGCATGGCAAATGAAGAAGATAATGTAATTGCACAAGGTATCAGTAAGAGCAGAATTTACCCTAACCCGGTTACAGATAAATTAAATATTGAGCTGTCTGTTGCCAGCAATAATAAATGTACAATCACCATAATGGATATTACCGGCCGTTTTATTAAGCAATTAACGGTTGCACCAAATCAAAAAAATATTGTTATTAATACGGGTACATTAAGCAGGGGATCTTATCTTGTAAAGATTGAATCCACTACAGAAAACACATCGCTTAAATTTATAAAGCAGTAATAACTTATTTCATTTACCAAAAAACAAGGCCCATTAAAATGGGCCTTTTTTTTTTCGTATCCTTCTACAAAGTGTCATGCCTGTTCTGCAGATGAAAGGATTGCGACGCAACGATGCTTAACCGGAGTTACCAAAGCCGGTATCACAACATTTTACATTAATTTATTAACAATTGAATACTGTTGAAATAATAACTTGCATCTTTATTTCTGCAATGAAAAAATAAATTAAACCTTATGATCGACCTCCGCTCCGATACCGTTACACGCCCCTCTCCTGCTATGCTCGAAGCAATGATGCAGGCCAAAGTTGGCGATGATGTTTTTGGTGAAGACCCAACCATTAACGAACTGGAAGATAAAATGGCTGCCATGTTTAATATGGAGGCGGCTATTTTTTGCCCTAGTGGCACTATGACAAACCAGATTGCCATCAAATGCCACACACAACCCGGCGATGAAGTGATTTGCGATAAACTCTCGCACATCTATCTTTACGAAGGTGGGGGGATTGCGTTTAATTCGGGTTGCTCTGTAAAACTGCTTAGCGGAAAATACGGGCGTATTAACGCAGAAATGGTTGATGAATCTGTAAACAACCGTTTCGATACACACAAAGCCTACTCCTCTTTGGTGTCGCTTGAAAACACAGCCAATCGTGGCGGAGGATCGTGTTACGATTTTAATGAATTTCATTTTATAAAAAAAGTATGTATCGAGAAAAATCTTAAGCTGCATCTTGATGGGGCAAGGGTATTTAATGCAATAGTAGCAAGGAATGAAAAGCCTTCGGATTATGCAAAAGTTTTCGACAGTATTTCTGTTTGTTTAAGCAAAGGTTTAGGAGCACCTGTAGGTAGTGTATTGATTGGCAAGAAAGATTTTATTGCAAAAGCAAGAAGGGTTAGAAAAATTTTTGGTGGGGGAATGCGTCAGGCAGGCTACCTTGCTGCGGCCTGTATTTATGCCCTCGACCATAATATAGAGCGGCTTGCAGAAGATCATGCACATGCAAAGCTCTTATCCGATGCTGTAGCATCAAAAGATTTTGTTGGCGAAGTATTACCGGTAGAAACCAACATTGTAATTTTTGAAGTTAAAGGCAGGTTTACGTCAAAAGAACTTGCGGCCAAACTAAAAGAGCATAATGTATTAACAATCGCTATTTCGCCAACACAATTAAGAATGGTTACACACCTGGATGTTTCAAAAGAAATGATTGAGCGGACAATAAAAGTGATTGAACTACTTTGATAAATAAATATATAGCCCATTTAATTAGATATTTATTAACCTAGCGTTCTTATTACTATTAAGCATCCTTGCGTCGCACTCTTCTACGTTCTGATCATAACCGGGCAAAACAGCCATTACACCATAACTAACCATAGTTAGCAAAGGCTATTTTTATAAAGAGGTATTTGTATTAAACTAATAACTTCGTGCAGTAGAATTGCATTACATAACACCAATACTAATTGCTTAATGTTTCCCAAAGTTAATCCCACTACCACACAGGCATGGCTACTTCTTAAAAAGCATTATCAGGAAGAGATGCAGCGCACGAAAATGAAAACACTTTTCGAAAACGATGCTGAAAGGTTTCAAAAATTCTCACTTCATTTCAATGATATACTGTTTGATTATTCAAAGAATATTATCACACCAAAAACACTTCAGCTATTAATGTTGCTGGCAGATGAATGCCACGTTAAAGATGCCATTGAAGCAATGTTTAATGGTGATGCAATTAACGAAACAGAGAACCGCCAGGTATTACATACAGCCCTTCGTAATTTTTCAGGGAATCCTGTATTAAGTAATGGAGCTGATGTAATGCCCGATGTGCTGCGCGTTCAGCAACAAATGAAATCTTTCTGCGAATCCATACACAATGGCAGCTGGAAAGGGTACACAGGCAAGCCAATTAAATACATTGTAAACATTGGTATTGGCGGCAGCGACCTTGGCCCGTTGATGGTTACAGAAGCACTGAAGCCCTATTGGAAAGAAAATATACAAGCGTATTTTGTAAGTAATATCGATGGTACACATATCGCAGAAACGCTCAAAAAAATTACACCCGATGAAACGCTGTTTCTTATAGCATCAAAAACATTTACTACCCAGGAAACCATGACCAATGCCCTAACCGCACGCTCCTGGTTTCTTGAACATGCAAAAGATGAAGCTCATGTTGCCGCCCATTTTGCAGCACTTAGCACCAACGAAAAAGCTGTAACCGCATTCGGTATCAACCCCCAAAACATGTTTGTTTTTTGGGATTGGGTAGGCGGCCGCTATTCTTTATGGAGCGCTATTGGCTTGTCAATTGCACTAACCATTGGCTACAATAATTTTGAAGAACTGCTTAAAGGTGCATTTGCTGTAGATGAATATTTTAAGAAAGAAAGTTTCGATAAAAATATTCCTGTGCTTATGGCTTTGATTGGGGTTTGGTACACCAACTTTCATAAAGCGCAAACCGAAGCAATTCTTCCTTACGACCAGTATATGCACCGCTTTGCCGCATACTTTCAGCAAGGCAATATGGAAAGTAACGGCAAGTATGTAGACCGTAATGGAGATGAAGCACGCTACGCAACCGGCCCGGTAATCTGGGGCGAGCCAGGCACAAATGGCCAACACGCATTTTATCAATTAATTCACCAGGGAACCGTTCTGATTCCCTGCGATTTTATTGCACCCGCCATAAGCCATAATCCAATTGGCGATCATCACGTAAAACTGATGAGTAACTTCTTTGCACAAACCGAAGCGTTGATGGCAGGCAAATCCGATGCAGAGGTAAAAGAAGAATTGGTGAAGGCTGGCAAAACAAAAGAAGAAATAAAGAAACTGCTTCCGTTTAAAGTGTTCCAGGGAAACAGGCCTACCAATTCATTTCTCATAAAAGAAATTACGCCCACCACACTGGGCAGTTTAATTGCCTTATACGAACATAAAATATTTGTACAGGGCGTAATCTGGAACATTTTCAGTTTCGATCAGTGGGGCGTAGAGTTAGGCAAACAACTTGCCAATAAAATTTTACCAGAACTTGAAAACGAAGAACCTGTTTTGGCGCACGATTCATCCACAAATGGGTTGATCAATGCATTCAAAACTTTGCGCAAACAATAATTTTAAAAATACATATTTTTTGTGCCCGGCAAAAGCAATGCTATGAAGCTTCTCTTGCCACGCTCGTTTCACGGTTCTGTTTTCATGGCAACAGGAGATGCCATAAACCGGGATTTTGCAGTTGGATGTACTGGCTGTTAAAAGCTCAGTTATATTCTGGGGTACAAGTGTGCGACGCAAGGAACGATACCATAAAAATCTAGTGCCTGGCTCAAAAAATTTCTAGTGCAAAATTTGGGATGAAAAATTTTAGCCGGCTACATGAAATAAAAAAAGCGTTGAAATAAATTCCAACGCTGCAATCATTTGCACGTCGCACATCAAATCATCCGCACATTAATTTCTTATTGGTCGTCCTGTTTTTAAAACGGCTTGAATACGTTCCAGAGTTTTACGCTCGGCACATAGACTTAAGAAGGCTTCTCGTTCCAGATCCAGCAGGTATTGTTCGCTTACCAATGTGGGTTCGCTGAGATCGCCGCCGCACATTACATACGCCAGTTTACGCGCCACCAGTGCATCGTGATCGGTTGCATAATTGCCGCGCCACATGCCATTGATGCCTGCATACAAAGCACCCAATGCAGAACGGCCCAACACCTTAATATCTTTACGCTGAACGGGTGTTGTGTAGCCACTTTCGTGCATCTCAATAACGCTGCGTTTTGCTTCGGCAATACGGCGGCCCTGGTTTACCACCACTTCATCGTGGCCTTTACGCATAATGCCAAGATCGTAAGCATCGTATGCAGATGTGGCAACCTTTGCTGTTGCAATGGTTAAGAAACGGTTCTTCAACGTAATGGTATCGGGTTCATCTTCATGCATTTCATCGGCGGCGCGCAATACAAATTCTTTGGTACCACCACCGCCGGGAATAACACCAATACCCAGCTCAACCAAACCGATATAGGTTTCAGCAGCGGCACATATTTTATCTGCATGCAAACTCATTTCGCAACCACCGCCCAATGCCAAACCATGCGGCGCCACAACAACGGGAACGGAAGAATAGCGTACCCGCATCATCGTGTTCTGGAACATACGGATTGCAAAATCAAGCTCATCATATTCCTGCTCCGTGGCATACATGAAGATCATACCCACGTTTGCACCGGCGCTGAAATTAGCACCATCATTGGCTATTACCAGCCCTTTGAATTTTTCTTCCGCAATGCCAATGCCTTTGTTAACTGCTTCCAGAACTTCACTGCCAATGCTGTTCATTTTGGTATTCCATTGCAATGCTGCTACATCATCGCCAATATCGTACAAAGCAGCGTTGCTGTTTTTCCAGATAATCTTTTCTTTGTAATTCGACAGGATAATAAATGAATCGCCGCCGGGTAATGACTTGTAAGTTTTTGTTGGAATATCGTAATACAAACGTTTGCCGTTTTCTACTTTATAAAAAGAAGTAGCTCCAGTTGCCAGCATTTCTTCTACCCATGCAGCAACTTTATATCCGGCTGCTTTCATGGCTTCCAAAGTTTTGGAAACACCCAAAGTATCCCAGCTTTCGAAAGCGCCGATCTCCCAGCCAAAGCCCGCCATCATTGCGTCATCTACACGATAAATCTCATCACTTATTTCGGGAATGCGGAAGGATATGTAAGAGAACAACGCATAATGAAACTGGCGGAAAAAATCTCCTGCTTTATCCTGCCCTGCTACCAAAACTTTTAAACGTTGCTTAAGATCTTCAATGGGTTTTGCTGTTTCAAGTGTAGCAAACTTTGGTTTCTGGCGAGGGCCATATTCCATTGTTTGAAGGTTGAGCGTAAGAATTTCTTTTTCGCCATTTGCGCCTTTTGTTTTTTTGAAAAAGCCCTGCCCGGTTTTATCGCCCAGCCAATTATTTGCAACAACTTTATCAAGCCATTCAGGAATAGTGAACAATTCTTTTGCTTCATCATCGGGGCAATTTTGCGCAACACCTTTGGCAACTTTTACGAGGGTATCAATACCTACAACATCTGCAGTGCGAAAGGTTGCAGATTTTGGTCTGCCAATAACAGGACCGGTTAATGCATCTACTTCATCAATCGACAACCCCAGTTTTTCCATGCTGTTGAAGATGGCCATGATGCCAAACACTCCAATACGGTTGGCGATAAATGCAGGTGTATCTTTTGCTAATACAGTTGTTTTACCAAGATACAAATCGCCGTAGTGCATTAAGAAATCTACTACTTCAAGGTCGGTATCATGCGTTGGAATAATTTCTAACAAACGCAAATAACGCGGCGGGTTAAAGAAGTGTGTGCCACAAAAGTTCTTTTTAAAATCATCGCTTCTTCCCTGACTTAACATGTTAATAGGAATGCCGGAAGTATTGGAAGTGATCAGCGTTCCGGGTTTACGGAACTGTTCCACTTTTTCGTACACCTGTTGCTTAATATCCAGACGTTCTATTACCACTTCAATGATCCAGTCGCTGCTGGAAATGTCTTTCATATTATCATCAAAGTTGCCGGTGGTAATGCGTTTCAGCGCGTCTTTACTGTACAGCGGAGAAGGGTTGCTTTTAACTGCGGCGGCCAAGGCATCGTTCACAATTTTATTTTTAAGCGCAGGCTTTGCATCTGCTGCCACATCTTTGGGAACAATATCGAGCAATAAAACAGGAACCCCAATTCCTGCAAAATGGCAGGCAATTCTGGAACCCATTACACCACTGCCAAGAACTGCAACTTTTTTAATCGTGCGTTTCATATGAAAGTTTATTATGAATTATTTTGAGCCAGGCTACAGGAATGCTATGATACTTTTCTTGCCACGCTCGTTTCAAAGTTCCCCTTTTATGGCAACATTTACGCGAAGCGTGGTATCCCGAAAGCTTTCGGGACCGAATTTATTTCGGGATCGCACTCTTGTACTTCCGGATCATGATGGAGCAAAAATAGTTAGTTATGCAACTAATTTTAGAAACCGAAGGTAATTTTTTTTCTGTTGTGGAAATTAAACCGCTCTGCTATGGAATAATTAATTCGCTTTGATGAAAAAAGTTATTGTGGACAAGAGTGCGACGCAAGAAAGCTTCACAGAAATACAACTGCCCGGCACAAAAAAAGCCGGATTTAATTTCCAGCTTTTACGAAATTGATAACCCCGAATATTCTAACTAACCGAAGCGCCATTATCGATAGTAATTTCCGGATTTATAAAATGCAGTTTTCCTGCTGCATCTTCAGCCATCAGTATCATGCCGTTGCTTTCTATACCGCGCATTTTACGCGGGGCAAGATTGGCCACCACCGTTACCTGCTTTCCAACAATTTCTTCGGGTTTAAAGTGCATGGCGATGCCAGAAACAATTGTTCTTATTTCGAAACCAAGATCAACCTGAAGTTGCAATAATTTATCTGCCTTCGCTACTTTTTCTGCGCTGATAATCGTGCCTACACGAAAATCAAGTTTGGCAAAATCGTCGTACTGAATTTCAGGCTTAACTGCAACTGCTTCCTTCTGAACCTCAGTCGCAGCAGCGGTTTCGGCAGCGACTTCTTTGGCTGCCTCTTTTGATTTTACCGCAGCCTTCAGTTTTTCCAATTGCGTTTTTATTTCTTCATCTTCAATCTTGCGGAACAATAATTCAGGCGACCGCAAACTATAACCCGCACTGAGTAATTTAATTTTTCCTGCATTCTCCCAATCCAGCATTTTATCAACCACTTTCATCATGTGCAACATTTTCTTAGCAGTAAACGGCAGAAACGGATTGATCAGCACAGCAAGGTTTGCGGTCAATTGTAAACAAAGGTGCAAGCAGTTATCAATTTGTTTTTGAACTTCGGGCTGCTCAGCCAGCTTCTTTGCAACAATCCATGGTTCTTTCTTTTGCATGTACTGGTTACCTTTTCGCGAAAGCTCTATTACCTCGAATTGTGCATCACGAAATTTATATTGTTCCAGTAAGTTCTCAACTTTCGCTTTGGCATTTTTAATGTCTTCGATAATTGCTTTATCTGTTTCATCAAGCAACTCATTGTGCAATGGCGGAACTTTTCCGTTGCACAGTTTATGCATCAGCACAAAAGCCCTGTTCACGAAATTGCCGAAGATATTACCCAACTCACTATTGTTCGCATCTTGGAAACCTTTCCAGGTAAATTCGCTGTCTTTGCTTTCCGGTGCTATGGCTGTTAAATAATAACGCAATGTGTCTGCCAACTGTGGGCCACCGTTTTCTTTTTTGATCCAATCATTAATATAATCATCCATTTCAATGCTCCACCCGCGGCTGGTGCTCATCTTATCGCCTTCCAGGTTCATGAACTCGTTGGCCGGAACATTCTGCGGAACAATATTGCCATGCAGTTTTAGCATTACAGGAAATATGATGCAGTGAAATACAATATTGTCTTTGCCTACAAAGTGCACCAACTTGGTATCCTTATCATACCAGTAAGGTTTCCAGTCTTTGTTGTTGTCGATTGCCCATTGTTTCGTGGCACTGATATAACCTATTGGCGCATCGAACCACACATACAATACTTTTCCATCGGCTTCGGGTAAAGGAACTTTAATGCCCCAGTCTAAATCTCTTGTTACTGCACGTGGTTGCAAACCGCCATCGATCCAGCTTTTGCATTGCCCGATAACGCTGGTACGCCAGTCACTTTTATGTTCGTTTAAAATCCATTCCCGAAGCCATTCTTCGTGTCTGTTCAACGGCAGGTACCAATGCTGTGTAGGCCTTAGTTCGGGAACTTTACCACTTAATGTACTTACGGGATTGATCAGCATATCAGGGCTCAGCGATGTACCACATCGTTCGCATTGATCGCCAAAAGCACTTTCAAAACCACAGTTGGGGCAAGTGCCTTTTATGTACCTGTCAGCAAGAAAGGTCTTTACTTCAGGATCGTAATATTGTTCGCTGGCTAAAAGTTCAAGTGCGCCTTCATTATTCAGGTAAGAGAAAAATTCCTGCGCTGTTTCGTGGTGCAGTGGTTCGCTGGTGCGGTGATAAATATCGAATGAGATACCCAGATCTTCAAAATTCTGCTTAATAATCGGGTGGTATTTATCAATGATCGCTTTTGCCGTAGTTCCTTCTTTTGTTGCCTGTATGGGAATTGCCGTTCCATGCTCATCGCTGCCGCAAACAAAAACCACATCCCGCTTTTGTGCCCGCAGGTAGCGCACATAAATATCTGCCGGCAAATATGCACCGGCAAGGTGGCCGATATGTTTTAACCCATTTGCATAAGGCAGCGCCGAAGTAATTAAATATCTCTTTGCACCCTTACTCTCTTTATTTGCTTCATTATCCATTCTAAATAATTATTTTATGAAACCAGCTTTTGTTTTACAGTTGAACGTCCCTTGTGTCACTCACTTGTACGTTCCGATTCTTTATTCAGCTTTAAAGCGGGTTGCAAAAATAAGCAATCAACAGCGAAGAAAAACTGTGATAAGTAAACGCCTGAAGAATTACAACGATTGCTGTTGAAAGCTGATAGATATTCTATCGTACAAGTGTGCGATCCCGAAATAAATTCGCATTGGCATCAAGCTAATTTTTGTTTTAGCAACTTTTAAATGCAAAGCTCTTAACGCTCATTGACGCATGGCATTGTCCTTGCAACGGCGCTCCACCCGCCTCTTTGCTGCGATATGGCTACGCCATCGCTGCAATTCCGGCTTTGCCGGAACCGAACCGGCTGAGGCGCCTTATGTAAGGACGGGTATTATAACGAACGAAGGAAATGGCAAT
>DGQT01000098.1 GCA_002390845.1 Chitinophagaceae bacterium UBA4407 | reverse complement strand
GTTAGCCGTCACTTTCTACAATAACACAGTCTTATTCCTCAACAAAAAAACTTATGAGTCTAAATGCATCTTTTGAACAACTAACTGAATTAGCGGAGAAGAGAGACGAAGTACATTTTAGTTTTATTAAACAGATTTTATTGATGTCATCAAGCCTTTTTGGCATTTTAGTATCTCTACATAAAGTGACGGCAAGTTCTGACAGCATTCGCTTATCATTTGCACTTGCACTTGGACTTCTTTCACTTGGCATCCTTTTGCTATCAATTGCATTATTTGCTCAAGTAACTGTTCATCGAGAGCTTTTCCGTCAAAAAAAGGACGATATCTTGTTGCAAATTCGTGACAGTAATCATAAGCCTAGAATCCTAGCCACAGAGCCACCCAAGATTTATCGATTTCTAGAAAACATCGGTTACATATCCTTACTTTTATCTTTAGTTTGTTTGACAATTTATGCGATTCTTATTGCATAGCATTTAGTCAACCCGTTTACTTTTGTTGCGAAAAAAAGCGAACGGCTAACAGGGGTATCTTGCAAAAGCTGGGCAGACGGAAGCACAATCGGCAGTAATCGCTAATCAATTTCAGTTCGGGCAGACACAGCAACAATCAGCAGCAAATGTTATCTTCAACAAAATAATTTCAATCGGCATTGGTTACGGGCGGACGGAATACTATTACCCAGCCTTCGCAAATACCTGGGCCGTTATGGGCAATTAAATTTAAACACTTTAAATTTAGGACAATGTCTGAAATTTGGACTCCTCCAAGATTGGCTGTAAGCCACCCAATTCTATTCTCAAAAGAAGAAATTGAAGAATATGAAAGGGTCATTTTAGGTAACAAAAGTGCAAACGAACATCTTGCATCAAAATTTTTCTCACATTTCCCAAAATTCTTGTTTTTGGGAAAAGGGCAAGAAGTTAAACGAGAGGTTAATCTTTATGACCACTCTGGTGAGGCAATTGGACGAGTAGATTTTTTTAGAAAAAACTATGGCACAAAGTGGTGGGATTTAATTGAATTAAAATCCCCCTCAAAAGAATTTGTAGTTGGATCAGGCAAACATTTAAGACCGTCCGAATCGGTTAATAAGGCTATCCACCAAGCAAATGATTACCGTAGATGGATAGATGAAGACGCTTATCTTAGAGCAAAATTACTTTCAAAAGGAATTTTGGTTTATAAACCACAAATTGTTGTTGTAGTTGGTAGAGAAAAAGGTGAGATTGATGAATTAGTCCTTCGAAACTTATATGATCGTTTGAATTATGGGCCAATTGAAGTAAAGTCTTATAATGACATTTATAATTTTGCAAAAGAACAATATCAATCAAATGGATTATTAATATACTTCGGTCAGATAGGTAATTCGAGACAACAAGTGTCGTCAGATATCCTAAATTTACCTAAGCCTGAAAATTATCATCCGTGGCTTACTGAAAGAATTTCAATTGCAGTAGTTGATAACTATAATTTAGGCGAATGGAAAAATTTCAAGGACATTAAAGCAGGAGATGAACTATGGAACTACTCAAGTTCTCCTGAATCGTGGAGAGCTTTGGCAGGAAGAGCGGGTATCGCTGTTGTTCGTAATGGACAAATGATTCAACAGATTTTAACTATGATGAATTAAAGGATTACTTAACTGCCTATAACAGTAGCATTTGCAAAATCAGGGCTTGACGGGGTAATTTCGGCTGCATCTGTCTCGTCCTGAAATAGGTTGACTAAAAATCAACCAAAATGGATATAAAAACACAAGCCATTACTGAGTATTTAACTAAAGGCACCGGTTACAGGAAACTGGCCGCCAAGTATGGAGTGAGCCGCACTACCATCAATAAATGGTTGATGATCCACCAGGGTATCCACAATATACCACCCACCGAAAAGCAGCAGAAATATTACCTTTCCGGCATTAACAGCAAGCCTGAAAACATCGCTGCAACAGCCTTTAAAGATCAACAGGATCTGATACAAAAAGTTGCTTTGTTAGAAAAGCAACTGGCATGGGAAAAACTAAGAGCCGATGCACTCGATACCATGATCAATATTGCGGAGGAGCAGCTTCAAATTTCTATCAGAAAAAAGCCTGGCTCCCAACAGTCTCAGAAATAAAAAAGGCAAATAAAAATTTTAGTATAAAAGATATTTGCCGGCTGTTGGGATATACGCCACAGGCGTATCATCAAAAGATAAAACATACTTTAATCAGGCAGGTGAATGAAGACCTGATCATTGAACAGGTACATCTGCTTCGCAAAGAACAGCCCAGATGCGGCAGCCGTAAACTGTTGATCATGCTACACCCATTTTTTACAAAGCAAAGTATCACCATTGGCAGGGATCATTTTTTTGAACTTTTAGCAAAAAACAAACTGCTTGTCCGTAAAACAAAACGGAGTGTACATACCACCAACAGTAAACACCACTTTCACCGTTTCCCTAACCTGGCTAAGGATTTCAGGCCGCTTAAAGCGCATGAACTCTGGGTAAGCGATATTACTTACATACCACTTAAAGACAGGTTTGCCTACCTGTTTTTAATCACTGATGCCTACAGCAGAAAGATCGTTGGCTTTCATGTAAGTGATGATATGAAAGTATCGAGTGCTGTGGTTGCTTTAAAAAAGGCACTGGCTCAAAAACCAATGGAGACCATTGTAATTCATCACTCCGACAGGGGTATACAATACTGCAGCCACGAGTATGTAGCTTTATTACAGCAGCACCATGCATTAATCAGCATGACCCAAAGTGGTGATCCATTGGAAAATGCGATTGCTGAAAGGGTTAATGGCATTTTAAAAACGGAGCTCATCAGCAGCAGGTATGATGATATTGATAAAGCTGCATTGAGCATTGCAAGGGCAATTATTATTTACAATTACAAAAGGCGGCACAGCAGCTTAAACTATCAAATACCCAATGAGGTACATCAACAAAAAGGGCCCCAGATAAAACGATGGAAAAACTATTACACAGTACCAAAAAACAAGGAGGGAAATATGCACAACACCTAACAGGCCAACGCACAAAAAACAGCTTCTTAAGCTATTAGTGGCTACGAAACTATTTTTGCCCGGCACACAGCAAACAACTTTCTAATCAACCTTATTCAGGATGATTTAACTTAGTAAACCAATAGCAGGATTTTTAGTATTAACCAGTCAACTTTTTTCAGGACGAGTCAATCTTCTATTCAGCTTTTGTTCGGGCAGGACGTACATCGCTGAACTTTAGTTCTTAACTTCAACTTTATATTTTTAATCAGCAGCGGTTCCAGGCGGACGGAATACTAATTCCCAACCTGCACAAAGCCCTGTTCGTTAGCAGCAATTAAAAAAAACTTACCATGCATCAATCACCATTCAATTATCAATCTCCAGTAAAACCACCTATATTCATAAGCAGAGACCTAGAATTAGATTTTCTTCGCAAAAATATTCTATATAATAATGAGAGTGTTATTCTAAGCGGTTTGAATGCAGTTGGCAAGAGCAGTACTATTTTAACGTTCCTAAGTGAGCTAACTCAAAATGAAAACTCTAATAGAGTAAAGATATTTTCAGTTAGAATTGTAATGACACAATTTTACAGAAGTCTACAGACTGATTTTCTAAGTATAATGACGCATGAAATGGTAGCTAATATTTGGACAAAAGTCTTACGCAAAGATTATTCATTGTTACTTGAAGAAACTTTTCTCAATCCTGGAGAAGAAAGTAATATTTCAAAGCATATTAATAAACTAAAACGTATTTATAAAATTGTCAGTAGCGAATCCTTATCCTCTAAGGGAGAAACGTTCAATGAAATTGGTGGAAAAGCAATAATATCTGGCAAGATTAGCAATACAAAGGAGTATTCCATGACAAGGAAACCTTTGCAAACATTTGAATTCATGTTGTTGTTAGATGAGTTAATGGAAATACTATCAGATTTCGGCTATACCAAAATTTTATTTTTTTGTGACGATTTGAATCACTTGCCACCAAATATAAACTATGATCTATTTAGTACTTATTTAGATGTATTTTCTTCAAAACAAATATTATTTGCATTTACAGCTAACGACATTAAAAATAATTATGACAGCTCCGATGTTGTGGACATGAATATATTAATAAATTCTTTCGGCAAAAATATATCTATAGGCCCTTTTTCTTCAAAAGAAGAAGTAAATAAACTTATTTGCAACTCCCTATCTCAAAGTGAAGTAAGTGAAATAGAATTCGATGATGATTGTCAATCTCAAATTTTTGATATTACTGAAGGATATCCATACTTCATTGCAAGATTGTGCGATAATCTCTTTTTCGAAGCTTATACAAATAAAATAGATGTTATTTCTTCTACCTTAATTAATAAATACACAAAACCATTTACAAAGGCTTTGGAATTCTATAAACAGCACGAAGGTCGAATACCTGTTTTAGAATTAAAATATCGATAACTGCTGCTAACATGGGGTTTGCTGCAAGTGTGGCTGGACGTTGTTAGCATCAGCAGCAGTTTGTCTCGTCCTGAAATAGGTTGACTAAAAATTAAACACTTTTAGTAAACTATGGCAACACAAAAAACAAAGCCCTGTCGAAAAAGATCAGGCAAAGAAGTCAGCTTTGACTTTAAAATTTCTGTCATTGACGAAATCTCAAACGGACTCATTTCAGTAAATT
>DGQT01000119.1 GCA_002390845.1 Chitinophagaceae bacterium UBA4407 | reverse complement strand
AAGGGACGATGCTATGAAAAACAATTAGCTGGTATCATAAAAATGCTTATAAACTTTCGAAATGTAAAAGCTTAAAGTGGGCACAAGGAAAGCATAGCATTGAATAAAAGCCGGAAAAAATCAAATGTATTACGCCGCTTTATATGACACAAAAAAGCCCGGAAAAAAAATTTCCGGGCTAAAAATTATCTTCAACAACTTATTGTTTTGTCATTGTTTCCTCTACCAAACGACCATTGCCTGAAGCATTGGTATATTCTGAAAGAAGATGTATCTGGCGCAACGCCGCATCGTAACTATGATCATAAACCTTAAAGCTATTTGCTGTTATTGAGGTCAAGACCGTTTCATTGCCATCTACACCAGTAATTTGCTTGGTTGTAGGATCATATGTTATGATATACTCCCAACCTGACGGACCAAGATTCGCATATCCTACCGTACATTCTGTCGGGCTGTTTGGCAGTACTGTTTTGGGGCTGTTTAAAGACAGATCCGAAGAACTTGCATAAACTCCTGTACCACCTTCTATATAACCACCTGAAGATTCAGCGCCGGGCACATATACAACTCCACCAATGAAGTTATCCCTGTAGCCCTCTACATCGTAGTTACCTGCCAGATCATTACCAATTGCATGATAATAAAGTGTACCAAAATTACCACTGATCGTTTTGCCCTGAGCATCAGTAATCGTAATCGGCAGCATCAGGTTTTTTGATGGGTCAATTGCCGGTTTATAAAAAGAAATACTGAATGAGGCCAAACGGCTTCCTGCGGCTATTGTAGCAGAAGTACTGGTAAAAGAATATGCTTCAGCCGGTAAAATTTCGTATTGTAAACCACCGGTAGCGTTGTAAGCGGTACGTTTGGTATCGTCAACATTAACCTGTACGGTAAGTGCTTCGCTTAACGTATAGGGAGAAGCAATGTTTACAGAAAAATTCAACGTTATGGTATCGGAAGTAAAATTCAACGAAGCACTGGAAAAATATTCCAGACCGCTGTAAGGTATTTCTACAATCGTACCAACTGTGCTGAAATCGTTAGGGGCTTTATCTTTCAGGCATCCCGTAAGGAAAAAGGCAGCGCCAGATACGGCTATTAGTAATTTTTTCATAATTCTTATATTTAAAATTTCAATTAAGGCATCCAGAATATTTTTGAAGAAAGCGGATTTATTGAACCCTGTGAGCTTACGTTTGCATTGTTATAATCGTATTCGCTTTGAGGATACACCAGCCTGATTGGAGGCTTAGAAGCCGTAGTACCAGGGTAAATCGATGTAGGCAAGTCACTTGGAATGCCCAATCTTCTCCAATCAGCCCATGATTCAAGTGGATCGATTGTGTTCATTGCAGCCCATTTCTGTGTAATAATCAGCGCTATCTTATCTGTTGCAAATTCCCAGTTAGTTTTAACGCTTGACTGTGAAGTGTACTCAACTGCTGCATTCGCATAATCTTCAACACCTAAAAAGCGGAATGATTCTGTTACTGCCTGTAAGTATAATGATTCTGCTTCTCCTTCTCCTCCCAAGTAACCACGCTGAGCAGCCTCTGCCTGAAGAAAATAACTTTCGCTTGCCATCATAATAGTAGCAGCCATACCTGGATCAGTTAAAATACCAGGACCACCTGGTGCTGAAATATCGGTATTATGTTCATTTCCTGATTCAGTGCTCCCAAAATTTCTTCCCTGTATTGCACCAGAAGAATTTTCAGAATAAATTAAACTGGCCCTTGGATCTGCTAAGTTGTTATAAAAATCAGTAGCATATTTACAAGCCCTGTTGTAATCACGGTTACCATAAGATGTACCTGAAGTACCAAATCCTATATCCTGCCATAGCGGGCTTTGCTTATTTCCGGCTGTATTACCATAGCCTGGATTAATTTGTGCATCTTCACCTGCACCCAGAAAATCATCAGAAGTTAATCCACTTAATTTTGATTGGATATAAGAAGCTGCACCCGGTGCCTGACGCATTAATATTCTTAATTTAATGGTATTTGCTAATTTCTTCCACATCGTCATATCACCACCAAACATGATATCATAAGCTCCCGGGTCTTCCGCATCTGGATTTGCATTAATACTTGCAATTGCAGCATCCAGCCTGTCAACTAATGAAGCGTAAACGGTTGCAGCATCATCATAGGCAGGGTTTGTAGTTACAGCACCCAGCAATGCCTGAGAGTAAGGAATGTTATTATAAATGTCTACCATATTTTGAAAATGCAGCGAAGACATAATATTTGCAATTGCAGCATAATTCGCCTGAGAAGCATCCTCAGATTTACCAATAATAGTACCGTAATTCTTTAACAATGGGTAACCAGCATCCCAGTTACCAGTATAAAACGTTGCTGTAATATTATATGTAAGCAGGTTTGCGTTAGGAATATAATCGCCACTTACTGCCCAATAGCCCATATAATAGTTGGCAAAATCATTATTGCCTCCTGCAATCAAACCAGCAGAACCATTGAGAGCAGCCGACAAAATAAATTTTGTAGGCACACTTTCAGGAGAAGGCGAGTTTGGATTGGGGTTATTAATATCGAATGTTCCTTTTTTACAACCCACGGAAGCTAACAAAAGCAACCCGAGTAGTGCAAAAGAAATTGATTTTATCTTGTTATTCATATATAAGATGTTTTAGATAATTAGAATTGTACAGTTAGAGTAGCACCAAAAATTCTGCTTGGCGGAGCTTGGTTTTCAGAAGTTCTGCCCACGTCGTTTCCTGTTGTTTCATTAAATTCAGGATCAGTCCAAACATTAGAATCAGGCTTTAACAAAAGAAGGTTTCTTCCTGATACAGTAAGAGAAGCCTTCTGTATAATTTTAGTAAACCCAAACCAGTTTGCTGGAAAATCATAGGTAATCGATACTTCACGCAATTTCCAGGCAGCAGCACTGGTTACATAGTTGCCGCTTACTGAGCGATACAAACCAGGCCAGAAGTTAAAATTAGCGTCATCAACTGTAACATTGGTATTGGCTACATATTTTCCGTCCTGCAAATAAGAAGAATTCGGGAATACAAAACGTTGACGACCAGTGATTGCAGTTGTTGCTGCAATACCTGTAAAGTCCATATAACGTCCAAGAATGTTTACGATTTTATGACCGCCGCGATAATCAGCAACCGCACTAAGAGTAAATCCTTTCCAGCTAACAGAAGAATTGATACCTATAATGTGTTTCGGAGTAGCCTGGCCAAATGTCCTCAGGGTTGGATCTTGGGAAGGATTACCTGTTACAGCGTCAACAATTACACGGCCTGAAGGATCTCTTTTCCAATCATATGCCTGTATAACCGGGTAAGCCTGATCTACAATAGCATAAGCATTTGGGTTACCAAAAGGGTTAATTTGTAAAGCCTTCTGGTCGCCGTTGATCGAAGTAACCTTACTTTCCTGGAAAGTATAGTTTGCATTTACATTCCAGGTAACACTCTTAGATTTAATAACTGTAAACTTCAATTCAGCTTCAACACCCTTGTTGTCAACATTTGCAGCATTAACCTGGGTTGCATTTGCACCCGAAGCGTTAGAAATACGGGCTGTTACAATACCATCAGTCAATTTAGAATGGTATGCGCTTATATTAAAATTAATCCTGTTTTTCCAAAAGCCCAATTCAAGACCAACTTCATCTTCAGTTGATTGTTCTGGTTTTAAATTAGGATTTGCAATCACCGGGCTTTCAGCATAACCAGCCAATCCGTTAAAAGGAAATCCATTTGCAACCAAAGAAACCGGGTTAATTACATAAGCACCATTTGCAATATATTGAGAGCCGCCTGCTAAAGGTGATGCATTACCCGTTAACGAATGTGCACCCCTGATTTTTGCAAAACTGAGCACATTATTATCTACTATAGAAGGAAAGATATCGCTCAGCACAAGCGATGCATCCACGCTGTAATAGGGAATGTATTTATTATCTTGTGACAACCTGGAATCTATATCTGTTCTGAATGCTCCATGTAAGAATGCATAATTTCTGAAGCCAACAGTAAGATCACCCAAAATACCAAACTTTCTTGCCTGAGCAAAGTAGTTATTTACAGAAGGGTCTCCTGTACGGATGCTTACGTTATATATTGGAAAAAATAACGCTCCGGCACCAAGTGAGTTACCTGTTAATTTATTATCCTGGTAAGATACCCCTGTAACTAACTTTACATTAAAATCCTTGCCAATGTTCTGATCTATGTTTGCAAGGAAATCTGAAGTCCATTGAAAGTTTGTATTACGGCTTTGAAAAAAAGAAGCCTGGGCATCTTTTGCAATATATTTAGGAGATTCGTTCACCGTATCGAAAGCTGTACCATCAGGGTTAGAATAAATCACCCTTGTATCAGTTTTTGCATAGGAAGAATAAGTCTTATCGCCGTATTGTCCATTAAATTCATTGTTGTTATTGGTCATTGCAAGACGGTAAGAAAGATTCAACCATTTGGTGGCTTGCAAAGAGAGATTGATATTAGCAACAAGATTGTTTTCAATATTCTTATTCCTGTTATTATCTATAAGCCAGTAAGGGTTTTCAAAATAGTCGTTATAGAAACCATTTACATCCGCAAACTTATTAGTTTGCCAGTCACTCAAACTTGTTAAAGGAATATGAGCAGGAGTATTCATTACAAGTTGATAAACAGCACCGGTATTGGTTACATCAGTTGTTTTATAAGTATAGGCAAAAGTATAATTTGCAGAGAATTTACCATACGTTTTAGCGCCTGAAACACGAAAAGCTTCCCTGCGACCTTTGTCACCCGGCATAATAGCCTTAGAGTTTACATCCTGTGCACTAATAAAAAATTTACTGTTTGCATCACCAGCCTGATATGAAACGCTGTTTTGTGTGGTAAGGCCCACATCAAAAAATTTCAATTTGTTGTTAGTAGCAGAATATGGAACAACAAGTACACTACCGTCTGATACAGGGCGACCAACAGGTACTGGCTTTCCATTATATTCAGGGCCATAGCTCTGGTTTTCATAAGGAATATAAGTGGAAAGATCATTAAAATCGTTTACAAAGGCTTCACCACCATTACTACCGAAACGGTTTTGAAGTTTCGGAAGGTAAGAGAGTGTTTCAAACTGGGTGGTAGAAGTAAATGTAATACTTGGCTTACCAACAGTACCTCGTTTAGTAGTAATTACAATAACACCATTAGAAGCATCCGAACCATACAAAGCCGATGCACTGGAACCCTTAAGGATGTTGTAATCTACAATATCTTCTGGGTTTAATGTACTGAGGTCATTATAAAAAATCGCTCCGTCCACTATTATTAACGGCTGGTTATTACCAAGTAAAGACCTGTTGCCACGCAACACAATACGTGTTGGAGCAAACAAACCGTTATTAACGGTATTGATCTGCAGACCCGCAGCCCTGCCGGTTAAACCGTTTGCAAGGCTAATTGGTTTTGCTGACAATGCTTCTTTACCAGTAACTTTTGTTGTTGAGTAACCTAAAGATTTTGCCTGTCTTTGAATACCAAATGATGTAGTAACTACTACATCGGTTAGTGTATTCTGACCCCTTGTAAGGGTTACACTTACATTTGACTCAGAACCAACTGTAATTTCAGTTGGTTGAAAATTTACAGCAGTTACAACCAAAACATCGCCTGTTTTAGCTTGAATCTTAAATACTCCATCAGCACCGGCTGCAACAGTTGACCGGGTGCCCTTAACGTTAACCGTAGCAAAAGGTACTGGGTCACCGGTTTGTTCGGTAACCTTGCCGGTAACGCTACGTGTTTGTGACCAGGCTGCCAAATTGGTAAGCAGCGCCACAAAAAGTAGGCTTACAATTTTTCTCATGTGACTATAGGTTTTAAAATTTTGCGCCCAAATATAGTGGGTTTCAAAACAAATGGTTAAAAAAAATAAAAACGTGTGTTAATTATTATCAGCGCACAAGGAAAAAGACAAACGATTGGCAGTTTATGCTGCTTAATTGCTAAAGAAAAATAAATATAATAAAAAAACATGTGTAAAGTTTATATTATCAATTATATAGATTAAAAATATGATTTTCTATTGTTTTATGTGAGCAGAGCATACTACAAAGAAATTTTGATAAGCGGTCTTTATTACATTGATCGATTATTTACTGCCTTGCTTTTTTGAAATTCGATTTTTATAGATATGACTTAACCAAGTCATTGTTTGTAATGATTTGGTGAATAAAACATAATTGAACATTATAGAAAGTGCTAATAATTAGCCAGATATTTGCCAAAAGCTGCCAAAAGATATAGACTTAAAAGGATTGCGACGCAACAGTTGATGCTATGAAATACCGGTGCCTGTATTATAATGCTAACAAATTCTATAGAAATCTAAAAAACATTTAGACCTATCGGTCCCGGCTACACGCATCCAATAAATCCAGAATTGTAAATTTATCAAATTGAGTAACGATTAAATGCCCGGTTACGATACTTTTGCAGTATGCTGATACTAGATGGAAAAATAGCTTCCGCTGCTATAAAAGAATCTTTAAAAACAGAAGTGATTGCCTTTACCAAACAAGGTAAACGTGCACCACACCTTGCTGCCATTCTTATAGGCAATAACGGCGCCAGTGAGACTTATGTGGCAAGTAAAGTAAAAAACTGTGCAGAGATTGGTTTTCAGTCATCATTAATCCGTTTTGATGAAAATATTAATGAAAAAATCTTACTTGATAAAATTTCCGAATTAAACAACGACGAAAATATAGATGGCATCCTGGTGCAACTACCCTTGCCAAAACATATTAATGAGCAAAAAATTATTGAAGCAATCAGCCCCTTAAAAGATGTAGATGGTTTTCACCCGGTAAGTGCTGGCAAGCTGGTACAGGGCTTACAAACATTTATACCTGCAACGCCTTTCGGAATTATGCTTATGCTGGAATTCTATAATATAGATACAAAAGGAAAGCATGCAGTTGTAATAGGCCGAAGCAATATTGTGGGCCGCCCGATGAGCATCTTACTTAGCAGCAATACCAAATATGGCAACAGTACGGTTACCCTTTGCCATTCTCATACTCACAATCTTAAAGAGATTTGCCTTCATGCCGATATTCTCGTTGCAGCCTTAGGCAAACCCGGATTTGTAAAGGCAGATATGGTAAAAGAAGGTGCAGTAATTATAGATGTAGGCATTACCAGGGTTGAGGATGCAACTGCAAAAAGTGGCTTTCGTATAAAAGGCGATGTAAGTTATACTGAAGTGGCAGAAAAAGCTTCGGCCATTACACCTGTTCCCGGTGGTGTTGGGTTAATGACTATTGCAGGCTTACTTAAAAATACATTACAGGCCTATAAACAGCGCATGTAATTTTATTGACCGAACTACAGAATATAAATGAGGCTTTACTTGCCACGCTCGTTTCACAGTTCCTCTTTCATGGCAACATGTAAACAGCCGTGGCAGCCTGTTCCGCAGTTGTTTCGGGGTCGCACACTTGTACTACAAAAAATTTTTCAACTTTTATAAATACAAATTGCAACAAACAGATCGTATAAAAATTAGTAAAACACTTCCTGTAATGGAAGCGTTTTACACATTACAGGGCGAAGGTTTTCACCAGGGTAAAGCTTCCTACTTTATACGGCTTGGTGGCTGCGATGTAGGCTGCGTTTGGTGCGACGTAAAAGATAGCTGGGATGCAGA
>DGQT01000014.1 GCA_002390845.1 Chitinophagaceae bacterium UBA4407 | reverse complement strand
CGCAACGATGCTTAATTGAAAATCTATTGCCGGGTTCATAAAATTATTTCACTTCAAAAACAGCTACTTCAAAAGGGTTCAATTCAACTTCATTTTTATGGATATTGTTTTCACCAAACAAACTTGTATATTTTTTGAAACCATCAAGCAATATCGCTTTTTGAAATTCATTGGAGAGGTTTACAATCACTAAAACTTTTCTGCCACTATTAATGCGGTAAAAGCTAAAAACTTTGCTGTTATCATTTTCTGCATTGGCATATTCGCCGTTTGCCAACGCAGGGTTACTTTGCTTAAGTTTGATCAGTTTTTTATAATAATTGAATAAGGAATTGGAATCTTTTATTTCTTCCTCCAGTGAAATGCCATCGTTGGGTTTTAAGTTGGTTTTATTCCACCACTCGCCTGTATTTTTATACCAGAACGCCATACCTTTTCCTTCGCCGGATTGATACCAATCAAATGCTTCACGCACAGGAATGCCATTCCCGTCTGTGTTTCCGAGCATTCCTGTTTTGCCCTGCATACCAATTTCTTGTCCGTAATAAATAGATGGCACACCGCCAATTAACAGCATTAATGTAGCAGCTACTTTTTGCTTCTGAACATTTTTTTCTAATGAAGCAAACCGGTCTATATCATGGTTTTCGAGAAAGACAATTTGTTCTTTACCTTTTGGGCAAAGCCGTAAAGTTGTATCTGCTTTGTTTATTAATTGCTGTTTGTTAAAAGATAATATTGCACCTTGCAGGTTAAAACCAAACATCCTGTCAACGCCTGCATTTTCAAAATACTCAAAGCCATAATCTTTCCATTCTGCCTGCTCTGCAACAATTTTTATGTTGGGGTTTATCTTTTTTAAATCAACAAGTAAAGGTTTCCAGAATGTTGCGAAAAGATTGGTGAGCGCTGGTTTGTTATCTAAATTATCCATTGCATGGTCAAGCCGGAAACCATCTGCACCGTCGTCAAATTTTCCGTCTTTATTGGGGTCAAGGAAATAAGCAAACAGTTGCTCATTGTAGTTAAGCACTTTCTTGCTCTGCAGATTAACCGTGGTTACTTTTATAACTGATCCATCATAACTATTGAGTTCATGTAAGTCAAATACCATCGTTGCAGGTTTTGTATGTGCTGCATCATCAAACAAAATATAATCGCTGTAGGGCGATTGAAGATTGCCTACTGCATCTTTCCACCACAAATGCTTTTCTGTTACATACTGGGTTTCCATGTCGAGGTAAATCTTCATTCCATGTTTATGGATATCTTTTACAAGAGCAATATAATCCTGCATGCTGCCAAACTCTGCATCTATTGTTTCAAAGTCATTGGCGAAATAATTGTGGTAACAATCTGCATCGTATAGCGGCAATAATAAGATAGCCGTAACGCCTAAATCCTGCAGATAATCTAATTTTTGCCGAAGCCCGTTCAGATCTCCATGCAAATCTCCATTGCTGTCGTAAAAGCTGCGCTGACAAATATGATAAATAACTTCTCCTTTATCGGCTGCATTTACTTTTTGCGCCCAAACAGCAGTCACATTGAGCAATAATAAAAATGTAATAAGCATATTTTTTTTCATCTTCTATTTTTTGAATTTATATTTCAATTTTATAATTTATCTACATCTTGTGGTGATGACCATTTGATATGGTTTGCACTTGTAGTGCTGGTTCTGCCATGCTGAATAGCATTTCAAATGTGCAAGTGTGCGACGCAACGGCAGATCCACAAAGCGTTACAGCCGGGTACACAAAAAAATTACAAATCTTAAGCGTCATATAAAACCGGATTAAGTGGTGAGTTAATGATCTCACCAACTTTTGCACCGGGGCACCAGGTATTCCAATCGTTTATTTGATTTTCATTTTCAGGTTGTTTCAACCGCATGTTTTTATCCATGTAAATAATCGTCATTACTTTTCTCATTTGGTTGGTAATGTTTGCGCCTGCCCGATGAAAAACCCAGCCTGAATGAAAACTTATTTCACCTGCATCAAAAGGTTCTATAACATGTTTGAAGTCTGTGACACGCAGCTTTTTTTGTATAGTTATTTCGCTTTCGTCGCCAATTTGCAGTTCCCTTCCTTCAACAATTATATGACTGCCCGCACTGAATTCCAAAGGCCCCATTTCTAAGGGTGTTGCCTGCAAAGGCATCCAGGCTGTAATGGTTTTATCGGTTTCCAAAGGCCAGTAATATTGGTCTGCATGCCAGGGCGTAATACCACCGCCACCTTCTTTAAATAAGGCCTGATCGTGATAAATTCTTACGCCATCGGTTTGCATTAAATCAGCGGCAATTTTTGCAAGGCGCTTGCTGAAGATCAGTTGTTTTACCGTTTCATCTACCTGCCATAAATTAAAGAGTTGTAAGAATGCTTTGCCATAAGTGCTTCTTTCTTCAAGGGATTCAACAACAGTATTCATTTGCTTTACCCTTTCCGAAATAGCTTCATTAAAGAATTGAACGGTTTCTTCATTCAAAACCTGTTTTAATTTAATGCACCTGTTTTCCTGATAATATTGAACCTGTTCATTTGATAACTTAAAAGGTTGCTGAAGAAAAGCATGAATGGAAGATGGTATTGGCATATATATTTTTTTACAAAGCTATTCATGATACTTTTTAATCAGCGGCACTCAATAATCAAAAAATAGCACAATATTGACTAATTTTAATAAATCTTGCTTTTAAAAAAATAATATAGTATGAGGGCTAAGCTGGAACAACTATCTCTTCAGCGTAATAACCAGTCATTCCTTTGTTACGAAGTAAATGTTCCTGGTTTCGCATTTTTATGGCATTATCATCCTGAATATGAACTTACATTCATCGTAAAAGGAAGCGGTAAAAGGCTGGTGGGTGACAGTTATGAGCAATTTTCAGAAGGCGACCTGGTATTACTCGGCCCAAATTTGCCACATAGCTGGGTAAGTGAACAGATTAAAAAGCAAAATTGTCAGGCGATTGTAATTCAGTTTTCCACTGAATTTATTGCGCCATTACTTCAATATCAGGAGATGAAGGATATTGAAAAATTGCTATCGCGAGCTGAAAAGGGTTTGCATTTTAAAAGATTAAAAAATAAAGAAATCATCCAGATACTTCATGAAATAAAAGATAGCAAAGCTGTTGATGCATTTACTTTACTTATACAGCTATTGCATAAACTTTCTGCCAATACATCAATAGTATTGTCTTCTTCTGAATTTAAACCATTAAAGGGAAACCAAAATCAGCAACGTATTAATAAGATTTTCCAGTTTATACAAAAAGGGTTCAGGGAAAAGATTTCTTTACAAAAGGCGGCGGCACTTATTCATTTATCAGAAAGCGCTTTTTGTAAATTTTTTAAACGTGCCTGCGGAAAATCTTTTTCAGATTATGTAAATGACATACGGGTTAGTAATGCGTGCCAGTTGCTCATTGAAACCGATAAACCCATTGCACAAATAGCTTTTGAATCGGGCTTTGAATCGTTGACTTATTTTAACCGTGTGTTTCTAAAAAAGAAAAAAGTGAGACCCGGAGAATTCAGAAAAATGATTTTTTAAAATTTTATAAATAACAATAAGTGCCACATTACAGGATAGTTTGTAAAAGAAAGTTTTTATGTTAGAAGAAATCTGTTTGGTTTATCACCGTTAACATATAACATCACTTAAAATTCCTTCCACCTGGGAATATCTTTTCCTGCTCCCGTTTACTTTGAACATGCGTGGGAATAGATGTTTCATCCGAGCGTCCTAAGGTTAACACTTGTGGTTCTTCTGTTGCAGATGGGGCAAGCTTTCTTAACAACGACGAAAAATTGTAACAGCGTTGAACAATCACATGGATCACTTCTCCTTCTATTTGCAAAGTACCTTCAACCATGATCAACTTTGATTGTAAGATTTCTTTGCGATACTGTTCAAACAGGTTTTCAAAAACAACCAGGTTGGCAAATCCTGTTTCATCTTCGATGGTCATAAAGCATACACCTTTTGCGGTACCGGGCCTTTGTCTTACCAACACAAGCCCCGCTACTTTTACATGATCACCATTTTTCAGCTTTGATAAGCTTCCGGTTTGATGTACATGCAATTGTTCCAGTTTTTCCCTTACAAAACTCACCGGGTGTGCTTTCAATGAAAGTGATGTGGTGGCATAATCATGCACTACATGTTCAGGCATGGTCATAACGGGTAGTGATACATTTTCACCATTTGCATCAGCTGGAGCCTGACCTTTAAATATAGCCTCCGGACGGTCTTTGGTAGATACTTCCCATAAGGCTTCCCTGCGATCCATCCCGATGGATCTAAAGGCATCTGCATCGGCTAATCGCTCCAATGCGGCTTCAGTTAAGCCTGCATCACGAAGCTCATTGATGCTGCTATAAATGTTCTTTCTGCCTGCAATCAACACTTCCATATCCTCCTGCCGCAATCCTTTCACCTGTCTGAAGCCGAGCCGCAATACACAATACTTACCGTCTTTTTCTTGCAGTCTATTATCCCATAAAGAATAATTAATATCCACCGGTCTTACTTCAACGCCATGTTTTTTGGCATCACCAATAAGTTGTGCAGGCTGGTAAAATCCCATCGGCATACTGTTGAGTATGGCACAACAAAACACATCAGGATAATACCATTTAAGCCAGCTTGATACATATACCAGCAATGCAAAACTGGCCGCATGACTCTCGGGAAAACCATAACTCCCAAAGCCTTCCAGTTGTTTAAACACCCTTTGAGCATAGTCCAAGGAATAACCATTTTTAATCATTCCTTTTGTCAGCTTTTCTTCATATTGTGATACCAATCCTTTTGCTTTAAAAGTGGCCATACTTCTGCGCAATCCATCTGCTTCAGCTGGTGTAAAACCCGCTGCCACAATAGCGATCTTCATGGCCTGTTCCTGGAACAGTGGAACACCCAGTGTTCTTCCTAAAATCTCTTCCAGTTCTTTTGATGGATATTCCACCGGTTCTTCGCCATTGCGCCTTCGCAAATAAGGATGTACCATATCGCCTTGTATCGGGCCGGGCCTTACAATAGCTACTTCGATTACAAGGTCATAAAAGCAACGTGGCTTTAGTCTGGGTAACATCGATTGTTGTGCACGACTTTCAATCTGGAAAACGCCAATCGTATCTGCATGACAGATCATTTCATAGACAGCAGGGTCATCCTGCGGGATATTGGCGAGTGTTAAATCAAGACCATAATGTTGTTTGGCAAGGTCAAAACATTTCCGGATACAAGTGAGCATACCCAATGCCAGTACATCTATTTTCATAAAGCCCAATGCATCGATATCATCTTTGTTCCATTCAATACAGGTGCGGTCTTCCATGCGTGCATTGAGGATCGGTACCAGGTCACTGAGCTTGCCACGGGTAATAACAAACCCTCCGGTATGCTGCCCCAGTTGTCTTGGGAAGCCCATAAAATCTTTTGTTAACTGCAACACTTTTTTCAGGTGTTGATCACCGGGATTCATGCCTTGTTCTGATAATCGTTTTCCTTCAAACCATTCATCTGTAAATTCCCATACAGAAGAAGATAAACGATTAATGGTATCAACAGACAATCCCATGGCTTTGCCTACATCGCGTATGGCTCCTTTCTGGTGCTGTTGTGTTACCGTTGCAACAATCGCTGCCCTGTCGCGACCATATTTATTAAACACATATTGCATTACTTCTTCCCTGCGTTCGTGTTCAAAGTCTACATCAATATCAGGTGGTTCATTGCGTGCTGAAGAAATAAAACGTTCAAACAACAAATCAAATTTGATCGGATCGATGGAGGTAATCCCCAGGCAATAACATACCGTTGAGTTGGCTGCAGAACCACGGCCCTGGCATAGAATTTTTTGTTGTCTTGCATAACGCACGATATCATATACGGTAAGAAAATAAGCGGCATAGTTCATTTCCTCAATAAACTTTAATTCATGGGTGATAGAAGCAATTGTTTTTTCAGGAACGTCTTCACCATAACGTTCTATTGCGCCTTCCCATGCAAGGAAGGCAAGCTCCTCCTGGGGTGTGCGGCCTTCTGTTGTGATCTCTTCAGGGTATTCATATCGTAATTCATCAAGAGAAAATGTACAGGCTTCAGCGATCTCCTGAGTGCGGTTTATCGCATCGGGATATTGCCTGAACAGGCGTAGCATTTCATCATTGGGTTTTAAGTAGCGCTCTGCATTCGGATGCAACAGATACCCTGCTGTATAGATGGTACACTTCTCTCTTATGCAAGTAGCAATATCCTGCAGTTGCCTGCGGCCCGGTTCATGGTAATGCACATCATTGGTGGCCACCAATGGTATGTTTAATTGCGATGATAATTGTGCAAGACGGTATAAATATTTACTGTCATCGCCCTGGTATCTTCTTGTAGTTGCGAGATAGAGATTGTTGCCAAAAGCTTCATGGTATTCTTTTAAAGCATGTTCAAAAGAATTATCAAACTCAAACAATTCATTTAATGTTTCAGGAGGAAGTGTTATAAATTTAATGTCCGCAGCATATTCGTAAACATCCTTTTTGTATAAATGACATGTACCTTTTTCTGCACGCCGGTTACCTAGTGTAAGCAAATTGCAAAGTTGTGCATAAGCAGTCCTGCTGGTTGGATAAGCCAGGAGACTAATGCCATCGAGCAGGTCAAGGCGACAACCAACAATGATACGGATGCCTGCTTTTTTTGCAGCAGCATGAGCCCGTACAATACCCGCTAAGCTGTTGCGGTCTGTAATGGCAATAGCTTTGTAACCCAATGCTGTTGCCTGTTCCGCGAGTTCTTCCGGATGAGAAGCACCACGCAGAAAACTAAAATTAGAAGTGACCTGTAATTCCGTGTAGAGCATATTTTTCTTTTGTTATCAACTATTGATTCTTCATTCATCTTTTCTTGCGTCGCACCCTTTTACGTTCCGAACCATTTTCGACAATTAACAGCCTATCAAAGAATATAAAGTACACGAGTGCGACGCAACAAAAGCCTCATGCTTGTTCTTTTGCCGGGTTCAAAAAACTTATTCATATTTATTTTTAGTACTGTTTTTATGCAAAGAATCCATGAATGAACCATTGATAAGCTGCTTCGTAATGCCCTGAACGGAACAGCCAGTAACGTTGCCCTGCTTCATCTTCTACATAATAATAATCCCTGTGTTGCCCTTCCTGCAACCACCATTCCTGCTCAATTCTTTCAGGTCCGTCTGCTTTGATTATTTTATGCAATACACCTTTATACCGGAACGACATCGGCGGATAATCAGGTATGGGTGCAGTTACCTGTATTGGTTCTGGCTTGGATAATAATTGTATCGGCCTTGGGCGGTCGGCCTTCCATGTTGTTTGCAAAGGTTCATTGAGTGAAACTGCTTTTTTAAAAGAACGCTCCGGCCAGTAATGTTCATCGGGCACATACCGGTGAATACAATCAGCACCAACCTTACCCGCAATACGATCCAGCAATTCTGCAAGATGGATATTGTCAAGGCCCCCTGTTTGCTCCCACATCTTTTGCTGTAAAGGTGACAATGCTTCTACCTTTTGGGCATCGAGTGTAAACAGTTCTATGCCCAATGCCGGTTCAATGGTGTTGATCTTGTTTTCAAATAATTTAAAGAGGTGCCCGGCATTGTGCGAGGGGCGATTGGTACCAATATCGATTTGTTCAATCTTTCCATCAACACGGTAGCATTTAAAAAGTGCGATGCGTAAGCCTTTCTCTTCCTGCATCAATCTTTTGCATAAAGCATCCAGCAATCGTTGCAGTGCGATCTCAATACCTGTAGCTGTTGCAATGGGTTCAAGACAGGGAAGCCGCTCCTGGTAAGGTTCTATGGGTTGCACCGGGATGATCGCTTCTGGTTCATGGCCCAATGCCTGGTCCAGCCGCAACAGTATATGCTTACCAAAACGACGACGTAAAGCTGTTCGCGGCATACTGATAAAATAGCTGACGGTAAGAAGCCCTAATTTTTCCAGCCGTTCTATTGTTTCCTGCTCAAGACGGAGTGCTCCAGGTGGCAATGGTAATAATGCTGCTGTTTGTTGTTCATGCTCCACAATGGTCTTATCCTGTGCAAACCGGGCAATAGCCCATGCGGTACCGATGGTATCCGCTATGCATATTCTTGTATCATAACCAAAATACTTAAACCGGTTTGCAATTGTTGTTAAGTATATTTGTTCTCCTTTCCAGAGATGTGCGCAACCTGTAATATCTAGGATGAGTCCATCGGGTGGATCAACAGCTATTAATGGTGTATAGCGGATGCTGTAGGTTGCAATGCCTTGCAATAATTTGCCGGGAAGTTCCGGTTGATCATCCAATACCTGTAATGATGGAACAAGCGCTCTTGCATCAGCAACGGTAATACCTGTATGAATACCTTCTGATTGTGCGGGGATATTTACAGCAGTTACAATCAACCGGCCATGATCCGAAGCAGCCAATACAAAGGGTATTGTTTTTAATGCGGGCTGCCGACGGGTGAACCAATCCGTTTTAAGATGCCGGAACCATATAGACATAAAACGTTTGGACATATCATCCGGCTTTCTTCTTTTGTTCAAAAGGAATTACTTCAACCGCGGGTAGTGCAGTGTGTTTTAATTGCCCCGCAATACAGGCTACGTGCCAGTTACCGGGTTTACCATTCCTGACTTTTAATAATTCTATATTCCAGTGTGGAAAACCTACGCCGGGCATATTCTCTTGCAATCCTGCGGGAAGTGCGGTAATCTTCCAGCGGGTGACACAGGCAGTAGTATTTAAACTACGGGGATTATTGCGGATGATAAATCCTGTTACTTGACTTTTTTCAACGGCTAACTGCAACCTTCTTGAATCAGTAAAACTGAGTTCTTTTATTTCTGCGATTACTGCTGCAAGCCCTTCACATTTGAGCGCTTCTTCCATTACCCACAGGATATCTTTCTCCTTTTGAAGCTGAATGAAAATGATCTTATCAGGAGTGATGTCATATCCTTTTAATGAAGGGGGAAATATGTTCCTCGCATTACTGATCCAGATAGAAGCATTGTTGTTGCGCATCAATGAAGCAAGGATCGTACTCATAAAACCTTTAGTAGCGGCGGCATCTTCTGTTTGTGTGGAGATGAATTCATGAATAGCTGCTATAGGAAAGGTTGCATTAGGGAAAGCGTATTTTATTGGTCCCAGACCGGTATCCAAAGCTGAATTCTTTGATGCTGACCTATAGCCTTGCAAAGGACTGATATCCTTTTGTAAGCGAGCAATAATATTGGCTTTTGTGGTGAGCATAAGTGTGGACGAATAGAAAAAACATCTAAAAGATCAGCAATAATACTAAATTTATTAGCAAATAAATTCTTTTTGTATCAATAAGACCTCAATCCCTGGATTTTGCAGTTGGGTGTATTGGCTGTTAAAAGCTCAGTTATATTCTACAGTAAAAGTGTGCAACGAAAGAAAAGGGGGATTAAAGAACCTGTGTTCGGTTCAAAAAAAACTACTGCAAAATTTCGGTTAATTACTTATTGTTTTACTGTTGATTTATGCATCTTCCTCTTTTTCAATACCATTGTTTTTTCTTCATCACCCAATAATATCCCCCAGGGTTTTAATGATTCTACATTGTCAAATATTACTTTCCAAATGGCTATAAAAGGAAGGCTCAAAAACATGCCACCTACGCCGCAAACCGCTCCCCCAATTAATACCGCAAGTATAGATGCCAGCGCATTCAGTCTTACACTTGAACCAATAACTTTTGGAACCAGGAAATTATTATCAATAAGCTGCACTAAAAGGTATATACCCATAGCGCCAGCCATTTTATAAACATCGCCGGAGTTCGCTAATGTTATAAGTGCCGTAAGTATCATTGCAAGTAAGCCGCCCAGGTAAGGAATAAGATTTAATAGTGCACCAATTATACCGAGAAGAATAGCATAAGGGACACCTATCAACAGCAGTCCAATGCAATTTAAAGCAGCAACGCAGGATGTTTCAGTGAGCAGCCCGATAATATACTTTTGTATAAGAGACTTGATTTTTGTTAAAACTTCAGACACATTTACAGCATGTTTTTTATCAAACAAACGTATTATAAATGCAACAAGATGATCTTTGTAATACATAAATAAAAAAACATACACCGGTACCAGGGCTATTGATGAAAGTGCAGACGTAAGGAATCCAAGCGCACCGCCTGCAATAGCTTTTGCGTTGGCAGTACTATCACCCTGTGCCTGCTGTACCATCTGTTGCTGCTGCTGTTTACTTAAATGAAAAGTATTGCTTATCCAGGCCTGCGATTTATCCAGCAAACCCAGCAGGTTCTTTTTAATTCCATCAGCATCGGATACAAAATTGCTGAGCTGGTAAGAGATAAAAACAAACAAGGCAATTACCGCAATAAATGAAAGCAATAATGAAAAAATAATAGATAAAACCCGGGGCACTTTTTTTCTTCTTAAAAATTGTTCCAGTGGCACCAGTAAAATAGCAATAAGGAATGAAAAGCCCAATGGTAACAATATATCCTGCCCAATATAAATACCCAATATTAAAACTGATATAATAAATAAAAAAAGGGCCAACTTTACTAACAAGGGCAAATTGTTTTCCATAAATATTTAATGTTTGCGTATTTCAAACAAACGTTAAGCCACAATAGTAATAAGGAATAAAAAATAAATAAGGTGAGTTTTACAGGATAGCAGCACACAGAATATTTTATTGTAAAATGTATTTTAAGAATTTCATCGTATAGTTGAGGCTGTCTTTCTGGTATGATTTAATTTAGCTTTTATCTTAAGAATAATTAAACTTGCTTATTATTCCATGATTTTACATTTACATATTATGAATGTATTGCCATTGTGGAAATTATTACTACAATCAGGGTTTTTTATTACCCAAAAAATCACTTGGATAATTTTCAAATAAGTAAATATTATTGTGTGAAAAATGATTTTTATTTTAAAATGACTTAACAGCAATTGACGATACACTCTTAACCCAGCAGCTAATTTGTTCGTAGCTTCGATTTAATTTTTGCGAAAGTTTCTTTACTAATTCTTCATCTCACCTTCTGTAAAGTCAATATCATCAGGCTTTAGCTGAGGTTCTGCTTCCAGCAACATACTTATCATTTCGTCCTAACCGGATTCTAATTTAAGTTTTATCATAACAATTTTTTATTATAAACACATTTCCCAAGTATTATCGCTGTTAATACAATAAGACAACCCATTACTCATAATTACTATATCTATTTCCTTTACTCTATTTATTTGTTTTACAAATACAGCAGTGTAATTTTTTTCAGATTTAATATAATTTACCAATGCCGGGATGGTTGGCTTTATCTGATACAACGGTCCATTATCATCACTTTCTTTTACAAATGCCTGACTCACATTGTTATCGTTTTTGCCCTGAGACCCCTTCTTACAGCGTAATTATTATAATCGTTCAAGGGATTAATATTATGAAAGAATCGCACACAGCCTGCAAGGGTTGGGAAGCACTTGCTGGTAGTAAAAATAGTTCTTTTACCTCCCTGCAGATACAAATATCAACCGAGAAGTCGTTCTTGCCCAAATGTGATACTTGTTGTTACCTATATTACCAATGATAGAAAAACAGTTTGCATGCACAAAAGTCTAAAGGCCGAAACCTGTTATGGAGCTTTATTTTTATGGAGGTGCAGAACCTACCATACTTCTACGGTATGGCACAATAAATTCCTGAATTTTTTTTGGGTCTGTAGTTACTAGGTCAGCAGTATTCATTTTTTTAACCAGAGCAGACGACCTTACCTGGCAACTCTGAGTCAATTTGCACAAGGTGCTAATTGTTGAATTAAAAAACAAGAAACGTAGATTTAAATCAGGTGTTTGAGGTGGTAATGTGATTAAAACAAATGGATAAGGTTTTATTGGCTTGCTTGTAAGTTTAATATCCTGTATTATTTTTTATCCTTTAGCATTTTCTCAAGCAACTCTATTTTTTCTCTTTCACTCTTTAACAATGCTTCGTATAATTCAACAACTTTTTCAATCGGGTTAAATGTACAGTTGAAATTGTTGAAAGCTCCGGTACTATGATCATTGAAACTATTGAAATAATTCACTGCTTTTTCCTCATCAAAATTCTTTATTGCTTCAGCACTTACACCCAAGGCTTTCGCGATAACTTCCAGTCTCTCATCATCAATATGTTCGCTCTGTTCTAACTTGGAAATCGATTGCTGACTAACGCCTAATTCATTCGCTAAGGTTTCCTGCTTAATACCGCGTAGTTCACGTATACGACTGATTTTCCTTCCTAAGTGCATATTACTTGTTAGTGTTTCTGTTTCCATATAAAGCTATGTTTTATAAGAATTGTAAAATACAACTGAAAGTCTGTAAATCACAACTCCTACTTTTTTTCAATAATAAAAATAGCACATTATTTTGTTTTTAGAAAAGCGCCAAAATCTTCTCAAGCTAAATTTCGGGAAACACAGGCTGAAATGATATGACATCCTTTGATTTAATGATTACCATGCAATTGTAAACTGTTAAAATACCAACTACTATGAATAAAGAAATTATAAATTATTCACGTCCTCCTCCTGAAATACTAACCCACTCTTAACTGGTTAGGTTAGAAAACAGCACCGAAGGTTTTTATTTTAATATTTCTAAACACTGGCGGCAACAGTAATACGGCGAAAATAAAATGAAAAAAATTATCATTGTGGCATTGATTCTTACAACGATCAGTTGCCAAAAGCAATTTTCTGAAAAAGATCGGGTTCAACAATTGAGTGCCCAAACAGAAAGTAATAACATCTCTGTGTATTCAACTAGTCTTTCCAAAGACGCTGATTTCATTCAACTTGCCAATATTAGCAAGCCCTTAGTACGGTCTTTCAGCACTAAAGGAACTTTTCCTGAATTTTCTGATGGAAAAATCTTTTTTAAAGAATGCAACACACTATATTCTAAAATGGGGTTTCCTGACTCTGCAAGTTGCGCACAATGGTTCATCTCAATTCGTAGCTTATCTAAGAAATTAATGGCGAAATATCCCAACGCTACGAATACAGATTACAGTAATGCACTTACGGTTATGAAGTATGATGATGGTAACGGGGATAGCGGTACAAAGACTGCCTGCCAGAATCAGGCAACAGGACAATTTTTAATGGATGTAGCTAAATGCAGCGCTTACGCGGCCATCCCAATAGTTGGGGAAGTGCTTGCTGGTACTTGTATGATCGGGGCTTTGATGGATTTTAATGGTGCTCTGGAACAATGCAGTCTTCAGGAACCTTAATTCTATAAATATAATTTCTATGAGTAAAAAACTGAAGATATATACCTGCATATCATTGGTGTGTTTTGCAGGAACCATGTTTTGTCTCGGTACAGGATATATAAGTCCTGTTTCCAATATGATCACGATTGGAATTGCAGCCACTGGTGCATTGTTCTCTATTCTTTCAAAATCTACTTATAAAAAAGAGAAAAGTATTAAAAATTGAAATAGGATGAACTCTTGTGGTAAAGTCACATTTATTTAAATCGATGATCAATAATCAAACAATTTAATTAACAACAGCCCGCTATATTTAGCAGGCTGTTGTTGTTATATATAAACGAAATTATCTCACTAATGTTTGCTCTAGAATCTTTTCCTAGTTGCTTTCGTAAATCAGTAAATGATTTAAGTTTGCTTAATCATTTAAGCAAAGATTATGAACGAAGAGGAATTGCTGGAAGTGAGACAGATAATGGCCAGGTATTTCCGGCAACGCAGGGAAGAGTTGAATATTAGTCGTAATGCATTGGCCGAAAAAACAGGTTTAGGCGTAGCTACTATAAAGCGTTTTGAAAATGGAATGTTTTGGCCTGGCATGAAGCAATATATTCTTATATGCGAAGCTCTTAATCTTGTTCCCGCTGCTATTCCTTTTTCTGCGTCTGGTGATTTTATTGAAAAGATGCGCAGGCACTGGCTAATTAATAAGGAATAAAAATAACTTCTGTAGTGCTGCAATTGCCTCAGCAATTACTCTTGTTGGCAAAGACATAAATAAGAGAAATTTCATTTTCTCCTCACTCCCCTCCCATTCCCTCAATAAAAGTTTCAATAAAACCGAGTATTTTATCGGTAACCCTTTGCACCACAGATTTACGTTCCAGGATTTTGGGTTTTATTTCCAGCATATTTACAATATCGTCTGGTAGTGGTTTGCGTTCGGTGAAAATATAATTGCCGATCACTTCATTCAGTTTATCGGGAGATAGTTTTTCTTCATCGCTTATTTTTTTAAGTGCCAGTTGTTTCTCTTCACTCATGAATGTTTCAAAGGCGTCTGGTATATCATCTACGTCTTCTATATGCGGCAGGTTATCATTAATGAATTTTTCTATCAGTTCACGTTTGCTTCTTAGCTGTAGTTCACTAGCCAATAAGTCAACAATTTCTTTCTTCACTTTGGCTTGCTGTGCCGGGCTGCCGATTTTCAGTTTAGCAAGCAGTTTCAAAATGTACACCACATTTATTTCATCGCGGTGTATCAGTTCCAGCTCAAAATCCACATCATCCAGTATCGAAACTTTTTCCTTTTGTGTGTTGGTTCTTACTTTATCATAAAGATCAAGGTACTTGCTTCTGTAATCATTGAATTCCTGTTCATCTATCTCCAGGCTGTCAAAACTGAAATCGGAAAAAGTAGTAAGTATATTTTTCAACCGCATCATTTCGCGGAATGCTTTTACAAACTCAAATTCTTCTGCTTCACTCGGCAGATCATCTACGCTGTTTACTGTTGGTGTTATAGCATGCAAAGCAGCAACCGCATCATTGAACTTTTCTACATAATCCTCATAAGGCTCCATGATGATATCTTCAATGGCCTCTTTGTTGCTGAACAAAGTAATGGCTTCATCCGTGCGTTCTTTCAGGTTGCGGAAACAAACAATATTGCCCTGCGATTTCTGTTCATTCAATATTCTGTTGGTGCGGGAAAATGCCTGTATCAAACCATGATATTTGAGGTTCTTGTCTGCATATAAAGTATTCAATGCTTTACTATCAAACCCGGTGAGGAACATATTTACCACCAGCAAAACATCCACCTCTTTATTCTTTACCCTTTTTGAAATATCGTTGTAGTAGTTATAAAAATCCTGGCTGTCTTTGGTGCTGTACTTTGTGCCGTACATGCTGTTATAGTCTGCAATAGCGGCATCAAGTTTATCTCTTGTATGCGAACCAAATGGCGGCAGATCAGCATTATCCATCATCGTGTTTTCCGGAAAATAGCCATTCGCATCTTTATCATCTTCATTTACGCCATACGAAAAGATGGTGGCAATACGCAGATTATGTTCGCCTGCCAGTTTCTTTGCTTTGAAAATATCATAGTAGCGTATCAAAGCATCTACGCTGCTGGTGCAGAACATGCCTGTAAAGGCTTTGCTGTGCGTTTTACGGTCGTGGTTGGTTATTATGTAGTCAACTATCTTCTCCAGCCTTGCGGGTGCTTCCATCAGCTCGGCAGTATCTATATCTTCTACCTTAATATCTATATTGGTTTTGCTGCCTTCTTTCTGTTTGTAACGGCCCACATACTCCACAGAGAACTTCAACACATTTTCATCTCTTATCGCATCGGTTATTACATACTTGTGCAGGCATTCATCAAACAGTTCTTTGGTGGTGCGTTTGCCCAATGCATTCTTTACCGCATTGTCTGCAAAAATGGGTGTGCCGGTAAAACCAAACATCTGTACATTTCTAAAAAAGGCTTTTATCCTTGCATGCGTATCACCAAACTGGCTGCGGTGACATTCATCAAAAATGAATACCAGTTTTTCATCACGCAGCGGTTCCATTTTTTTAAGGTACCGGTTCTTGCTGATGGCACTGTTCAGTTTCTGAATAGTGGTAACAATTAATTTTGTCTGTTTTAGTTTGCCATCTTTTGTTGTGTACGATCCGCTGAACTGGTTAACCAGCATAGCCGTATCATCCGTACCATCAATACTGCCATCTGCAAAGCTGTTGTATTCTTTGGTAGTTTGATAATCAAGGTCTTTCCTGTCTACCACAAATACTACTTTATGTACCTGCGGTAATTGCATTAGTACCTGACTGGCTTTAAAAGAACTCAATGTTTTACCGCTACCTGTGGTATGCCATATATAACCATTCTTTACGCTGTTCTTTACCCGTTCAATAATGGCTTCTGTTGCATAGAACTGGTAAGGCCGCAATATCATCAGCACTTTATCACTTTCATGCAGTACAATGTATTTGGCTACCATCTTGCTCATGTGGCAAGGCTCTAAAAACGCGGCAGTAAATTGCTCTAACTGCCGGATGGTTTTATTTTCCTTATCGCTCCAGAAAAAGGTCTGCTTAAAACTCTGGTGACGGTTATTGGCATAATACTTTGTATTAACCCCGTTGCTGATAATAAAGATCTGTATATAAGAAAACAAACCGTGCGATGAGGTAAATGAATGCCGCTGGTAACGGTTCACCTGGTTAAATGCTTCTTTCAGTTCCAGGCCGCGGCGTTTGAGTTCTATCTGCACAATGGGCAAACCATTTATCAGCAGCGTTACATCGTACCTGTTTTTATAACTGCCTTCCATTTGTACCTGGCTGGTTACCTGGAAACGGTTCTGGCACCAGTGTTCCTGGTTCATCAGTTCAAGATAACCGGCATCACCATTGTCTTTTGTGTAGAGTATTTTATCCCGCAGTATTTTGGCCCGTTCAAATACATTGCCTTTGTTCAGCTTGTTTAATACCTGTGCAAATTCTTTACCGGTAAGTGTTGTGTTGTTATGTTTTTCCAACTGGTCTTTCAGATTTTGCAGCAGGTCGCTTTCATTGGTAATGGTAACCAAAGCATAGCCAAGCTGCTGAAGCTGCTTTATTAAATTTTCTTCTAAAACCTGTTCGGGTTGGGCGCTCATATTGGTTTGAACTTGTTAGAATGAATATTTATTTTTTGGTTACCGGCTTTTGTTTTTCATGTTGATCGTCCCTTGTGTCACTCACTTGTACTGATATATCTTTGATCGGCAAAGCGAATGGAACGAAGCGAATTATTTCTAAATATAATTATACAAACATTTGCTGCAATAGCCCTTTTTTATATTCTTGTGTTTGTTCTAATTGTTTGTTGACTGTATTTATCTTATTATCTATTGACGTTAGGAAGCTTGCTATTTTTTGTTGTTCTGAAAAAATAGGAAGCTTTATTTTAAACTTTCGCTGAGTTGTTATCGGCACTTGATTTCTCGTGGATTGAGACATCACTTGTACGTATTGTTTTTCAAAAAAGGAAGAGCGCAAATAGTGTTTAAAATAAGAATTAAAAAGGTTTTTATTATCACAACGAAAATAGGTCGCTGTTGTACTTAGGATAACAAAGTCAAATGTTGTTTTCAACAACGCTGTCGGTCCGACGGTTGCATTATGGGCAAACAATACATCGCCATCTTTAGCAACTCCCTTTTTAAATTTATTTGCATGTTCAATAGATAAATACTTGCAATTTTTTAAATCAACTTCGCCGGAAATAAAATCATTCGCTGTAACATATGGTACTCCTTCCTTAACAAACTCACTACTTTTTGGATAAAGTGCTCCATGATTTCCATCTAAATGGCTTGTAATTTCATTGCCATCAATCAAGTTTTGTACAGACAATTCTTCCCAATCTGGATAATCATTTCCATTATCATCTTTAAAGCGTATTTGCCGATTAAAGATTTGCTGCATTAGGCCTTTTTTGTATTGCTCTAATAAGGCTTTCTTTTTTGTTAGCTGTTGTATTTTGTTGTCTATAGAATTGAGAAAGCTGCCAATTTTTTTCTGCTCTTCTAAACATGATAAATAAATTTTTACTTCTTTCAATGTTTCCTGGCCGACATTATATCTTGTACTGCCACCACTTTTATCAGTAATTTCTTTTCTCGCTTTTGTTGTTTTTAAAAGATAGTTCATGAATGCTGGATCATAATCCTGCACACCTCTGCCTCTTATTACAAACCCTCCAAAGGTTACGCTCTTATCTCCTAAATAAACATTTGCCTGCCCAACTTCTTCCCTTGTTTCTGAGCTTCTTTGAAATAATATATCACCATATTTTACCTCATTTTTTTCGAACTCACTTTCTGAGACTTCAACCACTCCAATGATGTTGTCATAAGTAATGAAATTATTATTTATAATATCAAGAACATTTATAAATTTTATTCCTTGCCCATACTTAGCTTTCTCTGCATTTACACCATTCTTGAAAGTAAATATTTGCCCCAAATAATTTTCTTCCCATTCTCCTTCAAATTCAGGAAACCTTAATGCCGGTATTTTCTTTGTTGTTGTCATGTTGTTTATATCGCTGCAATCATTTTAAAAACATAGTACCGCTTCGGTCTTACCACTGTCGCCATATAATCCAACCGATGAAAGGATTGCGACGCAAGAGGCGATGCTTTGAAATACAAATGCTGGTATCATAAAAATTTCTATCAAAATGCTTCAAGCTGTCTGACGCTTTTGAAGCGTCTGACAGCATTGCTAAAACGGTGTTGCAATATTCAATTGCTTACAAAAATCAGCTATCTGCATATCGGTTGTTTGTATCTCTGTTTCCAGTGCTTTTAATGCATCGGCCACCTGCTGCAGGTTTACCGTTTCTTCTTTTATAAACGTATCTACATAGCGTGGTATGTTAAGGTTATAATCGTTTTCCTGTACCTGCGCCAATGCAGCCACGCAGCTGTATTTTGGTATAGCTTTTCTTTCGCGGTATGTAGTAATGATCGCATCAATATGGTTGTGGCGCAGATAGTTTTGGTTGCCCGATTTTTCAAAACCTTTGCTGGCATCTATAAACAAAATATCGTTGGGGTTTTCCCTGCATTTTTTAAACACGAGAATGCTTGTGGGTATGCCGGTGCCGTAAAAAATATTTGCAGGCAAACCAATTACCGC
Source organism: Chitinophagaceae bacterium UBA4407 (assembly GCA_002390845.1). Classification (GTDB taxonomy): domain Bacteria; phylum Bacteroidota; class Bacteroidia; order Chitinophagales; family Chitinophagaceae; genus Limnovirga. The sequence goes on along the minus strand of DGQT01000014.1, from coordinate 30,012 downwards.
ATCGAGATAATTTTTGTTTTCGATAAGGTAACGGCGGATATGCGCTTCGGCACCACCACGGAACAACACACCATGCGGCGCCACTACGGCCATAACTCCGTTCTCGGCAAGATGGTGCACCATGTGCTGTATAAAAGCAAAATCTGCCACGCTGCGCGGTGCCAGTTTACCATACTGGCTAAACCTGTCGTCGCTCATGTGCAAAGGGTTGGCGCTCCACTGCGCAGAGAAAGGCGGGTTGGCAACAATGGCCTCAAACTCTTTATCTGTGTGCTGCGGACGTTCTAATGTATCTTCCTGTTTAATATCGAACTGGCGGTAATGCACACCATGCAGTATCATGTTCATACGTGCAAGGTTGTAAGTAGTGCGGTTCAATTCCTGTCCGTAAAAATTGCTTACTTCTGTTACTTCTCTTGCCACACGCAACAACAAAGAACCCGAGCCGCAGGTGGGATCGTACACGCTCTTTAATTTTTGTTTGCCCGTAGTAACAAGTTTTGCCAGCACAGTAGAAACTTCCTGCGGTGTATAAAACTCACCGGCTTTTTTACCGGCACCAGATGCAAACTTTCCGATGAGGTATTCGTATGCATCGCCGAGTACATCAATGCCGGTTTCCTGCAGACGAAAATCTATTTTATCAAGATGTGCCAGCACTTTTGCGATCACTTCATTCTTTGCAGCTTCGGTGCGGCCAAGTTTGGTGCTGGTAAGGTCGAGGTCTTCGAAGAGGTTATCAAAATCATCTTCACTATCCGTACCCATCGTGCTCTGCTCAATATTCTTCAAAATGGCAGCAAGGTCTTCGAGAATAAAATTGCTTTGGCTGGTTGTACCATCCTCTTTCTTCGCGGTCTTTTCTTCCACTTCGGCATTGCCACGTTTGGCAATTTCAGAAAACAGCTCGGATGGTTTCAGGTAATAGCCGAGTTTGATGAGCGATTGTTCTTTAACGGCTTCGAGGTATTCCTTGCCTTCTTTGGTATTTTCTTTTATGTCGAGATATTTGATGCCGTCTTCTTTTAAAATATCATCGGCATACAGGTGCATTCTTTCTGAGAGATACTTATAAAAGATAAAGCCCAGTATATAATCGCGGAACTCATCGGCATTCATTTTACCACGCAGGGTATTGGCAATATTCCAGAGCTGTTGTTCTAATTGCTTCTTTTGATCTTCAGACATAGCAGGGAAATGGTTTGAGGGTAAAGATAGGGGATAAGGGAAAATGTAAAACATAATGAAACCGATGGCCATTTCATTATTTTTTATTTTTCTTCGGGCACCCAATAGCTTACGGCGGTGGCAGTAGGCAAGTCAAAACTTTTATTGAGCATTATATTCATCCATTCCTTTGTACTGCTTAAAGGCGACAAATTTGTTGATTTATTTATCAGTAATATCCGCCTGCACAATGGCGCTACGTAATCGCTCTTTAAAGAATCATTTAAAGGAAGTGTGGGAACTGAACCACCTGCTGTTGTTGAGAAAATTACCGGGTCTGGTCCAACCATTCTGAACATTGCGGTAAGCAAATTGTAACTGTCTCCCATTAATCGATCCATTACTTCAAGGCCAAAGTTTTGAACTTCATCCTTTGTAAGTCGTTCAGGCTTTTCCTGCGTTCCACTATAGCAACAATCGAAAAACATGAAGTGGGGCAATTTGGCAGCCTGTAATTTTTCATGAAGATCAAGTGCTACCGTAGAATAATTTTCCCAATCTTCCATTGAAAGGGAATCTTTATTTCGTGTAAAATCACCATTTGGAAGATACAATGCTTCTAACTTTTTACTTGAAAAACCATGTCCGGCATAATAAAAAAGAACGCATGGATTTGCGACCTTTGAAATTTTAATGGCTTTCAAAAGTTGATTCAAAGAATCAAATATATCTTTTGTGCTGATTTTCCTTTGTTCCGATGATTTTAATACAACACCTTTCTTTGCACCCCATTGCCTGAAAATATTTTCCATATACACTGCACTGCTGGCTGCTTCTTCAAGGTTTGTTAAGCCAGTAAAACCTTCCTGGAATTTTTCAAAGTCAATTGAATAATGTTCGTTTGCAACGATCAGATAGAACATAGATTTGTTTTCAAGCTGGCTCTTTGCAAATTGAGCAATAAGGAGCAACGATAGCAATAGCAGTATTTGTTTTATACTCGTCATAATTATTCACCAAAATCCTGTGTCTCCTTTAAGGCCTCGCCAATTTTTTTCATCAGGATAACCTGTTTTGTTTTGAGGTAAAGAATACTCTTTATATTTTGCCGATAGTCAGCTAAAGCATCTTTATACATTCTTACTTTTGCTTCAACACTATCGTTCTGAACAAGTATAAGACTTGAATAATAAATTTTATCAAACTTTTCAACGAGGCTATCTAAGGCAAGGCTATCGTTTCTGAATATTATAATATCACCGGTTACACCCGCTAATTGATCATACACTTCAAGTTTTTTTTCCCACAACCTCATTTTAAAATCCTGGGTTTGTGTAGTTCTTTGTTGCACCTGAAAAGTATAAATGCCAAATATGAAACCACATACAGCTATCAAGGTCGTAATAATCTTAATAATAGTTTCTGTTGATGGCTTACTATTTTTGGGCTCCTTGGGTCTGTCATCAATAATCTTTACGGACAAATCCAATTTAAGAGGTTCAACATTATTTTCGATGCTGGGCATACTTTCATTCTGCATAATAAATGTATTCTAAGGATGGAGTTTCCATATCTTTTCCAGGAATTCGTAAACGCAATACTCTTCTTTCTTTATTTTGAATTGTTCGATTGGGAAGAAAATCTATATCATAAATCTTATCAAGCTTAATAGTATACTCTTCCATGTCCTTTTTTAGTATGTTCCATTTCCCTTTATCCACTGTTGTTGTTCCGCATTTATCCGCAAAAAAAGATGAATCTTTTATAGAAAAGATAATTCTTGAATAAATGCATTCATTGGACGAAGTGCTTTTTCTGTCACCCATGGTTTTTTGCAATTTTTCAAAAATCCACCGTGTTTTGTCATTTCCTGTAAGTCTAGCTTTCATTTCCCCTATTTCATTTTGAGCATAACCTGTTAAACTTATCGTGTATATAAACACAAAAATCGAAAGTCTTTTCATGTCAATTATTTATCTTATTCTTAGATACAATTCCTAAATTTATATATAAATCTTGAAGTATTACAGAAAGCGAATTAAATTCCAAGTTGCGTTGCAAAATAAAATGATGGCAAAAGATTTGATGAAGCGACCTTAGACAAGGGCAAAGATTAAAGGCTGTAAATTATCTTAATATATTTCTCTTAATTTTATTCAATGAAACCGAAGGCAGAAAAAAGTCTTCGGGTATTTGACTAACCGACCCCCCACTTACAACACCATCCTTTAAATTGCTTTTAATCATCGCCGTGTGAAAAGTATAGCATCAGTGAAATGCTGTTGCTTGTAATTCTTTATAACAATTTAAAGCTATTGCCGTGAAAAACCTTCTTGAATTTCTAAATGCCGTACATCCCTTATCACCGGATTTAAAGGAACACTTATCTGGTATCTTAAAGGTGAATGAGCTACCCAGGAAATCATATTTTCTCAGACAAGGGCATATCTGCAGATATATAGCGTTTGTGGAAAAAGGCCTTCTCCGATGCTATTATGAGAAGGATGAAAAAGAAGTTTGCTCATGGTTTATGAAGGAAGGCGATGTGATCATATCGGTAGAAAGTTTCTTTAAACAGACCATAAGTTATGAAAACATACAGGCTCTAGAAGATTGTACATTATATTATATTAATTTCAATGAATTACAATACATCTATCAGCATTTCCCTGAGTTCAATTTTACAGGCAGGGTATTAGCCGAAAATTACTATGCACTCAGCGAACAGCGCCTATATTCCATTCGCATGCAGCGCGGAAAAGAACGATATGACTATCTCATCGATAAGTTCCCTGAATTGATTCGTCGTGTACCTTCCAAGTACCTCGCATCCTATTTAGGAATTTCAGAATTTACACTTAGTCGTATCAGAAGTAGAAAATAATTTATTGCCTTTTAGCAATTTTTTGAAAGCATAAAGCTTTATATTTTTACATCAGCAAATTAACCAGGTATGAAAAACACACTCATCGCCACACTGTTTTTGCTGTTCATTATTTCTTGCAAGAAAAATGAAATCACAGCAACTTTAACCAATTCCCAGGAAAGCAACAGTATTCAATATCGGGATCAATACTTAACTAACGTAAAAAAATATTTGATCGACAGTATTTCTGCCGTGGACTACAGAAATATAGATTTCAATAAAGCAATAGCAATAAAGTTTGATAGCGGACGAATTTTTCTTTTAAGGCTTCAATTTAAAAAGCCGGATAATGAGTTCATTCTTTTAAAGACAGACGCATCAGGCCACTGGACAAAAGGGATGATTCTTAATATTAAGTATGCAAAAGGAATACAGCAAAATGAGCTAGTTAAAAAGCCTCATTCATTCAATGGAAATATTATTGTAAGTTCTTTGAATAGAAAAGGCAATAATAATTTTCAAATTCGGAATGGCTTCAGGAAAGATAGCACTAAAAATCCAGTACTGCCCAGTGGCAACACCTTGCCCGATGTAGTTGTAACTGCATATATACCGCCTTCTGGCAGTATCAGCTATGCCGACTGGTACAATCTGCTTGATTTATATGCGCCTGCAGAATTAGGTATTTATGATTACGGTAATAACGGTGGAAGTAGTAATTCTTATTATGGTTATTACAGTCCTACCGATCCATATTCTTATGGATATCAGCATGGCGGCGGATTAGCGATTGCAGATCCCAAAGAAATTGAGTATGAAGATCCCCAATCACTTTCTGATATTTCAATTTACGATTATATGAAGTGCTTTGATAACATCCCAGATGAAGGTGCAGCCTGTTCAATTGAAATATTTTCTGATCTTCCTGTTAACGGAGAACCTAATACTTTCTTTAATTGGCAGGATGGCTCCCCAGGTCATACATTTTTACAAATTAAAAAAACAAATGGCAGCGAAAGCATTCAGCAAAATATCGGGTTTTATCCAGATCAAGGCTGGAAAACCTTACTGTACACACCCGTAGCCAGTAAGCTTGTTGATAATGGTGAACATAAGTTTAATGCATCTTTAAAGATGAATTTAACTTCAGTCCAGCTTCATTCTGTCATCACAGAAATAGAAAATCTATCGAATTCATCTTATGATATGGATCAATATAATTGTACAGATTTTGCGCTACAGGTTTTTAATACGGTAAGACCAGGAAATGAACTTACTATCCCATTGTATGTTCTTCCGGGAAATACTTCGTCAATAAAAAGTAAAACACCACAAGGCTTATATCAACAATTAATGAACATGATGGAAGAAGGTAATTCAGAATCTGCGAATATTACGTATGCTGGTTTTTGCGGTTATGTTGGGGGCAGCAAAGGGCCTTGTAATTAAAAAATATGATTATATGAAAACGATTAATTTTATTACGCATCCTTATCCGGTTCTTATCAGTTTTTTATTCCTGTTAATCAGTGGGGAACACTTAGGTGGCTTCTACATTATGTACCTGTTGATCGGTCTCCCTCATGCCGCAATTCATTCTATTCTTGGAATTTTCGGAGTAATTATTTTGTTACTAAATAAAGCCTGGGCTAATTCGGAATGGAATGATTTAATAAAGCCCATAATTAATATCGGGGGAGCACTTTTATTGATAGGGTCATTGTTTACTTTTTTCTATAATGATAGCGTTCAGTACAATGTGGCAACATTCTATCAACTGGTTCCGCAACTTTGTTTATCTGTTTTTATTTTACTGTTTTTTTCCTTTTTTGTAAAGAACATTTATATATTATTAAAAGCTGTCAAAAATAATAATGGCCACAAAGCAACAGCTTAAAATACTTAAATATTTTATTGGCTGCTGATCTGTTGGTATCATTTCAAATCGCAGACGATAGATTTCTGAGATTTTGTTTACCTGGCCATAGAATTTCAATTTAGCATCCTTGCGTCGCACTCTTGTACGACATGGCATTGGGGAGCTTTTATAAAAGCGAAGTTTATTTAGTGGGCACACCACAATTATGCGGAATAATGTACACTTGTTCCAATGGAACATCTTGCAAACCCATATGGTAGAGAATAAGAACTATGACAGATTAGCTTATTATAGGCACTTGTTTTTCGGGTTTCCTTTCAGGATTTAATTTATTTTCTTTTATCTCCCGAGGTGTGAGTTTAATAGGCACTTCATTGGATTCAATAGCTTTTTGAAAAAACTTATTCATCCATATTACTTCTGTACGAACATGACTTTGTCCTTTAGAGTCTTTAGTAGAGGTTTCAATGATTTTTTTTCCCCATCCTTTTTTTTCGGTAAGCAATCGATTATATAACTCATTTTCATAGCTGCTTATAAATACCATACATCTTGCTTTTTCGGCAAGGTTTAGAATTTCAATGTGAAATTGTTCATCATTAGCATCTTTATTATACCCGTTAGTCCTTTCTGCAAAATACGGAGGATCAAGGTATAATAATGTAGCCGGTCTATATATGTATCTAAGCATAAGTTTTTTAGCATCTTTATTTTCAATGCGGACATTTCTTAATCTTTCGACTACAAGCTTTAATCGTTCGGGTAAATTTTTCCATCTATTAACTCTTGCATCATGACCATTTCTTGAATAAGAATCAGAATATGAGAACCCCCCTCTTTCCTCACCAAAAATACCATTGATAGCCATCATAGATTGCACTAAAAATCTTCTGGCCCTTTCAAGGTCGCTTAGCTTGTTTTTTTTAATCCGTGCATTTCTCAGTTCGTCCTCTGCATAAGGTGTCAGTTCAATTTTATTACATAATTCCCAATGGTTATCTCTTAATTGTTCAAATAAGTTTATGATGTTTTTATCAATATCATTAATAATTTCAATAGGTGCTGGGTTTTTTCTCAAGGTTAAAGCCGCAGAGCCACAAAAGACTTCTACCCAGCAATTATGAGGAGGCAAGGCATTGCACAACTCTAAAGCAATCCTATTTTTAGAACCGAAATATCCAAAAGGAGGACTAATTTTTTTATTTTTTGTTTGTTTGTTTTTTGATTTAACAGTCATTTTTTCTTTACTTTAAAAATTCGATTGTAAGCTTCTGCATCGCCATCTGCTTCAAACATATTCAGTGAGTAAATAGGGTATTCTTCTTCAATAATCTCAAACATTTTATTGCTTTTTTCCTCTATGTTTTTTTTAATATCTGCGTCTATCGAATTTTCATACTGTAAAAAATAATAGTTGGCCTCAATATCTTCAGACCCCCCTACGCGGTGTATTCTGTCAAGAGATTGTAAGTATTGAGCACAGTTATATGTCAGATCATAATATATAGCACTGTGACATGTCTTATGAAGTGAAATTGATTCAGCACAAGCGGCTGGATTTGCTATTAAAATATCTAAACCACTTTGTCCATCCACAAATTCATCTCGTATCTTTTCCCGGGTTTCTTCAGCTTTTATAAGGTTACTTTCAACAGGAGTAGACCCAATGATTTTCTTACAATAAAAACCTTCAGCTTTTAAGTGTCTTTCAATTAGACTGATTGTGCCAATAAAGTTGGACCATATAACTATCTTTAAGCTCTTTTTTTGAAACTGTTTAACTATTCTTAAGAGATACTTAATTTTACCTGGAACCTCGAGTTTGTCATATTGTCTAATTATATTTTTCAAATCAGTTAAATCTGTAAATAGATTTTCATCATATTCTTCAATAGCCGAATTTAAAAGCTTAGGATAGGAAACACATTGACGTAATCTCATTATGCGGCCTCTACCAAGCTTATTTACAAAGTCAATATTTTTATAATAGTCATCCTTTGAATAATTTTTAATCCTTTTAAATGTAGCATCGTAAATTATCCTTTCGTATTCTCCCATTTTTATCAGTTGAGGAGAAAAGAAGTTTTGGGCCTTTAAATTCAAATCTGATTTTCGAACTCTATAAAAAAGTGGACCAATACTATTATCCAAAAGATTTTTTATTGAATGCCTATTACCTTTTTCTTCATTATGTTTTATAATATTCTTTTCATGTGAGGTGATTGGTTCATTATTGGGCCACAAAAAATCAAAAAGATTAAATATATCTGTATAGCTTTTTGGCATTGGCGTTCCAGTAAGTACACATCTAAATTCTGTTTTTTGAGATAGTGTTAAGATTGCATGAGCCCAGTTCCCATTAATTTGTTTAATATAATGGGCCTCATCTACTACTAAAAAAGCTCTTACATGCTTTTGCTTTAAAAAATGATTAACTTCCTTTTGATCAAACAGGAGAGAATGAAAGCTAGTAAGGTATAATTCTGACAGATTGTTGGATGTTTCAAAATATTGATTCTTTCGGTTAATCTTGTTACCACCAGCCAGAATAGTATATTCAGGTTTACGTCCTAGCGTTTCATAAAATTCATTTCTCCAAGGACCAAAGCATGAAGGGGGCCCAACAACAAACAATGTATTCACTTTCCCTTCCTGCCTCAATTTTTCGTAAACCGTTAGTACAACAGAAGTTTTACCACTGCCAGGAACAGAAAAATTAGCAGCATTACCTAATAAATACAAATGATATGCAGATTTGAGTTGATGAATTTTTAAAGACCTTTTAATATTCTGTGCTACGTGCTCCCTGAATTTATCGAATTGTATTTTATCGAATTTTCCGTTTTTATATTTTGCAGCAAGCTCTTTTAGATTGTTAAAATTTAAACTTATAATTTCAATTTCTTCAGAATATTTTTTAGCTTCCTTTTTTAATTCAAAAACAATATTCTCATTTTCAAAATAATTAATAACCTTTAAAAAAAGTTGTTTCTCGAGAGCAATTGAATAATTTTTGTTGGTATAATCATATTTAAAATCCCAAAAAGATAATTGACTTCTTCCAACAGAATTTAAGCTATTGTTTAAATCATTTACAATTATTTTATTATCATGAATATCTATTATCACTTATGCTTTGTATTAAGTTTTTTTAATTTTTTCTTTGCTTCATACATTAAATGCTCTAATTCATTTCCTTTTGACTGAATCTCTCTTGTCAATTTCATAGCCTCATCAATTCTATCAAAATCAATTAATTCTACATCCATATTCGAATGATTTAATTTATCCAGGGCTGCATTCAGTAATTCAATTGGAGTATCGTGTTCTTTTCTTTGCTCAAATATGTCATAAGCCCTCCTCACATGATGTATTACATCACTAGCATATTTGTTGCCCCAAATAGTATCTTTTGTTTTTTCGTCAACTTCATTGCCTTCTTCGTCTGTAATTTCTTCTTTTGGTAAATCAAGGTTAATTTTAACTAGCTTAAATAACTCCTTTTTAGCATCAGGATTTGAAATAAGTTTGGGGAGTTGCCGCATTATCTCATGTGCCTTTTTATCGACTCCTTGCAAAATTCTTTTTCTAATTATTTTAAAAGCAATATTTTCAATTTTTCCTTCATCCCCATCCTGTATATTTAATCTAATGCGTTCTTTGTTATTTTTTAGTTTTTTGAATAATTTATAATAATCCAAAAATGCTTGCCATCTACCTTCCTTATCACCTCTTCCTTCAGAAACTGTATTATAATGTCCCGGTCTTTTTAATTCTTCCAAATATTTATCGACACATCGTAACGGTTCTATATATTCATCTCTAAATTCTTGAATTTTGTTAAGGAGCGTCTTTCCTGTTAATCCTTCATAATTTGCGTCATCCAAAAGAATTTCTTCAAGATCCATTCCCAAATCTAATTTTCGCTTTACAGCCAAAGCCATATCGAAATTATAGTATTCAGCCTTTCCTGTCCTTTGAAATTGATACCTGTTTTCAACCTGCTCGATTTCTTCATTCGTTGGAAGTGGTTCGGAATCATTAGGACCAGGTAAGATTACTACTTTCAAATATTTATACTTTTCATCACCCTTGTATTTATCATGTAAGTATTCTAAAACCATTTTCCTTCTATTACCGTTAATTAGAAATCCGTCGTAAGTAACAACAGCCATCTCTTCTTGAGAATCCTTAATTATTTGATTAGTCAATTCTTTTGTCGGATCAGGATCCTTTCTAATTAAAAATTTTCGAATCTCACTCTGCCCGAAATCTGTTGTTTCATTTAATGGCCCCTTATCTTTTTCATAAGTCATAATATCAGAAGCAATTCTTCCATTATCTTTCCGAAACCGCAACAGATCTAAAGGCACTTTATATGCTTTCCTTATTTTATTAGTTATTTTATCATCACGAAATTTTATTGGCCTATCATTGGGTATTTCAATTTTTGAGTTTGAAATTTCAATCGCAAACTCTTCAATAATAGGTCTGATTTGTTTTTTTAAAGCTTTATCCATGACTTATCTAATTTTAAATTTTGATAATACTTCAAATGCAAAAGCACTTGCATTTCTTGCTGCTATTTCCTGGTATCCTTTTGCATCTGTTTCAGACTTATTATTTAACAAGTCAGATATACCTCGAACAATTAAAAATTGAATTTTACCGTTAGCATGACAAGCAGTATAAAATCCACTTCCCTCCATTTCAACAGCTACTGTATCGTTGTAAATTTTATGAATTAAATCGTAAACTTCTGACCGTGTAGCAGCTACAACTTTTTCACCCGCTGCAATTGGTTTGGTAATAGCTTTTAATTTCTTTTTTTGTTCTTTTTTAGGCAATCTTAACTTCCATGTCTGCTTTTTAGCCTCAGCTTTAGCGCGTTCAAATATTTCATACGATGACATTCCAACCTCTGGCCGGGTCATAAATCCATTTGAACTGACTTTTCCTCTTTCATAACCATAAGCTTTTTCTGCAGCAACCACGTCACCCAAATTCAAGTCTTTAATCCCACCAGCTATCCCAACAAACAAAATAACTTCAGGATTAAAATAATTTATGGCCCTTTCTGTTTGCAAAGCACAAGTGTTGTTACCAGCCCCAACTTCAGCTATCCCGATTTGCCAATCATGATAATCTCCCCTAAAAAGGCCTTTTTCGTAGACATTTCCCTTGGGATGTATCAATTCAATAATATTTAAAAGATGGGTTCGCACCGCCTGATATTCAAGAGGAATAGCTGTTAAGATTACAGCACTTGGGCTATTTTTATTAGCATTTTCAGGCATTCAGGAATCAAACTTGATGAGTTATCTTAAAATTTTATTACAATTTATAAATGTACCTAAATTTTATACTAATCTCATTGCACAGATTTGATTCTAATTGTTTTCATGGTAATGACATGCATTGGGTTAAATAAATATTACCCCCGTAGTCGCCACCGTCCCGATGGTAGCAATTACTTTAATGCCTCTGGCTTCTTTGGTCGCAATGCCATTCCCTCTGTCCGCAAAAAAAACACAGCCCGCACGTCAAGTGTACAATAAAGAACAAAAGCTCAGGTCACAGTAGTGCAAAAGCCATTAAAGAACAAAGAAAGAAATGTGCTGTATATCATTTCTTTCTTGAATTTTTTGGTTCTTTTTTTTCAAGAAAAAGGAACAGAAGAAATACCTCTTATGTCGACACTAATATTTAAGAATGCCATCTTCCCGGTCATTGCCATTGCCTCAACAGCATTTGCTATAGTCTCCGCTTCTGCCGGGCAAAATATTAAACAAAGAAGAAGTAAGTCCGTACGCAACGTTTATAACTATTCATGTGTCACTCACGAAAGCCCAATTATGAAAAAGCCATTTCAATTAATAATGTTCATCCTTACACTGTTCTGTGTTGCCTCTGTCGCATGCAAAAAAGAAGAACCCTATATGAATGATGCAATTATTACCGGTTCTGATCAGCGGTATTGTATTTGTTGCGGAGGACTGATGATCAATTTTAATGGCGAAACACGACCTTATACCGGGGACTTTAAACTAATTAGTAATGGAGCTGATCTTGGAATAACTGAAAAAGACACATTCCCCTTATATGTAAAAGTTGACTGGAAAAATGACACTACTAAGGTTTGCGCTCATATAACCATAACAAGAATTGCAAGGCGCTAACATCTCCTGCTGCTCCGATAGTCGCCAGCAACCCACTGGTAACAATTATTTTAAAGCCTCCGGGTTCTTTCTTCGCAATCCCATCCCTTCACAAATAGTTTAAATAATCTGTTAGATAAACTTAATAAAGTATTCCGAAGTACAACTAAAACACAGTCTGCAAAAAAACACACAGTCAGCACATCAAGTGTACAATAAAGAACATAAGCTCAGGTCACAGAAGTGCAAAAGCCCATTAAAGAACAAAGAAAGAAATGTGATGTATATCATTTCTTTCTTGACTTTTTTTGTTACTTTTTTGTGTCAAGACAAAAAAGTAAATAACGAAATAAAAGTAAGAACCCCTCTCTATCTACTAGCAAGACCTATCCATACTGCCATATTGTCCATCTTCCTGGCAATAAGTAACATATTTACTGACATCTTTTGCATCGGTCGGACAGTATTTTATATCTGTTAGGCAGTCTTTCGCATCGGTCTGACAGTATTTAATATCCGCCAACCAGTCTTTCGAATCGGTCAGACGGTTTAAAACATAGAAATAAACATTTAAAAAAAATCTTCCATAAAATTTTTGATTTTTTGCAGATATTATTAAATTTATACTGCATTCAAATTATTCAACCTCAAATCAAAATTTATGGCAACACTACCCAAGCCAAAGTATCCATGCACCCAGCAACAGCTTTACGAAGTAACCCGCACCGGGTGGAGCAATTTTCAAGAATTCCTTACTTTCTTTGCCGATTTTAAAGGCTATTACAAACAAACCTACGCAGATGATGCCCTTACTAAACTCGCAGCAGCCGAAAACCTGCCCGACGATCAATCACGTTATGCAGAAGCAGAAACCCAGCGTATCCAGCTCACCAAAACCGCCGACAATGCCCTCGATCTTTGGCAGCGCCTTAAAAGCTACATTACAGATGCTTTCAAAGATGGTTTCGAAAAACCGCAAATCGAGGCAGCAGGTGCAGCATATTATACAAAGGCAGCCAACTATGGGTGGGAGCAATTAAAGTCGTTGCTTAATGCCGCAGTGATCTTTATCAACGCCAACGAAGCAGCATTACTTCTAAACGATAATATGCCTGCTACCTTCAAACCAAAAGTTATCACTGCACAGCAGGATGTAGAAACACAGTATAAAAACTTTCTTTCGCTACAACAGGCTGCAGAATCAGCAACAGTTGCAAAAATCAATGCAAACAATGAGGTGTACGATAAACTCATCGCCATGTTTACCGATGGTCAGCTTATCTTCAAATCAGATGCAGATAAAAAAAGCAGGTTTGTATTCGATAGTCTGTTAAGCTACATCACTACAGCAGGCCCGTCAGGTTTACGCATCACCGTCAAAGAATCAATTACAGAATTACCTGTATCCGTTGCCGCCGTCACTATCCAACCCGGCAATCTACAGGCAGTAACAGATGTAAATGGTGTTGTAGAAATTAACCTTGCAACAAATGCTTATTCAATTAGTATTACTAAATCAGGTTATAAAGACTACAACGAAACCGGGGTTGATGTCACCACAGGTATCATGTCTCGTAAAAATATCACAATGGAGAAGTCATAAATAAAATCCATTACAACTAAAAACGCCACACACTCATTGTGGCGTTTTTCATTTCCTCTATCCGGCAATGAGCATTTAAAAACTAACCTCAAATAACAGGGGTTTGGCGAAAAGCTAAACACTGAACTGTAATCGAATATGAAACAGGGTCAGCCTGAATTTCAGTTAAAAATTCAAACAGAATATAACAAAGAGAAAATTGAAGCCGTACTGCATTTTAAAAAGTCAGATCAGTCCGATATGTATTTCTTCAACCGCTATGACGCAACATTGCAGAAAACCAATGAAGAAAAATTATCGCAAACATTTTATTTAAACAAGGGTAATGGCGTTACCATCAAAGAGGCTTATAATCTTCTTAATGGCAGGGCGGTAAATAAAGAGTTAACCAGCATGGAAGGGCAAAAATACAACGCCTGGATACAACTGGATTTAAAAAACAAGAATGAGCAGGGCAATTATGAGTCAAAGCAGTTTCATAAAAACTATGGCTTCGATCTGGAGCAATCACTTGTGAAATTTCCTGTTAAAGAATTAGGCACTATTGAAGATAAGGAAGCACTAATGAAATCTCTGCAAAAGGGTAATATCCAGTCTGTAACATTTCAGCTGAATGGTAACGATCAAAAAATGTTTATTGAAGCCAATCCTCAATTCAAAACGGTAAATATTTATGATAAAGATATGAAACTGATGCAGCACGAATCCATAAAAAAGGATCAGCCCGTAGCACAAATTAATGGTCAGGAAAAGCAGCAGGACCCCAAACAGGAGACAAAGGATAAAAGTCTGGATAAAAAGCAGGAAATAAATCAGTCAAAAAAAAACAATAAGGCAATGAAGGCTGAAAAATCTGATAGCTTATTGCCAAAAAAAAGAACATCGCAAAAAAAAGGGACTTACTGTTTGATGCTTTTTTTTAGGTTAAATAATAATGCTTTACGGGCCGGGGATTTTTAAAATAAATTGTATGAATATTCAAAATATTGCTTCACTAACTGAAACGCTTCAGTCACTCGGTTTTGAAAAAGGCCTTGAATATAAATTATTGAGGCGGATTTGTTTTCAACCATCCAGCTTCTATATCCAACAGCGGATTATAAAAGGTAAAGACATTATGAATTTTTCCTTGTTTTTTGAGAGATACAACAATGAAGATTACACATGTATGCATTATGATGCTGTCCTCCGTAAAGAAATTAATATTACTGCGACATCAGTTCACGGTGCTCTTGTAAAGGATTTGGAAAAAATGATGCAGGAGATTGACTGGTCTGTTGATTTTGAACAAGAAGTTCGAACGGCTCATAGAATAGAAGATAAGGAAAACTGGTCAAGGGAAGAAAAAATAGAAAGAATAGTTACCATGCTTTTGAACATGGCTTCAGATGAAGAAGGTGCTTACACTGCCGATTGTCTGAGATTTAAATATTGGTGCGATACTGCGGTGCAGGACATGATAAATAACATTGGTATTTTAAAAAGCAGGTACGAAATCAGCCAGCGGTTTTATTTATTTAATAATGGTTCCTGTATTTCTGCGGAAGAAGCTTATCGTTTTTTGAATAACCGCTGGATGGAAAAAAGCCTGCAGGTTAAGAAAAAACAGGTTGATAATAAAGAAAATGAGAGTAGCTCATCAGTTATAGGACGTGCTGTTACTGATAAAAATTTGTTACAGAAGAAACGCGGCAGTAAGGCCAGAAAATTGAAAGTTCAATGATTTTATCCTTTCTGTCATTAAACATATCCGGGTATGCAGCCTTTTGGTCCAATGGTGGGATTTTATAAAATAATTGCAGATGATGCAAGAATAAATACAACGCATATTAGCTTATATATGGCATTAGTGCATCATTGGAGTTTGAATAAAGGCAAAAACCCAATCACAATAAGCAGGAACAACATTATGAAAACAGCAAAAATAAGTGCCAGGCATACTTATAATAAGTGTATAAATGAACTTCGGGAATATGGCTATATTAAATATGTTCCTTCATCAAACTCGTTGTCAGGCAGCATTGTTTATCTTAACTCCTTATGAATAGGGATGCATTTATGCAACAATTGATATAGTAGAAGAATACTCGTTTTTAATAACCTATTGAATGAAAATTGTGTGTTATGGCTATAGAAATTCTTACTAAGGAGGACTTGCAAATCTTCCGAATAGAGTTGATGAATGAACTTAAACAACTTTTTTTGCAACATATTAGCAGATATTCAAAAGACTGGCTAAAAAGTAATGAAGTCAGAAAACTATTAGGAATTTCCCCTAATACATTGCAGAATCTACGGGTGACTGGTAAACTGCATTCCTCAAAAGTGGGAGGCATACATTACTACAGGCTTAGTGAGATTGAAAAATTATTGGATAGTAGCGATCATTCCAACTAAAATCATTCTTACTATTTTGAGCCTTCTTACAATTCTTCATGTATCAATGGGAACGACATTTAGTCTGTAATTTTTTTTATACCCACCAGCGTTACTGCTATTAAACCCAGTTGCGTCGCATTCTTCAACGTTTTGTTCGCTATTGGTAATAATGCAAACTGGCGCAGTAAATCTTGCTCTCGTAACTAAATGGATTAAAAAAAATGTTAACCCAACTAAAATTATCAGGTTTATAAAGCATTTAAAGCTAACCTATTTCTCAGCAACTGCATATCATCACTCAATTTCTTTTCAATCACTTTCGCATAAATCTGCGTTGTACTAATTTTAGTATGTCCTAACATTTTACTTACTGATTCAATTGGTACTCCATTGCTTAAAGTAACAGTTGTAGCAAAAGTGTGCCTGGCGCAATGAAATGTAAGTTCCTTTTCAATGCCACACAATGTAGCTACTTCTTCTAAATAGCTGTTTAGCCTTTGATTTGATATGGATGGAAATAATTTTCCTTCATGCAATGCTTTGGGATTGGTTTTATAAGTATTGATAATTACCAGGGCTTTTGGAAGCAATGGTACTTTTACAATAATATCAGTCTTTTGCCGATGTGCAATTAACCATTGCCCTTGATCAACTCCTATACTAATATTAGCCGGTGTTAAATTTATTACGTCAATATATGCCAGACCTGTGTAACAACTAAAGACAAATAAATCCCTCACATTGGCCAACCTTTGAATAGGAAAGTTTTTATTCTCAATCCTGCATAATTCCTCATCAATCAGGTAAGGTTTTTCAACCTTATTAAATTTAAGCTTGTATTGTATAAAAGGATCTTTTTCCAACCATCCCAGCCGGATAGAAAGGTTCACCATTTTTCTCAACCTCTCTAAATGCTTCATTACGCCGTTATTAGCTAATGGTCGCTGGTGGTCAATCGGTTGATGCTTCCGCAGATAAAATTCAAAATCATAGATAAACTTATAGGTTAACTCTGCAAGAAAAATATCTGAAGTATTAAGATGCTCCTTTAAGAAACATTCAAGATATCGTTGAGTAGTGAAATAATTTTTCATTGTTCCCGGTGATAATATGTCCGGCATTTTAGTATTATGGTAATTAATTAATGAACATAAGGTATGTTTATAATGCTCTTTGTTTAACACCCTGCTTTTTACACCTTCTGCAGTAATCAACTTTCTTTCTAATACCATCTGTTGATAAGATGTTACAATCATAGAACGGTATTGTTCCAAATAAGCCTGAAGCATCTTAATTTCATCTTTACTTCCTTTGACCATACCTTTATCAGCATGCCAGTTATATTGATCTATCTTTCTTTTTAATGAAATATCTACTCGTCTCCCATCAACAGTAATACGTGCATAAATGGGCACTTTGCCATCTTTTTCTTTAGCATTTTTTACAAAAAAGATTACCGAAAATGTTTTGCCTTTGTTATTCATAATGGTTCATTTTTAATATTTGTTATCCCTTGATTTATTTTGACAGGATCAGGACATCAGATTGCATTGAAAGTTTATCAAAATCGCTTAAAATCAATCAATTTTATTATTACAACTAAATGATTATCAATTTATTAAAGTCTATTAGGTGCCCCAAATTCTATGCCTGAATCAGGACACCTAATAGGACACAGTTTTGTTGCTTTTGTTTGATAAAATCTGAAGAGTAGAAAAACAAAAAAGCCCGTAAACATTGCGTTTTACGAGCTTTTGATGCGATTTGTTATCGTCTTTGTCGGGAAGACAGGATTCGAACCTGCGACCCCCTGGTCCCAAACCAGGTGCGCTACCGGCCTGCGCTACTTCCCGGATTTTCTGCGGTGAGGGCGGGATTCGAACCCGCGGTACAGAATAACCCGTACGGCAGTTTAGCAAACTACTGATTTCAGCCGCTCATCCACCTCACCGTTTCCCTTACTGCTAAGGGGCTGCAAAAATAGGGAGTGGAAACTTAAAATCCTAAAAAGAAAAGGATTAGTTTCATTTTTTATCAGCATTCTTTAAATCTGCAATTTTTTTATATACCGGGTGTAAAGCCGGAAAATTATTGACCCGGCTGTAACGCTTTGTGCATCTGCTGTTGCGTCGCACACTTTTACGTTTTGCTCTTTATTGAGCTTTCAACAGCCGGCACCTGTTGTATAAATATTATCTAACCACAAAGTTTTAAAAATAAAAAGCCCGCTTTGTTAAGCGGGACTGTATTTTGATGCTCAAAAGAATTACTGCTGTACAAGAGTGCGACGCAAGAGAAGCTTCATTGATGATTCTGCACTATGGCTCAAAAAAAACTAAATACTACATAGCTGCCAATTGCACCTTTTGTGTAAGCTCCATTACGTTTTCGCGAAAGAGGCTGTCGGTATCCATTAAATCTTTTACGGTTTGGCAACTGTGTATTACAGTTGTATGGTCGCGGCCGCCAAAATGTTCACCAATCGTTTTGAGTGAATTTTTTGTAAAGGCTTTAGCAAGGTACATAGTAATCTGCCTGGCCTGCACAATTTCGCGTTTGCGTGTTTTTTGCAATAGCTTATCGTAAGGCACATCGAAATAGTCGCATACCATTTTTTGAATGGCATCTATGGTAATTTCCTTGCTGCTGGTTTTTACAAAATTGCGAAGTACTTTTTTTGCAAGCTCAAGATCAATCTCTCTTTTATTAAGCGATGACTGTGCCAGCAGGGAAATTAATGCGCCTTCCAGTTCACGTACATTGGTATTAATATTATAGGCAACATACTTCACTACTTCCTTTGGCATATCGAGGCCATCATTCTTCATTTTTCTTTCGAGTATCTCGATACGTGTTTCGTAATCTGGTATCTGAAGATCTGCGCTTAAGCCCCAACGAAAACGGCTTAACAATCTTTCCTGTAAACCGTCAAGATCTTTGGGTGGCTTATCTGAAGTAAGCACCAATTGCTTGCCGCTTTGATGCAGGTGATTGAAGATAGCAAAGAATGCATCCTGGCTTTTTTCTGCACGTGCAAAAAACTGCACATCGTCAATCATCAATACATCTATCAATTGATAAAAATGAATGAAATCGTTAATAGCATTATTGCGGCTATGATCCTGGAACTGGTTAATGAATTTTTCGCTGCTTACATACAATACCACTTTATTGGGATGCATGCGCTTTACATCGTTGCCGATTGCCTGGGCAAGATGCGTTTTACCTAAACCAACACCACCATATATAACCAATGGATTAAAAGAATTTGCTCCCGGCTTTTCTGCAACAGTTTTACCTGCTCTGCGTGCTACACGGTTACAATCACCTTCAATAAATGAATCGAAAACGTAAGAGTGATTCAATTGCGGATCAATCTGCATTTTCTTTAAACCAGGTATAACAAAGGGGTTTTTAACAGGACTATTTATAATCAAAGGAAAATCCATTTCGTTGTTATTATACATTTTCATATTGCCTGCGGGTACATCCATAGAACCATTGCGGCCATTGTTACCATTATCTACCATAATACGGTATTCAAGGCGCGCCTCTTTGCCCAATTCGCGTTTTAGTGTTTTTGCTAGCAGGTTAATGTAATGTTCCTCCAAATATTCAAAGAAGAATTGACTGGGTACCTGTATCAGTAAAACATTGCCTTTTATCTCTACCGCTTTTATAGGTTCGAACCATGTTTTATAGGGCTGCCAATCTACGATGTCTTTTATTATTCTTAAACAATTACTCCATATTACTTCGGCGGTTTTGGTCATAACAATCAAAAAAATTTATGTTGAGTTAAGAACAGTAAAAGGGTAAAAAATCCCAAAAAATTTTTTCATCGGTTTGTGAATAAATTTTTTGGGACAGAGGACGAATATCAATCTTTTATGTTGAAAAAAAAATTTTTTCATTTCTTGTTTTTCTCGTTAAAAATACATTCGGTCATTACACGAAATTTTTTTGTCCACACAATTAAAACTCATTTAATTTAAACGGTTCATTCTTTTTGAAATTGTGATTGATTTACAATGAAATGAATAATTTAATCTTATATGCCGTCGTAAAAAAAGTACAATTTTAAAGTATAAATTATCTCCGTTTTTTCGTAAAAAATATTTTTCTTAAAATAAAAATATATTAGGCGGTAGTGTAATTATTTTTTAGTATTGATTTTTGTACCGGGCTTTATTGCTACTATATATCTTCACTTGCTTCGCACACTTGTACGGTTCGATTCACTGCTGAACAATTGGCTGGAACGCTTTATGAGGCTGCATTTCAGCTATCTGGTGTTTGCATTTTAAAAATCAGTCTATATCTTTCTTTTCGGTTATTTTTGCAGAAAATAATTTATATGTCATTTGAAGTAACAGGAAAGTTGGTTGCAAGGTTTGATACAGTACAGCGCACAGAAACTTTTAAAACAAGAGAGTTTGTAATTGAAAAAAATGATGATGCCAACGGACGTACTATAACCAATTATATCAAGTTCCAGTGTGTACAGGAAAGAACCGCAATGCCCGACAGGTTTAATATTGGAGACGAGGTAAAAGTAATGTTCAATATTAAAGGCACTAAGTGGGTGAAAGATGGAAGAGAGAACTATATTACCAACCTGGATGCATGGAGAATGGAGCATATTAAATTAGCACAAACTGATACTGAAATGCCACCTGCTTATGTGCCGGATGCGCCACCATCCGAAGTTGTAGATGATTTACCTTTCTAAAAAATTCAAATTGATTTTTGGGTTAACTGCTCAACATCATGCAACAAAATATTTCCCTCCGCCTATCCCCTGCCGATGCAGCAGACAATAATCTGATCTTAGATCATGCTGCTCAATCTCTTGCTGTAAAAAAAGAAGCTATAACCGGTTTTCAACGCTTAAAACAGTCAATTGATGCAAGAAGCCGACAGCAGGTGTGGATAAACTTAACCGCAAAATTCTTTATTAACGAACCATTCTTAAAAAGAGAGTATGCAGAATTAAACCTGCAAAATGTTAGTAACTCAAAAAATACAGTGTTAATAATTGGTGCCGGCCCTGCCGGATTGTTTGCGGCTTTAAAATTAATTGAGCTCGGTATCAAACCCATCATCCTCGAACGCGGCAAAGATGTTCGTGCAAGAAGAAGAGACCTTGCAGCACTTAATAAAGAAGGTACTGTTAATCCCGAAAGCAATTATTGTTTTGGCGAAGGTGGTGCAGGCACTTACAGCGATGGTAAACTCTACACACGCAGCAGCAAACGTGGTAACATCGACCGTATTCTAAACATCTTCGCCGCGTTTGGTGCCGAAGAAAGAATTTTATACGAATCACACCCTCATATTGGTACCAATAAGTTGCCGCATATTATCACGGCCATCCGTGAAAAAATTATAGAATGCGGCGGTGAAGTTTTCTTCGAAAAAAAAGTTACAGACCTTATTCTGCAGAATAATATCGTAAAAGGTGTTGCAACTGCTGATGGCAATATATTTCACGGTAATGCTGTAATTCTTGCCACAGGCCATTCTGCCAGGGATATTTTCCAATTGCTGCTTGCAAAAAAAATTCATATCGAAGCCAAGCCATTTGCACTCGGCGTTCGCATCGAACATCCGCAAATGTTGATCGATTCTATTCAATATCATTGTTCCAATCGCGGCGATTTTCTTCCGCCAGCTTCTTACGGATTGGTTCAGCAGGTAAATCAAAAAGGCGTATTCAGTTTTTGTATGTGTCCCGGTGGCATTATAGCTCCCGCAGCCACCAGTCCCGGTGAACTTGTAGTAAATGGATGGAGCCCAAGTAAAAGAAACAATCCTTATGCAAACAGCGGCATGGTTGTTCAGGTAGAAATGAAAGACGCTTTTGAGTATCTAAAAAATCGCAAATCTCAAATCCCAATTCCAAATTCCAACGATCCTCTTTTGCTTATGCACTTTCAGGCTGCCATTGAACAAAAAGCTTTTCTTACCGGTGGCGGTAAATCTGTAGCACCGGCACAACGTATGGTTGATTTTTGCAATAATAAAATTTCTGCTTCGTTGCCGCAATGCAGCTACAATCCCGGGCTCAATAGTTCGGAATTGAATCATGTATTACCTCCTTATATATATGCAGCACTTCAAAACGGGTTTAAAGCATTCGGGCAAAAGATGAAGGGTTATCTCACAAACGACGCCGTAGTTGTTGCAACAGAAAGCCGAACCTCGAGCCCGGTGCGTATTCCGCGAAACGACGAATTGTTGAATCATCCGCAAATAAAAAATTTATATCCCTGCGGCGAAGGTGCCGGTTATGCAGGCGGTATTGTAAGCGCAGCCATGGATGGCGAAAGAGTGGCCGCGGTTATTGCAGCAACACTTGTGTAAAAAAATCCTCAATGTGTTTGTAACATTTCTTTTGTTGTTACTACTAATCAGCAGGTAAACAAAAAAAAGAAAATCATTTTGAGCCAGACAAAAGATCAATGGTCATCGCCTGTTGCGTCGCTCTCTTGTACGTTCGGAATATGAAGCAGCTAAAGTCCGAAAGTCGGGAAGTCAGTAAGACCGAAAGAAACACAAGTGCATTTACTTTCGGACTCCGGACTTGCTGACTTCCGGTCTAACATTACAAGTGTGCGACGCAAGTAAAGCCTCATAGTAATTCCACCGTTGGGCTCTAAATAATTTTCCTTTTAAATAATAATATGTAAACGAGTTTATTTACTAACGTAATTTTAAAACTTAAATAAAACCAACCTAACTACATGGCACTTCTTGAACTGGAACATTTAAAAAAATATTACGCCACACAAAAGGCTGTTGATGACATAAGTTTTAGCATTGAACAAGGCAGCATCTTTGGTTTGCTTGGCCCCAATGGTGCCGGAAAAACAACTTTGCTACGTATGATTACCGGTATCTTTTTTCCTGATGAAGGCAATATTATTTTCGACGGAAAAAAGTTTGATGCACTGAACGATATTATCAAGATCGGTTATATGCCCGAAGAACGCGGCCTGTATAAAAAAATGAAAATTGGCGACCAGGCATTGTACCTGGCGCAACTAAAAGGCCTTAGCAAAAACGAGGCGATGGAAAAAATAAAGTTCTGGTTTAAGCGTCTTGAAATGGAAAGCTGGTGGAATAAAAAAGTAGAAGACCTTAGCAAAGGCATGAGCCAGAAACTGCAATTTGTAATTACCGTTTTGCACGAACCCAAACTGATTATTCTTGATGAACCCTTCAGCGGGCTTGATCCATTAAACGCCAATCTTATTAAAGATGAAATTTATGGATTGGCGCAGCGTGGTGCTACAATTATTTTCAGTACACACCGCATGGAGCAGGTTGAAGAAATCTGCGATCATATTGTTTTAGTAAACCTTGGGCGTAAAGTGCTGGATGGCACGGTGCAACAGATCAAGCAGGATTTTAAAGAAAATAAATTCAGTATACAGTTAAATGGCATCCCTGCAACTATTGCCAGTACAGCATTTGACGTGATTGACACCAAAGCAAACAAGCTTACTGTAAAAATAAAAGATGGTTATAAAAGCAATGATGTACTAAAGCATTTTATACAGGATGGTGTAAATGTTGAAGCTTTCAGTGAAATACTTCCATCGCTGAATGATATTTTTATAAACATAGTTGAAGATACGCATGCCAAAACACGCTCTTTTCAAAAAGTAGATTAATCATCGTTAAAACTACAAACCACAAACTACAAACTTTACACATGAATAAAATTGCACTTGTTGCACGAAGGGAATTTTTAACAAGGGTTCAGAAAAAAACTTTTCTGTTAACTACCATTCTGTTGCCGGTTATTATTTTCGGGTTCTATGCACTGATCATTTATTTTTCTGTAAGCTCAGGCAGCAATACAAAGATTGCTGTAGCCGATAATGCCAATATCTTCAATGGCAAACTTGAAAACAGCGATGAAGTAACTTTTTCTTTTCTGCAGAACGAAACAAAGGCATCGCTTGAAAAGAAAGTGAACAGCAAAGAATATGGCGGGTACATTTATATACCTGCCGGTACAAAACCTTTAATAAACGATAGTATAAAACTTGTTTCAGGCGAGAAGATCGGGCTTATTGCAAGAGGAAAAATACAGGACATCATCAATAAACAATTAGAGCAAGTGCGGCTGCTTTCGCTTCATATAACAAAGCAACAATTAGACAGTGCACGAAATGATAATTCAGTGAGTTTTTCAACAATTAACGGCAGCAACGATTCTGATATGAAGGAAGGAGTAAGCATGGCCGTAGGCTATGGTGCAGGCTTTCTCATTTACATCATCCTGTTTATTTATGGCGCAATGGTAATGCGTGGCGTAATGGAAGAAAAAGTAAGCCGCATAGCCGAAGTAATTGTAAGCAGTATAAAACCTTTTCAGTTAATGATGGGTAAAATAACCGGCATTGGTGCAGTAGGTCTTGTGCAGTTTATTATATGGATTGTGCTTGTGTTTGGCCTTACATTTTTACTGCCATTAATATTTCCATCATTCGCACACCAAATGCAGTCGCAGCCTATACAACCTGCTGGCATGCAGGCAGCAGAAGCATTTAAAAATGCAAGCGCCGATCCTACATTTATGCAGGGTCTTGCACAGGTAAACTGGCTGATGATTATCGGCTTTTTTATATTTTATTTTCTAGGTGGTTATCTTTTATATTCCTCGCTTTTTGCAGCAGTAGGCAGTGCCGTAAACGAAGACCCGCAAGATGCACAAAGCCTTATGCTGCCCATTACAATGCCCATTATCTTCGCCATTGTAATAATGACCAAAGCCGTAAACGACCCCTCAAGCGGAATCGCTGTTTTCGGCAGTTTGTTCCCGCTTACTTCGCCCATTGTAATGATGGCACGCATAGCACATGGTGTACCCGATCCCGTTCCATACTGGCAACTTTTTTTAAGTATGGCACTTTTAATACTTGGTTTTCTGGGTACAACCTGGATGGCCGCTAAAATCTACCGTACCGGTATCTTAATGTATGGCAAAAAAATAACATGGAAAGAAATGTGGAAATGGGCATTTAGAAAAAGCTAAGCATAGCCTGTAAGGCAGAAACTGAAATATGAATAAATTAAGGGTTGCTCATTTTTATTCTTATGAACCTGGCTTTTGTATTTCAATTTAGCATCCTTGCGTCGCACTCTTCGGCTGCCATAGCTTTATTGAGCAAAGCGAATAAACGCGTGTTGATGTTGGCGTTCCGCCAACATCAACAAAATGCTGAAATTATTTTACCAGGATTAATTGCTGTAAAATTTTACTGCCATCAGGTTTCTCTATTACCAGCATCATTGTACCTGAAATGGTATTGGGTAATTGCAGATGCTGAAGAGTATAACCCGGCGAAACATTTAATTCCTTTGTAAACATTTTTTGCCCTGAAGTTTTAAATAAAAAACATTTGTATTTCAGCAATTCAGCATTGGTAAACTGAATATTCAGCACTTTGTTTTCAACAGGATTTGGATAAACCGACACAGTTTTTTGAGATTTATTTTCTGCAACAATTACAACCTTGCTGTAATTAATTTCTCCGGATTCATTTAAAGCTTTTATCCGGTAATAGCATGTTGCATTTACCGGTTGCCGATCTGTCCATGTATAATTATGCTCAGCACTGCTGCTATTCTGTGGTATCAGGCTACCCACTTGAGAAAACATGTTACCATTTAAAGATCTTTCTACATTATAGTTGCTGATACCTTTCTCAGTAAATACTTTAAAATGGAGGCTTATCGTATTATTTTGCCTTAGCGCTGCAAGATTCCCAAAACTTATTGGAGTAACATTTCCTCTTAAACATGCAGCAGTTGTGTTTGGATTTAAAACATCAACTGAGCAGTTATTGTAAACTTTAAATTGCCAGGTTGCTGAATACGTACAACCTGCTGGGCAGTCTCCACATCCGTTACGATATGTTAAAAGAATTCCATCAGTCAGGTAATCTGCCCGTATAAAATTTCCGTCACCAGCGTATGGTCCGGGATCTGCGAATTTAATACCCACTATATTTTTAAATTTATTTGTCAATGCTTGTATATTTAAAGCACCAGGTGTTTTGATATCATAGCGTTTTGTGGCGGTATCAAACCAAATATTTTGCTTAATAATTAGTCCATAATTTGTAACCAAGCCATTGATCGTATTATCAGGTGTATTGTTATAGTTGCCTGATGCCCATGCATTCGCAAAAGTTGCGCTGTTAAAAACAACCAAAGTAAAATGTTTTATAAACGTACTGCCAGGTACACCTGTTGATGCAATATGAAGTGAGTCTGCTTCAACCAGGTTGATAGGATTAAAGTCGCTGAATCCGAAAAGGTTTAAAATGGGTTCTTTTACGGGAATTGCTGGTAGGTTGTAAACCGCATATAAAGCACGTGCAAGGGAATCACGGAAAATGGCAGGAATTTCTACACTGTCTTTATAAGGGCTTTGTATAGCATTAACCCGTGCAATGGCCAGTAAGTAAGCATCGTTGCGATAAATATCTTCCATCGTGTGCGTTGCAACACAAGAGCTTTGATAAACCTGCGCAGCACCATTTATGCTGAATAATATAAGAGCAATAAGTATTGGTGTTCGCATAGTATCTTTTTAAGGTAAATAAAGTTAGCTAAATAATTTTGGGTGCATATTTAAAATTGTAGTATCCTTTTTTCAGCGCAGAGAATAAGAGGATACTTCGCAACAATCTTTGATTAGTTAAAAGCTCCATGTATAATCCGAAAGTACAAGAGTGCGACGCAACTAAAGCCATATTCATATTCTAAAGTCCGGCCCAAAAAAATTGTATCAATCCATTTGAACCATTGCTTTAATAACGCCGTTTGCAGGGTTTAACCAGTTTTCAAACTCATCTTTTACGTGGGCAAACATTACACGATGGGTAATATAAGTGGCAGGATTTACAAGGCTTTTTTTCATTGAATTGATCACATGTTCAAAATCGCTGCGGGTGGCATTGCGGCTGCTCATTAATGTAGCTTCGCGTTTATGAAATTCGGGATGACTGAAGCTAATATTTTCTTTTTGCAAACCAATGAGCACATACCTTGCGCCATGCGCCATATATTGAAAAGCGTTATTGATAGCGTTTAAATTTCCGGTAGCATCAATTACAACAGTAGGCATATCGCCACTGGTAATTTGTTTAAGTTTTTCCAAAGCATTTTCTTCTGCCGGATTTATGGTAAAGGCAATATTTAAATTCTTCTCACAAAATTTCAACCTGTTTTTATTAACATCCATTGCAATTACATGAGCGCCTGCAATGCGTGCAAACTCCATCGTACCAAGGCCAATGGGCCCTGCACCAATTACCAGAACAAACTCACCTTCTTTTACACCGGCGCGGCGAATGCCGTGTGCGCCAATAGCCAATGGCTCGACCAAAGCGAGTTCATCATAACTTAAACCATCGCCGTGCACCAGGCTGTAAGAAGGCACAGATAAATATTCAACCATAGCACCATCAATATGCACACCGCACACTTTTATGCTGGCGCAGCAGTTGGGTTTCCCATTTCTGCAGGCAATGCAAATGCCGCAATTGAAATATGGAATAATGGTTACCGCTTCACTATTTTCAAATCCATCTGCATTGTTTGTTTCAACTATAGCTGCAGCCAGTTCGTGACCCAATATTCTTGGATAAGTAAAATAAGGTTGCGTGCCCTCAAACGCATGAAGGTCTGTGCCACAAATGCCAACTCGTTTGATCTTTATAATTGAAAGATCTTTTGACAATAGCGGCATTTCTTTTTCTGCATATTCAAACTGTCCGGGTTTCAGGCAGGTCAATATTTTCATATGGCACAACTATTTTTTAAAGCTGATCTTAAAAGAGACCGCATTTTCTGAAGGATAATTTTTTGATGGCTGAATAACCAATGCATCTGGTTTCTGCGACCAAATAATTTTTTCAGTACTGCCCAGCAATTCAACACTGGCAACAGTTCCATTATTTGATTTTAATGAAAGCGATTTAATATTTAGAGCAGTTGTTGGAATATCTAACGCTATTGCATACAAAGCATCGCCCTTTGTTGTGAAGCGGATATCTGCCGAAGTAAATGGTTTCATTTTATCATCGCCAAAGGACCCCCCTATAACTTCTGTAGGGCCTTCGCCAAATGTTTTCCATGGGCGGGTTTCATAAATCGCTTCGCCATTTACATCAAGCCATTTTCCGATGGATAATAAAAGTTGTTGTTGTTCATCAGCGATTGTTCCATCAGAACGTGGCCCGATATTCAATAATAAATTTCCGTTCTTGCTTACTATGTCAACAAGGTTTGTAATTAAATACTTTGCAGATTTGTAAGAATCATCCGGAATATATCCCCAGGATTTAAAACCAACGGCATCATCGGTTTGCCAGGGCAGTTCCCTTATACCGGTTAATTTTCCCCGCTCAATATCAAGTACAGCGGAGCCTTCAGGAAAGCTTACGTTTTTGTAATTCAATACAACGCCTTTATTCCATTCCAAACCTTTGTTATAATAGTATGAAGCAAAAGATTTTCTGTAGGGATCCATTGCAGGCTGTTCTATCCACCAATCAAACCAGAACAATTGCGGTTTATATTGATCTACCAATTCAGTACAGCGCAATAGCCAGTCGTTCATATATTCCGGCGAAGGGGTTTCGTTCTCTTCTCTTGCAGGGCCATAAAAATCTGCATACTTCGGATCATTTACATCTGAATCGAATTTGCGGCCGCCATTCATAAAAAACCAATGTTCTATCCTGTGCGAAGAAAGCCCGAAGATCAAACCCTGGTTGCATATTGCTTGAGAAAGCTCGCCGATAATATCACGCTTTGGTCCCATCTCTGCAGCATTCCATTTTGAAAGTGCGGTTTTATACATTGCAAATCCATCATGATGTTCTGCAACAGGAACCACATATTTGGCACCTGATTTTTTAAACAATGCCGCCCATGCACCGGCATCAAATTTTTCTGCTTTAAACATTGGAATAAAATCTTTGTACCCAAACTTATTTTGCGGCCCGTAGGTTTCAACATGATGTTTAAATTCATCAGAACCCTGCTGGTACATCAGCCGTGGGTACCATTCATTTTTATAAGCAGGTACAGAATATACACCCCAGTGAATGAATATACCAAACTTTGCATCTTTAAACCAGTCGGGCGTTTGATAGGTTTTTAAAGATTCCCAAGTGGCCTGGAACCTTTGCTGTGCTTTTAATTTCGAGGATGCACCAATAAAAGCAAGCAATAAAATAAAACAGGTAATTAGTTTCTTCATGTTCATTTATTTATAAGATTCAGATACCGGCATTTGTCTGTCGCATAAAGTTATAGTGTACAAGTGTGCGACGCAACAAAAGTTTAATAGTAATACAAAAGCCTGGCTCAAAAAATGTTTCTATAGGCATAAGAGCTGCGGCATAATTGTTGGGTAAAACATTGTTAATAAGCAAGAATATTTTTTTCTTTGAACAACAGCCGATTTACTTTGTATTTTCAGGCATTATTAATTTTGAATCATGCAAACAGCAGAAGACATTAAACAGTTGAATGAAAAGATCGCTAACGCATCTGTGTTTATCGACCGACTGCGAACTGAATTATCGAAAGTGGTTGTGGGCCAGTTGCACATGATAGACAGTTTACTTGTTGGGCTTTTATGTAATGGCCACGTACTGTTAGAAGGCGTGCCTGGCCTTGCAAAAACACTTACCATAAAATCGCTGGCACAGGCCGTGCATGCGAAGTTCAGCCGCATACAGTTTACGCCAGACCTGCTTCCTGCAGATGTAATTGGCACCATGATCTACAACCAGCAACGCAACGAATTCCTGGTGCGTAAAGGCCCCATTTTCGCCAACTTTATTCTGGCAGATGAAATAAACCGTGCACCTGCAAAAGTGCAAAGCGCATTGCTTGAAGCCATGCAGGAAAAACAGGTAACCAT
>DGQT01000013.1 GCA_002390845.1 Chitinophagaceae bacterium UBA4407 | reverse complement strand
TATTAATGAAGCTTCTGTTGCGTCGCACTCTTATGCGTTGGGAACATTGGTCGACAGCAGGCGGTCAACGGTCAACCAAAGAATCAACAGTACAAGTGTGCGACGCAACTAAAGCTTCATAGTTGTTTACCGACGGGTTCATAAATATTTCCTTTTTTCCGGAACAAATATTGTTTCGTTTCTACAGTTACCTAACAGCTTCATTCACCTTGTAATTTTTTATCATGAAATTATTTTATACAAAATTTGTACAGTCACCTCATACCCGTTTGGCATTCTTTTTTTTCTGTGCTATGCTTTGCACAAATATTTTATCTAACGCCCAACCCCAGCTTAGTTATAACATGATTGCTCAAGGTCTTGCAAAGCCGGTATCAATAACCAATGCCGGTGATGGATCTGGTCGTCTATTTATTGTTGAGCAGGCTGGTACTGTAAAGATCCTTAAAAATGGCAGCGTTTTAAACACGCCATTTTTAGACATTAAAAATCTGACCAATGCAGGTGCAGAATATAAAGGCTTGTTCAGTATTGCATTTCCTGCAGACTATAATACAAAGGGTATGTTCTTTGTGTTTTATACAGATAAAAATGGTGCATCCATATTGGCGCGTTTTAAAACGAATAAATCCAATCCTGACCTGGCTGTTGTGAGCTCCCGTGTTGAAGTACTTTCAATTTCATCCGAAGCAGGCAATGGCCCTCATTTTGGAGACATGCATTTTGGTAAGGACGGCTACCTGTATGTAATGATCAGTGATGTTAGCAGGCCCGGAGTTCTTAACAACTTTGCACAGAATGGCCAGTCATTGGCTGGAAAAATACTCCGTTTAAATATACAGGTTGCTAATGCACCCTATTATAGAATTCCTGCAGATAATCCCTTTGTAAATAACCCATTGGTTCGTGGCGAAATCTGGTCTTTGGGTTTAAGAAACGCATGGCATTGGAGTTTTGACAGGCAAACCGGTGATGCTTGGATTGCTGATGTGGGCGAAGCCGATTGGGAAGAGGTTAATTTTACATCCGCTGCACAGGCAAAAGGGGCTAACTATGGATGGCATTGCTACGAGGGTAACGCTGATTTTAATACTACCGGCTGCGATAATAAAAGCAGTTATACATTCCCTGTTTTTACTTATCCGCACAATGCATCGAACGGTGGTTCTGCTGTTATTGGGGGTTATGTTTACAGGGGCAATGCTTATCCGGCACTGCAAGGTTATTATATCTGTTCAGATTATGTTAGTTCCAATGCGTGGAAGCTTAAGCCTAATGGTTCAGGTGGTATAACTGTTGATATGCAAAGCAGTGGTGTACCATCAGCTATCGTAGGATATGGTGAGGATGAAAGTGGCGAGCTATATGCGGTATCAATTTCGGGTTCTGTTTACAGGGTTCAGGCCACAGGTTCAGCGATTACTTCTGCAACAGATGCGGCAATTTCTGCAAGCAAAAAATCAATGTCTTCCGTGTATCCTACTTTGGTTGATAACAGTACCATTACACTGGATTTAAAAGAGGCATATCAAACCGTTAGGTTAATTGATATTCACGGACACGAAATCATACGTAAGACATTGAATAGCCAAACAGGAAAAGTAACAATGCATCTTCCAAGCCTGCAGGCGGGTATGTACATTATAGAGCTTACTGGCGCATCATTTCTAAATCAAAAAATTTACATCACAAAATAGAAGAGTGTTTTATTTCTTTTGTAATTCTGTTACGTGTTTGGTTATTGTATCAATGTCCTGAAGTTCCATACATTTAAAATGGCCTTTAGGACATTTTTTATATCCAATTTTGCTACAGGGCCTGCACGATAAATTTTCAACTTCCATTATTACATTCTTAATTTCATTGTTGCCATAGTACGGGCCCATACCAAACACTGGTACCGTATTGCCCCAAACTGAAATGATGCGTTTGTGCAATGCCGCTGCAATATGCATAAGGCCTGTATCGTGTGTGATAATGAGTTTAGCTTTACGCACAAGATCTGCGCTTTGGTTAAGATTGAATTTGCCGCAGCTATTGCAGATCTTTATATCATCCACTTTTGCAATTGCATCGCCATCAGCCTTGTCTTCCGGCCCACCTAATAAAATGATGGGATGATCGATTTTAGAACATAATTCTTTCAACTTATGTACCGGTAATTTTTTTGTGTTCAATGCTGCTCCAATTACAATCCCAATAAACCCATGCATATGACTTGCAGGTAAATTGGTTATGGGCACAATATCTTTTTCCGGAATAAAATAATCCAAACCTTTCCCATCGTTTCTAATGCCGAAAGATGCTAATGTTTTCATGTAACGGTCAACGATATGAACATCTGGCAACTTGTTTATCTTTAATGTAGTGAGCAACCATTTTTCATAGTTGAGTTTATTAAAAGAAAAGCTTTGCGCTTTCTTTAAAGCCGATTTTATTCTCCAGGTGCGCAGGTTGTGGTGCAGGTCGATCACCACATCAAATTCCTCTTTTTCCAGAGCCGTAATCATTGCATCCCAGTCATCGGCGAGCACATGAAGTTTATCAACATAAGGGTTTGTTTCAATAATTCCTCTGTAACTTTTTTTGGTAAGGTAATGTACCTCGGCTTCGGGCAGTTGCTGCTTAAGGCAACGGATTACAGGCGTTGTTAAAACAATATCACCAATAGAAGAAAAACGGATGATCAAAAATTTCATGCCGCTAAGTTGGGTTAAATACTAAAAGTAAAAAAGTTCTTTTAAGATTGTGAGCCCTGCATTTGAACAGGCATAAGGCATTCTTCCCGCCGTAGCGGGACACTTGTACTGAAGAATATAAGTTGGCAAAGTCAGGTGACCGAAAGTACGAAAGTGAAAATCCATTATGTCTTGCTTTCTGACTTTACTGACTTGCAGACTCCCTGACTACTCAGTACAAATGTGCGACGCAACAAAAGCTCAATATAGAATCAACTGTTTGGCTAATAAAAATTGTAATCAATAAATCACAGGCATAATTTATAATATTGCTGAATGATTACCATTCCGCCATACCTGAAAAAAGGTGATACCATCGCTATTGTTTGCCCTGCGGGTTATATGCCTTTTGAAAAAGCGCAAACCTGCATTGATACTTTGCAGCAGTGGGGTTACAAAGTAAAGGTTGGTAAAACTTTGGGTAACCAGTTTCATTATTTTTCCGGCACAGATGAAGAACGTTTAAATGACTTACAGCAAATGCTTAACGATGATACTGTAAAAGCTGTTTTATGTGCCCGTGGTGGTTATGGTTTAAGCCGTATAATTGATGCGCTGGATTTTAAGAAGTTTAAGAAAAACCCCAAGTGGATTATTGGTTATAGTGATGTTACTGTGTTGCATGCACATCTTTACACAAGATTTAAAACTGCTTCATTGCATTCGCCAATGGCAGGGGCATTTAATGATGGTGGTAATGAAAATGAATTTGTGCAATCATTACGAAAAGCCTTATCTGGCAAGGCTTACAGTTATAACTGTTCGTCGCATGAATTTAACAGAAATGGAAACGCTGAAGGGGAATTGGTTGGCGGAAATCTTTCTTTGATTGTTCACCTGATAGGTTCGATAAGTGAGATCAATACAAAAAAGAAAATTCTTTTCCTGGAAGATGTCGGCGAATATCTATACAATATCGACCGCATGTTTATGCAGTTAAAACGTGCAGGCAAATTAGATGATTTAGCTGGATTAATTATTGGCGGATTTAATGATATGAAAGACACGACAATACCATTTGGCCAGGAAACCTATGATTTGATTTTTGATAAAATAAAAGAATACAATTATCCTGTTTGTTTTGATTTTCCGGTTAGCCACAGCGACAGGAATTATGCTTTAAAAGTTGGCATCCGGCACAGTCTTACTGTGAGCAATAAAAAAGTAATATTGAAGCAAGCAAAATTTTAAACAGGGTCATTTACCGTTCGGCATAAAATTTTCATAGATTAATTAAACCAGTTTATGAAAAAGAATAAAGTCAAAAAAGGAACGGCACCAATTACCAGGAAAGGAGATGTTCAGCAAAGTAATGATGAGCATATTGACCAGGATTTTCCAGGTTTTCCCGGCAATCCTGCCAAAGAAGATATAATATCTCCAAAAACTCATGCAGATCATGTGGCTGCAAATGCAGAAGATGTAGAAATTATTCCCCGGAATAACCAAAGCAGCAGATACGAAAAAATTAAATTTGATTGTGCGGGTGGTTCATCTTCATTTAGTCAAAAATTTGAGGCAGATATTTATGATCACTGGTTAGAATAGCTACAGGGAATCAATGAACATTTTATTTCCAAGAATTCCTCAGAAACCGAAGCCAATTGCCATGCATAACATTTTCAACATCTTCATTTGAATAGCCTCGCTTTAAAAGCATGGCAGGAATATTCTGCAGATCAGCAATGGTATCAAGATCATAAGGTGATTGTTCACGGCCATAACCGCCATCAAGATCGGTACCCAAACCCACATGCAAAGCATTGCCGGCAATCTGGCAAATATGATCCATATGATCGAGTATTTTTTCAACGGTGCAGTTCATTTGTTTGGGTAATGATTTACCGCGAATCCAATCAGGAACAATCATCCATGCATCAAACGCAGCTCCGATTACAGCACCGCGATCAATTAAAATCTTTATCATGTCATTGCTGAATTGCCTGTTATGATTTACCAATGTGCGGCAATTATTGTGGCTTGCCCAAACCGGGCCTTTAAAAATTTCCATCGCATCCCAAAATGCATCGTCGCATAAATGTGTTGCATCAAGGATCATGTGCAAGCTATCCATTTCTCTTAAGAGATCTTTTCCCTTTTCATTCAAATGCCCTGTTGCATCGGTGCCATTTGCATAGCGTCCCGGCCCATAATGTGCAGGCCCCAAAGCACGTAAACCATATTCGTAAGCAGTATGCAAATTATCAAGTGTTATTAATGAATCTGCGCCTTCTAAACTCAGTATATAACCAATCGGCTTTTTATCATTTGGTTCATTGTTCATCCACAATGCAACATGCGCATCCAAAGCTGCTTTATCTTGTATCATCACCATTTCACCTGCTGCTTCCATTGCTTTGTACCATGCAAGTTGTCCCTGTGTTTGGGCCCATGCCTGGTGCGCTGAATGCCAGCCGGGTAAAGGGTTTTCAGGTGCAACATATCTTGCAATTTGTGTTGCAACTACTAAACCAATATTACCTTTTCTAAGTTCAGGAAATGCAACTGTACCTTTTGCCCGGTCAGCTTTATCAGTCAATTGATTTTCTCTTTCCCGTATATCGTAAACCGTTTTACGCAGGTCACGGTTCCACTCCATTGCGTTCATACTAAGGTCTAAATGCGCATCAATGGTAAACATGTCAATTTGATGATTTGGTGATTTGATTATTTGATAATAAAATACATTTTTTGTTACCCAACTTTTGTAGTTCTGTGAAGCTTTTGTTGTGTCACTCACTTGTACGTTCAGAACATATTTGAACTTGTCTGAACGCGGATTTGGAAGAATTTGATGGACTGAAGAGATGTTTAATTTTATCCTCCCAATCTTTATAATCCTTCCAAATCCCCGTTCAGACGGTTATCCTCCTGTCCCTCGAAACCACTTTCCATTCATCTACTGCAATATTATTTTCAATAACAATGGCTCTTTCATACAACGCAACTGTGGGACAAATATGTACCGGCACTCCATACAATACATCGCCAATTTTAAATACAGATGAATCAGGTACTTTAGCAACCAAATGTTCTTCGCTTTGGGCAACCGGTATTATCTCAGGTGCATTCAAAAAATGCACACGTGGAAAAGGGTTTTCTGCTGCAACAGATTTGTGACCGAGATCTGTTGTTATCGTTGTTTCATCAACTATAGAAATGACTCTTGTAATTACCAACGCTGCATAATCGAAGGGTTCATCAGGCATGGTGTGTTTGTAACTCCAATCCCAAAAAACAAATGTACCGGGGCTGCATTCAATATTGTCGCGTTGTGCATGAATGGGAAATGTTGGTGAGCCTCCTGCAACAATGATTAAAGATTGTTTTGTAAGGGATTCAATTGCTTCGGCTACAATAATTACTTTTTTAAAAGCTTCTTCAACATTTTGGCTACGCTCAGTAGTATCTGTATCCCTTATATGCCCATCGTAAGCGTGTAAACCGATTACGTTTATGTATGGCAAAAGATCAACCGCTTCGAATAGCTGCGGTGCACGTGCAGGTGAAATACCGGTTCTGTTCATACCGGTATTTAAATCGATGAAAACATTGAGCAACTGGTCTTTCCCTGAAAAAACTTTTGACAAATGTATGGCGGCATCTATATTATCTACCAAACAGGAAAAATAGGTTGAAGGGTATTTTTCAATCAATGCAAGTAAGCGGTTTGCTTTTGGCCCAACGGGCTGATAAGACAATAGTACATCCGGTGCTTCTATCATTGCAAGCATTTCTGCTTCGGCTATCGTAGCACATTTGAATTTGGTGATACCCGCATCCAGCATCATCTGGCATACTTCTGTAATCTTGTTTGTTTTTACGTGAGGGCGCAGGTGAGCAACATTATTATTCACCATGCTTTTAAGCAAGCCGATATTCTCCTTTACGCGTTCTTTATAAATAACCAACGCAGGAGAATCAACTTGGCTGATGTTTTTTATATCATACCAATTCATAAAAACAAGTTTTAGTAACCGGATCAACGGCTGTTGAAAACTTCAATAAAGTTATACAGTACAAGTGTGCGACGCAAGAGATGATGCC
>DGQT01000002.1 GCA_002390845.1 Chitinophagaceae bacterium UBA4407 | reverse complement strand
GCTGTTCTTATTTTTTGCAGTGCTATGTATTTTTCTATGTATTCAATTTCCTGCGAAAGAAGGATTTTTTCAGCCATTGTTTCATAAAGCATGAACCGCATGATATCTGATAATTTATTCAAATAGTTAGATGCTTCAACGGCATCTTTTAAAATCAACGCGTCGATATTATTGATGGTGTTAAACAGAAGATGAGGATCAAGTTTCGATTTTATTAACGCCATTTCTATTTCATGGTTTTTTTCTTTCAGTGCTTTTTTAAGTTTAATTTCATTAAACCAGGTAATAAACCCTTTTACTACCAATGCTACTGCACCTGATATTATACCAATTAAGGTCATTGCAACAATTACGGTGCCCGCGGTAGATCTGCCGTGTACACCAGCATCATCCATGTCTGTCATATATCCGGATTCTATTGAATACCGGATCAGGATATACCCGATCAGGGCTGCCCCTGTAGAAATAAGCACGCCGTGGGCGATTGAAAGAAGTACCTTTTTGTGTTGAAGGTATTTAGGGAATAAAAGAAAGTAATATGACCAATATGAAATAAATGACGGAATAAATGCAAATAACAAAAGACTTTTTAAAGCATTCAGAACTCTGGACTCCTCATTACTTGCATTAACGCTGCTTCGATAGTAAACAGCTAACATGATTGCGATCAATATAAAATAACAGATCCAAAATCCTATGTGTAATAATACAATAAATGATTTTTTCATACGCTTAAGTACCCGACTAAGGAACATGAAGTTCTCTCAATATTTCGTCTTTTGCGAAACTGATATGCAAACAGGCCAAATTTGTCTGCAAAACTGAAGGCTTTATCAGTTTAAAATATGCCATGCTTTATAAGGCAAAGCAAAAAATTATACAAGATACTCAAGTAATTTTTTAAACCCATTTCAAATAAGTGCTGTTCAACTTCATTGTTGTCCTATCATTCAAGCTACTACTATAAATACTTTTGCATTACACAAAATATATTTCAACAAAGTAATTTCTAAAGTATGAAAACAAAAGCCAAATTAATCGCGTCTTTTAAAATCTGGGTGGTTATCTATCCATCAATCACAACGCTTCTTTACCTCTTCGGAAAGCCATTGCTGCTTTTTCCATTATATCAACGAACCTTATTAATCACCGTTGCTTTAGTACCCTTCGTGGTTTTTATAGGTATACCTTTAGTAAATTACATCATTCGTTCTATCTCATCTGTGAAACTGTTTAAAAATAAATGAATATAATACCAGCATCAATTTTCATGGCAGCTCCGTTGCCACGCTCGGTTCGAAGTTCCTCTTTCATGGCATCTATGCAAGGCGTGGCATTCCGAAAGCTTTCGGAACCGACGATCCCGATATTTATCGGGAGAAACTCGGGGTCGCAATCCTTTCATCTGTTGTATAAATGGCATCGTCCTGCTTCCTCTGCAGTCTTGCAAAAAAAATTTAAACAGGTTCTATGATTCAAAAAAATAACATCATGAAAGATAAAAAGCAATTTGATGCAATAATTATCGGAGGAAGCTATGCAGGGATGGCAGCAGCCATGGCCCTGGGCAGAGCATTGAAACAGGTTTTAATTATTGATAGCGGTAAACCTTGCAATGCACCAACACCTTATTCGCATAACTTCCTCACACAGGATGGAAAAACCCCAACAGAAATTGCAACACTTGCAAAACAGCAAGTGGAAAAATATAATACTATAAAGTTCTTTAATGGTTTAGCAATACATGGAGTAAAAAATGAAAATGGTTTTGAAATTCAGGTAGCAACCGGTGAAACTTTTTATGCCGGACAGTTAATTTTTGCTACAGGCATTAAAGATATCCTTCCCGGCATTGAAGGATTAGCGGCATGTTGGGGCATCTCGGTGCTTCACTGCCCTTATTGTCATGGCTATGAAGTAAGAAATGAAAAAACCGGCATCCTCAGCAATGGAGAATTTGGTTTTGATTTCTCAAAACTTATTTCAAACTGGACAAAAGACTTAACCTTATTTACAAACGGAACTTCAACGCTAACTCTTGAACAAACAGCAAGCCTTGCAGCAAAAAATATAAAACTTATTGAGAAAGAAATTAAAAGACTGGTACATAACAACGGGCAACTTGAAAAAATCATATTTACTGATGACTCACAATTTTTGATCAATGTATTATATGCACCTGCTCCCTTTGAGCAGCATTGTCATATACCGGAAAACCTGGGATGCGAATTAACTGAAGAAGGATATATAAAAATTGACAACTTCCAGGAAACCTCCGTTAAAGGAATTTTTGCAATTGGCGACAATGCTGCCAAGATGCGTACTGTCGCAAATGCGGTTTCAATGGGTACCACCGCCGGAATAACGATTAGTAAGAAAATGATTCTGGAAGAATTTTAAAATTAATTTGGTTTCTCTGTCAATCTTAAAATAAATCACTACGGTAATGTCAGTTCGGGAAAATGATATTTTATTTTTTCATGCAGCCATATTGTGTAAATAAATGAACAAGCAATATATTCACGCAATCAATCGGGTATAAGCAGTGTCAAAATGCTTATCATTGAAGAGCAAAGTAAGTTGTCTCCCAAAAAATCAAATAACCAACTCAAATATTTAAACCAAATATACAAATGAGGAACAGCATACTTTTAATCACACTTATGCTCAGTTTAATAAGCATAGATCTTTTTGCTCAAAATAAGGTTACTCAAAAAAAAGCAGGTGCTCTGTTTTCAGACAGTATGGTTAAACCGCGGATGCGTGTTATTATCGATAATGATTTTGGCGGCGATCCTGATGGCTTGTTCGAACTGGTGCAACATCTGTTATCTCCATCGGTTGAAATCCGCAGTATCATTGGTTCTCATCTAAGAGCAGGAGATGGTTTTGATCCTTCAAAAGAAACAGCGGCACACGCAAAAAAGAAAATTGAAGAAGTATTAAGCATCATGAATCTTGACAAAACATATAATGTTTTACAAGGCTCAAACTTTGCATTGGAGAACGATAGCACTGCACAACCCTCAGATGCAGCAAAAGCCATCATTAAGGAAGCCATGCGGGATGATACAAAACTTCCGCTATATGTTGTATGTGGTGCAGGCCTTACAGATATTGCAAGTGCTTATTTGATGGAGCCTAAAATTGCAAGCCGTTTAACATTGATCTGGATTGGGGGACCTGAGTATCCTGAACTCGCAACACCTCCTCCAGGCTATACAAGCCTTGAATATAATTTAGCAATAGACCTGAAAGCAGGACAAGTAATTTTCAACAAATCATCCATTCCCATCTGGCAGATTCCACGAAATGTTTATCGCCAGGTAATGATGCCTTATGCTTCATTGTTATTGAAAGTAAAAACACAAGGCAAGATTGGCGAATATCTTACAAACAACATAGAACGTGTAATGAAAATGGGTATCAAATATAATTTCAATGTTGGCGAAATATATATCGTGGGAGATAGTCCATTGGTGTTGCTAACAGCCCTGCAATCTTCATTTGAACCAGATCCTTCATCGAGTTTTTACGTGTTGCGTCCATCGCCAATTATCAACAGCCAGGGCCTGTATGAAGTAAATCATAAAGGAAGAAATATAAGAGTATACACGCAACTGGATGTGCAACTGTTATTCGAAGATTTATATTCAAAGCTTACATTGTTTAATCAAAGTAATTAAATAACAATGAATATGATTATGAGCCGGGCTCAAGTATAAATATTAAACTTTCGTTGCGTCGCACGCTTGTACTGTATAACTTTTGGGAACTTTTATTGAAGCGTAGATGCTACAGGGAGTCGCTCTTTTCGTTTAATCTTCGCTACAATAAAGCTCAATTCTTAATCAAACCGTACAAGTGAGTGACACAACGAAGCTTAATGGAAGTAATATAGCCCGGCCCAAAAAAATACGCTGCAAAAAAATATGCTTAATATCTTTATGAAAATAATTTTCTGATGTATAAAAAAATATTTTTCTTTTCAGTTTTGTTATCCATAATTTTTTGTGGAAACGCACAAATAAATCATGTAGAACCGCTTAACTGGTGGGTGGGTATGAAGAACCCAAATCTTCAGCTACTGATTAATGGAAATGATATTAGCGAAACAACTCCACAAATAAGTTATACCGGTGTTACTATTAAAAAAATAAACAAAGCCGATAGCAAAAATTATTTGTTCCTTGATTTAGTAGTTGCAAAAAATACAAAACCGGGAACAGTAAATATCAATTTTAAAAAGAGTGGAAAAACAATTTATACATACAATTACAGTTTGCTGCAACGGCAGCAGGATCCTTTGCTGGTAAAGGGTTTCAACTCAACTGATGTAATTTATTTAATCGTTCCAGACCGCTTTTCTAACGGTGACGAAAGCAACGATGTTGTTACCGGAATGAAAGAAAACAAGATTGACCGCGGCTTTGATGGTGGCCGGCATGGCGGCGATATTCGCGGAATCATCAATCATCTGGATTATATAAAAGACATGGGCTTTACCGCCATTTGGCCAACGCCAATGCTTGAAAATGATATGGCAACGTATTCATATCATG
The DNA here is from genome assembly GCA_002390845.1 of Chitinophagaceae bacterium UBA4407. Taxonomy (GTDB): domain Bacteria; phylum Bacteroidota; class Bacteroidia; order Chitinophagales; family Chitinophagaceae; genus Limnovirga. The sequence continues at coordinate 120,914 of DGQT01000002.1, read as the reverse complement.
GTTACTCTATTACCAATCATTATAAAGTGGATCCACGTTTTGGAACGATGGATGATTACAAAGAGCTTGCATCGAAAGCTAAACAAAAAGGCTTAAAATTAATTTTCGATGAAGTGCTCAACCATACCGGCAGCAACTACTGGTGGATGAATGACCTGCCTTATAAAAACTGGTTGAATTATCCTGATGCTTATACACCTACCAATCACCGCCGCACGGTGAATGAAGATTTGTATGCATCAACCTTTGATAAAGATTTATGGGCAAGGGGTTGGTTTGATAAAACAATGCCCGACATGAACGGGCAAAATCCTTTTATGGCAAACTACCTGATTCAAAATTCAATCTGGTGGATTGAAACTTTACAACTGGGCGGTATAAGACAGGATACTTATGGTTATTCTGATAAAACATTTTTGAAAAACTGGAGCTGCACCATTATGAATGAATATCCGAACTTCAATATGGTTGGCGAAGAATGGAGTTTAAATCCTTTGATCACTTCTTACTGGCAGCGTGGCAAACAAAACCATGATGGCTATGCAGGATGTTTGCCAACCGTTATGGATTTCCCCCTGCAGGATGCATTGGTTAAGTCTTTAGCGGGCAACGAAGATGCATCTTACAATGTTCCATTCACAAAACTGTACGAAGCACTTGCCAATGATTTTGCTTATGCCAATCCAAAAAACATTTTGGTTATGGGCGACAATCACGATATGGACAGGTTGTTCATGCAGCTAAACCAGGACATTGATTTAACAAAAATGGCACTCACTTATTTGCTTACCATACGTGGCATTCCACAGATTTTTTATGGCACAGAAATTTTGATGGACAATACCGGCCACCATAAAGTTGACGGGCTTATTCGTTCAGATTTTCCCGGTGGCTGGAATGGAGATGCGTCAAATGCTTTTACCGGTAATGGATTAACAACTGCACAATTAAATATGCAGGCTTATATAAAACAACTACTCAACTGGCGAAAAAATAATCCTGTTATTTCTGGCGGACAAACGTTGCACTTTGCGCCGTTCAATGGCGTGTATGTTTATTTCAGGTACAACAAAGAGAAAACAATTATGGTAGTGATGAATAAAAACACATCGGCTACAACGATTGATAGTAAAAGGTTCCAGGAGATCTTACAAAACAAATCAACAGCAACAAATGTATTGAGTAATGAAAGTTTTTCTATTCAACCATCGTTAACCGTGCCCGCAAAATCAGCTACGGTATTTGAAATAAAATAGTTTTTTATGAGCCCGGCTGAAGAATATGAATTTAACATCGTTGCGTCGCACACTTGTACGACATAACATCGTGCGTCATTGCGAGGCCCCCGAAGCAATCTGTGCTTTTTAATTTGAACCAGTTTTAATATGCAGTGTAAAGATTGCTTCGTACCTCGCAATGACGCGTAGATTCACTCGTATTGCTCATCAATGACATGCAGTACAAGAGCGCGACGCAAGAATGCTTCATGCAGGTACTTCAGTTTGGTACAAAATAATTTTCTAACTTTCATGAATGAAGAAATGTATTGTTTTATTTATTGTAGTTGGTTTGTATAGTTTAAATGTAAGTGCACAAAACGCAGGCTGCCCCGACCCTGCTGCAGCAAATTATGATTCTACAGTTACCATAAACAATGGTTCATGTACATACAGTAACGTTACTATTACGCCAAAGCTGAAATATGATTTAAGTACTACATTGAATGAAACATCGGGATTGATCTGGTGGAAAAACAGGATCTGGTCGCATAACGATGGCGGCAATGCCCCTGCTTTTTATGCAATGAAAGTTAATTCAAATGCAATTACAGCAACAATTTCAGTAACCAATGCCACCAATGTAGATTGGGAAGATATTGCACAGGACGACAGTTTTATTTACATCGGCGATTTTGGAAATAATGCACAAGGCAACAGAACAGATCTTAAGATTTATAAGATTGCCAAGGCCGATGTTGAAGCAGGCAGTTCTGTTACAGCAACTGTTATAAATTTTTCTTACAACGATCAAACAGATTTTACACCCAAAGGAAACAACAACACAAACTTCGACTGTGAAGCAATGATTGCTTATGGCGACAGTTTATTTTTATTCAGCAAAGATTGGGTTGACAACAAAACAAGGTTATACAAATTACCAAAAACGCCGGGCACATACCAGGCAGTAAATATGGGTGAGTTAAATGTTCAGGGATTAATTACCGGAGCCGAAATTGTTGCAGATAAAAGGGTTATTGTACTTACAGGCTATAATGCTGCAGTTAGTCCTTTCATCTATTTGTTGTACGATTTCAACGGGAATCATTTTTTTGGTGCAAATAAAAGAAAGGTTGGTTTAAATGAAAGTTTTACACAAGTTGAAGGGATTTGTGCAAAATCGCCCACAACTTTTTTTGTAAGTAACGAAAAATTTTCACAGCTATTTATTACCACACCGGCAAAATTGCAGCAACTAAATCTCACCTCGCTCCTCAATCCATATTATACTAACCCACTCAAAAAAATTACTCAGAAAAATAAAACCAATTTAATGCCTCTTGAAAATACTTATTAATCAGAGAAAAATTTAGTGCGGTTATTTTTTTATCCAAACTGCAATGCTACTATCAGCATCCTTGCGTCGCACACTTCAAGGTTTTGTTTTCTGTTCAGCAAAGTGCAACCGGAATTACTAACTCGTAATCGCTCTGCTATCATGCTTCTTTGGAATACATTAACTGACCATCGATATATGTTGAAGCAACATGAAAATTTTCATCTTCAGTAATTGTATTTCCCAATTTTTTATTGAGCATTACAAAATCAGCTTTCTTTCCAACTTCAATACTTCCTACAGAATCGGCATTGCCATTGGCTTTTGCGCCGCCCATCGTATACGCATATAATGCTTCCTGCAAAGAAATTTTCTCGTCGGCACCAAGTGTGTTGCCTGCAATATCGTTTCTAAATAGCGCAGCTTTAATTCCGGTAACAGGATTAAAATCCTTCACCACCGGTGCATCACTTGACAAAGCAAGATTAACGCCGGCATTTAAAATTGTTCTGTAAGGATATGTTCTGTTTAGCCTTTCTTCTTCGAGGTAAAGTGCAAAATTTTTGCCCAGTTCTTTCAAGAAAATACTTTGAGAAACGCAGTGCACATTCATTGCTTTCATCATATGCAAATGCTTTGCTGATGGCAAAGCCAAATGTTCAATGCGCAAACCTTTACAACCTTCATTGTATAAACGTTCATACACATTCAGCACCACATCAATTGCTTTATCGCCAATGGCGTGCGTGCCTATACCAAAACCTTTTTCAGCGGCTTCTTTTGCAAGCGGATAAAAAAATTCTTCCGTTAACCGCAACACACCTGTTGAATTAGAATTTTTATAAGGATCCGTCATGGCGGCAGTCATACCGCTTAAGCCTCCATCCGCAAAAAACTTAACCGTGTTTACAATCAATTTATCCGAAGTAAATAATTCAGGTAATGGAAGTATTTCATCACTACCATCCGGAACCCTTATGGGCAATGCGTTTACACGAATGCGCAATTTATTTTCTCTCTCCAACTGATGATAACACGCAAGCAAATCGGGCATTACTGCCGGGTCTGTTGCCGATGTAATTCCATAACTCAGCAATTCATCTTCTGCTGCATTTATCATCAAAGCATAGTCATCTGCAGAGTAAGCAGGAATATGGTTGGCAATTAAACCCAAAGCAGATTCAGTAAAAATACCGTTGAGTTTTCCATCATTATCCAGACGCATTTCGCCGCCAACAGGCACATGAGTTTGTGTTGCAACATTACTTAATTCAATCGCTTTTGAATTGGCCACACCAATATGGGCACAGGTGCGGATTACCCAAAGCGGACGATCATTTACTACTTTATCCAGATCATCTTTTGAGGGCATGCGGCCTTCTTTCATATTGGCTTCGTTAAAACCGCGTGCCTGTATCCAACCCCTACCGGGATTGCGTTTTACAAAATCGGAAAGTTTATCCTGCAACTCTGATATGCTACTTACGCCACGAAGGTCAAGCAGGAAAGTTTTTAAATTCCCAACTTTCCATATATGGATATGTGCATCAATAAAACCAGGCAAAACAGTTTTACCTTCCGCGTTAATTAGCTTTGTATTGGCTTGCTGCAAAGCAAGTATTTCATCATTGCTACCAACTGCAATAATTTTTCCTTCATTCACTGCGAATGCCTGCGAATTTGGATGCTGAATATTTTGAGTTAATACATCTGCGTTGTATAAAATAAGTTCAGGCATCTATCTATAAAGTTTTAGAAAAATGATGGGCTGCCAAAACAAAACCTTTGTTCAAATAAAGCCGGTGTGCATCCAGTCTTGTATAACCCGAATCGAGTGTTACACATTTAAAGCCTTTTTGTTCTGCAAGGTCAACTACATAATCCAACAATAGCCCACCATAGCCTTTCCCCCGGCTTTCGGGTAAAGTAGAAAGATCATCTATGTAAAAATGTTTGCCATTATATAAATACTGCAGGTAGCGGAAACCCACAGCAGCGGCGGCTTTACCGTCTTCTTCAATAAATGAAAGCTGGTAGCCTTCGGTTATCATTTCATTTATCGTGGCCACAAAATCATCTTTAATTAAATGTGGGCGCAATGCCTGCATTACTTCCCAGCATTTTAAAATATCTGCTGCTGTTTTAGCTGTTTTAATCTGCATCAGTATCTAATTTATTTATGTACCCGGCTGAAGAATTACTATTAAACATCGTTGCGTCGCACTCTTGTACATTGGATTCTCTATTGAACATCAAATATTCATCTTCGCGTCATTGCGAGTAACAAAGCAATCTGCTTCCAATATTTCGAAGAGTTTTTAACTGCTAGCCACAGATTGCTTCGGAGACCTCGCAATGACGAACCTTGCGTTTGTTACTTCGCTTTGCTCAATTATATTCTTCCGTATAAGTGTGCGACGCAAGTAAAGCATCATTCATATTCTATTGCCTGGCTCAAAAAAACTTCAAAATATCATTTACTTTCCTCTCTTCTCATGTGCCCTTGCAATGGCATCTTCCAGCACTTGTAAGCCTTCATGCAGTTGCTCGTCGGTCATTACAATCGGTGGGAGCAGGCGAATGCAGTTACTGTATAAACCTGCACGAATTAAAATAATGCCATGTGCTACTGCATCTTTCAATACCTCGAGCGGAATTTCAAGATCGGGCTCTTTATTGCTTTTATCTTTTACAAACTCAACAAGACACATAGCGCCGATGGCACGCACATCCCCTACTAATGCATATTTTTCTTTCCAGGTGTCAAGCGTAGATTTTATGAGATTGCCTACATGCTTTGCCCTGTCTAAAAATTCTCTGGAGCTCAAAATCTTCAACGATTCTATTGCCGCAACTGCAGCAACAGGGCTGCCGCCATACGTACCGCCTATGCCGCCAAGATGTGTGCAATCCATGATCTCTGCCTTACCCACCACAGCACTCACCGGCATGCCTGCGCCAAGGGATTTTGCGATCGTCATAACATCCGGCACTACGCCAGTATGTTCGATAGCAAACAATTTTCCGGTGCGGCCACTGCCGCTTTGAATTTCATCGGCTATCATCACGATGCCGTATTTATCACACAACTCACGGATTTTTTGCATGAAGGCTGCAGGCATTTGAATAAAGCCGCCTTCGCCCAGCACAGGCTCTATAATAAATGCAGCCACCGATTCAGGATCTACCTGTGCAATAAAGGCATGCTCTAGATTTTTGATATTCCAATCAAGGTATTCCGCTTCACTCATACCGTTTGGCGTGCGGTAGAAATTGGGCACTGGTAAACGATAAATATCACTGGGAAAAGAACCAAACCCTTTCTTGAACAAACTGTATTTGCTGGTTAAAGAAAGCGTTAATAAACTTCTTCCATGATAGGCGCCTTCAAAACAAATAATGCCCGGCCGCCTGGTATAGTAACGGGCCAGCATTACCGCATTCTCTACTGCTTCTGTGCCTGTATTGCAGAGTAATGTTTTTTTGGAGAAGTCACCTGGGGTAAGGCTATTCAGCATTTCTGCCAGTTCTATATATGGCTCAAAAGTGGTAACCAATGAACAGGTGTGTATGTACTTTTCAAGCTGTTCTTTTATAGCATTCACCACTGTTTCCGGACGATGGCCAACATTGATCATACCAATGCCGCCTGCAAAATCGAGCAGTTGGTTTCCATCAACATCCCACACCAAACCGCCTTCTGCTCTTTCAACAACCACTTCTGTTGACTTCGCTAATCCCTTAGGAGTAGCTGCGGCCCTGCGTTCCAGCATTACTTTTGCTTTAGGGCCAGGAATCTCTGTTTTTAACTGAATGTATTTCATAAAAGTTGTAAGTTATAAGTTGTAAGTAATAAGATTTTTTTCGCTCATTTTCAAATTGTCAAATCACCAAATCATCAAATTGATTTTGAAACATCCAGCACAATTACTGCACCCGCATTACCGCATGTAGGGTCGTTTAAATAATCTTTCATTAACCCCACAATTTCGAAACCTACTTTTTCCTGTACTGAAACGGTAGGATCAAATAATTCATGACTTTTTACTTTCTGAAAGTATTCATCTATGCTCATGGAATCGCCTACGGCAGCATAACCATTAAGCATGCCGACGGTGATCTGGCCTTTTAAGTTTAATTGTCTGCAGGTATAATGCCGTGCCCTATAAAGCGCCCTTGCTATTCCTTTGCTTCTGTAATCCGGATGAACACTTACATCCATTCCGTATAACCAATCGCCGTTTGGTTCATGGGTGGTAAACCAACCACCACCCATGATTTCGAAGAAGGTATGGTGCTCATTATTATTCAAATCGAAATGATAGCGTATAGTGCTTGTTGCACCAATCACTTTATCATTATCCAGTGCCACAAACTGCCCTTCGGGAAAAATTTCAACATGCTTTTTGTATTGATCTGCATGCAAAATTTCTTCTTCGGCCAATGTAGGGAAAACGATGTACTGCAATGCTTCTAATTGTTCCGCATGTTCCGTTTGCATGGGAATTATTGTAATTCCAGATTGTAATGTTTCTTTATAGTCCACTAAATAATTTTTTATAGCACACGGATTTTTACTGCCTTCGGGCACGGATTTTTTAAGATTTTTTTCTTTTGTTTTTAATCCTTTTATATCCGTTCAATCCGTGTTATCTGTGTTCCATTGTATTTTGTATTTCAACTGCTGCGTTACAGTCTTCAGTACAAGAGTGCGACGCAAGAAAAGCTTCATTCATATTCTATTGCCCGGCCCAAAAAAATCTTCCTACATAAAATAACCAAACAACAAATACGCAACACAACTTAATCCAAATGCGATGAATGCATAAGGCAGTTGCGCAAGGCCGTTATCGAGATTGCTGTTCTCTGTACTTTGCGATGTAAGCACTGTTGCATCGCTGTACAGGCAAGCGTTTGCGCCGAACACACCTGCACTTACCACCGCGCCACAATTAACAAAGACATTGCTGCCGAGATGTTGCGCCAAAGGCACCACAATTGGAATGGCCACTGCATACAAACCCCATGAGGAACCCGTTGTTACAGAGATTACCGACAGCGATGCAAACACAGTTACCGGTAATAATTGACCACTTACATAAGGCGACACAGCATTTAATACATACTGTGTAAGCCCCATTTTATCGTTCACATCTTTAAGCACATAACTCATCATTAAAATAGCAAGCGCATACACCATACTGTTGAAACCACTGAAAACGGTTTCGCTTAATTGCTGAAAAGTTCCGAGCTTAATAATAAGGTAATAAATGAATGTAAATGCAACAGCGATCATTACACCTTTGAGTGCGTCTATGTCAAAGTAGATAGTTGCAGCAAGCGCTACAACCATTGGCAAAACGAAATATATCACCTTCGATTCTTTCTTTTCGTTAAGCCTTGATATGTCTAATACACCACTCATGGTTAAGCCGGTACCGAATAAATTACCTGTTGTTTCTGCACGTTCGTTTGCTCTCTTCAATCTGCCAAACCAAGGAAGAATTCCATAAATAAACAATGGAATAATGAGCACACTGATGTAACCATAAGCAACAAACGGGATCATTTTCCAGTAAGTTGAAAGCCCCTCACCTGCCGGTGCCACATGCGATGATTCAAGCAGGGCACCAATGAAAATCGTCCATGTAGAAATGGGTGCAATTACGCTCCACGGCGGAGCGGTGGTGTTAACAATATAAGCGAGTGTTTCGCGTGGTACTTTAAAGGCATCCGTTATTTTACGCATGGAAAGCCCTACGGTTAATGCGCTTAAATAATCGTCTAAAAATATTAAAATACCCAGCCACCATGCACCCATTAATGCGCCGGTTTTTGTTTTAATTCTTGTCAATGCCCAATCGCCAAACTTAATGGTACCGCCGCTTCTAACCATTAACCCTATCAAAGAACCATATAAACCACAAACAAGAATTACCCATACAGAACCGCCAGAAGTTGGATCGCCAATTACCCGCATCATTGACTCTACAAAGTCGGTAAAGAAACTTGTATGGTTGTGCAGGCTGATGATAACAAAGCCGCAAAGACAACCAATTAATAATGGTTCAAAAGAAGTACGCATTACAATAGCCAGTACAATTACCACAAGTGGTGGAATTAATGCCAGTGCGCCGTAGTCCATTTATAAGTTTGTAGTTTACAGTTTGTAGTTTGAAGTTATTTTATGAACCCATCTTTATTAATTCTATTAAACATTCTTGCGTCGCACACTTGTACGTTCTGATACCTTATTCAGCAAATCCTCTTCATCAATTTAATCCTCCCAAATCAAGGTTCAGACCATTCCCCCAAAACTGATCAGTTTCTTTTCCATGTATTCATATAATCCCTCACTCCCGCTTTCGTGACCAAGCCCGCTTTGTTTCCATCCGCCAAATGGTGCTTCTGTTGCATGTGGCGCCCATTCATTTACACCCACCATTCCAAACTCCAATGCTTCGGAATAAAAGAAGGCATCGTTTAAGTTATTCGTCCAAACATAAGAAGCTAAACCATAGGGTGTATTATTGGCCCATTCAACTACCTCATTTTTATTATCCCATTTTATGATGGGTAAAACAGGCCCAAATATTTCTTTATTTACCGCTTCAGTTTGGGCATCAACATTGGTGAGAATAGTTGGTGCAACAAACCAACCTTTTGTCGATGGAATATTACCGGCCGTTGCAACGGCGCCCCCACTTTTAGCATCTTCAATAATATGCAGTACCTGTTGCTGCTGACGCTGATTGATCAATGGACCCATGTTGGTATCTGCTTCCCAACCATAACCAACTTTAATATTTTTAATTGCATCAGAAGCAATGGCTAAAAACTGGTCGTAGATTTTTTCATGAACAAAATAGCGTTGTGGTGCCACACAAACTTGGCCGGCATTTCGCAGTTTCGCAATTACTGATGATTTTGCTAATACTTCCACATTTACATCGGGTGTAATGATCACCGGCGCATTACCACCGAGCTCCAAAGAAAGCTTTGTGTTTGTTGCAGAAGCTCCATCCATCAGGATTTTGCCAACACGGGTGCTGCCCGTGAAGCTTATTTTTTTAACGAAAGCATTGGCAAGCAATTCGTCCCCGATAGATGAAGCTTCTCCAACTAAATTATTCAACACACCCGCAGGCAATCCTGCTTCTATTAAAGCTTTTACAAGATTGTTTGTGGTGAGTGCCGTAAATTCCGACCCTTTTGTTACCAGGGTACAACCCGCTGCCAGTGCGGCTGCCCATGCACGTGCCGGATTATAAGATGGAAAATTCCATGCGGTAATTACCCCTACAACGCCCATCGGTTGCCAGATGGTCATCATACGTTTATCATTGCGAGCCGCTGGTATCGTTTTGCCATAAGCACGTTTACATTCTTCTGCATACCATTCAAATAAATTCGCCGATACCAGCCATTCGCCTTTTGCTTCGGCCATGGGTTTGCCGCTTTCCATTACGGTGTCTTTGCCGTATGCTTCCACATTTGCGCGAATAATATCTGCTGCTTTTTTTAGTATAACTGCACGCTGGTAAATATTGGTTTTGCTCCAGGTTTTAAAAGCGCTTTGTGCAGCATCAATTGCTGCTTTGCAATCATCGGTATCGCCCCAGGCCATCTCGTCAATCACTTCTTCCGTTGCAGGATTGACAAGCTTTTCTGTTTTACCAGATTGTGCTTTTACAAATTCGCCGTTGATATAATTTAGTATCATGATTCAATTTTTTATGAGCCCAACTGTTGATTTACCATTGGGCTTTACTTGCGTCGCACTCTTGTGCTGAATAACATTTTGCGTCATTGCGAGGCACGAAGCAATCTGTGTTCGTTCTTTCAATCGGCTTTAATTGCAATCTGCAGCTTGCTTCAAAGGTTTCGAGTTGACGCGTAACATACAGAACGTACAAGAGTGCGACGCAACGGATGCTTCATTTATGCACTGCTGTTTGGTACAAAACTTTTCTATGCCAACTCTTCAATGACTGATTCCAGAATATCCAAACCTTTATTCAGCAATGCATCTTCAATAACCAACGGACTTAAAATGCGTATCACATTTCCATGCACACCGGCGCTGATTACAACAAGCCCACGCTCTGCACAGGTATTGATGATTTTTGAAGTAAGTTCCGCATTTGGCTTTTTATAATCGCCGTCTTTAACAAGCTCAAACGCAAGCATAGCACCAAGTCCGCGCACTTCGCCTATTACCAGGGGCAACTTTTGCTGAAAGCTTTCAAATCTTGCACGAACAATATTTCCAACCTTTACACCCAATGCATTAATATCAATTTCCTCCATGTATTTCAACGTGGCAAGCGACGCAGCGCAGCAAACAGGATTGCCTGCATAGGTGCCGCCAATCGTACTGGGACCTGCGTTATCCATGATGTGCGCTTTGCCCATTACCGCTGCGATCGGCATACCGCTGCCCATAGATTTTGCCCAGGTAGAAATGTCTGGAATGGTATCGTAATGTTCGTAAGCAGCCCATTTACCGGTGCGGCCAAAACCACTTTGCACTTCATCGAAAATGAGCATGATGCCGGTTTCACTGCACAACTTTCGAAGCTTTTTGATATAGGATTTTGGTGCCACATAAAAGCCACCTTCCCCCTGAACAAGCTCAATGATTATCGCGGCTACATCTTCTGAACGTACATAGGTTTTAAAGAATTCTTTGAGCTTTTGAATTTCATTTTCTGAGAATTCTTCTTCGGATAATGCTTCTTCTTTTACGCGATATATGGGGAAATTGATCCTATATACTTCCGGCGCAAATGGCCCACAACCTGCTTTGTAAGTTACTTTTGAAGTAAGCGTCATGCCCATCATGGTTCTTCCATGAAAGCCGCCGCCGAAAGCAATAATCGCTGGGCGCTTAGTTGCCTGCCTTGCAATTTTTACAGCGTTCTCCACGGCTTCTGCACCACTGTTAAGGAACATCACTTTTGTTGAGTCGCCGTGGGGTAAAAGCTCAATCATTTTCTCTGCAAGCTCCAGGTATTCTTCGTACAGCGCCACGTTAAAGCTGCTGTGGATAAGCCTTTCAGCCTGTTCTTGAATCGCTTTTACAACAGGTGGGGGACAATGGCCCGCATTTAGTACGCCAATACCGCCAGCGAAATCAATGAGTTCTCTTCCGTCTGCATCAATCATGGTTGCACCATGTGCGTATTGTACAGAAGATGGATTGAAAATGCCCAAACCATTTGGCACCAGTTTTTTTCTGCGCAGGTAGAGTTCCTCTTTTTTGGAGATCATTTCTGCAATATGTTCCATATAGCAAGATTTTATTTGTAAGCTGTATTTATGTTCATTCATGTATCAACTGTACAAGTGTGCGACGCAACGATGATGCCATGAAAAACTTCTTCGCCGGTTCAATAAAATACTATGCACCCACATATACTGTTTTCAAATTCATAAACTCTTTAATTCCGAATGATGAAAGCTCCCTTCCATAACCGGACTTTTTTATGCCGCCAAAAGGATAACGAGCGTCTGATTTTACGAGCGAATTAATGAACACGCCACCGGCATTTATTTCTTTAGCCATCTGCTGTGCTTTTTCTATATCGCGTGTCCAGATTGCCGCACCTAAACCATAGCGGGAATCATTGGCAATTTGTATGGCTTCGTTTTCATCTTTTGCTTCAACAATAGCGGCCATTGGGCCAAACGCTTCTTCATCGTACGCCGGCATGCCGTGATGCACATTGGTCAACAAGGCCGGTTGAAAATTGCAGCCATTGCGTGAACCGCCAAGCACCAAATGCGCACCATTTTGAATGGAACTTTTTAACTGCTTTTCTATCTTTTCTGCAAGATCAATCCTGGCCATTGGGCCGGTTGTTGTTGCTTCATTAAAAGGATCACCTTGCTTTAATTTTTGAATTTGTATTGCCAACTGATGAAGGAAATCATCTTTGGCTTTGCCCACCGTTATAAAGCGTTTTGCGGCAATACAACTTTGTCCGGCATTCTGCATTCTTGACAATGTTGCTACCTGTGCAGCCTTTTCCATGTCTGCATCTTCGAGAATAATTAATGGGTCGCTGCCGCCCAATTCCAAAACCGATTTTTTTATGGCTTTGCCTGCAATGGCACCAACCTGTGAACCCGCAAACTCACTGCCGGTAAGGGTTACACCCTGAACGATATCATGATTGATGATGGATTCAACCACATCGACATCTACAATCAGTGTTTGAAAAACACCTTTAGGAAAACCTGCTTCAATAAAAATACTTTCAATTGCCAGCGCTGTTCCGCACACATTGGGGGCATGTTTTAATAAGCCGACATTGCCCGCCATTAAGTAAGGCGCTGCAAAACGGAACACCTGCCAGAAAGGGAAATTCCACGGCATGATGGCGAGGATGGCACCAATGGGATCGTAACGCACATAACTTTTTGAAGCATCTGAAGGCATATCCACCTTCTGCAAAAAACTTTCTGCATGTTCTGCAAAATAGCGGCATGCTGTGGCACATTTTTCTACTTCTGCTTTTGCTTCACGTAATGTTTTGCCCATCTCCCATGTTATGGTGTTTGCATATTCATCCCGTTTGGCAATGAGTATATCCGCCACACGCAACATCAGCACACTGCGTTCTGCAAAAGAGGTTTTGCGCCATTGTTGAAATGCTTTTTCGGATAAGGCAAGACAATCATTCACCGTGGCAGCAGACATGATTTCGTATTCGGCTACTACTTCTTGTGTAAATGGAAATATGGATTTGAAAACGGGCATTTTTGATTTACGATTTTTTGATTTTGGATGTACGACTTGATCTAATATCCAGGGTTCTGTTTTACTACTTCATTTGTTGCACTTATTTCGCGCTGCGGAATAGGCATGATCGGGTTTACACCAGAACCAAGCACTTCTTCCACTTTACCTGTACGGGCAAGATCAAATAGTCTGTGACCTTCGAAATTTAATTCTGCACGGCGCTCATCGAGTACAGCGTTTAAAAAAGATTCATCGTCCGGAACATCTTCTGTTGTAAGATCGCTCATACCTCTTGATTCACGAATGGTATTTAAATCAGTAAGGCCTTCTTCACGGCCAGAGGCTTCTGCACGAATGAGATAAACCTCTGCAAGACGAATGATGTATGCTGAATTGTCTTTTGTTGTTTCGCCACGGTATTTCTGTGTGCGGCCATCGGGTTCTATGCTCACATCGTTGTTTACAAAATCTACCAATTGTGCACGTTTATCATCGGGCCTGCTTTCAAAAAAAGTATTCAGGTCAGCATTAGCGATAAAGGTTACATCACTGCGCAATGCATCATCCCGTAAATATGTTGCAGCATTGAATGCGCTGATATTTTGAGGATCAAATTTTAATTCGAAAATGCTTTCGGCGGTTAATTTATTAGTGTAAATTTTTTGAAAATCATCCGGGCCAAATAGTTCGAAATTTGCGTCATTGATTACATCAGTTGCGGCATTTACTGCTTCGTTCATATCTCCATGATATAAGTAAACCCTTGCCAACAATGCGTTTGCTGCGGAAAAAGAGGAATACTGATTACCCTGGTAATTATTAAATAAACCTGCAGCCTGCTTAAGATCAGTGATGATTTGCTGGTAAGATTGTTCTACTGTACTGCGTGCTATTGCCTGAGAAGGATTATCATTTCCTGTTGCAATCGAAATGCCGTAAGCAGAAGATTTATCCCAATGTTCGCCCCAGAAACGTAACAGGTCGAAGTTGGCGAGTGAACGGATAAACAACGCTTCTGCAAGAATATTATCATGCTCGGCACTTTCAACGCCGGGAACTTTATCAATGTTATTGATGATCTTATTGGCGGTATAAATCGTGTTGTAAATGGCGTTGTAAGATTGCTCAATATAAATGTTTGTTGGGCTCACGGTTTTGTAAGCAATATCATTCAGGTCTATTACATCGTAGCCGCCAGTGGTGCCATCATCTGTATAACACTCCGAGATAAGGGGGAAATAACCACCATAATAATTTCTATCCTGCAGGTTATTGTACATACCTATGCGTGCATTGCGAAGGCCAGCAACGGAAGTGAAAATAGTGTTATCTCCTACTTCGTTTGGCGAAACGGTATCGAGTATTTTTTTACAGGATGTTGCGGTGATGCAGCAGATGCAAATAAGTTGAATATAATTTTTAAGCTTCATAATTATTTTATTTCTGATGTATGATTTTTTTATGTCTGATATACTTTTTGACCAGGCTTTTGATTCTTTACTAATCGGCTGTTGTGTCACTCACTTGTGCGTTCTGAACTTTGCGCAACTTTCTTTTGAACCACGAAGACACTAAGACTCAAAGTATCACAAAGTCTTAGTGCGGCTTAATGCCCTTGTACCTTTGTGGTTTTTTTGACCAATATATAATCCAACCGTACAAGAGTGCGACGCAACAAAAGCTTCATAGATAGATATAGCCTGGCTCATACTGATTTTAAAAATTAAAGTTTACACCAAAGGTTATAGTACGTGCCTGCGGGTAAGCTGCATAATCTACGCCTGCCGTTTGTTCGTTGGCACCGCCGTTTGAACTTACCTCCGGATCGAACCCATAGTAGTTTGTAAACACATGCAGGTTCTGTACCTGTGCATACACACGCAATGATGTAAATGCCTTTGTTTTCTTTGGCTTTATGGTATAACCAAGGTTCACCGTTCTTATGCGGAAGAAAGATGCATCCTCCACAAACTGCGATGAATTCTGTAAATAGTTTTGGAAGATCAATGAAGCTCTTGGTATATCTGTTTTATCGCCGGGTTTCTCCCAACGTTTATTTACAATGGTGGCATTGTTGGCATACACCTGGTATAAAACGCCGTTCTCATCCCAGCCCTGATCGCTCCATCCGAGTGTTTGGTAGGTTGACTTAATAAGGTTGTACACTTTGTTGCCCACACTGAATTGCGTTGAAATAGAAAGATCCCAGTTCTTGTATTTAAAATCGTTGGTTAAACCACCAAAATAATCAGGCGTTGCTTTGCCGAGTACACGGCTGTCAGCATCATCAATAACACCATCTTTATTTAAATCATCGTAGATGGGATCGCCGGTATCAGGATTTACACCAAGGTATTTGATGCCCCATAAAGAACCAACTGCTTCGCCCACTTTTAAGATATGTGTAGGGAAGAGGTCGTTGTAGGCGCTTACGAGTTCATTATCAGAATACAAAGATTTAATCTTGTTTTTAATGAAGCTAATGTTGAATGAAGCGTTCCATGTAAAATCTTTTTTCTTGATGATGTAAGCATTTACAGAAAGCTCGACACCTGAATTTTCCACGTTGCCAGAATTAATGGTAAGCGATGGAAAGCCTGATGTAGCAGGCAATACAGCTTCCGCCAATAGTTTTGTACGGTTGCCTTTAAAGTATTCAATAGAACCACTGATGCGGCCTTTTAGAATTTCATAATCAACACCCACGTTGAACATTTTATTACGCTGCCAGGTGAGGTCGTTGTTGCCTAAGTTTCGAGGACGAAGACCTGCATAACCATCATATCTTCCGGGAGTCCAGTAACTGAGGTATTGAAAATCACCAATCTCCTGGTCGCCGGTTAAGCCATAACTTACCCGCAGTTTAAGGCTGCTGAGCCATTTTGAATTGCTTAGAAATTTTTCTTTGGTAAGCACCCATCCTGCAGATGCGGCAGGGAACAAACCCCAGCGACCTGAAGGATCGAAACGGGAAGAACCATCGTAACGTGCACTAACCGAAAAAAGATATTTAGAATCGTAACTGTAATTGGCACGACTGATAAAAGAGACCAATCCCCAGCCGGTATTTAAATCGCTTGCTGCTGTAATGGAAGAAGCGCTGGAAATATTTTGTAAACCACTCCCTTCAGGGAACCCTTGTCCGCGAATAGAAGATGAATTGATCTTTGAAGACTGCACGCTAAAACCACCCAAAACCGTAAGGTCACTTTTTCCAAAACTGTTTTGGTAAGTAAGGTTGTTTTCATTGATCCATGTGGTATTTCTGTAAATGCCTTTAATGGCTTTACCACCAACGGCAGAACCATCTGTGGTAATGGGATCAAAGAACTGATCATCCGTAAGGTTAGAATAATCTGTACTGAAAGAACTCCTGAATTTTAAATTATTTACCACATCAATATCTGCAAACACAGTTCCTATAAAACGGTAGCTTGAAGTAAACGCCGTAATTTCTTTTGCAGATTTTACCGGGTTATCGCTTAACCAGCTTGCCTGGTATTCGGTATAATCGGTATAAGTTCCATCTGGGTTATAGACTGGCTCCAGCGGTGATGCACCAATGGCATTTGTAACAATCCCAGTGTAAGTATCATCATTAAAACTTCTTCTGTTGCGGCTATAAGTAAAGCTTGCGCTTGCACCTATCGACACATGGTCGCTTACCTTGTTATCAAGGTTTAAACGAAAGCTGCCACGCTTATAAAAGTTTTCAATCACAATACCCTGCTGATCAAAATAATTACCCGCAATAAAGAATTTTGTTTTCTCATTGCCACCGCGTGCCGAGAGCTGAATATTGCTTATGGGTGCCGTATGAAATATCTCATCGAGCCAGTTGGTATTTACACCGGTGTTCCAGCTTTCAGGCAATGCACTGGTAAGCACATTGGGATCAAAGTCTGCGGGGAACAATGAAGGATCGTGCTGGTACAATTTATAATCCTGCGCCTTTGCGTCTTCTTCCAGGGCAACCAATTCAGTGCTGCTTAAGAAAGGAATTTTACGCGCTACATTCTGTATACCGGTATAGCTGTTGAAGCTAAAATCTGTTTTGCCTGTCTTACCTCTTTTGGTTGTAATGAGTACTACACCGTTGGCAGCACGTGCACCGTATATAGATGCAGAAGATGCATCTTTTAATACTTCCAATGATTCAATATCATCAGGGTTAATATCTGCAATTGAACTGATGTTCTGCCCCTTGCCTACTTCTTCGCCATCGGTATTATAAGAGGTAGAAAGCGAAGAGTTGCTTTCACTAATCATCGGCACGCCATCTACTACGTACAACGGATTGCTTGCACCTCTAACACTTACCAGCAAGCCTGCACCGGGTGTTCCGCTTGGAGTTGTTACAAGAATACCTGCAACTTTTCCCTGGATGCTTTGTGCAATATTTAAAACGGGCTGGTCTTTAAATTCTTTGTTGCGTACAGATGAGATGGCGCCGGTAATATCGCTTTTCTTTTGCTTGATATAACCGGTAAGCACTACATCATTCAGTACACTTACGCTTTCTTCCATTTTTACATCGAGGTTGGTAGTTGCACTGGTAAACGCCACTTCTTTAAGTGCGTAGCCAACATTGCTTAACACGAGTGTGCCGCTGTTTTCTTTAACCCTTAAAGTAAAATTGCCTTCTGCATCTGTAAGTGTGGCTTCGTTTGGTTTGCCTTTTACTGTTACAGAAACACTGGCAAGCGCCAATCCATCTTTACCCGTAACTTTTCCTTTAATTACCATACCGGCAACCTGGGCAAAAACCTGTTCAAAGCAAGCGGCTGCGGTAACAATCAGCAGTAATAACAATAGTCGTTTACAATTCATAAGCGGTGGTTTGTTTGGTTTTACTAATTAACGGCAGCAATGTTATTTAACCCAAATATCTTTTACAAGGTCAAGATCGGGTTGTGCTATTTTAAATACTTTAAGGTACATATTTGTATCCGTTTCATACACACTATCAACGGTATGTATTTTTTCCATAAGTTGTACCAGGTGATTATTGTCCCTGCACTGTACATTTAATTCAAGGTCGTATTTCCCCGAGATCATTGCCAAAAAACTTACTTCAGGAAATGCGGCCAGCTTTACTGCAGCGGCCTGAATATTCTTTGCCGGTTTTACTGCGATAAAAATTCGTGCATAAGCATGAAAGCCAACTTTATCCGGATCAATTCTGCCAATGATCTGCACTGTTTTATCCGCAGTTAATCTCGTCATCCTGTTACGAATGGTACCAATGGACACCTTTAATTTTTTCGCAATAACAGTCAGCGACATACTGCCATCTTTCTGCAGTTCTCTCAAGATCAGGTAATCGAGTTCATCCATCCTCTCATCCATGGCAGTTACAGATATTTTATAAACCTTAGCATGAAATTATATTATTTTTATTATTCAACAAGATATTTATACATATTTTCATTTTACTGCCTCTTTAAAAGGTTACAAAAAACACCAGGTTTCATTTATTGCATTCCTCAGTTGTTATTTTAGTTTTATTTGTTTGGAAACCAGCAATAGTTTTTCATTGTATCGCCTGTTGCGTCGCATTACGTTCATCTGAATATCTATGTGCATCTACAGCTTCCCCGGCAATCGGGTTTATAAAATTTATAAAGCTTCCGGTGTGCTATTTGTCACATTAACACAAGCATGTTTGTGCAAAAAACACCGGGCTATTATAGAAATCGTTTAATTACTGTAATTTAGGTAATAGCCATAAAGTAAACCTGAGTTGAAATGATCTACATAACACAATTGATTTACATTAAAGAAGGACAGGAAAATGTGTTTCATGAATTTGAAGATATTGCTATACCAATCATTTCCAGATATAACGGGCGGCTTTTACTGAGAATAAGGCCCAGTGAAAATGCTTTTATTGAGTATTCAATTGACAAGCCTTACGAAATACATCTTGTTGAGTTTGATACTGAACAGGATTTTGAAAACTTTAAACAGGATAAAGAAAGAATGAAATTTCTGCACTTAAAAGATCAATCCATAAAAGCTTCCATATTATTTAAAGGAATAAAACTATCATGAAAACAATTGAACCTGCCTGCAACGATCTTCGCTGCAATCTTTGCTTATACAAAGCTCAGTAAAATATCCGGCAGCACAAGAGCGCGACGCAAGGAACGATGAGTAAAATTTCATCAGTTGGGAACAAAAAATGTATTTCATAAAATGATACACACTATAGCATCCCTTTTTTATTGCCTGGCCTTTTTGAGATCACCCTTGCATAACATCGCGTTTTTAAGATGGGTTATCATTTGGAAATATCTTTTTACCATCTTCTGAAGACATCATTTGCCAGGCAATATAATAGCCAAGTTCGCGGTAAGCTTCAAACTGTTTTTCATCAAAGAACTGGTCGGAAGTTGATTGATGCGGAAACGAAGGATTTACGCCCTTATAGCTAAATACATCTGTTGCCATATCTTCTATCATGGCCAGTTTAACATACACAAGCGTGCCAACAGAATTATCCGCATATTTAATTTTACCAATCGCAAACCCGGCTTTCGCAATTCCGTATTTCTTTTGAAAAAAACTATCACCGGCAGTACCCGGTAAAATATTACCAAGTTCATAGCCTGGGTTAAATGAAATTTTTACTCCAAAATCTACGCGTACTTTTTCAATAGCATTGGCAAGGTCATCAAAATTAAAAACAGGGTCGGCCCCACCATCAGAAACAATGATCAGGTTCAATTTCCTCCTGATTAATTCATACAATGCAAGGTTTTCGTAGTGCCCGCCATCAGATAGCTGAATGTGCTGGCTGGTTTCTTTAAGCCCTTTCCTTAATATTTCACTGGTTAAACCCGGAACAAAAAAATTGGGTGCACCTAAAGTATTTTCCTGTGCAGGATTACCTGCCCAATAGCCCAATCTTAAATTGAGCATTGATAATAAAATGGAGATAACAACATTACGCGTAACGCCTTCGCCAGAAACGGCGGCACCCGGGTTTAAAGCTGCAGCCGAGGTAGCCATTGCGGTAGCCAATGTCATGCCCCTTGTTTTATTTTTTTGAAACAGCCGTGTAGCTTTCCACCCGGTAGCATCGCAACCACAAAACAATCTTGAAATAATAAAGTTGTCTCCTCCCCTTCCACTATAATCAACTTTTGGGGAGTTGGCTAAAATAACGTTCGTGTTAATTATATGATAGGGCCTGCGGTTATTTTCATCGCACATATCTTCCATAAGTGCAGCATCTGCCTCGGTTGCCGGTTCCCAGCAATTGGTTTCCACAGCATGTTTATTGGGCATAAAGGCTTCCATAAGCCTGTTGCGCCATATATGATGTGGCCCGAGTACATTTAAGTTCACAAATCTTCCAAATAAGAAGGAAACAATTACAAGTAAACCGAATAAAAATGGTTGTTCCATTACAAGGTTGTCACCTAAAAAAAGTTCGGTAGCAGCCATATAAGCAAAAAGCAATACCCCATAAAATAATGCAATGGCACCGGCATAAATCATCAGATCAGATGTAACACCGCCGCTGTTATGCTCTTTACTTTGCGCTTTTTTATATTGCCAAAGCCCTACTACTGAACCAAACAAAGTAGAACCGCTTGGTATTATATATTTGGCAACATCTCCCATAAGCGAGGTAAAATAGGGCAACGAACCTAACACAAAACAGGCCAAACTTATTTTCAGCAAAAAGCCTATGAGTTCTTGACCCTTTATAAAATTTACGTAACGTTTTTTTACAGCCTTGTTGCTGCTGGCGTAAGTTTTTATAGAAAATATAAAACCCTTTAAAACAATATAAATCAGGAGTACGGCCCCGATAAAAAGCATTGCCCCGTCTTTTAAATTTTCAGGAACTTCTCCATTATTCTCAAGGGGATTTAAAAATTTTATATTGCTTATATACGGAGTTGCATAAGGCCATACAAAGTTTACCAGTTTGTATAAAAGCCACAGCGATGTTGTCATTGCTATGGTTAAAAAACTAAAATAAACAAATAACGACATCACCATGCTCCTTAAAACAACAGCTACAAACGATACCATATCCAGGCCTGGTGTTGGTGCCAGGTACGAGCCGTGCTGCCTTATAAAATCAAGTAACTTATTATCATCCTCATCAACCGGGTTATCTTTTAATATGGTGTCTTTGTCGCGGTGCTTACCACGTTTTCCCAACGGAAAATTTTCTGAAGTTGTTCCTGCACTTGTTCCGCCCTGCTTAAGTGCCCAGGTAAGTGCAGCGCCTAAATACCCGCCACCCGAAACGGTAGACATATAATCCATACGCTGCAGTTGGTTATTGGCTACAAGTGCCTGCATAACGCCAAGCCCAAATGATGCAGAACGAATGCCTCCGCCCGAAACTGCGATTCCGGATACTGTTTTCTGTGCGTCTAAATTAAGGTACTCACGTTCGGCATTTATTACATCTGCAGGGCTTAAGGTTTTATCAATTTTTTTATTCAATGCTTCAGGCATGGATCACGGGGTTTTGAATTAAAAGAAGTTTTGATTGCTTACTGGTATTATAAACCAACAGTTTAAATATACTTACAAAAGAAACACAGAACATAACACCCAAATATTTTTTTTCTTTTATGCAGGTAAAGCATCTTAATTATCCATCTTTATCCAAGACTTAATTTGTTACTGCAACCTGCAGTTTCTGTAATAACTATTTATTTTTTTGTGTACCGGCCAATAATCTTATGGCATCGCCTGTTGCCACGCTCGTTTCAAAGTTCCTCTTTTATGGGAGCAATAAAAGGCGTGGCATTCCGAAAGCTTTCGGAACCCCGACGATCCCGATATTTGTCGGGAGGAACTCGGGGTCACTCACTTGTACGTTCTCAACTGTATGGGGCTTTTACTGTAGCGTAGATCGAAGCGAACCTTTGTTGGTAAGGCAGATCCAGCAAAGACGGAAATGACGCGTAAACTTTTTACCGTCTTTTCGAAGGAAGCAAAGAGGCAACAAGGCAAAGAAGCTATAGGCAACAAGGCCCACACATGTATTATCAACCCCAAACCGTTTAAAGCAAGTAATCAGTCAGCCACTGCGCAAATGTTCAGGGATATACAGTCCAAATTACAGTAATTCAAAAGCCCAATCATTGCACGTGCACGGATGTGTTGTATCCTCATCCGTGCCTGAACTTTTTGGTACTTTTTCTTTCAAGAGAAAAAGTACAGAACAAAAAGTTTCAGAAGCCCGGCATTTGTAGTATAAGCAAAGAGGCAAGAAGAAAAAAAACTCTACAAGATAATCAAACCCAAACCATTTAAAGGCAACAATCAGTCAGCCACTGCGCAAATAATCAGGGATATGCAGCCCAATTCACAGTTCTGCAAAAGCCCAATCAGTGCCCATGCACGGATGTGTTGTATCCTCATCCGTGCCTGAACTTTTTGGTACTTTTTCTTTCAAGAGAAAAAGTACAGCAAAGGTGAAAAAACATAACCATTCCCATCAAAAACATCGTTATCATTAAAACAAACATAACTATGTTTAAAGCAAACATGCTTATCCCAAAAGCAAACATGTTCATCCCAAAAGCAATCATAAACATCATTTCAAAAAAACATATCTATCCTCGCAACAAATATTGTTATGTTCATCATCAACATCACTATGTTTAAAACAACCATTATTATGTTTAAAGCAATCATAAACATAGTTTCAAAAAAACATATTCATGCCAGCAACAAACATATTTATGTTCATCATCAACATCACTATATTTAAAGCAAACATCAATATCTTTTAAGCCCCAATAGCCATCCTTAAAAAAAATTACAGCACGCTTGTTTCCCTCCTGAATATCATTGCGACAAAAATATCCAGACCGAAAAAAAACATAAACATGTTTTACCAAAACATACCTAAGCCGGTAACAAACAGTTTTATGACCGTTAAAAACACCATCATCATGCAGCCCGGCAAAGGCATGGCTGCAATAAAAAATAAAACCCTAAACCTTTAAAAATTTTTATACCACCTGTAAAAGGCAAACGCTTTATTTATTCTCTAACCTTTAAAGCCCATAATTATGGCAAAAGTAAAATTAGGATTCACCACCCTTACCGTTCCAGACAAAGTGCTAAAAGCACGGAACACCGTAACATTAATGACGGGTAACGCCGCTTACCCAAGACCCAACCCAACGCTGGTAGCAATAAGCACCGCTGCCGACGAGCTGGAAACCGCTTACAACGAAGCGGCAGATGGCGGCAAAACCAAAACCGCCGTAATGCGCAGCAAAGAGCAGGAGTTGGATAAGCTCATGATTCAGCTTACCGCTTATGTGCAGGAAGCAAGCAATGGCGAGGAGCTGGTAATCCTCAGCAGCGGTTTAGAAGTTGCAGCCCCAAAAACACCCCCGCAGGATTTGCCCGCCCCGCAAAACCTTATTGCCGAAATGGGTACCAACGAAGGGGATGTAAGCCTGCGCTGGAAAAAAACTGACAGGGCAAAAACCTACCTGATGCAAACCAGTGCCGATGGTGCAACCAACTGGCAAACCCTTACCGTTGTTACCACCAAAGCAAGTGCGGTAATAACCGGCCTGCCCAGTGGCGAAAAAGCATGGTACCGTGTATGCGCCGTAGGCCCCAAAGGCAACAGCCCCTGGAGCGACCCTGCACTGGGCCGTGCATTTTAGCCGTTAGCTAACCAAAACAAAAATGAATTCTGCAGAGCACCATTGTTTTGCAGAATTTTTTTTTGCCCGGCGTATGGGGAACATGAATTGAGCTTTGGTTGCGTCGCACTCGTGTGCGGGGGGATTGGGGATGGAGTTTTTACCGACTTGGGGAGATTTTTTTTTACGCAACGACAATACAAATTTGATAACGTTAACTATATGATTTTCAATATTGTAAAAAATATAAAATAGCGAACAATATCGGATATATTTGAGTTGGAGGCAACTGTAAGACACACCATGCAGATAATTAGAGAATTTCCAATACAAATAGAACATTGGACACATTTGCCCTTAGACAAATTTATGGGCGTAATATCAGACAATGGTTACAACTATATTCTTGGCATTACACCTGAAGACCCCAATGACCCAGAATGTTGTTATTTTAATATTTGGATAGAAAAAACAATGAAGAATGAAACAACAAATATTGTTGTTTTTTATTCAAAAACGTATAGTTGTTTTAAAGTAAAAAATAATTATCAAAAGCCAATTGCAGAGTTTTACTTTACTCTTATTGAAAAAGCAACCTATGAATTTGCTAAGCAGTTTCATCAACGGACACAGAACACAAATATTTCACATCACAAAATACAAAAGCCGCCATATTTACAATTTAAAGAAGAAATAGAAAAGACCATTGCGATTTGGGATAGGACAGCTCGTAATAGAATATTTCTAACTCCCCCAAATTGGCAAGCAACATTTAGAGATTTACCAGAAATTCCAGAACATAAAAAGTGGGTGAAAGGCTCATATACAACCTTGGAACAGGATATTTCATTTAAACTGCTTCATAAACGACCAATTACAAGTATTGAAGAGAAAATATTTATCGACCTTACCTCATATTATAAAGAGCTTGATGAGAAGCTAAAAACTGTTGAATATGATACTTTTACTGATACAGATTTTGAAAATTTTAAAAACTATATTTTTTTCGCTTTTAGCTATTTACCATTAATCACAAATGGTCTTACAGTATTTTCAACTTATAGACTTGTAGTTAATGAAAATGTAACAAAGAAAAACGAAACCATAACAAGCATAGAATTCTTAAAATACCCTACACTAGAAAAAGTAAAGGAGTTAAATAAATATAATAGGGCAAATACTCCTAATACAAATATCTTCTACGCTGCAGGTAGCATTGACACCGCATTAAAGGAGATAAAACCGCCAAAAGATAAACTTGTAACAATAGGAATATGGAAGCAAAAGGATACAAATAAAAAGCTTACTTCTTATCCAATTTCCCACAGCGAAGAAGCTATAAATGTAAATGAAAGTGTACAAGCTGCTACTAAAGCTTTTGAAGATACAGCAAAGTACAATTCTGCACTTTTTATGGAATATGTGAGGCGGTACTTTAAAATCTTAGGATATGAATTTTCTAAAAAGGTTGATTACCGCAAAGTAAATTATCATTATGAGTATCTTATATCAGCACTGTTTTCAGAAAGGATATTTTCTCAACATCAAGAGATGAATGACGAGCAAAATTTTAAATTCGATTGCATTATTTATCCAAGTGTTGGCAATGACTACTTGACCGAGAATGTTGCAATAATTCCATCAACCTTAGACAACGATTTTTATTTGGCTAACGCTTATGAATTTGAAATAGTCGAACCCTACTATGATATGAAGAACGGAAATTTAGATCCAGAAAAAATCACATTAGCTAAAGTTAAAAACTTCAGAAAGGCAAAGACAATTAAACAAGACGGACAAATTGAGTGGTGAGAGCAGCTGCCTACAACAAAAGTTTTGCCGCAAAGATAGCGGACGGAATAACAATCGGAAGTTGTCTGCCGTTGTTGGTGTTCCGCAGCTACGCCATAGTTGGTGTTGTAGCCAACTATAGAAAAGCAGACATGATTTGACGAAATTATTATTGTATTTTTAGTATAATGTCTAGGATTAATTTTATATATTACCCACAATTTTTTATAGGAACCATACTCTAAATTCTTTGTTGGTAACAATTCCAAAAAAGACGCAAAATTGAAAGATGATGCAATGACTGAGTGCAACCAATCCGACAGGGAGTTTGGGCTATTGATACAAAAGAAAATTACAAAGTTTATGTAAGCGTTGGGGAGATTTATTGAATGAAGCAGAAGCGGGATATCAGCATTTAAAAACAAAACTTAGCTAGATAGTTACAGAGAACGAAGAAGGGATTAAACTTTTGAAGCAAAAAAATCAGGGTATTTGCATAGTGAAATAAGTATTTCCAATTAAACCTTAAAGCAATGAATTCTACAGTCAGTAAACATTCATGGGAAAAGAGCATAGCCGAAATTTCTAATTTGGCTGAAACGATTATGAAAGACTTGGAATATAATTATCGCCTTCCCGAAAATATTGTAACAATCTTAATTAGAAGATTAAATAACACTTTACAAAAACATAAAATCGCTATAAATGAAAATATAACCATTGAATTTGGAAGAAAAGTAGAAACCATCATCAATTCATCAAATAATATTATACAGGCAAATGTTGTAATGGAATTAGAAAATGCTTTAAATGAAGCCCAAAGTAATACACTTGATTTTGCAATAAACAATCTACTTACTTACCTTGAAAAAAGTACTTATGTAATTTTAAGAAAAACTACTGAAAAAGACTTTCTATATCGAAGATTACAATTAAAAGCATATAGAACAGCAAAAGAATTTCTTAATCTTTCCTTAAGCGATTACCGTAAAGCACTGGAAGTAATTGCTGATAATAAAATAAAATCTCATTGCAACAATCAGTCGGAATTATCAAGAGTACAATTTGTTGAACTTCTTAGAGTAGAATTTTTTAAAGCCTTGTGTTGTGCAAAGGAATTAGTTTTATCAAAATTTCTATCGAACTCAATTATAACTATAAAAATCATTGAGGAGTATATCAATTTTATTAAAAAAAAATACGCAAGTGAAATTGACATAAGTAAATATTTACTTAATCCTAAATCTCACTTTGAAAATGGACACTTTCTGCATAGCACACAATACTACTTTGCTAAAAGGTATTTCCAAAGTGCAGATAACTGTGATAAACTTTCAATATTATTAGCAAATAAGATTAAGAAAATCGGATTATCAAATATAACTCTGGTAGGCTTTAGAGATTATACAGGGCTGTTATTGAATAAGACCAAACAACTTCTTTTGTCAACAGGTATAAAATTAGACTATGTAATTATTGAGCCAATGGAAAACAATAGCTTTTCTTGGCAATTTTTTCCAGATTTTGAAAACATCAATACAAATTTTGTAGTTGTGCTTCCAATAACTTGTACATGTTCCACATACATACGACTACGGAAATTTCTACAAGCTGAAATAGACCATTACTTAAATTTAGAGTTTCCAAGAAGCAAAAGAAAAAACAGGGAGAATTGGCTAGTAAGAAGAAACTTTATCAATGTTTTTCTAATTCAAGACTCTAGGATAAAATCATCTCCTAATTCTGAGTTAATAGTAAGTAAGGATAGATTAAAAGAAATTGTTGAAAAAGAATCGAAGACCCCCTCTTCATTAGAAACAGAATTATCAAAACTTTATTCTGATTTTAATTGGGAAAAAATAGAACCAGAGTCCATTTACTTTAAAAATGACCAATTCTTAAACAGCTATTACATTGCTCATCCATTAGTAAAACTATATTCTGATTTAAAATTACCCGAACAATGCGAAAGTTGCTTTCCAAATGAAAACTTACGAGAAGAGAAAAATATGTTTCTTACTCACGACAATTTTGAAACACCAAACTTGATTCAAGATTTCCCTGATTTTGGAAAGGAGCGACCCAAAAAAAACTTATTCAATTCCCATTTAGCCCATTTAAGCCGAAAAGACTTAACGTTTACAAAGATATTCCCATCCGACAATGTAAAACGACAATCACATCACTACGGGCATATTAAAGTTAATGGAAGTAGCTACTTAAATTACATAAGAGGCAACACTTTTTTCGAGCAAAATAAAATTGATATTCTTAGTTTTTTCAATGAGGTATTAAATGAAATTATTACTACCAAGTTAATAAGAACAATTAAAAACATTGTTTTCATAACTTCGGAAAATAAACATAATTCAACTTTTTTAGACGAGATTACAAATTACACAGCACCTAAAGAATTTGGAGCTATTACAAAGTGGAAGCATGCAGGTAAAGCAAGGGGCTTAAACTTTAATGTAAACATTTTGAGAATTGAGTCTCAAAATGAGTTCATTGATAACTTCATGTCTAATTATATAAATCTTCTTAAAAGTAAAGGCACATTAATAATTTACTTTCAGGAAGTATTTTCAGCAGGTAAGACTTTTAAGTTATTAAGCAATTATTTGAAGCATTATAAAAACATTAGCCATGAAGAAAAAGAATTAAGGCACGGATTTGATTATGTTTTTTCTTTAATAGACAGAACTCCATACCATACCAGGGAGGAGATTCTTAAAAAACTTTATTCAAAGGACAATAATGAAACTATAAATCGGTTTATCACATATTTTAAATTGAATGTCCCTATTGTTTCAGCGGCTCACCTTGGGAATCCATTAGAAGAGAATGTTAATATTTTGCTTCAAATGGTAACTGAATCTCATTTAGATGTTCTCAAAAAGAGAATAGGTGGTGAACTCCCCAGTAAAATTGCTTCAAAATTACCCGAAGAGAACACAGATAAACTAAAAACATCCTATTTAAAATATTTCCCTTTAGAAGATGAAAACGGAATCATTTCTAATGATGATTTTGATTTACAAAAAGATATTCTCAGGAATGGCAAAGTAGAGCTATTAAAATTATATGTTGCTCATGAGATTAATTCCATATTAGCTAATAATAGAAAAGATAGTGAGATAAAGAGTGAACTTGAAAAATTATCAGATGATGTTAAACTGGTTAGTTACATTGTAAATAAAATTGTAACACATATTCAGGAAACAAGTGAATCATTTTTCTCATCAGAGATTTATAAAAGTAAATACATTTTAAGCACTAAAGAAATTGAAGTTGTACATGATACGGTTTTAAAAATTCTATCCCGACATCCTTTTACATATTATACAAAAATTTATGACTCTGTTTTTAAATATTGTCTTGATAAAATGGATTCATTATGCGACGAGATTCTTGATTCTAAAACACAGCTTATTTATTTCCAAATAAGAAAGTTGAAATTTTATTTAAGACGATTAGTTGATTTAGGTTCGTCTTATTTAATTTCAGAGAAATTTTTTAGACTAATGCAACATCTATTCGAGTTTCAATTTCCCGAAGGAAAAAGCAGAATAAAAATTCTTTTGAATTGCATTGATAAGGAACTTAAAGACTTAGTTGAATCATATCTAGTAACCCCTTGGTTTATTCTAATTGAAAATTTAAAATTTGGCAAGGTAAATTCAAGTAGTATCGAAGTTTTAAGATCTCTAGTTTTTTATTCGTCAAGATTGAATGACATTAAACGAGAGGATGTAATCATTCCAAATATTTCATTACTTAAACAAAAATTTCAACTGCAAGTAGAAGAAGAAAAAGAAGATTCAAGTAAACTGGTTTATGAGTTAAGGAACAAATTAAAAGATTTAGAAGAAGTAACAAGCATAGAAGATATATTTATCAAAGATGTTTTGATAAATAATTTAACTTATAAATATAATTCAATAGAGTCACTATCAAGTCTTTTAATTTATTCCTTTAAAGAATCTATCTATAAAAATCATTACCGTTCAATTAAATTAGAAGAATTACTCAATACAAATCATTTACTACCCAAATTTATTTCAGCTGAAAAGATTGACAGCAAAAGTCTTTCACAACACATAAGTGAGCCTTACTATCTCATTACAGGAATGATTAAAGCCGAGAATCTATTTTTAATAAACCTGTTAAAAGAACTTCATAAAACCAAATATGATCTTTACTATGCAAAAGAGAAGGAAATTTTGGATGACATTTCCGAGCAAGATAAACTTGGTAAGATACAAGAGCAACAGGATAAATGGTTAAATCCAAATTCTGGTGAAAGCATTAAAAACTATTATTTTCAGTCATGGAAAAGAGACCCAATTATTATTAATGCAAATAAGTTTATTAATAAATCTAGATACGCAGACGATGAAATGAAGCATCAAGCAATTAAACTATCAATTGCTAATATGCTAATGTCTGCAACACGATTAAATGATAAAAAAGTATCTAGCGATGAAACAAGTTTTTTAGAGGAAATTCAGTCGGTACTTAAGTCGGTAGTTGATATTTTGCAGCCAGGTATAAAGTGCAATTTAGATTATGCTCTTTGTGTAAAGTATAGTAAGAAAACATCTGAGCAAAGTGTTACTGATAACATTTATGTTATTTCATCTGATGAAAACACTAATGGTAGCCATATTCTTCCCAATGGGTTAGTTTATCACTTAATGGAAGGACTTTATTCTTCGCAGGATTTATCTTCAATAGCGCATAAAACATCTGAGGAAAAAAACATTTCTTTGACGGGTGAGCAGTCACTTTTAACAGGGATTAAATCACATAACATTTGGACATCTTTTGCCAATGAATACTTTGTTGTAAATCAACAAGAGAACAAGAAAATTGTTCAATCAAAAACATTTCATGAACTATTTCTAAAAGATTGCTTAGATCCCACTGGTGAAAGCGGACTTCCAATCTTGTCTAACTCAAAAATGAATTTGTTTTTTAGACTTTCGGAACTTGACGAGCTTAAACTTAATTCAGGAGAATGCAAGTTAGAAGGAAAAGCAATTCTAATAATAACTTGTAACAGCGAATTGAGTAAGCCGAATTATTTGGACTTTATGAGTAATGAAAAAGTTCGATTACTTCTTTTGATTAAAGAAGAATTATTGCATTACCTAAAGAAGATAACTGATAGCAGTACCTTTCACGAGTTGATAAAAAGCAAAGTTAAAAGTATTAACCTGATTAAGTATCAAAGAACATTAAAACATGGATTGGAAAACTATTTTGCTTATCAAGATGACATTCTAAGTTTCTATATAGATAATGAAAGAGATAAGGATATAATTGAAACAATTAATCAGGCTATTAAGGGACAAATTAGTGCATTTGAAATTACTAATAACACCAAAGATAAATCATACTCAATTGGAGAAGTAATCCAAAAGCTAATACATATTTTGGAATCTGAAAAAATTGAAGGAAAAGAGATAACAAATGATAACTACTCAATTAAATTCAATAAGAACTCAATTTTTGTTTTTGATTCTTTTATTATCGAGATTATACTAATTGAGCTAATAATAAATGCCAAAAGACATAGCCCAAATGTCAACCCTGCAATCGAAATTACTTTGGACTCCAACACAATCAAAATAAAAAACAACAAACTTGGTATTGAAGAAAAGTATCTAGACAGAGAGCGGTACAGGCAGGGCTTAGAATTATGTAAGAAGATTTGCGATGAGTTGAAAAGCTATGAGCTTAAAGTTGAAGGCAATGATGATAGTTCAAGTTTTTTTGAAATTACAGTAATTAAAAAGTAAGCACATGAGAAAAAAAGTATTAATTATCGAAGACCAAGGAGAAATATTTTCTCGTATTATGAAGGCTTATGAACAAAATCAAAGTCAATTTGAAGTATTTCCAAAGTTAAAAAATGGAATAGATTCAACCTATAATAATTGGGGACATTTAATGGATACTATTCGCAAAAGAGAATTTGACAAAATTTTGACTTCTGAATTCTATAAAGATGTTGATCTTTTTGTTGTTGATTTAACATTACTACATGTGAAGTCAGTTGATAGGATTGGCGTTGAATTTCTAAATCACTTATATGATTCAAATTACAGAATGGGAGAATTTAAATTTATTATTTGCACTCGGTACATCAAAGAACATATCGGAAATCTCAAATTGGAATTTAATCAAGATAAGCAGTATGTCTATAAACCTACAAGCGGAAAAAGTAGATTTCCAGAAGAGGTTGTAGAGAAGTCAGTTGAGCTATTAAAGTTACATAGTATCAAAACTGAAAGCCCCAAAAAAAAATTAAAATTTTGGGAAACTGAATTTTGGGAAGAGCTTCCTAAAGGGATAGAGAAAAATTTTATACATAGAATTTTACTGGCGATTTTCTATTGTTTGATTTTGGCGACAGCAATATATGCTTTGGTAGGAATCTGCTGGGAGACAATTCATAAAGTGCATGACATTTTCACAACCGAAATAAAAGCGACTGAGTTTCTCAAATATGTTGAAGATATGTTTTTATTCACATTACCTTTATTTATCGTATTCAGTTTTGTGAGTTATTACAAGTCAACTATCGCAATTAAATTAACTGGAGGAGATACAAGAGATATTGACCATGATGGGGCAATGAAGTCTTTGAATAATTCTAAATTCATTTTACTTTCTTCCTTATTGTCATTTACCATTATTAAAATTGTAGATAACCTTTTTGAAGATGTTGAAATAAGCATTGATAGATTGGTCTCTTATGGAGCTCTCTTAATCATTCTTATGGTTTATATCTTACTTCAACATAGAAATGCTCATGATAAAAAGGAAATCTAGTCAACAAAAAATACACTCTTAACCCTTACTAATTGCCTGACCAAACAACGATTCGCTTAGCTAAAAGCTCAATATATATTCCAACCGCACAAGGCGTGCCTTCGCTTTTATTCTCCGCACAGTGTCCTTTTATAGCTATGAGCGAGGCCAAGGCACTTTGCGGCTTAATAACGAAATCCCTTCCCTTCGTCCTTTGTCGCAATGTCTCCACGCAGGCTTTGTGCTTAGCTTATGGGACATTGCGGGCAGGTTACCATAATTACCAGCCGCATAATATTTACTAATAATACCGCAATGTCCTAAGCTAACGCGCAAATCTTTGGAGAGATATTGCGAAGAAATAACTGGACGAGTTTCAATTTCTAGCTCCACCTTGAAGCAATTCTTTTGTTGGTAGCAGGCTTTCTTTATAATTACTTCTAATTTGTTGGTGTTTTGCCGAAGTGAACAAGAAATTGATTATGGTACATATCTTCATATTCGTATTCGATGAATATTTTGTCGAAACACTCAATTACAGAGTTTAATGACTCCATTCTTTCTTTTTCAACAGAGAAGACAAAATAGCTTTTATTAGGGGGCAGACTTATCCCAACCATGTCCCAATAGCTAAAGTCACGGGAATCTTTGTTTTTCCAAAATTGCATTTTGCGATTAATAATTGAATCAGCAAGTTCAGTCATTGATGAAACCCTATGTCCAAAAAAATATATTTTCTCGCTAGTTATTTTGGCAGGCCCAATCCCATTATTTACTAGTTCACTACCTAAGATTTCTTGATGGTCGTCAAAGTGGCCTAAAAGATTCAATTCAGGCCGTACAGAAAGTTTATCGTGTGATATTGTTTCGAAAATTGCAAAAATTGACAGGAGGAAGGAAAGTATCGCAATGTAAATTTCTGCTTTTAATCCTAAGAGATTTTTCAAAGTTGGTTTTATTCTCTTTTTTGCTATAGTCCAATAAGATGGTTTTTTTACATTAGGCTTTTTATCCATGGTATTAAATATAGAAAGATTTTAAAAATAAGCACTTAGCTTGCCGACAATTCGAATTTATACGAAATTTCTCAATATAACTTCCGCATATACACCCAATAAGCTGTATTTTATTCTCCGCACAGTGTCCTTTTATAGCTATGAGCGAGGCCAAGGCACTTTGCGGCTTAATAACGAAATCCCTTCCCTTCTTCCTTTATCGCAATGTCTCCACGCAGGCTTTGTGCTTAGCTTATGGGACATTGCGGTTTGGTTAACGTAATTACCAGCCGCATAATGTTTACTAATGAACCGCAATGTCCTAAGCTAACGCGCAAATCTTTGTAGAGACATTCGGAGAAATTAAAAACCTATACTCCTTTTGAGCTATTTATATGGCGTGTATATTTGAGTAACAGGAGTGATTTTTTCGCAAACTCCCGTTTGTCGATATTTTAAGAACATCCCATGAATACTTTGAAAAACTCAAAGACAGGTAAATAGTAAAAATTCTTAGGTAGAACAACAGTGACAACTTAGCCAGTGAAAATGTCGATAATGTAAAACAAAATTCTTACTATTATATTTTCTGACCATTAACATAGAAAAAGCTATTAAATTATTTATATGTGCCAGATCAATAAAGATAACAGAGATTGTAATTTTCAGCAGCATTTCCGGAGATGGGAGAACGGGGAAAAGTTTGAAGACATTCCTAGCGAAGTGGCAAAAAGTCATTTAATATTGCCAATATCGACGGATGAGTATTGTCTTTTTCATTCTCACGATATTGGCTGGAAAAAAGAAAATTCTTTTGATAAATATCTTATCAATTTTTTTATCCTGAGCGAATGGGATAAAGAAGTTACATCAGTGGATGTGGTTGATGCCGTAATTGTAGCACCTATCGACAAAGCTGATATTATTTTCAATGGTGCCGTCTTTAAAAAGAAAGTAAGAATTGCAAACAGCCGTTTTGTTGACAATGTTCATTTTAAAAACTCAACCTTTGAGAACGATGTAGATTTTTTTAAAGTTAAATTTGAGGGAGAAGTTTATTTTAATGAAAGCCAATCTTTCAAAGCATTCTTTTTTGTAAGATGCTACTTTTTAAAAAAGGCATACTTTAATGCAGCTAGTTTTTATGGAGAAACGGGAAGGGATTATTCATCCTTTAACTTTTCCACTTTTGATGCACAGGCAAATTTTTCAGGATGCAAATTTTTGGGCAAAAATTCAGATGCCAATTTTCAGCTCATTACTTTTAAAGATATAGCTTATTTTACCGGTTCCCTATTTGAAAAGCGTTGTCTTTTCAATGGAACAAAGTTTGAAAAAAGAGCAGATTTTGATGGGGTAATTTTTCAACAAGACGTATTTTTCACACCTAGACCAGAAGAAGGGAAAATATTTAATCCAACATTTACCGAGGCTAATTTTTCTAAAGCCCAGTTTCATGGGAAAGCCGCCTTTGATGATGCTTACATGGGAAAGGCTGTGTTTTCAGAAGCACTAGTATTTTCAATTCTCCAATTTATTAATGCAACTTTCCAGGATTCAGCTTTTGATGACCTATTCCTAAAAGAAAACGGAAGAATCCATTTTATTGGAAATCAAAATAATCTTGTCTTCACTGATACCATTGCATTCCATTTAATTAGTGAACGCTTACAGGGTTATTTATATTTTAAACAGGTCAAGGTAGCTTATATTACGGCTCCGAGTTTGAAAACATTAGAAGAGTTGCGTGAATCAGGGAAAGTATTTTTTTCAGATGATTGTGAATTTGCTGTCAACTCAAATTATGTGAGTTATAAAGTAAGTGGAGCAGAAGGAAATTATGATTTGTTCAATATTATTTTTGAAGGTCTTAAGACATGGGTGTATATATTTTTTAGGAACCCAAAAAGAATTTCGCTTGACGTTATAAAAGCGGATCCTGCTGCTAATATCATTCTTATAAAAGTGACCTGGGGTCAGCAGCAGGATTTTGACCTCTATGTTAACTTGGCGCTCTATTATTTTCAGAGCCTCCCCTATCAAGAAAGTAATAATGGCGCTTTCCTAAAAAAATTGTCTGACCCGGATTTTTTAAAAAGTTTACTAATACCTAATGAATCATTACAAAGAAAGATTAAAGCTGAATTGGAAGATCATATTGCCGAAGTCTCATTGCGAATCAAGAATATTCTGCGGCGAGCATCTTTAATTGAGTTTGAGATCCAGTCTAAACAAAAAAGTATATTCAATGCCATCCCTGAATTAAATTTTTCGGAAAACCAGATCAATTTAGAAGCTTTAAATGAAGATATAAAAGAGGTAGTAAGCGCTACATTAGTTAGTTCAGTTAAACAATTATCAGATAAGTCAGCTGTAGAACAGCAGTACAAAATAGTAACTAATTTAAATTTTAATAAACTCAGTATTTTTATGGACAACAGTAAAAACTATGCAACTGGAGATATTAAGTTTGAAAGCGGTATTCTTCAAATTGGTGAGGGAAATGTTGCCAGCAATGCAGTAACGGAAAATGATCTTGATTTTAATAAATTGGTGGAAGAATTACCACAGTTAATAGGCGCTTTGAAAACAAACCAGGATATTCATTTGAAAAAGGAAGAACTTGACGCTATTATCGCCGCTTATGAAGCATCCAAACGCAAGGATAAAAAATCAGTGATGGAAAAATTAGGTGCAGTTGGAAAATGGGTGGCTGATATAGCTGCAAAATTAGGAGTTGAATATGTGAAAAACCTGTTACCTAAATAGGATTTTACTTTTAAACGTGCTGTTGCCTTTGGCCACACTTGTATTTGATATTATCAAACTTATATTCCTGCTGCTGTTGGTGTCCGTGCAGTGCTTTCTTTGGCATCCCCACCAACGGGAAACGAAATTAAACTTCCAGAAAAACATATACGCTTCAATTCTACGCTTCGGTAAAAGATGATATATATTCTAACTGTACAAGTGTGCGACGCAACAGGCGATGCTATTTCTACAAAAGTTGGGGACAAAAAAAATTCATAGTTACTTGGCAGGGACGCCAACAGGAGCATCAAAACGCAATGATCTTGTGTTGCTTATTAGCGGTATAATAAAGTTGGTATTCAGTGCTGTATCGTTAATCTTTGTATTAGCGGCTACCTTATTGACAGCGTATAAGGACACAGCAAAAAAATACTTACACATCTGACTGCAACTGACGCCAATAATTCTAACATAAATACTGAAAATATGAAACTGTTTACACTAACCAATAAAGTGCAATTAAAACAGCCTAATTTGCTGAACGCAGTAATTATCTTATTTATACTAACACTTTCATTTGGCAAAAATGCTATGGCACAGGAAAAAATTCAAATGGTAAGATTGGCGAAAATTATAGTTGACCCATTACAATTGGACAAGTACAATATTGCACTGAAAGAACAAATGACAACTGCTGTTCGTGTTGAACCAGGTGTATTAACTTATTACGCCGTTGCAGACAAAAACGACCCTTCACACATCACAATACTTGAAATATACGCTGACACTGCTGCATACCAATTACACATAACTACAACTCATTTTAAGAAGTACAAAGAGACAGTTAAGAATATGGTTAAATCCTTAGAGCTTGTTGATGTTAATCTGATCGGCTCAGCTAAAAAGCCTGACATGTAATTTGCAAAAAAACAAACACTCCTGCTGTTGTTGGTGTACGCACAGTGCTTTCGGTGTCGTTCCCGCCAACGGGAAACGAAATTAAACCACTGTAAAAACATATACGTTTCGATGCTACGCTGTGGTAAAAGATGATATATAATATGAACGTACAAGTGAGTGACACAACGGGCGATGCCATGAAAAGATTGGCCGGGTAAAAAATTTCTTTCGTGGTTTGCTTGTGTAAGAAAGATAAAATTGATATTTCTCTTATTGATCCAGGATTGTTTCATACTACGATGGCACAAGCACGCCTTTCACAAAAGCTATGCTGCATATTTGCGCAAGGATGGGAAAAACAAATAATGGATATGCACTGCCGATGATTGCTTTAACCTGATAACACATTTATCAAATTGACTTCTGGTTAGAGGTTTAAGTTGTGTTAGTTTATAAATTTTTCAGCATTTTTATTAAATTCGCTTTTGTTACCGGCTTGATAATATAATCGGTTACTTCACTTATGTTTTTAGCCTTTTGAATGTCATCAGGAGAAATGGATGAGCTAACGATATAGATGGTTATTTTTTTACCAATAAGCGGTTTTAAAGCAATATACTCTTCCAAAAACTGCCAACCATCCATTATAGGCATTGAAAGGTCTAATAGAATTACTTCTGGTAATTGGTTAGGGTTATGGCAATTTTCGTTAAGAAAATTAATCGCTTCTCTACCGTTTCTAAAAACTTTTACAATGTCAACGAGATTACTACTTTCAATGGTCATCTTTGTCAGGAACACGAAAATATCATCATCATCTACGAGGGCAAGGTTTTTTATTTTATTCATTGTATGTTATTTTTGGAGTTAAATACAATTGTAAATGTTGAGCCCTGATCTGGATTACTCTCAACAAAGATTTCACCTTCCATTGCCTCTACCTGGGTTTTTGTCATAAATAAACCATAACCTTTTGCGTCGGGATGATCATGAAATACTTTTCTCATTTTAAACATATGCTGCCCGTTTTTTTTCAGATCAATACCAGATCCATTGTCTATAACTTTCAAACAAATTTTATCGTCTTTCCATTCAGTTTTTATCTGAATAAATGGATTTCTTGAAACGGCGCGGTATTTTAAAGCGTTACTTATTAAGTTCGATAATATACTATCGAGATATTTCTTAGGATAATAAATATATTCTGCAGCCTTAAAATCAAATTGAATGTTAGCATTGTATAATTCAATTTCAATTTTATGTTTTTCAATGATTTTTTTAGTTAGTTCTGCGAAATTAATTTTTTCGTAGGTAATTCCAACTTCTTCACGTACCTGTAACGATTCAACCAAATTATTAAAAGTCTCGTTTAAAGTATTGACAAGGGGTTTTATTTTACTTAACATCTCTTCTCTTTGATCTGGGTCGTTGCATTCAGCAATAAAATCAGACAACATAGAAAGGTTGATAAGTGGGCTTCTTAAATTATGCGATATGATGCCACAAAAATCGTTTAGTTGAGTGTTTTGATTAGACACTAATTTAATCATCTCAGTAATGCTTTTATTAGCATCATCAAGGTTTTTCACCTTTATCTTTAATTCGCTAACCGTTTTTTTAATAATAGTTTCCAGATCTGTGATATTCTTTGATACGATACCTAATCCGGTTCCGACTTTAAATGCCTTAATTCTAAAACACACTTCCTGATTATTAGGCCAGGCTTTTAACTCGTCTACTATATATGTTTTTCCAGTTTTAATAACATTCAAGTAAGCTTCATACCTCCCGCTATTAACAGATCCTGGCGAAAGATCCCGAATATTCTTACCAATAAGTTTATCACGTTCAATATTAAACATCTTTAAAGTTGCTTTATTAACGTCGATGCAATTAAGGTCCTTATCGTAGATTGAAAAAAGCACATCGGCTTCTTCAAAAAAGAGTAATCTTAATTGGTTATTGTTCATCTGAATGATGAGTTTGATATTTTTTAAAGAATTTAATCATCTGATCATAAGAATCAAAATTACATGTTTCTTTTTGGCAGCGTTTACTTTTATAGCTTTTGTGTGTGGCAGTAACGCTGCGGTTTACTTATAGTAACTTTCAATTTAACCCCGCATTCTACGCTAAGGTAAAAGCCAAATAATGATATGAACGCACAAGAGTGCGACGCAAGAATGCTTAATATTTGTACTGCATCATGGCTAACACCTGCAGCTGGCGTTTAAGGATAATTATTTTTAACTGTGCTGTTGAATACCTTTACAAAGGATGTTTATTTAAAGTTCAGGATGCCCTGCAAAACATCTTGAACAACGGTAAGAAAAAATTTGGGCCGCATTTATTCCTTAATAAACAGCCTTTTGTTACCCGGCATTTGAATATTAATTTGGCTTTTGTTGCGTCGCACACTTATACGGTTAGATTGGAGATTGAGCTTTGCCCGAAGCGTAGATTGAAGCGAAGACCAGAGCGAATGGTGTTGATCAGCGACCAACACCAGCGTAACGATTGAAGCCGGAGCGGTTGGTCAGGCGACCAACCTCGGCGCAAAGCGATCAACCGCGGCGCAGAGAACTGAACCTGGGACTTTCAATTTGCTAATGTTACAAGGTGATGTCCAACTTGCATAAGGCCCTACCGTGATATGTCGCTTTGCCTTTCATCATTTGTTTAAATATCCAATGGAGGGCCTACAATTTTCATTTCGTGTTCTGCAAATATTTTTGCACCTTCTTCAGGTGTTGGTTGTCCTTTTAATGCTCCAATAGTTCTGAAATAATCTTCCATTTTACCTGAAGGTTGAAACATAAAAAACATTTTACCATTGTCAGTAGTTTGTGCAAAGCAATGAGGAACGTTTCTTGGTAAAAAAATCGTGTCGCCAGATTTGAGATAGTGAATTTCTTCGCCAACTTTAAATTTATATTCTCCTTCAACAATAAAAAATATTTCATCTTGCATCAGGTGAATATGAAGTGGCGGCCCCCCTTTTACTTTTCCTGTGTATTCAAAAACAGTTAAATTTCCATCAGTGTCTTTGCTTGAAATCTTAATGTCGTTGGGACTTGTTCCTGATAGAATTGTGGTTTCTTTAAATCTACTTTCATTCGCTTTTACAACAAATGCTTTTGTTGTTCCGCTGTCAGGTGCAGAAAAAGTTTGCCCGAATGCAATAGCTGGAATCGTTGCAGCTGTTGTCGCTAAAAATTTACGTCTTTGCATAATAAATGGTTTATTTAATACAAAGAAAAATCAAGCCCTGTAACTGCTATTAGTAAAAATCCGACAAATTTCAATATGTATCTATTTCACCGAAAACCCTGTCTGGACCATTGTCATCAATTTCATGAAAGTGATTTGGTGAAAAACCTGTAAGATTTTTGTAATCTTTTACCAAATGTTGATGGTCATAAAATCCACAATTTAATGCAATGGATAACCAATCTAATTTTGGGTTTATGTTTTTCATTCTAAACGCATTTTCAAAACGGAATACTTTTAAAAAAAATTTTGGCGAAACACCCATTCTTTGGGAAAAATGTCTTTCGAAATTTCTGGTTGATTGAAAAGAATTTTTTGCAAGTACATCAACGGTTGGTATAACGCCGGTTGAAAACAAACTGGATGTAGCAATATCTAATGCATTTACTGCGTAAGATTTCTGTTTAATTTCATTCATTAAAAAACTTTCTACTGCTGCAATCATTTGCAGGAAAGATTTGCATTCATTTATCTTATTATTTACGGTTTTTATTTCTTTTGAAAAAACTGTTTCCGCATCAATATATTGATTGGTGAGATGGTTTGAAGGAATGCCTGTAATTCTATATAATGCGCCTGGCTTAAAAACAACCTGTATCAGCAAGAAATTATTCCCTACAAATCGCCTGGTAACTTCTGTTTGTTGTCCAAACAATACGGTAGAAAGGTTTCCTGTTTTTGTTTTGCTATTTTGGTATTCAACAGTCTCATAATCTCTTGCATAGAAACTCAAACAATGTTCAGCTTTTGGTGGATAAGCCTTTGCAGGAAGTGAACCATCAAGTTTATATTCAAAATTTACCAATCGGAACGTTCTTACAAAGTCCGAAAGCATTAAACTTGGTTTGTATTCTTGAAGTACCATTTTATGATGCAGGCTTTGTAAATAGTAGCATATAACTCAAAAATAAACGAACTAAATCCGCTTGCCAAAAAATACAAGCACTCAATTATCTACGTTCTTTAGAAATGCTTTTGCTTTATCAGAGTCCTCTACCCTACCTAAAAGGGAACAATTGGCTCCATTTAGGTAATTTTTTTTAACCCAACCAATAGCAGGCATGAGGCTTTAGTTGCGTCGCACTCGTGTGCGGTTGGATTGAAGATTGGGCTTTGCCCGAAGCGAAGATTGAAGCAAAGACCAGAGCGAATTGCGGTGGTCGGCGATTAACACCGGCGTAAGCGGAGCGCCGAACCATAGGCTTTTATTGGTGCGAAGATTTAGAAGAGGTGTTGCGTGGGGATACGCACCACGGTGTTAGTATAAAGCACCATGTTTTGTGCCGTATTTTTTTTCTGAGATAAAATAATTTTCAATTTCTGTCACAGCCTTTTCAAGTCCCCTTTCATTTCTAATTATTTGGCCTACCGATAAAATACACTTTTTTATTTCTTCTGTCTGCGAAAGTTGAATGGCAGAAATTAGTTTTTCTGCTGTTATTTTTTTTGCTGGAATATGAATGCCTAATTTTT
Source organism: Chitinophagaceae bacterium UBA4407 (assembly GCA_002390845.1). Lineage (GTDB taxonomy): Bacteria > Bacteroidota > Bacteroidia > Chitinophagales > Chitinophagaceae > Limnovirga. The sequence goes on along the minus strand of DGQT01000002.1, from coordinate 78,969 downwards.
TCTGTTCAACGATTTTCCCCCAAGTTGGCTGATCTGTATAAAAAGAAACTATTATAACTGGTAAATTGTTGCGCAACATAGCCGCTAATGTTCCTGCTCCTCCGTGAAATATTCCAACTTTACATTTTGGTAAAATTGCTTCGTGGTTCACATATTTAGCTACAAAGAGTTTTTTATGCTTTGGCAAATTTTCAAATAAAGACCAACCTGTGCAGAACAAAATCCTTTCATTGGTTTTGTCTAAAACCTCTGAAATAATGCTTCTAAATTTTTCGGTGTTTCCAACTCCATTACTTCCAAAACCGATATAAATTGGTTTGCTGCCTTGCGATAGCCATTCGCTCAATTCGATGGAAGTTTTGTCCAAAAAATATTCTTCTCTCTTTTGAGTTGGGATAGTCAAAAAGCCTGATATTTTATGATGACTTTCCCAATCTTTTGGTTGCGAAATAAGTGTTTGGCTTATACAATATAAATCTAAAACCTTTTGCTTATCTATATGTCGTATAAGATTTTCAGCTAAAATTGGAAGTCCTAATTGCCGGCGATATTCATTAGTGTCCTTTTTTACGAACTTCCAAAAAAATGCTTGTGCGACTTTATAGGTAAATTTGTTGTACCACGAAAAGTTTAAAAAGTCAAAGTCGCCTAGTGGAAATTCTTTTGTCGGCACAACTGGTGGCATAAAATAGGTCAGTGCTATTTTCTTGTTTTGCTTTTCAGCTATGGCACTTACAATTGGAAGTGTCATCGAGTTTGCAATTATAAAATCTACTTTGCTGATTGCATTGAAATAACTTTTCCGAAGCGGTTCTCTGGTGTCGTGAAGCACTTTAAAATAATACTTCATCAACTTTATTGGGTTTTCAGATTTAAGAATGTCTTGCCCTTCGGCCGAGTTCATCAATGTTTCAGCGTTTCCAAAAAGTGGTTGAAACGAAATCTTAAAGCCTTCAACAAATTCTTTAAAGTCTTCTGTCGCTGAAATTGTTACCTGATGTCCTTTGTCCATAAGCCCGAGAGCCAAAGCAACGTATGGTTGCAAATCTCCTCTTGTGCCGTATGTGTATATGCCTATATTCATTTATGTTTTATGCAATTGTTTGTAAAAATAATGTCCAAATAACTATGCACCTCAGTTAGCCTTTGCCGAATTGTTTTTGATTTTCATTTTTATATAATCTTCAAATTTTATTTGTCCAACCTGAGGTGCAATTATGTCCTCTTGCATCACAGCGATGAAAAATGCAAATTTGTCGTACATGTTTCTTTTCAAAACTTTTAGCACAGGTAACGAAAAATTAAAAGCCCAAAGTGGAATATTTTTTGTGCTTTTTGCAGGACAAACTGCCTTTTGAATTATCTCGTTTAATTCTCGCCTTGTATAAACTGTCTTCCCGCCAATTTCTTTTACCATATTTTCGTCTTTTATAGAGTTAACACATTCGTTAGCTAAATCTACTTCGTAAACCGGATTCGTTCGTTTGTCGCCTTTTCCGATATTAAAAAGCTGTCCTTTTTTTGCCAAATCAATCATATCTAAAAAGCCACTGAATATCGCAGGCGGTTTAATTATTGAATAGTTTATTCCTGATGCTTTCAATCGTTCCTCAAACTCGTGATGAACTCTGAAATATTCTAAATGCAAATATTTTTCTGAATGAAATGCAGAGACGTAAACAAATTTTTTCACGCCACTTTTCTTTGCCCCATAAAGAATATTTGAATTTGCAACTAGATCAATATCGTTAAATGATGGTTTACTATGGTCGTTTGGTGATATGCTTTTTCCTAATGCCGAAATTATGATGTCAAAACCATTGCAAATGTCAGTCAATGCCTGAGGATGTGTAATATCAGCGACTATATAGTTATTTGTAATACTTGTCAACTGTTGTGCTTTGTCCTTATTTCTTACGACAACTGTCAAGTCATAACCTTGTTGTTTTGCAACCTTTGCAATTTCTTTTCCCAATTTTCCTGTCGCTCCAAATAATAATAGTTTTGTCATTTGTCGATTGTCTTATGTTTGGTGTCAGAATTCCATAAAAACAGGTTAGCCCAGAATTTACAATATGGCATATAACTCAAAAACATAGGAAGGTTTTACCCTCTCACCACTTGCGTATATTGTTTTATTGTGTTGATTTTTATTTGGTTATAAAATATACCAAGCCATTTATTTAGCAAAAGCAATTTTGATGCAGTTGCTCTTTTACAGCAAGTTCTCAGCATTTACTAATAGCCCTACTAATAAAGATCCGCTTCGGTAAAAGCTCCTTATATAATCCAAACCTACAAGAGTGCGACGCAACACAAGCTTCATAGCATTCCTTCTGCCCGGCTCAAAAAATGGATTTATTATTTAATTTCTTCTATACTAACCTTGCCGTTAATACTTTTTAGATTGTGGTATTTGCCGTCATACAACACATTGTACAGCGTGCCTGTGAAATCGGGATTCTGTTTGGGGTTTTGAAAAGTATCGCCATCTATCTGCGGGTAAAAGCCCATGAAATTTTTTAAGACCACCTGCGAAAAATCGATACCGCCAGATGCATCACGGCTGTTCCATCCACGTTCCGGAATGCGCAACTGTGCATTTTTACTAAACTTATTTTCGCCCCATAATTCGTGAGACTGAGACCAGCAACCTTCGTTTGTTGCGGGCAATATATTGTGATAAAATTGCAAGGCACTATCTGCATAACCCATTTGAGAAAGCGCATCCATTGTGCCGGGAGGCCATCCATCGTAAGCACCCAGCGGACCATGATCTGGCCTGTCAGAAGCTTTGGCTGCAATATCGTTTAAACTCTGTGCACGCATCCAGTGATCGGTAATTAATTCGTTGTATGCAAAATCTACCATGGCTTTTCTTACGGTATCGGGCAGGTCTTTATTCATGAATTTGCCGAGGAACATAAAATCGAGCACATGCCTTACTTCTACTTTTTTATTGTCGGGGTACAAACTGTTCCAAACACCATTGCCGGCATATAATTTCAACACACGCTGCGCCATGGCATCGGCTTCTGCATTCATTGTGTTGGCTTTTTCTGTATTGCCAAGGTGCTGGTAAAACTTAGATGCTTCGTGCAGCATCCAAACATAGCCTGCATTGAAAGAAGGAACGATATGAATATAGGTAGGCACACATTCCAGCAGGTTCCAGGGATCATCGCCAAAGTCGGCCAGTTTATACATATCATCTGTGCAGCCGGGTTTGCCATAAATAGAAATATCCTTCCAGTGATACGCGTAAGCTGCGAGGTGATCCATTACCGTTTTACCATCAATTACCTGGTTCAAAAACGCATAGTCTTTTGTAACAGTGATGTAAGAACGTATGTGCTGAAACAGCGCCCAGTAATTGGCTACATAACCATTGCCCACACCTTCGCCGCTGTAACTATCCTGGCCAAAATATTTGCTTGGGTCAATATGTATCCATGAAGTAAGTTGCTCTTTCATCATATCCGGATCAACAACGGCCCAAAGCGTTGACCATTCGGTAATGTCCCAGTAAAAAGTTACTGAAGCACCCCAACGCGGACCACCGGTAAGGTTTACTCTTTTATGCATGGGCAGGTTTGTGTTCAACAAATACAGCATAGTGAGCGGACCTTTATAATAGATTTGCTTAGCCACGGGATCGCTGGTTTGTAGTACCGGAAAACAACCAGAGAACATGCCACTGTTTGGCCTGAATATTTTTTGCCAGCGGTCTTTCCATGTTTGTTCTACACTTGCGAATGTTGCGTCAAAATTGTTGCTCCATTTATTCATGTTTGCCTGTACCTTTTCTTTGCTTTCAGCATAGGTCATAAAAAAGCGAATCTTTTTACCTTCACCCGGTTTTAAATCAAAAACCCAGGAAGCAGTACCGCCGCTATTTTTGGTAACAAAGCTTGTTGGCAAATCAATCAGTGAAAAACCGGTGAAGCAGTCAGTTTCATGATCGCTTACAATCATCATGTGCTGGTTATGCGCTGCTACATTGTATTTAGCTGAAGCAAGTATTTCACTGTCGTTGGGGAAATGATCAACCGTAAGATTTTGACCGGATGGGTCGCTAACATCTGCAGGCGCCCATTTATAATCAGCAGGCTTTACACCAATATTGGTGAGCACATTTACAATCTCATTGGTTCTTTGGTTAAGCTTTCCTTTTTCTGAAGGATAAGGGTAAGACCATGGCCAAGGTTCTTTGTTATACCTGCTTATAAAACCAATCATATCCTGTTCAATTGTATAATGCTGGTTGGATTTGGTATTGTTCACTACTTCAATTTGCCACATCACCAGATCGTTATCCGGCAGCATACGCACATTGGATTTTATTTCGCCCACCGGCGTTGTTGTTTTTCTTAAAGCCTGCCAAGGGTACCAGCGCCATAACTCCGCAAAAGGCACTTCACCATTTATTTTTAAAACACCGGTATGGTAACCACCGCCATAAGGTGCACTTGCAAACCAGCTTAAAGAACTCATATCCTGGTTGCACAATGCCTGCGCCCTGAAGTTGCGCACAGAAGGTGGCATGGCTGTAGTGTCAGCATTCATCCAAACGCCTGAAACCTGCTCGAGTGTTGGAATGTTTGAGTAAATATTTTTAGTCTGGCAAAAGCTGCTGTTTTGTATAACCAGAAATGCAAGAAAGAATATGGCAAAGTTTTTTTTCATATAGTGTACTTTAAGAAAGCGATAAACCTGAAAAATAATATTAAAAATTTACATGTTGCAGGCAATCTTTTATTCTGGTGTTACAGGTTGCATTTTTATAAGTATTATGAACTTAGCTGAAGTAGTACTATTGAACTTCTGTTGCCACGCTCGTTTCACAGTTCCGCTTTCATGGAATCAAAAAGCCACGGCAGTTCATCCCGGTGAATGAGGTGGCGCCAGGGGTAGCCCCTCTTGTAAGGGAAGATAAAAACTGCATCATTTCGAATAAGTTACGATTAAGAAATCTCACTATTAATTTATGAGATTTCTCTCTGCTTGAGGCAAATCGAAATTACGCATACACTTTTTTCCGCACTCCGCTAAAAACACAAGCATTCCCAAAACAAACATCGTTATCATTAATGCAAAAATAACATTGACACTTCAGGTAATTGTTTAGAGAATATAATGCGGAATTTAAAAAGCATGCATCGGAAAAACTATATTTACTTATTAAACACAATGCAACAGAAAGCAAGAGAGAATGGTTGCTTGCATAATGGGAAAAGCAGTTAACGAAAACAGATTATGACGGATTAATAAAAATAAACGCAAATTACTGCGAACGGTTTTGGTTAAACTTTGATGAGGCATTCAGGCTGTTTAATGAAAACAAAAATCAGAACATTACTAATTATTATGATACAATTTCACGTTAATATCTTTACTTTTCAATATTTCACATAACACATAATGTATTTCTATGATATTGAACATCAATAAATTACACTTTTAAATTCGCTTGTGTTAACAGCGATATAGTTGCCCAATTTCAGTAACTTATTATATTATTATAAAAGTTTCAGTTTATTTTGCGTGTAAATACGGGTATGAAAAAATTGGCTCCACTCCTTCTGATCGCCTACATATTTACTGCTTGTCAAAAGCCACAAAGTTTCGATTACAGGGATTTAAAAAATTTTAAAGTAGACAGCCTGGGGTTTGATCAATCAACCATCAGCATGGACCTGGTTTACTTTAATCCGAATAATTTCGGAGTAGATTTAAAGCATATTGACTGCGATGTTTATGTTGACCACAATTACCTGGGTAAATACATTCTTGATACCACCATGCATATTGCAAAAAAATCTGAATTTTCAGTACCCTCTCAAATGCAGGTTAACATGAGAAATCTTTTAAAAAATACGCTGACTTCACTTTTTGCAACTGATTTACTTCTGGAGGTAAAAGGAACAACAAGGGTAGGTAAGGCGGGCATTTTTATTACTGTTCCATTCTCTTATTCTGGGAGACATAAGTTTAGCATGTTTAATTAGAGGGTTCGGGTGGAGAAATATTTGAGCTTTTTAAAAGCCTTGGAGAAAGATCATAAAAGCAAAAAGGTAAGGCGATAATCGCCTTACCCTTTTGCTTTGTATAAATTTTGCTTTAGCATTATCTTTTTGCAGCACCCCCGGCAATCGCTTTTTGCTCATTCAAATTCTTCTGCTGAAGAGTGCGACGCAAGAAAAGCTTAATAGAATTACACTTGCCCGGCTCAAAAAAAACTAATTTTTATTTGGTGCTGGCGGCGGAGGTGGTGGAGCCATTTGCTTCATTCCCCCGCTTTGCATCTGATCTGCAATACCTTTCGCATCTGGATGCGCAATACCGCGGTGGCAGGTGATACAACTTACCACATGAATTGTATCAGTTTTTGTTGAATTATCGAAATTGAAATATGTCGAATTGATACCGGCAGTCATCTTTAACATCAATCGTGCAATGCCTTTTTCATCTTTATCATCTTTATCAAATTCCCAGCCCTGTCTCCAGTCGTCTCCGGTGTGTACGTGGCAAAACATACATTTTACACCTAATGCGTCGTTAAAATTGTGCATTACTTTGTCAAGAGCCTCTTTGCTGATATCTTTTGGTAATACCTGCAGGTTCTTAAACTCATTTTGCCTGGGTGCTTTTGGAGGATTATAAGCTGCCATGCCGAACAATGTAAACGCGGCAAGGAATAGAATAACACTCATTTTCTTTTTGTTGGTTGCTAACATAATTTTTTTTCTTTTAGTTGCTAAATTTAATGAAAGATATGATTGTACACGAAAAAAAATTATGGAAGAATATCTCAGAAACTGTTTAAACATAAATAATGTGATACCAGCAGTAGATTTCATGGCAACTTCGTTGCGTCGCAATCCGTTCATCTGCTGTATAAAATGGCATCGTTCCGTATCCTCCACTAAGTTTGCACACGAAATTTATACAGCTGCTTATATGGCTTGTTTTATTAAATCCGCTCCTTTTTCTGCAATCATAATAGTAGGTGCATTGGTATTTCCTGAAACAATAGTGGGCATTACAGACGCATCTATTACACGCAGGTTTTTGATACCATACAACTGCAAGGCATCGTTTACCACGCTCATCGCATCATTTCCCATTTTACATGTTCCAACAGGATGATATAATGTCTCCACGCTTTTTAAAATATGCCCCTTAAGGTCTTCATCTGTAAAATCACGATCAGGGAAGTACAAGTTATTCTTACGGTAAGTATCAAAAGCCGGGGCTTCCAGCACCTGCATGCCTTTCTTCAGTGCTGTAACTAAAATATTCAGATCATTTTGGACTGACAAAAAATTCGGTTGAATAACCGGGAAAGATCGTGGGTTAGGATCCTTTAGCCCAATAAAGCCACGGCTTTCTGGTCTTAACAATATGCACATAACACTAAATCCGTTAGCTTTAGGAAACGTAGAAAGATCATAAATATCCGTACTGTAATCGTTACCAACCTGCAGGGGAAGAAAATGTAATTGTATGTCCGGCCTTTCAAGTTTTTTGTCACTCTGTATAAAGGCATTTGCCTCCAGCGGGCTGTTTCCTAATGGCCCTTTTTTTAAAAGCAAATGCTGTAGTATTGCTTTACCCATATTCACAGGTTTTAGCAAATTGTTACCTGTAGCAATAGTTGAAAGGCAACTTGCACCGCTCCATAAATGATCTTGCAGGTTTTTTCCAACACCGGGTAATTTATGTTTTATCTCCACTCCTACCCTTCTTAATTCATCTGCATCTCCTATACCAGACAGCATTAATATTTGCGGCGATTGTATTGCACCCGCACACAAAATCACTTCTCTTTTAGAATATATTTTTTCAGTTGCATTTATGCCTGTAAATACTTCAACACCGGTTGCTCTTTCATCTTCAATGATGATTTTATTTACGGTTACATTGGTTTTTATTGTAAGATTTTTCCTTTGAAAAGCAGGCTTTAAAAATGCTGATGCAGTACTGTGGCGCTGATTATTTTTAATAGTGAATTGTAATTTACATGCACCCGCCTGCATGGCGCCATTGTAATCATCATTTTGCTGAATGCCACATTGCATGCAGGCTTCTACAAATGCATCAGCCAAAATTGAAGGTTGTTGCGAATGCGTTACATTCAACAACCCATTTTTTCCATGAAAAGAATTTGAAAACTGTTCATTGTGTTCACTCTTTATAAAATATGGCAAAACATCATCGTATGCCCAGCCTTTATTACCAAGTCTTTCCCATTCATTATAATCTTCTTTATTACCACGTACATAAGCCATTGCGTTGGTTGAACTGCTACCTCCTAACGTTTTACCACGTGGAATATAAATGCTCCGCCCGTTTACAAATTCCTGTGGTTCTGTATTAAATGCCCAGTCAACTTTTGTGCGGTTTAATTTTGTGTAGGCACCCGGAATATGTATTTCCAATTTCTTATCAGCCGGGCCAGCTTCAAGCAATAGCACGTTAATCCCTGCATCTTCTGATAACCTGTTTGCAAGTACACAACCCGCAGAGCCGGCACCAATGATTATGTAGTGGTACATATTGAGAGGTTTTATTTTTAGCCAAACTAAATTGCAGCTATGAAGCTTTTGTTGCGTCGCACTCTTGTACTTTTAATTCACGGATTAGCTGATTACGGATTATCGGATTAATTAATTCGCCAATTCGCATATCCGCTAATTCGCTCAATTATTTTCCGAACGTACAAGTGAGTGACACAACCAAAGCTGATAAAAGATATATAGCCGGTAACAAAAAATTACAAATCTGCATCGTAACATATTCCGGCTTTTTGCCGGATGGCATCCAGTGTTTCTATCAATAATAATGTATCAGCAAAATTCATTACAGGGCTTTCGGTAAGGTTGTTACGCAAACATTCGCACACATGCTTTATCTGGTATTGATAACCCCAGCCCTCTTGTTTTTCCACGGGAATAATTTCGCGGCTTTCCATCTTTTCAGGATAATATTCGATTGTTGCGTCCGGCGCATAAAAACGATGCGTTAACCTGATTCTTCCCTGTGGGCCACTGATATGGGCTTCTGTTGCAAGGTTGGATGAGAAGGATGAAAACAACTGTGCAATCGCACCATTGTTATAACGGAACGTAACCGCACATTGTTCATCAACACCTGTGACAGCCGGCGTAATTACAGCATTAATTTCATCGGGCTTACCCAATACGCTTAGTGCAAAAAATACATTATAAATTCCAATATCGAGCAGGGAACCACCAGCCAGTGCGGCGTCGAACAACCGGGGTGGAACCGGCGGCAGCGGTATAAACCCGAAATTGATCAACACACTTTTTATTGTTCCGATTTTACCTTCATGAATCATTTGCTGCAACATATTATAATGCGGCAGAAATTTTGACCACAAAGCTTCCATAAGAAAAACATTTTTCTCACGGGCAAGTGCCATCATTTCTATTGATTGTTTTGCGTTAACAGCAAAAGGTTTCTCGCACAATACTGCTTTGTTATGCTTAAGGCAAAGCATGGTTTGTTCGTAATGAAAATTATGCGGTGTGGCAATGTAAATAATATCCACTTCATCGTTGGCTGCAAGTGCCTCGTAACTATCGTGTATATATTTTGCAGCAAAATCTTTTGAAAAAGCTTCAGCAGTTTCCCTGTTGCGCGAACCAATTGCAATAAGTTGTGCATCTTTAACCAATCGCAGGTCCGAAGCAAATTTTCGGGCAATGCGCCCACAACCAAGAATTCCCCAACGGATTATTTCAGCCATTTTTTTGCTCAAGGTAAAGAAAAAACAAAGGGTTTTTACCATAGAATATTCAAAAGATTATATAACTATATTTACAATCCGTATTACTAAAACAAAAGCTTTAAGCAATCTTATTGCTGATTATTGCTGCAATCATTGCCCAATGAAACAAATTTTTATAACTGGTGGCACAGGCTATATGGGCAGCAGGCTAATTCTGCTGCTGATGCAAAAGGGGCATACTGTTACAGCACTTATACGTAGCGGCTCTGAAAAAAAAATGCCCGAAGGATGTGCTTATGTTATTGCCAACCCTTTTGATGCTACAAGTTTCTCAAAACATATTCCCGGGCAGGCCGTTTTTATTCAGTTATTGGGTGTTGCCCACCCGGGACCAAAGAAAAAAGAACAGTTTAAAACCATTGACCTTGCTTCTGTAAAAGCATCTGCTGTGGCTGCCAAAGAAGCAGGGGCAGCACATTTTATTTATGTAAGTGTTGCGCAAACGCCTGCCAGTATTATGCACGATTACCAGCATTGCCGCGCATTAGGAGAAAATGCTATTCGTGATACCCAAATACCGGCAACTTTTATCCGCCCATGGTATGTAATTGGCCCGGGGCATTACTGGCCTTTAATATTTCAACCGGTTTTTAAAATTTTAGAATGGGTGCCTGCTACTGCACAAAAGGCTAAAGCGTTACGACTGGTTGGTTTAAAACAAATGCTGCATACCCTGCTTTATGCAGCCGAACTCGAACCTTTTGCAGGCATAAATATTATTGAGATCGACACCATTAGAAGAATGTAAAATTATGAGCCGGGCAGCAGAACATACATGAGGCTTTACTTGCGTCGCACACTTGTGCTTTCTGAAGTTTGAGGGGCTGCCCGCAGCCACCGTTGCAAGTTTTACTACAGGTATTATTTGTACATTTATAAACAATAGCGTTACAAGAACTAAACATCAAAAGTATTCTTAATCTCTACAATTAAAAATAATTATGGCACAAGAACAGGGAACCAAAGAAAATCCATGGATGCTTAAAACACCTCCTTTATCATCTGAATTTACAATGCACAAAGATGTTAAAGACGGCAAAGACATTCTTGTATGTACGGTTGGTAAAACAGTGTTGCATTACGACTATCGTTGCCTTGCCGATCTTCATGCCATGCTAAAAAAACATGGCGACTGGATGGAACTTGGCAGTGCTGATGAACAGAAACCCGCAAAAGAAGGAACCGTTGAAGCATGGGGACGTTCAGAAAAAAATGCGGTGGGTGGCTGGTATGGTTTAAAGAAAGGACTTCGCGGAAGATTTGGAATGTACATTCCGCCACTAATGGAACTGTTGGGGCTTGCAGAAGTAACACATGATGCTAAAGGAAATAAGATGAGAGCTAAATAATTGTGTAAGGCTGTAAAGTAAACTATTGAGTATTGCTATCATTTTACCTAACAACATTCGCTTTGTTCTACGCATCAATAAAAGCTCAATAAATAATCCAACCGTACAAGTGTGCGACGCAAGAATGCTTAATAGAAAATCAAAAAGCCCGGCTCAAAAAAAAGTATTTATAAAGAAGGTTTTTCCAGCATCATTTCGGCAAGGCGGGAATCTCTTCCATATACATCGTTGCGGAAATTAAGTTTGCCCTGCCTGTCTACCCACGCTGTAAAATAAGCGATAAACACGGGCACCGGATCTTTAAGTGTTACATATTTTTCTTTACCACTGTTCATGGCTTCAACTATTTTTTGGGTATTCCATGATGAATCGTTGCGGAGTAAATATTCAGCAAATCTTTGTGGCTCGGCCAACCTGATGCAACCGTGGCTAAAGGCCCGGCTGCTTTCGCCAAATAAGGATTTGGAAGGTGTATCGTGCAGGTAAATATCGTGGCTGTTAGGAAATAAAAATTTTACCAGCCCAAGTGAATTTTTAGGACCAGGTTTTTGACGTACACTGTTGCCATTCCATTCCATATTATGACTGGCAAGATAATTTGGATTGCGTTTAATACCTGGCAAAACTTCTTTGCGTAAGATGCTGGTGGGCACGTTCCAGTAGGGGCTGAAAACAATATATTTTATGTTGCCATTAAATATTACAGTTTTGTGAGCAGCAGCACCAACAACTACTTTCATACTCCAGGCAAGGCTATCGTTTTCGTAAACATGCAATCTGTATTCCGGGATATTTATTACAACATAATTACCGGTAATGTTTACCGGAACCCAGCGGCTTCGTTCCATGTTTACAACGATTTGCTGAATTCTTTTTTCTACCGGCACCTTTAATTCTTTCAATACATAGGGGCCTGCTGCACCATCCTGCTGATCGCCTATCCGTAATTGAAAATTTTTTATGGCTTGCTCTAATTCATCATCGAACTTGTTGCTGTTGTTATTGTTTGTTAAATCGCCTGTAAGAAACAAAGTTTTTCGAATAGAATCAATAACTGCCGATGAATCGCCTTTTTTATACGTTTTGTTGTCCGTAATAATTTGAGGGAACCCTCCTGCAGAAAGAATTTCCCTGTATTTTTTTAGCTGATCTTTTAGTAAAGCATATTGCCTGTAAACAGGTGCGGCATCTAAAATATTTTTTCCGCTTATAAGTGAATCGAGCAATTGATTATAAGATGCTTTTTTTCGTGGCAAATACCAATCCATTGCAGTAACCAGTTTTTGATCAATGCCACCCCATACCTTGTTAGCGTACAAAAAGTATTGAGCAGTAAGCATTATTTCTGTGTTTACTGCCGGGTGGCTTGTGCTATCCAAACCATCATTATTTAGAAGATTGGCAAATTCCTCGTTATAGGGAAGTGAATCGGGCAGGCCTTCCTCATTTATGTTTTGTATGCGGTTATAAAGGTTAGCAGCCTGTTCAATTAGTCCATTGTTATCGTACCATGCAAATGCAAATTTTCTTTTGTAATAAAATGAATCAAGATTACTTTTTACTGTTTGAAGCTGTGGGTATTCCTCGATAAATGATGCCAATTGCAAACTATCAAATACAAGGGTAGTCTGGTTACTGAAATTGCCCGGTATGGTAATGTCTTTTGCCGATACGGCAGGAATTGTATCATTATAATTATTATTTTCAGTTGCTTTTCCATTACTACAGGCATGCAGCAATACAACAGAAAAAATCAATACGGTGGTTATTAATAAATTTTGTTTTTTCATGGCAATTTTTTCGAAGATAATTTTTTTTAAATGAAAAAGCTTTCCGGTTGGAAAGCTTTTAGTGTCTTAAATTAAGCTACTGTATAACCGGCAAATCTATACCGGATCACTGATTAAAGTTTCTTTTCAGTATGAGAGACAACACTAATTGTGTATATCTCGTTTTCTTGAAAGCTTGTGTGCTGTTCTCATGGCTTTTTGAATATTCCACAAGTCTGCTGCACTAAAAATCTGCTTTTCATTTACATTGGTTGCAACGGTCTCTTTTACTTCTGTAATCAGTTTACTTAATTCATCTGCTTCCATTTTAATAATGGAATTTTTAACATTGCTGTTCATAGTGTCTAAATTTTAATCTTAATAAAACTCTTTCCTGGCAGGCGTTACAGCTGATAACGGTATCGTTTGAATTTCGATATTTTAATACCGAAGTATGTGCGGATGATCATCCCTTTTTTCGTGCTGCAAAGATATGCCCCAACTTCATGTGAAGCAAAAAATAATATCAATGGTTTGTTAATGTAACAGTGCTTATATAATTTCCGGATAAGTGGTTAGTGATGCTTTATATTTAAAATTATGGGCCGGGCAACAGACACATTACTGAGCTTTTGTTGCGTCGCACACTTGTACGCTTTGTTCTTTATGAAGCAAACTGAATCCGCAACCTTAAGCTGAATGCAGTTATGAACGTACAAGTGAGTGACACAACAGAAGCTTAAAAAAGATTTATAGCCGGGATCAAAAAAAAATCCCGCCGAAGCGGGATAAATATTTTAAACCAGCGTGAATGATTCGAGGAATTTGGTAGTAAAATTCCCTTTTCGAAAGTCTTCGTTCTGCATCAACTGCAGGTGAAAAGGAATGGTTGTTTTTACACCTTCGATAATGTACTCACTCAATGCGCGGTACATGGTATTAATTGCTTCTTCGCGGGTACGTGCAATGGCAATTAACTTACCAATCATTGAATCGTAATAAGGAGGAATCACGTAGCCTGCGTATACATGGCTGTCAACACGCACACCATGACCGCCCGGTGTATTTAATGTAGTAATTCTGCCGGGGGATGGACGAAAATCATTGTAAGGATCTTCTGCATTAATGCGACACTCAATGGCATGCATTTCGGGAAGATAATTTTGCCCAGACATTTTTTCGCCCATCGCAATTTTGATCTGTTCTTTAATAAGATCGAAGTTGATTACTTCTTCTGTTACGCAATGCTCTACTTGTATACGGGTATTCATTTCCATGAAGTAGAAATTGCGGTGCTTGTCAACCAGAAACTCAATAGTACCAACACTTTCGTAATTAATAGCACTTGCAGCTTTTATGGCGGCAGCACCCATTTTTTCACGAAGTTCCGGTGTCATAAAAGGAGAGGGCGATTCTTCAACCAGCTTTTGGTGGCGGCGTTGTATAGAGCAATCTCTTTCACTTAAATGGCAGATGTTTCCGTATTGATCGCCTGCCACCTGAATTTCAATGTGTCGTGGTTCTTCAACAAATTTTTCAAGATAAATACCATCATTTTTAAATGATGCTGCTGCTTCTGTTTTTGCAGTAGTAAAGGCCTTTTCCATTTCACTTTCCTGCCATACCAAACGCATGCCTTTTCCGCCACCGCCGGCAGTAGCTTTTAAAATAACCGGGTAACCGATTTCTTTTGCCAGTTGTTTTGCCTGATTGATGCTGTCGAGCAAACTATCTCCACCAGGAACCACAGGAACTCCTGCTTTGATCATAGTATCTTTAGCAGTGATTTTATCGCCCATGCTGTTGATCATTTGTGCGTTTGGGCCAATAAACTTTATGCCATGATCGGCGCAGATCTGCGAGAATTTAGCATTCTCGGCAAGGAACCCATAACCGGGGTGAATGGCATCGGCATTGGTAATTTCTGCAGCCGCCATGATATGAGGAATGTTCAAATAAGATTCACTGCTTTGAGGCTTGCCAATACATACAGCTTCATCGGCAAACTTTACATGAAGGCTGTCTTTATCAGCAGTTGAATAAACTGCAACAGTTTTAATGCCCATTTCGCGGCAGGTGCGTATTACACGAAGCGCAATTTCGCCACGATTGGCTATGAGGATTTTTTTAAACATTGAGATTTAATTTGAAAATGTGCAAATAAGCAAATGTGCGGATATGAAGATGATTTATTTACACATCTCATATCCGCACATTTATTAATTAACTATGCAGGTTCTACAAGGAAAAGTGGCTGATCATATTCCACAGGACTTGCATCTTCAACAAGTACTTTAACAATCTTGCCACTCACTTCGCTTTCAATTTCATTAAAGAGTTTCATAGCCTCTATAATACACACTACTTTACCAACGGATACATCATCTCCAATTTCAATTAAGGATGGTTTATCGGGAGAAGCTTTACGGTAAAAAGTGCCAATCATAGGGCTTTTTATTGTGATTAAATTATCTGCTTTGGCTGCAGCTGGTGCAGCAGCTGGAGGGGCGGCACTAACAGCAGGCGGTGTGTATGCAGGAGCCGGTGCATAAGCCGGGGCTGCTGCAACCATTTGAACTGTTTCTTCTTTTTGCTTTATTGTGATTTTAAAATCATTTTCCTCTATACTTAGCTCCCCTATGTTACTCTTGTTCACAATCTTAATAAGCTCCTGGATCTGTTTGAAGTCCATAATAGAAATTTTTGGGTTTTTGTAATTTTTGAGGCTTTTTACCCTGAAAGGAGGGGCAAAATAGGTATTTTTTGTTTAAAAAAGGAGAAAAATAAAAACCGGTATTTATCTTTTCCCGGATTTTAACCATAAAAAAAGACAGTCTAAGCCTGTCATTTTTTTATTACTCTTTAATTAATGCATTTAAAGCATTTTATTCTTTCACCCTTTCAACATATTCACCATTTTTTGTATTGATCCTTATTAATTCACCATCATTTACAAACAAAGGCACATTCACGGTTGCTCCTGTTTCCACAGTTGCCTGTTTTAATGCACGGGTAGCGGTATCTCCGCGTAAACCGGGTTCGCAATAGGTAACTTTTACTACGATTTTTTCAGGGAGCTCTGCTCCGATAGGTTGTTCTGTTTCTGTATTAATAAAAACGAAAACCTCACTTCCGTCTTTAAGGAATTGAGGCGCATCGATCATTTCTTCTGCAAGGGCTATTTGCTCAAAGGTCTCATTGTTCATAAGATTATAGCCGGATTCATCTTTGTATAAATACTGAAATGTTTTCTTTTCTACCCGAACCGGGAAAATGGTTTCACCGCTATTCCAGGTTTTTTCAATGGAACGGTTATTATCAACCCCTTTTAATTTCGCCCATACTTTAGCCGCTGCACGCGCCGTTTTATTTTCACCAAACTCCACAACTGAATAGAGGCTTCCATCAAGTTTTAAAATCATACCGCGGCTTATGTCAGAGGTATTTGCCATACACAAGAATTTATTTGATTAGGGCGCAAAAGTAGGTAATGGCACTTGAAAAAAAGAAAGCAATTTTTTGATTATAAAAGTAAAAAAATCACTTAACAGTTTTGTTCGGCACAGAAAAGGCTGAATAAACAAGGCTTTGATTTGCCTTAAAGCAGGGTTAAAAAAATTATAAATTAATTGCTACATTTAAAAGAATCTTTATATTTTCGTTTTTCCAAAGATGCAGTGTTACCATACATCGTGAACGTTTCAGTTAAATGTTTTTGATTTTTGGATTACTGATTTCTGTTGGCCTTTTATTCATTTAATTTTTTTTTGACATGAACATTTACGTTGGAAACTTAAACTGGAACATGACCAGCGACGATCTCCAAAATTTATTCTCACCTTATGGTGATGTTGTTTCTGCAAAAATTGTTACCGACAAATTCAACAACAACCGAAGTAAAGGTTTTGGTTTTGTTGAAATGAGTGATGACGATGCTGCAAGAACTGCGATCAGCAATCTGAACGATACAGATGTGCTGGGCCGTAAGATTGTAGTTAACGAATCTGCTCCCCGCAAGGAAGGAGAAGAGGGTGGCTACAAGAAGAAAAGCTTTGGCAGCGGCGGTGGCGGTGGTGGTTACCGAGGTGGCAGCGGCGGAAGCGGCGGTGGCGGTGGTTATAACCGTAACCGTGGTGGAAGTGGCGGCAGCGGCGGTGGTGGCGGTTATAACCGTTATTAATACTGCACAACCCAAAATTATTAGTCTGGCTTCTTGTCAGACTTTTTTTATGCCTTTATTGATAGGAGTAATATTTAGTAGGGAATATTTTATGTACCCGGCTACAGTAATACTATCAATCCCAGTTGCGTCGCACACTTCAGGGCTTTGTACGCTCTTCGGCATCGTGCTGTCGGCATTACAAAATCATGCTTCTTGTAATATCTGAACAAGCCAGCATCTTAATTAAAACTATTGCTGATTTTCTTCTTAAATGCCAGATCGTATTCAATTTTCGCTTCTATACAACTCGGCACTCACTAACTGGAAATCAATAAAACCGTTTTGAGTTGTTTTGTCACATAACGCAACGCCGCCGTTGCAGGGAGACTTCGGTAAAAGCCCAATATATGCATTGCAGATGAATGTAATGCGACGCAACGAAGATGCCACAACGTTCAAATGCCATTTTCAAAAAAAATGTATTAACCGAACAATGCAAAATCATGAATGCAATACATGCTAACCAGCTTTATTTACATTTATTTTAAATGATAACTAACTGCCGATTAAAACTTTTAACGAAATTGCCCAAAAAATTCTGATTGAAAAAACTACAGCCTGTTGGCCTTTCCTTACTCTCCGGATTGTTGCTGTATGCATCGTGGCCTGTGGCACCATTAACCTTTTTAGTTTTTATAGCGTGGTTACCATTATTGTATGTTGCAGGCTCAGTAGAAAAAAAGTTGACCTTCTTTTTTTACAGCTTTACAACCATGCTTACCTGGAATGCTTGCACCACATGGTGGCTATGGAATTCTACCGATGTAGGCGCCATTGCAGCAATCATTGCCAATAGTCTGATTATGACGCTTCCCTGGTGGGGGTATCATATTTTTAAAAATAAATATGGTGCCAAAGCAGGATATTTTTCGCTGGTTGTGTTCTGGATGCTCTTCGAATACATTCACCTGAACTGGCAGTTAAGCTGGCCCTGGCTTACGCTTGGTAATGTGTTTGCATCGCAACCAGGCTGGGTGCAGTGGTACGAATATACAGGTACCAGTGGCGGCACTTTATGGGTATTACTGGTAAATATTTTATTGTTCAACGCTCTAATACAGTGGCGCAATAAAACAAACAAAACATACAGGTTGCTGATAGCGGTAGCAGTTATTATTTTACCTTTTGTAATTTCATTTATTGTAAACTCGAAAACAGAAAATTCCAAGCTTACAGCTATTGCGCAAACTTCAAACAATGTAATTATTGTTCAGCCCAACATTGATCCTTACGATGAAAAATTTGACGCCTCAACAGTTTCGGCACAATTAGAATTATTGATTTCACTTTCAGAAAAGGAACTCGATTCAAACACCCGCCTGGTAGTATGGCCCGAGACTGCTTTATCTGCAGGTGTTTGGCAGCCGGAGTTTCAAAACACACAGCTATATCAACCGGTGTTTGCCTTTGCAAACAGGCACCCAAATGTTACATTGGTTACTGGTATAGAAACATACAAAAGCTACGGTGCAGTTAAAGAAACCAACTCTGCAAGGCTTGACGAACAGGACCATTCTTATTACGATGTATTTAATGCTTCAGTGGCAATAAAAGCAAATACAGCTTTGCAGTTTTATAATAAAAGCAAACTGGTGCCAGGTGTAGAAACGTTGCCGGATTTTTTACGTTTTATGTCGCCGGTTTTCGAAAAATTTGGTGGCAGTACCGGCGGTTATGGAAAGTCGAAAGAATCTGCCGTTTTTGGCGATAAAAACAGTGCTTATATCTGCGCACCAATTATTTGCTACGAGAGCATTTATGGCGAATACGTTGGCACTTATGTAGCCAAAGGCGCAAACATTTTAACCGTAATGACCAACGATGGCTGGTGGGGCAACACACCCGGCCATAAACAGCACCTGGATTATGCAAGGCTTCGTGCAATTGAAACCCGCAAGTGGGTGGTGCGAAGCGCCAACACAGGTATCTCTGCGGTAATCAATACAAGTGGTGAATTTGTAGCAACACAACCCTGGGATAAATCCGCATATATTAAAGCCAATGTTCCAGCAATAAGCGGCGAAACATTTTATGTAAAGTATGGCGACCTTCTGTCAAAAATTGCATCTGCATTTGGCGTATTATTAATTGCATGGAATATTGCGGTTAACTTTAGAAAAAGGTTCTTTAAAAAAAGGTAGTAATTTTTTTGAGCCCTGCTCAAGGATTTCTATGAAGAGTTCCTTGCGTCGCACACCGCAGCTGCAACAATTCTCATGGGCAACAAGGTGCAATATCGCTGCAAAGTGCACTGCTTTGTTCAGATCCGATCCCAAAGTACAAGTGTGCGACGCAACAGGCGATGCGCAATGTACCTTTGCCGGGTCAATAAAAATTCATACTCAGATAAATATTGAAACATGCTGATAAGAAAATTTTTGTTTGTTGCTTTTTTACTAACGGGTTCATTTGTGTATGCGCAGTTGGGCCAGCTTAAAGAAAATTTTACACATGCAGACACCTTGCGCGGCTCATTAAACCCCGAAAGAACCTGGTGGAATGTATTGCGCTACGATATTGAAGTAACGCCAGATTACAATTCAAAAACCATTATTGGCAGAACTACAATAACTTATAAAGTTGTAAGCAAAAGCCACACTGCATTTATGCAAATAGATCTGCAGCAGCCTTTGATGATTGACAGTATTTTATTTAACGGGAATAAAAAAATAAATTTTAAAAATGAAGAAAATGTGTGGCACGTTCAGGCACCAAAACAAACTTTAAATTCGGTTAGCCAAATAGAGATTTATTATCATGGCGCTCCCCTTGAAGCCGTTAACCCACCCTGGGATGGTGGCTGGATCTTTAAGAAAGATACACTGGGCCGCCCATGGATGAGTGTTGCCTGTCAGGGTTTGGGCGCAAGCGTTTGGTACCCTTGTAAAGATCATCAAAGTGATGAGCCGGACAGAGGTGCTTCTTTATCTGTTACTGTTCCTGATACATTGATTGCAGTTGGTAATGGCCGGTTGAAAAATAAAACTTCGGCAAATGGCCAGGCAACCTATATATGGGAAGTTAAGGATCCTATCAATAATTATAATATTGTTCCCTACATTGGCAAATATGTAAACTGGAGCGACACACTTCAAGGAGAAAAGGGATCACTCGATCTGAATTTTTGGGTACTGGATTACAACTTAGAAAAAGCTCAAAAACAATTTACCGATGCAAAGCGTATGCTGCGCGCATTTGAATATTGGTTTGGCCCTTACCCATTTTATGAAGATGGTTACAAACTTGTTGAGGCGCCACAACTTGGTATGGAACACCAAAGCGCAACAGCTTATGGCAATACTTATCGCAACGGCTATTACCTGAAAAGTAAAAACCAAATGGTTGACCTCTCGGGCACAGGTTGGGGGTTTAAATGGGATTTCATAATCGTTCATGAAAGTGGCCACGAGTGGTTTGCCAATAACATTACATCGAAAGATATAGCCGATATGTGGATACACGAAAGTTTTACCAACTATAGCGAAACACTTTTTACTGAATATTATTATGGCAAACAAGCTGGTAATGAATACAACTATGGCATTAGAAAAAGAATTGTAAATAAGAACCCTGTTATTTCAAAATACGGCGTAAACAAAGAATCAGCAACCACCGATATGTATTACAAAGGCAGTAATATGATACATATTATCAGGCATGTAATAGACAATGATGAAAAATTCCGCAGCATATTAAGAGGCTTAAATAAAACATTCTATCACCAAACAGTTACCACACAACAGGTAGAGCAATATATCAGCAAACAGAGTAAGATTAACTTTAGTAAAGTGTTCGACCAGTATTTACGCAACATAGCAATACCAGAATTGGAATATTACTATTCACCTGATAAAAAATATATCAGCTTCAGGTGGGCCAACTGTATTGACAACTTTAACCTGCGGCTGGTAATGCATTCAGCAGATGTTAAACTTACCATTTACCCATCGCAAAAATGGAAGACTATAAAACTTATCGATGCAGATGCTGCTTTCTTTAACTCAGATTATCTTGAAAAGAATTATTACATCACCACAAAGCAAGTGAACCCAAACAACTAATTTGCGGCTTAGCGCAACTACTCCATGGCAGGCATACGCAAACAGGCAATTATTTCAAGTTTACTCATTTATGTGGGTACCGGCATAGGTGCCATCAATACTTATTTCTATGTAAGCCTTTTTACAACAGATCAATACGGATTAACAAAATTGTTTTACGATGTTGGCCTTAACTTTTACATATTTGCCAGCCTGGGTGCAATACCTGTACTTTATAAATTTTACCCCTACTACAAAGACAATCTTGAAGACAAAAAAAACGACCTGCTTGGCCGCTCTTTAATTATTTCCGGAATCGGCTTTATACTCGTATGCATTGCAGCATATTTTATGGAGCCATTGATTGTACAAAAATTTTCAGGCAAATCAAAGATCTTCATCAACTACTACTTTTGGGTATTGCCTTTTGCATTCGGGCTTTTATTGTTTTCATTGCTCGAAGGTTATGCATGGGTGCTGCGCAAATCGGTAGTCTCAAATTTTCTGCGCGAAACAGGGCTGCGTTTGTTTACATTGGTGTTTATATTACTCTACTGGGGCGGTATTATTTCGTTCCATACTTTCATGATCCTCTTCTCCATGCTCTTTCTTATCATAGCCCTTATACTGCTGGCTTATTTCATGCGCCGGGGCCAGGTACATTTTACGTTTAAGAAAAGCCGTGTAACAAAGAAATTCAAAAGGAAAATGTTTGGTATGCAGGTGCTCATTTTCGGTGGCATTATTATTACAACACTTGGCCAAACGATCGACACTTTTGTTATTGCAAGTTTAAAAGGTATTGGCGATGCAGGTGTATATACACTCTCACTTTATATGAGCAACCTGATACAAATACCACAACGCAGCATACAGTCTATTGCAACAGGTGTTATAGCACGCAACTGGAAAGATAAAAACTATGCCGACATTCTGCGCATCTACCAGCGTTCAAGCATTAATATGTTGCTGATCTCTGTTTTTATTTTCGGCAACATGTGGCTGAATATTGCCGATGGGCTTACCGTATTAAACCTCTTCGATAAGTACAAAGAAGGCATACCCCTGATACTTATCTTCGGTTTCATCCGCGTTATAGATGCAGGCACAGGCGTAAACGCACAAATCATCGGCACATCCAATTTCTGGAGGTTCGAATTTTTCAGCGGCGTAATTATGCTTGCCCTGCGCATACCATTAAGTTATATGCTTGTAAAATCTTACGGCATCATCGGTTCTGCATACAGCGATCTTATTTCGCTTACTGTTTACAATTTTATACGCTACGAATTTTTACGCCGCAAGTTTAATATGCAGCCCTTTAGCAGTAAAACTTTTTATTCAATCATCCTCGGGTTTGCCGCATATTTTGCAGCATACTTTTTACTGCAAGGCCAAAGCGGCTGGCTGGCCATTATTTTACGCAGCACCATCTTTTCAGGCATTATTGCAGGCGGTGTATTTTTTTTCAAACTCACACCCGATGCAATGCAGATCTTCGACAACCTGAAAAAGAGATTCAACATAGGTAAGCGCTAATAAAAAACCATAAAAGGCAAAAGACTTTTTTTGAACCCGGCATAAGTAATACTATTGAGGCTTCTCTTGCCACGCTCGTTTCACAGTTCCTCTTTCATGGCAACAATCCCATCAACTTCACGTCACTATAAGCGCAACAAGGCATCCGTACTAAAACAAGTATTATCTTATATGCCGCAGTTACAAACAACTCCACAGGTAAAAAAGCAAAAAAATTTGTGAAATAAGGATTTGAAATAAGCAATAAAATATTTTGGTTACCGCCTGTTTGTTCTCTGGTTCAACTTCATTGCGTTGCGATACGTTCATCGTTAGCATTATCTATTAAGCTTTTAATGAAATCTGTTAACGCGATTACATTGATGCCAAAAGATACAATGATGAAGTGATTGCGACGCAAGGAACGATACCATGAAAAACAATAGCCGGTATTATAAAATCAATACGCTTTCCTGTACTCGTATTATACAATTGCAAATCACCGCAAAGAAGAACAGCGCAGCCCCAGGCAAATACCAAAGCATAATCTGCCTGGCAGCAACTGAAAGCTATATGCACCATTTAACTGATGTAGTTTATGAACTGCTGAAACTCTGGGCCTGATCCGAAAAATCTATAAGATTTTTAATACATAACTTTAAACGGTCTCCTTATTATATAAGTAAGTTTACGTGTAAATATTTTAAAATGAAAATGATTACATTTTAACTGAATTGAAATTTTAACCAAAACCATTTAACTTACTTTATAAATCTAAAATCAAATGCGTTCGATTGCCTGCCTCATTGCCTGTCTCTTTTTATCGATAAGTCTTTTTGCCCAATCTCTTTTTAAACATGGCCGTTTGCAGGTTACCAAAGATGGGCACGATCTTCAGTTTACCGATGGACAACCTTTCTTCTGGCTGGGCGATACAGGTTGGGAATTATTCCATCGCCTTAACCTTGGCGAAATAAAACAATACCTTGATAACCGCGCTGCAAAAGGCTTTACAGTAATTCAGGCTGTTGCACTTGCCGAATTTGATGGCCTTCGTAAACCCAACCGTTACGGCGATTTACCACTAAAAGATCTTGATCCTGCAAACCCCAATGATAAATATTTTAATGTAATAGACAGTACCATACACATGGCAAGGCAACGCAATTTATTTATTGGCTTGCTACCTACATGGGGCGATAAAGTAACAAAACTATGGGGCGAAGGCCCGGTTGTTTTCGACAGCATTAATGCCTACACTTATGGCAAATGGATCGGCAACCGTTATAAGAAAGAACCAAACATCATTTGGCTTTTGGGTGGCGACAGGCCTGCTGTAAAAGACAGTAATGACTGGCGGCCCGTTTGGCGTGCAATGGCAAAGGGAATTATTGAAGCAACCAACCATCAATGCTTTATTACCTATCATCCATGGGGTGGTGAAAATTCCACTTCGCAATGGATACACAACGAAGCCTGGCTCGATATGAATATGTTTCAATCAGGCCACGGCGGCGGGCACGATGTTGCGTGCTGGGATCTTGTAAAACGCGATCGCAGTTATACGCCGGCAAAGCCAACTTTAGATGGAGAACCGAACTACGAAGATCATCCCGTAAACCCCTGGCCAAAATGGAATCCTGACAATGGCTACTACCGCGATTACGATGTTCGTAAACAAACCTACCGTTCCGTTTTTGCGGGTGCCTGCGGTGTTACTTATGGACATCATGCCGTGTGGCAATTCATGAGCGAAAGGGAAGAAACGATCAACTATCCTGATCGTGGCTGGGTAAACGCAATGGATCGGCCCGGTGCATTCCAGGTAGGATATTTACGAAAGCTGATCACGTCAAGACCAATGCTGCAGCGGGTTCCAGACAACTCAATCATTACCCAGGGTCAGGGAGAAAAAGGCGAACACATGGAGGCTTTTCATGCAGCAGACAATAGTTATGTTATGATTTATTTACCGGTGGGAAAAACAATTACAGTTAATACCGCCAACATTACCGGTAAAATTATTGCATGGTGGTTCAATCCAAAAAATGCTGAAGTGCAACAAATAACCGTTGCCGAAAAAATGAACAGTATGGAGTTTACTTCGCCCACCACCGGCACTGGTAATGATTGGGTGCTGGTAATAGACGATGCATCTAAAGGTTATAAAGTGCCCGGCAAATAATTAATATGTTTCCCGCTTTATAAAATAGATAATGAATTAATATCCTGGCTGTATTACTGGTATTGGGCTTCTGTTGTGTCACTCACTTGTGCGTTCGGAAACATTATTTAGCAATTGTCTGAACGAAGATTTTGGGAGATTTCAAGGATTTACAAGATGTTATATTTTTAAATCCTTTTAATCTTTATAATCCTTTAAAATTCCCGTTCAGACATCATTCCGTCCTCAAACTCTTTACGGGATTTTCTAATGCAGTCTTTGCAGTTTGCGCAGAAATTAAAATGGCTGTAATTATTGCGAGTACAACTGTAGCAACAATAAACGGCTGTGCGGTTATTGAAATCCTGTAAGCATAGTCATTCAACCAACCCTGCATTATGAAGTATGCTACAGGACAAGCAACTACACCCGCCAGTAAAATAATTTGTAAAAATTCTTTCAGGAATAAAGTCATAATACCGCTTACCGACGAACCAAGCACTTTGCGTATGCCGATTTCTTTTGTTCGCTTTTGTACGCTTAACGATATTAAGCCAATAACACCCAGCAATACAATTATGAATGCAAGTACAGTTGCTGTGTAAGATGCCTGTTTTAACTGAAGTTCGCTCTGATAAATCCTTTTAAGATCATCATCCATAAAAGTATATTCGAATGGAGCATCAGGAAAAAGTGAAGACCATTTCTTTTGTAACGCTGCCACAGAATTTGCAACATTACCGGGTTGAATTTTGAAAGACAGGAACCGATAAATTACTGCAATATTTAAATGATAAAAAGCCATTGGTGGAATGTTGGTTTGCATGGAACCAAAATGAAAATCTTTTGTTACGCCAGCGATTGTAAACACAACGGGTGCGCCAACAGACATTACTTTTTGCCCCAGTGCATCGTTTGCATTTGCAAAACCCAAAGCTTTTGCCGTTGCTTCATTTACAACAATTTTTGAAGAGTCAACAGCATCCTGTGGCCCTTTGTAAAATACACCGGCAGCCATAGGAATTTGATAAGTAGCAGCATAATTTTCGTCTGTAGTAAGCTGCTGCACTGCAATCGAGGCGGTAGAATCTTGTCCGTACTTATACATCCTGAAGCTGCCTGCATTTGCCCCATCGGGTATTTCGTAAGAAACAGAAACATTGCTGATGCCGGGTGTTTTTGCAAATTCATTCCTTATGGTTTCAATATGCTGTACACCGGCTGCACTCCAGTCACGCGGCACCCTTGCCGATATAATGTAATCTTTATTGTAGCCCAGATCTTTGCTAAAGAAAAGCGACACCTGCTGCGAAATAATAATTGCTCCGATAAACACAACCGTTGCCATACAAAACTGAAAACCTACCAAAGATTTTCTGAAAAAGATATTCTCTTTCGCTGTTTTTAATTTCCCTTTTAATGAATCGACAGTTTTTAAAGAAGACAAAACAAACGCAGGATAAATACCTGCAAATAACCCAACGATTAAAGTAATTGCAAAAGGAATAATAACAAAATACACAGGATAAGCTGTAAGTGATGGAACTTCCTTGCCAAATATCCCACTGAAATAATTTCTTGTCAGCGCATAGATCAACAGAGAAAATAAAGTTGCAAAAAATACAAGCACCAAAGATTCAGTAAGAAACTGCAGCAGTAATTGCCTTCGTAAACTACCCAAAACTTTTCGGACACCAATTTCCCGCATTCTTGCAGCAGAGCGGCTTACAGAGATATTTATAAAGTTTACCACAGCCATCAACAAAATAAAAATGGCAATGCACGATAAAGTGTAAAGCATTTTTTTTACCAACCCGTTATTAGCTTCAAGATAATAATCTTTAAGTGTGGTAAGATATGGTGTTACATCGCTGCTAACCTGTGCCGATGCATTTTGTTTTACCAGTTGCGCAATTGGTTTTTCCAGGTCTTTTGGTGTAACGCCTTTTTGCAATTCTATTAAATTTACAATGTACACATTGGCCCATGCTTCCATGTTACGGCCAAAAAAATTCATCGAACTTTCTCCAAGATAAACATGGTTGTCATTATCAGGAGTGAGATGAAGTATTGAATTTTCGGGAGCTGTTTTCATTACGCCGGTAACAATAAAATCGTGTTTTGTTCCGGAGAAACTTTGAATACTAAGTGTTTGCCCCAGTACATCTGTTCTGCCGAAAAATTTCCTGGCCCGGTCTTCTGTAATCACCACAGAGAAAGGATTATTCAATGCTGTTTTTGCATTGCCGTACAACAGCTTAAACCCATACATGGAAAGAAAACTACTGTCGCCAATTTGAAGCCCTTCCTTAAAATGTTTATCGCCTTTCGACACAATAGATGTAACACCATCCCACCTGTAATAATTCTTCACAAGGTCTGGAAACTGCTGCTGCAAAGCTTTTGCAAGCGGGCCAAATGTTGCAATCGGGTAGCCCTGGTTAGGATCTTTCCATTTGCTTTGAATGATGTACTGGTTATCAGCATCAGCTATATGCGCATTTACCTGCAGTTCGTTCCACACATAACCACCGGTTAAAAAAGCAAATGCAATACCCGCAGAAAGCCCGATAATGTTTACTAAAGAATAGAACCTATGGCGAAAAATATTACGCCAGGCGATAATGAAGTAATTCTTAAACATGTTGGATTTTATTTGTGCAATTATTTTGTTACAGACTTTTGTTTCTTATGTCATCGGTTGTTGTGTCACTCACTTGTACATTCTTAACTGCATTCAGCACAAGGCTGCGGATTCGGTTTGCTTCACAAAGAACAAAGCGTACAAGTGAGTGACACAACAAAAGTCTAATTCATATTCTGCTGTTGGCTAATAAAAACTTTCATTCAAAATCATTCTTATTCGGTTCTTAAACTCTTTACCGGGTTCATAACAACAGCTTTTAATACCTGTATGCTTATGGTAACAATAGCAATGACAAGCGCTACGATACCGGCAAATGCAAAAACCCACCAGCCAATATCTACACGGTATGCATAATCCTGTAACCATTCATTCATTACATACCAGCCAACAGGTATAGCAACGAAGAATGAAAGCAAAACCAGTTTTAAAAAATCTTTTGACAAGAGTATGAGTATGCTCTGCACAGAAGCGCCCAATACTTTTCTAATGCCGATTTCTTTTGTGCGTTGCAATACATTATATGCAGAAAGACCTAACAATCCAAAACATGCAATGAGTATAGCAAGAAATGCGAATACACCAAACACTTTTCCAAAAAGTATATCTGCATTGTATTGCTTACCGAATGATTCATCGAGGAAAAAATAATCAAAAGGGTCTTTCGGAAAATACCTGTTCCATATTTGTCTCAGCGAGGTAATTGTTTGCTGTGTTTTTCCCGGTTCAATCTTTACAGAATAAAACCTTCCGGCATTTGGTCTTGGTACGATGATCATAGGGTCAATCGTTTTCTGCAAACCCAATTGATGAAAGTTGGCGGTTACACCAATTATATTAACCGTATCAGAACCGCCCCTTAATAGCTTTTGATTTACAGCGCTTACTGCATCTTTGAAGCCCAGCAATTTTGCCGCATTCGCATTTAATATTACAGCTTTGTTATCAGTACCAAATTGCTGTGAAAAATTTCGACCTGCAACCATTTTAATATTGTAAGCAGGAATAAAATCATAATCAATACCAAGGTTATAAAGCGTTACAGCACTTTGATCTGCACCTGGTCTCTTTGAACCGTTTGTCCAGTAGATCTCATCGCCCATTACACTCGTTGATGAAGCGATACTTTTTACAGATGATTGTTGCATCACGGCAGATTTGAATGGCTGGTAAACGCTTTGATACAATGAATCTGCCAATGTTTGCGGGCCTTTCAACACCAGCGTTTGATCAATGTTTGCACCGATGCTTTGGTTACGCATATAATTTACCTGCTGGTAAACAACAATAGTTCCTGCAATTAATACCACTGAAATAACAAACTGTACAACTATTAAACTTTTGCGGAGCAGCAATCCGCTGGATGTATTTTTAAATGCTCCTTTTAAAACAACAACCGGTTTGAAACCGGACAATACAAAAGCGGGATATAAACCGGATAATATGGTACCTACGGCAAACAATCCAAAAAATATAAACCAGTAATTTCCTGTTAATGCAAAGCCTGTATAATGATCTCTGCCAGTAAAACTGTCAAAAGGATGAAGGAGTATAAAAAATATAACAAGTGAGAGTATTAGTGAAATAAAGTTCAACACAAGACTCTCCGTTAAAAATTGCCTTATCAAATTACTGCGTACAGCTCCTAGTACTTTGCGCACACCAACTTCCTTTGCACGCTCAACAGATCTTGCTGTAGCAAGGTTTATATAATTGATCCATGCAATGCAGATAATAAAAATTGCAATGAGGAAAAGAAAAGATACTGCCTGACCGTTTCCGTTTACTTCTGCTTCCTGGTTATAATTGGAGTAAAGATGTATATCGCTTAATGGTATAAGATGTAATTCATCGCGAACATTATTTGTTTTTCTCCATTCCTCGGTATTGATATATTTATTTGTGAATGCAGGGAGTTTTGATTCCAGTTGGTGATAATCAATACCTGGCTTTAATTGCACATAAACATAAAAATCGTACCAGCCCCACGCCGTTTCACTTTGGTTGGAACTATCACCGCCAGAAAGCAATTCTTTTCCAAGCGTTGCATACGAAACCAGGTAATTCATGATCAAATGCGAGTTGCCCGGAAAATCTTTGTATATACCTGTTACTTCAAATGGCTGTACATGATCACCATTTCTGTTTACCAATGTTTTGCCCAATGCCTCTTCATTACCAAAATATTTTTTAGCAGTAGATTCAGAAAGAATGATCTTATCGGGTGCGTTTAAAGCGTTGTGTGGATTGCCTTTGATGAAATTAAGTCCAAACATATCAACTGAAGCAGCATCAGCATAATAACCTTTATTTTCTGAAAATTTTTTATCCTGTGCTTCGTTTGATAACAACAAGTTATCATCAATAAGCCTGCAAAAATTTTCTACTTCAGGAAAATCTTTTTTCATAGCCGGACCAATAGCAGGATATGATGTTGCCGATTTATATGCAAGCACACCTTTCTGGTAACTGTCAAGTCTTACACGCACAATTTGTTTAGATGCAGGTTCAAAATTATCATAGCTTCTCTCATAAGAAACGTAATGGAATATCAATAAGCAGCAACTCATACCAATGGTAAGCCCCGCAATATTCAGCAAAGCATATCCTCTTTTTTTGAAGATATTTCGGAATGCCATTTTCAAATAATTCGTAAGCATGTTTTACATTTTTTGGTACTTAGCTTTTTGTTCTTTCCTGGTCACCAGTTGTGTCACTCATTTGTACGTTCAGATCAATATTGAACAAAGCGTACAAGTGAGTGACACAACAAAAGTCTAATTCATATTCTGTTGTTTGGCTAATAAAGTTCTTCTCTTCATTCGCACATTCGCAAATCAGCATATTCGCACATTATCATTCCGTTCTCAAACTTTTTACAGGGTTCGCTAATGCAGCTTTTAGCGAATGATAACTAACTGTTACTAAAGCGATCAAAACCGTAACAATTGCAGTTACAACAAAAACATACACCTGAACCGGTATGCGAAAAGCAAAATCCTGCAACCATTTATTACCTGCCCACCATGCAAGTGGAGCAGCAATAAGAACAGCAATACCCACCAATTGCAAAAAGCTTTTTGCAACCAATAATGTAATGCTGCCAAGATTTGCACCCAATACCCTTCTTATACCAATTTCTTTTGTACGCTGAATTGTTGTAAAAGCTGCAAGCCCAAACAAACCCAAACATGCTAGAATAATTGCAAGCGCTGCGGCCACACTAAACAGTAAAGAGGTGCGTTGCTCTGCCAGGTATAATTTAGTGTAGTCATCATCTAAGAAATGATAACTAAAGGGCCGGTCTGTAATGCGCTGCTTCCACAGTAATTCCAGTCT
This sequence comes from Chitinophagaceae bacterium UBA4407, assembly GCA_002390845.1. GTDB lineage: Bacteria > Bacteroidota > Bacteroidia > Chitinophagales > Chitinophagaceae > Limnovirga. The sequence continues at coordinate 48,110 of DGQT01000002.1, read as the reverse complement.
CGCAACCGTTCCTTCAACATCGCTGCCGTTGATACGCACCATAAAATCTCTTGAGAAATCTCTTCCCAAAAACATTACAAGGGGGCCAACAGGCTCATGCAGGCTACTGAAATTAAAATCTTTTACCACACCCACAACCGGGCCCGTTGCACGATTCTCGATATTTCTGCCGATAGATTGTTCGGCTGTCCAACCGATTTTTTTTGCAAGCGTTTCGTTAATGATGTATGGTAAATGATAATCAGCGCTGTTGTTGGTTGTGTCCATCATGGCAAAATCAGATTGCTGAAAATCTCGACCGGCAACCAATTGCATTTTCAAAGTTTTTATAAAGTCAAGATCAACAGGCATGGCATTCAGTGATATGTCGCGTTTACCTTTTTCATCAATAACAGTGATGCCATCGCCCCAATTCACATCTTCTGGCGTTTCATAAGACGCTGTAACGCCTTCTACGCCGCGCACCTGTGTAAATGCATCTTTTAATTCCTGTATATTATTATACATGCTCCCCCCTATCGGTAGCACTACCACATGTTCTTTATCATACCCTAAGTTTTTAGTTTGTATATAATGCATCTGCTGCAAAATGATCACAGTATAAATGATCAGGAAAACAGAAATACCAAACTGTGCAACGATCAAAGTTTTCCGAAGAATGGTATTGCCACCTGTAAATGAAAATCCTTTCTTAAGTACACCCATGATTTGTGTACCTGATAATACCAATGCAGGATAAAGCCCGGCAAAAAAACTGATAGCAAGTGCAAAAATTATTAATGCAACTACGGGTACCGGTTGCACCAACACGTCTGCGGTAAATTGTTTGCCTGTAATGCTGTTGAAATATGGGATCAGAAAAACCGCAAGTACAAATGCCAGTGCGGCTGCGATAAAAGTAATTACAAAAGATTCGCCAATAAACTGCATAAATACCTGCAGCTTCGATGCTCCCATTACTTTACGCATGCCAATTTCTCCACTGCGACCTGTTGATTGTGCAGTAGCCAGATTGGTATAATTCGCGCAGGCGATAATTAAAATCAGCACAGCAATTAATGCGAACATGTAAATATAAGTGATGCTTCCGTTGGGCTCAAAACCTTCCAGTGAAGAATATAAATGAACTTTTGTAAGAGGTTCCAGATGATAAGTAAGATAATCGTTTCCCTGCACACCCGCATCTGTTTTTACAGCAGGTGTTTTCATGTAATCAATAATCTGCTGCTGTAATTGCGGTATGCTTTTTTCATCGCGAAGCAAAAAGTAAGTGATCCAGTTGGCTGTCCACCATGTTTCGTCTTTCACACCATTGCCAAGGTTAAGGAACTGCGTTACAAAATCAAATTTTATTTGTGAGTTCTGCGGCACATCTTCACATACAGCGCTTACACGTAAATCTTTTCCACCACTGGTAAGTGTTTTATTCAATGCGCTTTCATTACCAAAATATTTTTTGGCCATACTTTGCGTAATAACAATCTTGTCAGGAGCATCCAGTGCTGTTGCAGCATCACCTTCAATCAAATGAAATGAAAATATCTTAAAGAATGGCTGGTCTGCATACAATATCCTGGGTTCATCAAAAATTTTATCGCCAGCTTTAACAACATTGTGCGAAATAAAAGTGCGGGCATATTCTTCTATTGCAGGAAAAACCCTTTTAAACTGCGGGCCTACTTTTGTTCCTGTTGTTGCGGTTGTGTTAACTGTACCCGAGCTACCATATTCCATGGTAGAACGCACAATACGATTTGCATTTGCGTTGAACTGATCATAACTAAGTTCATGATCGATATAAACACCAATAAGCAGGCAGGCCGTAAGACCAACCGTTAAGCCAAAAATATTTATAGCTGCGTATAATTTATTTTTCTTCAGGTGGCGCAACGCCGTTTTAAAATAATTTCTGAACATTATTATTTGTTATCAGTTTTGTTATGTTTACTTAACTTTTATTTTCCAATCATCGTTCCTTGTGTCACTCACTTGTACGTCCGGAACATTGATCGACAGTCAACAGTCGACTGAAGAATCAGCAGCACAAGTGTGCGACGCAAGTAAAGCTTCATTTATATTCAATGGTTCGGCTCCCCTCACTCCCCGGCTCAAAAAAATACACTCGTGATTAAATAGCACAAAGTGCATGACCATAAAATTACCAACCGTATGCCAACGTATAACCACTTGTTTTTAAGTAGTTTAGTATTTTAATTTAGATACAGGTGTACGATATCGAACACCAGATGTACGCAGATGAACAAATGCTGAGTGCATTATTAAAAATGAACGTAGCAAAAAGAGCAACTTTCTTCAGCTTACAGTGTAAAGAATAATTTTAATATTGCGTATGAAAAAGGTTTTTTCGTTTGGAGAATTATTGCTGCGTATGTCCCCTGCTTTGAATGGTGCCTGGATCCAAAATGCAGTAATGGCTGTGCACATTGGCGGTGCAGAACTCAATGTTGCCAGTGCTTTGGCCAAATGGAATGTTCCTGTACAATACTTTTCTGCAGTGCCCGATAATTATTTATCAAGGGAAATATTACAGCATCTTGAACAAAAAAAAATAGATGTATCGCCGGTACATTTTTCGGGCAGCAGAATCGGCGGATATTATTTACCTCAGGGAACGGATCTTAAAAATGCCGGTGTAATTTACGACCGTGCCCATTCTTCTTTTAGTGAATTAAAGCCTGGGATCATCGACTGGGATCAACTGCTGAAAGATGCGAACTGGTTTCATTTCAGTGCCATTAGTCCGGCATTAAATGCAGATGCAGCAATGGTTTGCAGGGAAGCACTTGAAGCTGCTTCACAAAAAGGGCTGTTTATTTCTGTTGATTTAAATTACCGCGCTAAGCTTTGGCAATATGGAAAACACCCTGTTGAGGTAATGCCCGAACTTGTGCAATACTGCCACCTTGTAATGGGAAATATATGGAGCGCCAACAGCTTATTGGGAATTACGATTGATGAAAAAATTCACGACAAAAAAAGTAAGGAGGCATATCTTGAACATGCCGATCTTACTGCTGAAAATACGATGCATCAGTTTACAAAATGTAAAACTGTTGCCAATACTTTTCGTTTCGACGAAGGAAACGGAATTAAGTATTATGCTGCGTTAAACCATTATAGCAAACAATATGTATCACCTGAATTTTGTACACCTTCGGTTGCGGATAAGGTTGGCAGCGGCGATTGCTTTATGGCGGGTTTGATCTACGGCATAAACAACGGCCACGGGCAACAGGATATCATCAACTTTGCAGCAGCCGCGGCTACTGGTAAATTACAGGAAACCGGCGATGCCACACAACAAACCATTGAGCAGGTAAAAGCACTCATTAACTAATATGCAAACAGAACAATATTGTATCTCAAAAATTAAAGAACAACGCATATTGCCTTTGTTCTACCACGATGACGGGCAAGTATGTATTGCGGTATTAAAAGCGTTATACAGCGCCGGAATAAAAGTGTTAGAATTCACCAACCGCGGGCCAAAGGCATTAGAAAATTTTAAACAGTTGGTAAAGGAAAGAGACCTGCACATGCCTGATTTATTACTAGGCATTGGCACTATAAAAACTGCCAATGATGCGTCTGATTTTATTGATGCAGGTGCAGACCTTCTGATAAGCCCGATATTCGACAGCGCAGTTTGCGATGTAGCTTATATGCAAAAGGTTTTGTGGATACCAGCCTGCATGACGCCCTCAGAAATTCATGTTGCAGCATCTGCCGGTTGTACAATGATCAAATTATTTCCGGGTAACGTGCTGGGCACAGGTTTTACCGAAGCCATAAGGCCCGTGTTCCCGGGTTTGGATTTCCTGGTAACAGGCGGTGTTGACGTAAACGAAGAAAACATGAATGCCTGGTTTAAAAGCGGTGTTTGTGCTGTTGGCCTAGGCAGCAAACTCATCAGTAAAAATGTGTTGGATCAAAAAGATTATGCAGCCATTGAATCGTTAACAAAAAAGGCTTTACAAATTGCAGGCAGCTTTAAGAATAGTTGATTTTTATTGATACTTTTTTTTGAGCCAACCAGTAGAATATAAATGAAGCGTCTGTTGCGCCCGCCCCGACGAGCCGAAGAATGAGGCGGAACTCGGGGTCGCACACTTGTGCTGCTGATTACTTGTCGACAGTTGACCGTCGATTGTCGACCGCTGTTCCAAACGTACAAGTGAGTGACACAACATAAGCTCAATAGTAGCATTGCAGCTTAGTACAAAATAATTGTATTACACAGTATCGTAACTCCATTTAATCCAGATAGCGCCCCAGGTAAAGCCACCGCCAAAAGCCGATAGCACAATATTATCGCCTTTTTTAAGACGCGGTTCCCACTCCCACAAACAAAGGGGAATTGTGCCCGCAGTGGTGTTGCCATATTTTTCAATATTGATCATCACTTTTTCGGTGGAGAGGCCCATGCGGTGAGCAGTGGCATCGATTATACGAAGATTGGCCTGGTGTGGTACCAGCCATGCAACATCATCGGAACCCAGATTGTTGCGTTCCATAATTTCGGCGCTTACATCGGCCATGCCTTTTACTGCGAATTTAAAAACCGCCTTGCCTTCCTGGTAAACAAAATGTTCTTTATTGGTAACGGTTTCAAGCGATGCTGGCTTAACAGAACCACCTGCTTTCTGATAAAGATAATGGCGGCCACTTCCATCGCTTCTTAAGATCGAATCGAGAATGCCGGTATCATCAACAGAAGGTTCTAGCAAAACTGCACCGGCGCCATCGCCGAAAATAATACAGGTTGCACGATCGGTATAATCAACAATAGAACTCATTTTATCTGCACCTACCACAATAATTTTCTTGTATTTACCCGATTCAATAAACATGGCTCCGGTAGATAGTGCATAAAGAAATCCGCTGCAGGCTGCGCTTACATCAAAACTCCAGGCGTTTGTTGCGCCCAACTTGTCAGAAATAATATTGGCTGTAGAAGGGAAAAGCATATCGGGCGTTACGGTGCCGCAAATAATGCAGTCGATATCAGTAGCCTCAAGATTTTTTTTACGGAGTATTTCCTGTATAGCCGGTACAGCAAGATCGCTGGTGCCAAGGCCTTCACCTTTTAAAATTCTCCTTTCGCTGATGCCGGTGCGGGTACGAATCCACTCATCATTTGTATCAACCATTTTCTCCAGTTCTGCATTCGTTAATCTGTACTCGGGAACATATCCTCCAACCGCCGTAATGGCAGCAGTTATTTTACTCATATTCTAAAATTAAGTGGACAAATGTATAGAAATATCATTTAAACAGAAATCGGGGTTTTGCTGCGCGCAGTTTTTACCGATTCTTTATGAAGCCGTTTAATTTTGGTTTACAACCTTGAATTTGAAACCAGGTGATGCCATGTTTACAGCTGATGAAGTGATTGCGACGCAACGAAGATGCCATGAAAAATATAGCTGGTATTCAAAAAAATTCCTTTATTACAGCTTGTAAGAATATATAAAAAATTTGTACCGGTAATTACCTGCGTAATGCAAGAACCACAAAAGTTCCAGGCAACATTTTGGGCCAGCTACCGGCTGGGGTATTTGGATCAAAATCAGCAGTGGATACATATAAAGTATGCGTGGTTTCGTCAATTGCAATTGTTCTAGCACCCTTTTTTGTTACTGCATTTTCTATTACATTATAATTGTTTGCACTGGTTTCTTTAACAACAGTAATTGTTCCGTCTCTGCCGTTTGAAGTAAAAACTGTTTTTCTTGCGTTATCAAAAGCAACTCCATCGCAGCCTTCACCAATGGGTATATTGGCAACAGATTTTCCATTTGATGCATTTACAACAACAAGTAATTTATCGCAGCCTGCAAAGAGTCTTCCGGTGGCTGTATCAATTGCCAAACCCGTTGGCTCTTCGCCCGGCAAAACTGACCAGTACTGCTTAACTGTGAATGTTTTTAAATCTACAACTGCTATTTGATTTTTATCTTCAATATTTACAAACAATTTTCCTTTATAATCGGTTACAGCAGTTTCTGGTTTGCCACCAACGGCAACTGTTGCAAGTATTTTTCCTGAAACAGGGTCAATAACTGAAAGATCGTTGCTACCGCCATTGCAGGTAATAATTGTTTTTGTGAACGGTTCATACAAAATAGCATCCGGGTTTTTGCCTGTTGCATACTGTGCCGTAATTTCATTGGTATTTAAATCGAATACAGATATATTATTCAGCTTGCCATTACTCGTAAATCCTTTATTAATGGCATCATCAAATGCAATACCGTGTACACCCGTTGTATTGGGAATTATGCCCAAAGAGTCACCAGTATTTTTATCGAGTATGTTTACCTGTGTGCTGTGCGAGACATACAGTTTATTGCCATGCACAGCAAGATAATCCCAGCCCCCTGCACTCAAAATATGAAAGGTGCTTACCACTTTATATGAAGCATAATCCTGGGCAGATATACAGTTACAAAAAATCATCATTGCAAAACCAGCTAAAATACTTTTCATATTATTTCTATATGTTTATTGATTCAATATTAACTGTTTAAAAGTTAAACGTAGTGCGTAATTCTGTTTACATTTTGAAGTAAAAATAAATATATACTCGCTGCACAATTCAGTTCAATAAAAAATTATCTGTTATAGCAACAGTTGCCTGAAAAGAATACCACCGGCAGGCAGCAATTTTAATAAACATACCTTTACAAAAGTTATTTAAAAAACAATGATTAAAATAGGCGAATACAATACATTAAAAATTTTACGTGAAGTGGATTTTGGCGTGTATTTAGACGATGATGATGCAGGCATTCTTTTACCCAAAAGATTTGTGCCGCCTGGCGTGCAGATTGGTGATGAAGTAAAGGTTTTTTTGTACCACGATTCTGACAACCGCATTATTGCCACAACCCAACAGCCCAAAGGTATTGTAGACGATATTGTGCAACTGAAATGTGTAAGTGTAACGCCACAGGGTGCCTTTCTCGACTGGGGTTTAATGAAAGATATCTTTGTCCCAAAATCGCAGCAGGTTACAGGCATGCGTGTTGGCGGCGAGTACCTTGTAAAAATCTATATCGATAAACAAACGGGCCGGGTTGCTGCAACCGAAAAAATAAATGCACAGTTCAGTAACGAAGAACTTACCGTAAAGGAAATGGAACCGGTTGATCTTGTAATACAGCGCCGCAGCGACCTGGGGTATGTGGTAATCATCAACAACCTGCACATTGGCCTGCTGCATGCTAACCAGTTGTTCCAGGATATAAACATTGGCGACAAACTAAAAGGCTACATAAAAACCATTCGCCCAGATAATAAAATTGACGTAATGTTGGGTAAGCCCGGTTACCAGCGGGTTGAAGATCAGTCAGGAAAAATTTTGCGCTTGCTAAAAGAAAATAACGGCTACCTGCCTTATCATGATAAAAGCGAGCCAGAAGATATTTACGCTTTCTTTGGCATGAGCAAAAAGGTTTTTAAAATGACTACCGGCGCATTATACAAACAGAAAAAAATTGACTTTGCAAATGCAGGCATACAATTATTGGAAGATTAATTTTTTTTGACCCAACAATAGATTTTATGGCATCGTTCCTTGCGTCGCACACTTTTACTGTATATCTTCATTCAGCTTTTAACAGCCGTAAAAACATCATCAATAAAAACATAAATCATGGCATGTAATTTTTCATTCGATCTTGCTGAAAGTGCTGAAACCGTTGTGGCAAAAGCAAAAGAAGCTATTGGCAAAGCCGGCGGAACATTTACCGGCAACGATAGTTCAGGAGATTTTGTACTCTCCACCTTCGCAGGAAAAATTGTTGGGAGCTATGCGGTAAGTCCCACAAAATTCGACATTGTTATTTCAGATAAACCTATGTTCGTAAGCTGCTCGTTGATTGAACAGGAGTTGAAGAAGTTTTTGTAGCAGCTCTTTCTGTATTTGGTTCAGGTGCTTTCTAAATCTGTACTTAAGACAAAGAATACTTTATTGTTGCCCGGGAATTTCTTGAAACTGCTTTGTTTATATCATCAGCAATTATCGCCATGCCTCAGAAAGAAGAAACATTTATTACGGCAGACAAATCGAAAATTCCGCTCAAACGTGTACTAGGTTTACCAACCGGCATTTTGATGGTAGCAGGTCTAATGATTGGTTCTGGTGTGTTTAAAAAAATTGCACCCATGTCGGCCACATTGATGAGCCAGCCTTATATTTTAGCTGCATGGATCCTGGCCGGAGTCTTTAGCATGCTTGGGGCTTTTATGTTAGCGGGCTTTGCAAGTACAACCACAGAGTCTGGCGGTGTGTACGAATACCTGCGCATTTCTGTTGGCAACTTTTTTTCATTCCTGTTTGGATGGACCGCTTTCACCATCCTTGGCAGTGGGTCAATCGCAGCATTGGCATTCGTATTTTCTCAATCATTAAATACATTGGTTCATCTGCCTGAACCAATGCAATCGTTGCAGGATATTTCTATTGCAAATTCTATTTATCCTTTCGCTAGTTCTGGTGTAAAAATAGTTTCCGTAATTGCTATTTGTCTGCTTACCTGGCTTAATTACCGTGGCACAAAAAACGGCGGTTTATTAAATAACGTTGTTACCACTGCAAAAATAGGAGGCATACTTTTACTAATTGTACTGGGGCTGTTTTATTCAAATCCTACGGTGGCAAACAACTCTAATGCAACGGCAACCATTCAATACTCAGGCACTGCACTATTCAGTGCTTTTTTTGGCATCATGCTCAGTGCATTTTGGGCATACGATGGCTGGTCGAACATTAGTTTTGTTACAGGAGAAATTCAAAATCCAAAACGCAATGTACCCATTGCAATTGTAGCGGGTGTAGCTATTGCAATGACGCTCTATGTCTTACTCAACTATGCTTTTATGCGGGTGCTTCCTTTAAACGAGTTGGCGGCCATTGGCGAGAATGATATTGCGGCATCAGTTGTTGCCGGAGCCCTGATGGGCAAAGCCGGAACCATCGTTATTTCAGTCTTAATTATGATCTGCACTTTTGGTGCACTTAATGCATGCATCATCGTGTATCCGCGCATATACTATCGTATGGCGCAGGAAAACTTTTTCTTCAAAAGCGTTGCCAATGTACATCCGGTTTTCAGAACACCGTATGTATCGATCATATGGTCAATGCTTTGGAGTATTGTACTTGTATTAACAGGCACTTTCGATCTGCTTACCAATCTTATAGTATTTGGTGGTTTCTTTTTTTACCTGCTGCTTGGCTGGGGCCTCATTCGTATGAAAAGAAAAGGAGCCATCATATCAAAAATATTCGGCTATCCGGTAATCCCGGTAATCGTTATTATATTTTCTGCGGTGCTTATTATAAACACTGTTATTGTGCAACCACTTCAATCATTGGCAGGGCTGTTCCTTATACTTAGCGGCGTTCCTTTTTATCTCTATTTTAAAAAAAAGTACGGGCCCGTAAAATAAGTAGTAATTTTTTTGAGCCAGACTATAGCGCATTGTTGAGCTTATGTTGCGTCGCACACTTATAAGGTTGGATTATATATTGAGCTTTTACCAAAGGGTAGATTTTAGCGAAAGTTCTTGGCCAGGCAACCAAAATCACCCATGTAAAAAATTTTCGCAAGGCATTCCTTAAAACGTGAATACACTCCTAACCGTTTTGGATGCCATTCCTTAAAACGTGAGTACACTCCTAACCGTTTCGGATGCCATTCCTTCGATTTTATCTTCGCTTTGCTCAAAAAAGTTATACTGCACAAGAGTGCGACGCAACCGGGATGCCATGAAAACACAGATGCCGGGCTCAAAAAAATCTGCTTCAACATTTATAATAAATAAAAAGGGCAGCTACAAATGAGCTGCCCTTTTGCTTTGTGATCACGTTTGCTTTAACGTGATATAATTACTTTTTCTGTTTTTATGTTTCCTTTTTCATCAATTGCGGCAAACAAGTACATGCCGTTTGCCAGGCCAGCCACATTTATTTTTTGCCGGGCTGTTTTTGCACCGACAGCCTGCAGTTTTTGCTGCCTGAGTATTTTACCTTCAAGGTCGCTTAATTGCAGGGTTACATTGCCGGTATAGCCGGTTAACTGTACATTGAGCGCTGATGTGGCAGGATTGGGCCATACCTGTACCTGGGGCAATGCTGAAGTTTGGGTTCCCTCAGAACTGGTTGTGGCAATGGCAGCCGGTGTACAGGCAACAATGCTTACCGCTAAACTTTGGAGAGCCGATGAACCGCATAAATTGCTGCCTGAAACTTTTACACTACCTGACAAGGTGCCCATATTCATCGTTATGGCTGCCGTTCCCTGTCCTGCTGTAATAGTGGCGCCATTGGGTACCGTCCAATTATAGGTTACCCCCGGTACGGCTGTAGTATTGTACTTTAATGCTGTAGCCAGGGAACAAACAGAAGCCGGCCCGGCTATTGCAGCCGGAACCGCAGGCTTTGAGGTAATGGTGATACTCTTAGCCGCACTTTTGGTAGCGCAGGTTGTTCCGGCTGTTACCGATATACTTCCCGTAATAAAGGTTGAGGCAAAGGTTACCGATATGGCATTGGTTCCCTGACCGCTGTTGATAACAGCAGTTGTGGGTACTTTCCAGGTATAAACCGTTGCACCCGGCGACAGTGCACAACTATAATTTTGGGTAGAACCTGCACATACAGCGGATGCAGGACCGGATATGCTGGCTGGCATATCAGGATTACGGGCTAGCTGAACAGACTGTGCGGCACTGCTGCCATTGCAGTTGGAGGCTGTGACACTCAATGGCCCGGATACAAATCCTGATAAAAAGGCAAGTTCTATTTGTGTTGTTCCCTGGCCGGATTTTAATGTGGTATTGGCAGGTATTACCCAATTGTAGGTGGTTGTGTTTGGCACCGCGGCAATAGAATAGATCTGGTTGCTGCACAATCCAATGGTTTTTCCTGTAATGGCACCGGGAGTTGAAGGTTTGGTATCGTAATATTTGATCAGCTGGCAGAATGATGGTGACTGCCCGCATGCATTGATGGCCTTTACACAAATATTACCGCTGGTGTAGCTGGCATTAAAACTCAAGGATATGCTGTCTTTGGTTGAACTTCCGGTTGCGCCGGTTGGCAGTGTCCATTGGTAAGATGTTGCACCTGCCACAGGCACTACTGAGAACACCTGGCCGGTTGAGTTGCGGCATACTCCCACAGGCCCATTAATTACTGTTGGGGCAACCAGGGCAGGAACCGGATTGATGATCACCGGGTTGGATGTATAGGCTGCCTTGCAATCAGGGGTTGCCGAAAGACGAACAACAATATTATAACTGCCCACGGCAAGATTTTTAAAAGTGGCGGTATTTAAAAAGGTGGCTCCATTATCTATGCTGTATTGCATGGTTGAGGCAGCGGTGGCTTTTACAGCTATGGTTCCTGTTGGCAGCAGGCAAGTGGGTTGTGTAACCTTGGGATCTGTAATCACCGGCGGTGTGCAGCCATTATCATCATTCGTGATGGTACCGAGTCCCTGTCCGTCCAATAAAGTAGCACCTGTTACACTGGTAACGTTTACAAAGAACGTTTCATTGGGCTCAACTGTTATGTCGCCATTTACTACTACACTAAAATTATAAGTTGAGCTGCCTGCCGGTATGGTTTGGCTGGTTAAAGATTTGGCTACATAATCACCATTGGCAGTAGTGGCCGTATTGTCTGCAGTGGCAATATTAAAGGTTACACCACCTGCAGGCGCCGGAGCAGAAAGGCTTACGGTGAAATTAAAGCTGGAACTGCCGGTATTGCCTTCGCTTTGCGTAACATCATTAATGGAAAGTGATGGCAGCACAACAGGTGCCTTGTACTTGTATATTACCTGTGTTGTAGCGTTTATTTCGTTGTTAAATGTTACCGCAGCTATTGGTTCCTTTGCTACATCGTTGTAAAAAAAGAAGGTAACAGTGGTATCAGTACCCAGATTGTGAAAACCAGCCGGGACTGCAATGTCAGTAATGTCCAACCAACCGAGTAAGGTATGGCCATCCAAACGAGTGCTCCGGTACTGTGTGCGTTTTTCCCGCAGCACATTGTAGGTGCCGCCGGGTATAATCAGGCTGCCAAAAGCATCCACTACCTCAAGCCTCTGTACGCTGGTCCGGTAGCGTAAGGAGTCAATGCCACCACCCAATGCTGCTATTAATGAAGGCGGAAAAGCCGAGGGTAAAAAAGCTTTAATTGCCGAGGATGAACTTTGGTAAATATCAAAAAAATTCAAAGGCGCCTCACGCTCCGGCAGCGGGGGAGTGTAAACGAACAAATTATTGGCAACGAGGTCATACGGCGCAATACCATAGTAGGCTTGCAATTCAAACCTGTTGCTCGTTACATTGTAGTAATCTTCCGTCCCGGGAGCATTCACCGTAAACAATTCCGCTCCGGGCACTTGCGCGCCCACAGTACCCTGGCTGGCAGGTTTAAAAATCGTGTTTTTAAGCGCACCGGGCTGCAGGCCACTAAGGTCCCAGTTCTGGGGCCCGCCGGGTGCAGTGTAAACGGCTACGCCGATAGCCGGGTTGCTGGCAACAGCGGTTTTCAGCGTATCCCCTGCAACAGGGAAAGTGGCGTTGGTAACAGTGATCTGCGCCAAAGCAGCAGGGCAGGCCGCAAGGGCAACCACTATAGCCATTGATAAATTGCGTAATACTGTAAAAGTTGTAGATGTTGGTCTCATGTTTTCTTGTTTTGGGTACTTATTGTATTTTGGCTTCGCAGCGAAGTAATTATTTGGCTGACTGATAAAATTAACAAGTATTATCAGGAATTCTTCATAACAGGGACGAACTACCGCAAAAATGTCCGAACACGGGATCCTACTTACCGGGTAAATTGATTAACGCATTACACAGCATAAAATCCATAATGATTTTTTGGGGCTTAGCAGTAGTAACTCCATTGAGCTTTGGTTGTGTCACTCACTTGTACGTTCGGAACAATTCTGAACAATGTCAGTCGTAAAACTTAAATCGCAAATTCATTGACGTTCTTACGTTTGCGATTGCCAATTTATGTTCCCCAAAGCACAAGAGTGCGACGCAACAAAAGCTTCATTTATATTCTTCAGCACGGCTCAAAAAATTATTTCTTCTTCTTTGCTTTCTGTTTAGGTTTTTCTTTTTCTTCATCAAGATCGGGTTTTAAAACCCATTCGTAATCAAGCTGGCGCTTATCAAGATTGGCGGCAATTACGCGTATGTGCACTTTATCACCCATGCGGAAACTGCGGCCACTGCGGCGGCCTGTAAGGCAATATTCGCCTTCAATTAAACGGAAATCATCGAACTCGCTCAGGCTCGTCATGCTTACTAAACCTTCGCATTTATGCAGCACCGTTTCCACCCAAAAACCAAAGCTCGATACACCGCTTACCACACCTTCGAATATATCGCCCAGGTAATTTTTCATAAACTCAACCTGCTTGTATTTGTTGCCTGCACGTTCGCATTCCATAGCGGCACGTTCCCGTTCGCTGGTATGTTTACATTTCTCTTCCAGTTTTTTATCGGCTACAGGTTTATCATTTAAACAGGATTCGAGAATGCGGTGTACTTGCACATCAGGGTACCTTCGTATAGGCGAAGTAAAGTGACAATAATTTTCAAAACCCAAACCATAGTGGCCAATATTTTCTGTAGTGTAAGCGGCCTTTGCCATGGTGCGAATGCCAAGCTGTTCCAGCACATGCTGCTCTGGTTTTCCTTTTACATCGGCAAGCATTACATTAAAACTATGCGCAATTTTTTCGGGTGTGCTTACATCAAAAACATGACCGTATTTTTTTGCAAATACGATGAATGGCGTAAGCTTTTTTTCATCCGGCGTTGCATGAATACGGTATGGAAAAGGGATCGGCTTTTTATTCAGTTTTATTTTAGAAACATTTTCTGCAACCGTTTTATTAGCCATCAGCATAAACTCTTCAATCAGCTGATGCGCTTCTTTACTTTCTTTTACTTCAATGCCGATGGGTTTGCCTTTTTCATCTAATTTAAACCGCACTTCCTGCGAAGAAAAATTAATGGCACCTTTCTGAAATCGTTGCTTGCGCAAGGTTTGAGCGATTCTGTTGAGCAGCAATATTTCATCCATATATGTGCCTTCGCCAGTTTCAATGATGGCCTGAACATCTTCGTAGGTAAAGCGGTGATCAGAATGAATTACCGTTTTACCCAGCCAGTATTGTTTTACTTTTCCGTGGATGTCCATTTGAAAAACGGCCGAGAAAGTAAGCTTGTCTTCATGCGGCCTTAGAGAACACAGTTCGTTCGAAATCCTTTCGGGCAGCATGGGATTTACACGATCCGGCAAATACACGGATGTTGCTCTTTTATAAGCTTCATCATCCAGTTTGGTTTCTGGTTCTACATAATGACTTACATCGGCAATATGCACACCTATTTCATAAAATCCGGTCTTCAACAAACGAATGGAAATGGCATCATCAAAATCTTTTGCATCAACAGGGTCAATGGTAAACGTAAGTATTTCTCTAAAGTCTTTACGGTTCTTTATTTCGCTTGGGCTGATGAAATCTGGCAGGCGTTCGCTCTCTTCCAAAACATCGTCACTGAACGAAAGCGGGAAACCTTTTTCAGCAAGAATTTCTTTCATCGCCATATCATTCACATCTTCGGCTTTCATCAGGCTCACCACTTCACCAACGGGTTTTTTATCGCCCTTTTCCCACTTCACCATACGCACAACAACTTTGTCTTTATTCTTTGCGCCCTTTAAACTTTCGAGTGGTATAAACAAGTCTGGCATTGGTTTATCGCTGTCTGGTATAAAGAATGCGAAGTTGGTAGCAATCTGTATGGTGCCAATAAATTCAGTTTGTTTGCGGCTAACAACTTCGGTTATCCGGCCTTCTTTTTTGCCAGTGGCAATATTTTCTTTGGTGACTTTTACCCGCACGGTATCGCCGTGCAATGCGTTATTGAAATCACCGGGACGCACCAGTACATCACCCGCTGCATCGGCAACTACCACATAACCCATTCCCGACCGTGTAATATCCAGGGTTCCTTTTAAGTGGTGCTGTTCTGAACCTTTATATTTAGGCTTTGACTTTTGTTTATTTTTACTCTTACTCATATTTTTTAATTAGCGCTGTTAATATCATTTTTTCATTTTAGTAACCCAACAGCAGTTCTTTGGTGATCGTTCCTTGCGTCGCACTCTTGTGCTTTTGAAACAATAAGCAACATAGGCTTTTAGCTGTTAGCCTTTGGCTAGTAGCTAACCGCTAAAGGCTAATAGCTATTCTGCAGTAAAAGTGTGCGACGCAACCAAAGCCTCATTTATATTCTATCGCCGGGCTCAAAAAATTCCTCATTATTAATTATTAATTATTAATTATTAATTTTTAATTCTTCATTTACTGAAGGCCCTTTAAAATTCTGTATAAAACCAATTACCATATCATTAAACTGTTGTCCCTGGTTAAACAAAAATTTGTGTTTTATTGGCAATACATACAAAGGCAGTTGCTGCAACTGATCGCTGAATTTCATCAACCTTACCGCATCTTTTTCTGTTGTGATGATGATCTTTTGCTGCGCTGTAATTGCTTCAAATTTCTCCTGAATATCTTTAAGATCATCAATACGGAAAATATGATGATCGCTGTAATCTAACTGGTAATATGTTGATGCACGCTCCAGCAAATACTGCTTTAACGGTTTTGGATTGGCTATGCCGCAAACCAATAAAACCTCTACCTGTTGCGTGATCGGTTGCTGCACTTTTGTAAGAATATGATAAGGCGTTCCATATTCAATAGCCGTAAAAAAAACCTGCTGGTTTGCCAGTGGATCAAGTTCCCCGATGATCTTTTTTTGCTCAGCTTCGGCAAGTTGTGGCGGGCACTTGGTTACCACGATAATATTGGCTCTTTCAGCAGATGAGCGCTGGTCCCGCAGGTCGCCTGTTGGCATAAAAAAATCCTTTGTATAAAGATCCCCATACTCTGTAAGCAGGATATTGAACCCTGCTTCTACTTCCCTGTGCTGAAAGGCATCATCTAAAATAATGGCCTGAGTTTCGGGCTTATCCTGCAGTATTTGCGGTATGGCTACAATACGCTCCTCGCCTACTGCCACCGGCAGTTCAGGATATTTCAGATGAAACTGCATGGGCTCATCGCCGATCTCCAGGGCCGTAGTATTTTCTTTAGCAAGCGCATAGCCTTTGGTTTTGCGTTTGTACCCGCGGCTCAATGTTGCAATCCTGAATTGCGGATGCAGCAATTCAACCAAATATTCCACCATCGGCGATTTTCCGGTACCACCAACCACAAGGTTTCCAATACAGATCAAAGGGAAATTAAACGTTGCCGAACGCAGGTATTTTTTATTGTAAAGGAAGTTGCGTACAATAATAATTATGCCATAAAGCAATGCAAAAGGCAATAGCAATACCCTGAAAGATTTAAGAAAAAAGCTGTTAAAATTCATACAGTTTTATAACGTAATGCAATGGCTTAAAGATACTGCAATTGATTGCGTGACCCGTTATTTAAATTCACCGGTACATTTATTTTATTGCAGCAATTGAATAAGTTTCGTTTTAATTTTTGCAGCTTCAGCAAGAACAAATTCTTTTGAAATGGTTTCCACATAAGGCACAGAGCCTATTTTTGGAAAGCCTGACCATTGCACAATTTCATCTTCATAATTCATGTATTCATCGCTGAAGAACCAGCCTGCAACATTTAATTTTCTTTGTTTGCATAGTGCTGCAGTTAACAGCGAATGATTGATGCTGCCCAGATAATTCCTGCTTACCAGTATTACTTTGGCATTTAGTTTTTGTACCAGGTCAATTACAAATTCATGCTCATTCAAAGGAACCATAATACCTCCAACCCCTTCGATGATCATATATTTTTTGTTTGACCTGATCTGCGAAAGTGATGTGCAGATATGATCCAGGTCAATAAACACATCATCTTTTCTTGCGGCAATATGCGGCGAAGCGGGCAATTCCAGTTCATAAGCGGTATTATGAACTACCGACTCATGGTTTGATATCATCGCCTTTATACGCAGTGCATCGGTATCACCTTCGTTTCCTGCCTGTATGGGTTTCCAGTAATCAGCATGCAGTGCTTCGGTAACGATGGCTGAAACGATTGTTTTACCGATTTCTGTTCCGGTGCCGGTAATAAAAATTGGTATGGGTGGCATTCACTTTATTTTTTGTTCGATGTTAAGGAACAGTTGTAAAAAAAGAAAACACGGTTGTGCCGTAATTGCGTTTAAAACAAAAACCCTGGTATTGTTCATAATTGTTGCGTGGGGTGTGTTCCAACACAAAAAAACCATCAGGCGCAATCAGTTTTTTTGAAACAATAATCTTTGGTAATTCGTCAATCGTGGTAAGCGCATAAGGCGGGCCTGCAAAAATAAGATCATATTGTTCTGTACAGTTAGTAAGAAAACTGAACACATCCATCTTTAATATTTTACAATTGGCAACCCCAAGCATTTCAATATTCTTCTTAATAAATGCATGCATTTGCGTATCCATTTCAACAATAGTTAAATCACCGGCTCCGCGGGATGCCAGTTCGTAACTGATATAACCTGTGCCGCCAAAAAGATCCAGTGTTTTAGCATCCTCAAAATCAATGCGGGTATGCAATATGTTGAACAAACCACCTTTGGCAATATCGGTAGTGGGGCGTGTATAAGGCATTTTTGCCGGAGGATTGATACGCCGTCCGCCATATTTCCCTGAAATAATTCTCATACATCGTATTGACAGAATGGTGCAAAATAATGCAACGGATGTTCCCGGAAGCCTTCCGCAGCAAACAGGGCAACATCAACCGGCTCGAAAACAAAATCGTTTAAATAAACATGCAAGGTTTTGTACAAGGGTGAATTGGTATCAATCAGGCCGCCGGCATAGATGGTTGTTTCATTCACCGGCATCTGGTATTCTTTGGCAATATTGAGTACCACATACAATACATCTTCTGACACTTTGTAAGGATAGGTCTGTATCAACTGCAGCGCACCCTGTTTATACGCCGAAATAATGCAATGTGAATGATAAAACAGTATATGCATTTTGAATAGCGTGTCATCATCCTGCTGCCCCTTTATTAACTGGTAATATTTATGTACGCTTTCTTTTACTGCATAACAGTTATTGTAAACAGCCAGTGCCTGTTGCGGCAATTTAAAAACGGTTACACAATCCGTTGCAGTATTATTCTGTAAGCCGGTTACCCCGCTTTCCCCAAACATCAGTTCTATAAAGGAAGCTGCATTATCATCATTGTAAAATACTGCCGGAACGCAAACACATTTTTCATCACTCCAGATACAATAAACATTTTCAAATGCTGTAGTCAGTAACCGTGAATGCAACTGTATTTCTTTGAACAATGCTGCAAAATCATCTGCACTGTCGGTTGTAAAACTAAAAAGTTCAAAAGCCTTAACGGTGTTTACCGCCGGATCTTTGCACCAGCAGGCAATATAATCACTGCCTGTTTCTATAAACAGGTTACACTGCTCAAGCCACTCACTGTATATGCCAAATGTTTTGCGAACCATTGGTTAGATTAATCTGCAATGATACTAAAATTAATACATTGCCTACCGCGCAAAAGCGCGTTAAAAAGTTTAATCTTTCAACATCTCTACTATTCAACCTCCAGCTAAGGCACTTAATAAATTTCCGAACGAAAAGTTTAATTTATGTATGCTCATTGCCGCATGGCATTGTCCTTGCAACGGCGCTGCACCCGCTTCTTTGCTGCGATATGGCTGCGCCATCGCAGCAATTCCCGCTTTGCCGGAACCGAACCGGATGAGGCGCCTTATGCAAGGACGGGTATTATAACGGACGATGGAAACAACAGTGTAAATGAATTCGGGACAGGCTGCCAAGCTTCGCATAAATGTCGCCATGAAAGAGGAACGGTGAACCGAGCGTGGCAAGTAAAGCTTCATTTCTGTGCCATTGCCCGGCCCAAAAATCTTTACTCAAAATTCCGCATACCGTTTTGACGGATGAGTTGCGTAATTGTAGATTTGCGCCCTCTATGGCAAAGCAGGCAGCAGATATTAATTTACAGGTTGGCATTGGTTACCGGAATATTTTAAAAATCGCCATGCCCATTGCTGCTGCCATAATGGTACCACAGATCAATTTTATTACCAACAATATTTTTCTTGGCGGCCTGGGCGAACAGCAACTGGCGGTAGCCGGAATTACCGGTGTGTATTACCTGATCTTCGCCGTAATTGGTTTCGGGTTAAACAGCGGGCTGCAGGCACTTATTTCGCGCCGCGCCGGTGAGAACCGGATTGATGAGATCGGCAACCTTTTTAGCCAGGCCATCCGCATTACGTTTTTTCTTTCAGCATTCGGCATACTGGCCACTTATTTTATTGCTCCGGTAATTTTAAGGATGTCGCTGCACGATAATTCAAATGTGCAGATGGCTGTTCAGTTTTTGTATATCCGCATTTGGGGACTGCCGTTTTTATACGTTTACCAGATGCGCAACGCCTTGCTGGTGGGCACCAACCAAAGCCGGTACCTGATTGCCGGTACACTTGCCGAAACCGTTACCAATATTGTGCTGGATTATGCACTGATTTACGGCCATTTTGGTTTGCCCGAAATGGGTTTTAACGGTGCAGCCATTGCATCCATCATTGCAGAGGCAACAGGCATCGGGGTAATATTCGCTGTAATGCATTATAAAGGCATCAGCAGGCAGTTACAATTATTTAAAAAATATACTTACAATGCGGCAAATACAAAGCTCATACTGGTGCAGTCGTCTCCGGTAATTCTTCAGTATGTGCTAAGTGTGGGCAGTTGGGAATTCTTTTATATTCTTATTGAACACCATGGCGAAAGAGCGCTGGCCATTTCGAATACCATGCGCAATATTTTTGGCTTGTTTGGTTGTGTAAGCTGGGCATTTGCTTCTGCTGCAAATTCTATGGTAAGTAACATCATTGGCCAGGGGCTTCAGCAAAAAGTTCCCGAACTGATTATTAAGATTATGAAACTGAGCGGTGGTTTTGCCCTTGTTATTTTTTTGCTGCTGAATATTGCACCATCAGCACTGTTGCAGGTTTACGGCCAAGGCAACGATTTTATTGCAGAGGCAGTTCCTGTGGTGCGGGTGGTATCGCTGGCATTGATTTTTATGGCCTGTTCCAATGTTTGGCTCAACGCAGTATTGGGTACCGGTAATTCCAACATCAACTTAATTATCGAAGTAGTTGCTATTATACTTTACTCCATCTATGCATATATCATACTCGAAAAACTCCATCTTTCTGTAGCCATCGGCTGGACCGCCGAGTTTATTTACTGGACCGTAATTTTTGTTCCTGCCTGCCTGTATATAAGAAGCGGCAGATGGAAGGATAAGAAGATATGACGGCTGGTAAGCAAAAAAATTATGCTCCCAGCCTGCCAGCGGTGAAAAATCACGCCGGAAACGTGAAAAATCACGTTGTTCAGCATGGCAGCAAGGCGTAATATCGTGCAGCAAATTTGTTCATCTTAAAAACAACGAAAATGGTCATCGCGAATTTTAGTTTGAATAACCGCCAAATAAATACAGCTCCGGATATAAATAAATCCATTACGGCTGTATCTTCGTACATAGAACCTATAGATTTCCGGGGCAATGTTGCACCTGAAAAATTTACAAACCATACAAATATGAAATCACTGAGTAACAGCACCATTACGCCTGCAATACAGCAAAAATCACATTCTTCTGTTTCTAAAATTCAAAAGGAAAAAGCAGGCAACAGTTCATTGCCCGAGTGCAGCGAAGCGCATATTTTATCGCTGATACACGGCTGCCTCAGTTAGTTATTACTATTTTTCAACCTACACCAAACCAAAATATTTTACTTAAAGAACGCTGTAACACACTGGTTATACCCGGTGTTTTCTGCATGAATGCAGGCGTACCATTTTACGCTTGTAATTTTTTTGAACCCGGCTGAAGAACATGCATGAAGCTGCTGTTGCGTCGCACACTGCTGCTTTCTCCAATACCAGCAGCTTTAAATACAAGCACCACCCCCATTGTGTAAATTGAAAATGTGTTCAACTTTTAATATACAGTTAATGCGTAAATTGTAACTTTAGCAGCAACCCGTTTATATTTGTGGGTTGCTGAATTTGAACCGTACCCCGTTACCATAATTTCTGTTTTATGAGGAAAAGATGTAGGCCCTTTTTTTTAGTTGCTATTATACTGCCTTTAATTGCAGTTGTATTTCCATATAACGCCATTAGCCAGTATTCACTTACAGGAACAACATACACACAAAATTTCAATGGCCTTGGCTCTTCTTCCAATACAGTAACTGGTGGTAACCTCAATAATATTGCTACAAGTTTAAACGGATGGTATTTTTCAGAAGCGCTGGCAAATGCAAACACTACCATTACTTCCGGATATGGAAGCAGCACTACAGGAGACACATACAATTTTGGAATTACGGCAGGTACCGACAGAACATTAGGTGGGTTACAATCCGGTACTTTAAATCCGACCTTTGGTTTTTATTTTGTAAACAATACCAATAGCACCATCACCTCACTAACTATAAGTTATAGCGGTAAAACATGGCGTGTTGGAGCGACAGGACACCAGGATAAATTGCAATTTGAATACAGTGCGACAAATACGACAGTTGGGGCACTAACTGGGTGGACTGCATATACACCTTTAGACTATCAGAATAATTCGGCAGGCGCTATTGCAAATGGAATATCCGGGCCAATACAAACAGCAAGCGTCAGCAATACGCTTTCTTCTCTTACCATAAATGATGGAAGTACTTTTTTTATAAGGTGGACAGATTTTGATGCAACGGGTGCTGATGATGGAATCGGAATTGATGATCTTACTATTACCGCTACCACTACCACAACTCCTACAATTAGTTTGAGTACAGTACATCCTGCTGCTGCAAATATTGCAGCTTCTTCTACAAATAATATCATTGCGATATATAAATTATTTGCAACGAATGCCGCCATTAATATTACCAATGCAGGCTTTGTAGCAGCTGGTACATTTATCAATACTTCTGATATTACCAATTTTAAAGTTTGGCAAAATTCCATCCCCTCTATTTCCGGAGGCACTTTGGTTGCTACCAATACAACGGCATCGAGCGGAAACACTTTTAGCTATTCCACAGGTTTTACAAGCATTCCTGCCGGTAATACAAGTTATCTTATTATTACAGTAGATGTGGCCAGTAGCCCAACCGCCCTTAGGACCGTAAGCCTTGCCGCGGATCCTGTTACCAATTTTACTTTTAGCAGTTCTGGCACAGTAACTGTAATCCCATCCAGTGGATCATTGACTACAGGCAATGCTTTTACAATAGGGAGTGCGGCAACAGGGGGTGGATTTCAACCAGGAAAACTTGCGGTTTTAAGAATTGGTGATGGAGGCACATCCTTAGCCAATACTGTTCCTGTAAGCATAATGCAATTTAATACCACAGGAACAAATCAAACTGGTTTTGTATCTGCGCAATTTCCTACAACTACCGTAGGTAGTGCCAATAGACTTATGCAAAATGGGGCTTCAACTTCTGAAGGTGAAATCACAGTTTCTGCAGATGGCAACTATTTAACTGCGGTTGGCTACGATGTTGCAGCGAATAATGCGTCTGTAGCAGCTTCTACAACTGTTGCTACAGTAATAGGAAGGGTAAGCATAGATGGATCCACCAATACTAGCACAGTATTAGCAAGAAACACAAGTTTTAGGGGAGGTAATATTAGATCAGGAGTAACAACAGACGGTAGCAATTTCTGGCTTGCCGGAACATCTTCCGGTGCTACAGCGGGGGTCCGTTATGCTTTATTAGGTGCTGTAAGTGCATCATCTGTTGCGACCACTCCAGACAATACAAGAATTGTAAATATTTTTAAAAATAGTAGTGGTAATAATCAAATTTATACATCTACTGCTTCAGGTGTGGCTTTTCGAATTGCATCTGTGGGCACAGGAACCCCAACTGCAAGTGGGCAGACTTTAACCAATCTACCAGGATTTTTAACTTCTACAGGTGACCCCTATGGATTTGTTCTTTTAGATGCAGATGCTACAATACCTGGACCGGATTTATTATACGTGGCTTCTCTAAGTGCACCTGCACCTGTAGGTCTTTTAAAGTATTATTACAATTCAGCAACGTCTTTGTGGGTTTCTGCAGGCTCTCTCACAGGTAATATAAGAGGTATCACTGCGGCGATAAATTGTAGTGGGACATTTGATTTATATATTACTTGGTCAACATCAGGAGCCGCCCGACCTACTCTTCTCTATAAATTTACAGATGTAGCTGGCAGAACGGGTAACATCACAAGCAATGGAAGCGCTCTATCAACGGTAGGTACTCAATTAAACAATGGAACTACCGATCCCGGAACTAATTATGCATATGGTGGAGGTATTTCTTTTACACCTTTACCAGACGTTATCCCAGTAAGTAATACAATTTTAACCTCATCAACTTACAGAAACATTACTGTAAATAGTGGTATTACAGTAACCTTGGGGAATGACATTACAGTCCTGGGTGATATTGTTGTAAACAGCGGCGGCATTCTTGATTGCAGCAGCTACCACCTGTTTAATACAACAGATTTTCGTTCCACTTTCACATTGAATTCGGGGGGCACTTTAAAGATTGGTGATCCCAATGGAATCACAGCATCTGCTGCTTCAGGGTCAGTGCAAACCTGCAGCCGTACTTATAATGCAGGTGGCAATTATATTTATACCGGTACAAACAACCAGGTTACAGGAGACGGTTTACCTGCTACAGTAACAGGTAGTGTAACAGTAACCAATACCGGTATAGCAGGTGATAATTCACTAACGCCAACTACAACTGGCGGTACAATAACAACTTTAAATCTTACGTCAGGTTATTTGAATATTGGAACTGGCAATACTTTAAATATTGCCAGTGGTGGTACTGTAAACGGTACCGGTGGTGACTTTGCAACGGGTACAGCAGGTGGTACATTAAACTTTCCTGGCACAGGAACATTTACAACAACCGTACAGCTAAATCCCTATAACGTTTATATTTCAGGCGGTGTAAACTTTGGAACTGCAACAAATATTAATGGTACTTTACGAATAAATACAGGGGGTTTTGTAAATGCCAATGCACCTTCTTATGCAACGTCTTCATTGCTTCAGTATTACACAGGAACAACTTATGGAAGAGGTAGTGAATGGAGTCAACTAAGTGGGGCAAGTTATCCATATAATGTTCAGGTTAGTAATAATACAACTTTAAATTATCCTAATGGATTTCCCAATTCCACAAGAGCAATGGAAGGCAGTCTCACCATTGATGCAGGTTCGTCTTTATACATGAATTACGGCACTCCGGGAACCAATGCTTCTTTAACTGTAAATGGCAATATTACCGTTAATGGCAATCTGACCCTTGGAGATGCATCAGGCGGAGATCTAAATTTTGGCGGCAACTGGACTTCAGGTGCAGCATCTGTTATAGATTTTAAACAGCGTATTGTAAATTTTAACGGCGGTGCACTCCAAACAATTACAACCGCTAAAACATCCGAAAATTTTGATTACATAGGCGTAAACAATACCTCCGCCGGTGGTGTACAAATTTCTTCCGGCACAACTGTAAATATTACAACCAGTGCAGGCGGCAATGGCTTACAACTACTTGGAACCGGACCATTCGATATTAATGGAACTACCTGTACATTAGGCAATTCAACTTATGGCTCAATACAGGTTGCTACAAATGCACAAAATATAATCAGTTCCACCGGAACGGGTGTTTTTGTTCTTACGGGCGGCCCCGTTACTACTCCGGTTGTCTTTAATTCTGCAGGAAGTGGCTCACTTACTTTTTCATCAGCAATAAGAGTTGAACTAAATGGTGGCTTTAATTTTGGTACAAACCTTACTACAATAAATGGCACTTTACGTATGAAGTCCGGAGCGTTTGTAAGTAACAACGCTCCTATATACGGAACAGGTTCTTTGCTTCAATATTACACAGGAACATCACCTTATAACCGCACACTGGAATGGAGCAGTTCGAGTGGTGCAGGATACCCATATAATGTTCAGATAAGTAACAACGGAGTAAGTAATACAGATGTAAATCCGGGAGGCACTTCCAATACGGGAATCGCATTAAACGCCGCAGGCAGTGTAACTATTGACGCAGGTTGTTCTTTGTACATGGATTACGGAGCAACAGATATGACCGTGCCGCTTACTGTTGGCGCAGATTTAATTATTAATGGCAACTTATCAGAGTCAGATGTTTCAGGTGGAGATGTAATAGTAAAAGGAAACTGGTACAATAATACAGGTGCTGTTTTTTCTCCAAAAACACGTGCTGTTTATTTTAGTGGGACAGTTGCACAAACGATAGGTGGCACGCAATCAACTACATTTGATTACCTGATTAACAGCAATACTACTGCAGATGTCAGTATGTTACAGAATGTAACTGTTAATCAAAAAATCACCTTGCAAACCAACAGCGTACTTGCAATTAATGGTAAAACAGTTACTTTAAATGCTACAGTAGATAATACTGTTGGTAACGCCGGAACTTTCAGGGGATCTACATCATCAAATATGTTTATTGGTGGATCAGGGAGTTTGTTTGGAACTCTTTTATTTACACCAACCGCCCAAATTTTGGATTCGCTTACTATGGACCGCACCGGTGTTACAGGCACAGCAGCATTGCTTGGCGCAAATAACGATTTGGTCACAACAAACCTGGTGCTGAATAATGGTATCCTTACATCCGGGAACAATCTCCTTACTGTAACAAATGTTTCAGGTTCTGCCCGCGCAGCAACAGTTGCATTTACCAATGACCGCGATACTACAGACCTCAAGCAAAGCTTTGTTGCTTTATGCGATGGTAGTAACAACCCGGTTACTGACACCACCGGCGCCAAAGGATTTAAAATAAAAAGTGTTGGTACAACTGAAAAAATTATACCCATTGGCTACAGCTATAATACTGCACCCAACCGAATTTCGCTTAAAGACGAACTGGGCAACACCGCAGATGATTATACCATTACGCTTTTTAAAGGCGATATACTGGGCACACTAAAACCACGGGTAAACCGCATCTGGCATATTAAAAAAGCAACAACAGGCAGCACCAACATCAGTATGAAACTGTATTTCTTTAAACGTACTGCCTTGTATGGAAGTGCCACCAATGATGAACTGGAAGATGGCTTCATCTGGAGCGATGCCCGCCTGTTGCACAGGGTTTATGCCAATACAATTCCCAATGGCGGCTTTACCAATACGTCGGGAGGGGTTGGTGGCGCAGCCGATGTTATTGATTTTACTCCAAGAACATCTTATACTGAGATTTACGCAGCATATACCTGGGGCATAAGCCCAGATAACACATATCCAAGCCCACCGGCTGATGGTATCAGGGATTTTTCCGGTATCTCTTATTTCTCAGTAGCCAATGTATACAATTTCATTTTACCTGTAACCATTGTGAACCTGAAAGCCTACCAGCAGGGCAGCGCCATAAAAATAGACTGGACTTCCTTAACAGAAAACAATGTAGCACGATACGAGGTTCAGCGCGCTGCCAACACACTAGACTTTACAACAATCGGCACACAGGATGCCAGCCCCGCATATGCACCCGAAAAAAATTACAGCTTTACTGACCTGCTGCCCCTGAATGGCAATAATTATTACAGGATCAGCGCTATTGATAAAGATGGTAAAGTGATCGTGAGCAATATTGTGATGGTTACTGTTGGCAAAGGCAAAGAGGGTATCAGCATTTATCCAAACCCGGTTAAAGGCAGGGCAGCAACCATACAGTTTACCAATATGCAGCAGGGCAAATACACTATTGTGGTGTACAGCGCATTGGGCACAAAGCTGTTGCAGAAAACCATTGAACACGTGGGTGGTTCAGCAGCTTACAAGTTTATCTTACCACAAAATTTTGCCAGTGGCATGTACCATGTAATGATTATGGGTGATACAATAAAAGTTCAGAAAAATCTATTGGTAGAATAGTACAAATAAAAAAGAACGGGAAGTTTTGAATCCCGTTCTTTTTTATAAAATGATGATACAAAATTATCTCAGCCTGTCTACGCTTTTCACCAGTTTTTCATCTTTATAAATTCCCCGAACTGCCAGCAATATAAACACCGGAATCACAAATACCACAGGCGCAGTAATGTCCAGTTTACCCTCTGTAAATTTATTGGTTTCAGAAAAAAAGAAAACAATATTGGCAATGGCAATTACTGCCGTAACCAGCCCGATCTTCATCTGCATCTTACGGTCTTTATAAAGAAAAATAATTACCAACGCAGCAATACCCACCGCCACGCTCAGTATCAGCAACAATACATTGGTTTGAGCCGTAAGCGACTCGAATTGCTTTACATTATTTACCACTTTATTCCCGCTGAAAAAAGAAAGCTTTAACGATAAGAAAGCGCAGGCAGAAGCAAGCAGCAGCCAGATGGTTTGTACACGTTGTATCATAATAAATTGAATTGGTTGAGTTCAAAAATCACAGTAAAAATAAAGAAGAAGTTTCATGTTGTTCGTCATCATTATTTGCGGGGGTGATTTTTGGGCCCCGGCATAAGGAAGACTATGAGGCTGCAGTTGCGTCGCACACTGGTACGTTCCGAACAATTAGCAACAGGCAGCGAGCCTTGAGATACAAGCCTTGAGCAAAATACATTGGCTTGGAGCTCGCAGCTAAAAGCTCATAACTGTATCAGCACGTACATGTGAGTGACACAACAGGCGATGCCATGAAATACCACTGCCCGGAACCTGAAATTTTTAATTAAACCAGTTTATAAAAATATTGATAAGTAAATCAGCTTCCGATTTTAAGAACTTAACCCAGCTTC
Organism: Chitinophagaceae bacterium UBA4407; assembly: GCA_002390845.1. GTDB lineage: Bacteria > Bacteroidota > Bacteroidia > Chitinophagales > Chitinophagaceae > Limnovirga. The sequence goes on along the minus strand of DGQT01000002.1, from coordinate 20,089 downwards.
CGTTTTATCCTCATTGTACACTACCAATTTTACCCGGCTTCATAAAACGAAATTTATCTGGCAAGGGAAGATAAGGTTCGGGAAATATTTAATTCATACGCTAGATTAAACTTTGTTTTAGAATATTCAGTGCTTCCGGCCCGGTGTTAAAAAGAAGGTCCAGAATGCTAAGGTTGGGTTGAAAACCTATTTTGTCTTCAAAAACCTGAGGGTAATAAAAAGCGGAATTCTCTTGCTGGAAATTTTTAGGCAACCATTTATTTCGCAAATCCTCAATTATTGCTCCGCCAGTTAACGCTTCGTCTAACTGATCCGTAACCGAGAATTCTGCACTAAATCCTAAAACTTGTTTTAACAAATAAAGGATGGACAGGTTGTGGTCGAAAAGAAAATCTACACGTTTTAAAAAAAATGGCTCAAGGCTATCTCTGTAAAATTCAAAATAGGGGGAGCGGTTATAGCAAGAGGTAATTGTACGCCAGTGGTTTAACTGCCATTTTTCAAGGTTGCAAATTCTTACATCTTTAAAGGGTATTCGCTGAACCCTTCCACCTACTAAAGGAATCGACAAATTTATAAGTCCTCTACTTCCTGCAACCACACACCTGTTGCGAAAAGTCATTTTTTGATAACTTTCATATGAAACTAAAATTATATTTGTTTTAAGTAACGAATTTTTAAACCAATTAAACATTGGAAAATATTGATTATCAATTAATAAATAGTTTTTCATCTGTAATTTTTCTTGTTCGGTTAAAACAGGTATTTTTAAAGTATAATAATAAAATAAATGATTTTTTATACTAAATTTAAATTTAGTTTTATTAATTATAACTATATGATTAATAAGTTTTTAAAACATATAATATAAACTAAAAATAGTAGTATATAATTTTACTCTTAAAAAATTTTACCGCCTAAATTTAATAGCATTAAAAATAAGCCAATTCCAGGTATTTATATACCACTTCCCACAGTATTTTTCCAACAGCTTTAGTAAAACATAATATTTCCTGCATCATATCTCTCCTGCCCTTTTTCTTTTGAATGGCTCAAATGCTAAAAAGGATGGCAATACTCAAAATGTGATTTTATGGAACAATTGAAAAGTTTACAGGACATTCTGACACACTTTAAAGAAGAAAGTGTTTGTCTGGAATTTTTAGAACAGATGCGCTGGAATGGTAAACCCGTTTGCCCGCATTGCAAAGCACACCGTCCCTACAAATTAAAGGATGGTAAGACATACCGTTGTAGTTCCCGATTCTGCCGGAAAGATTTTACGGTTTTGGTAGGCAGTATTATGGAAAATACTAAGCTGCCTCTTTCTAAATGGCTTGCTTGCATTTACATTGCAACGGCTCACAAGAAAGGTATTTCTTCATGCCAGTTAGCAAGGGATTTAAACCTGACGCAAAAATCTGCGTGGTTTTTAATGCATCGTGTCCGTGAAATGGTAAAGCCTAAAAGCGACACTACTTTATCCGATACCGTTCAGATTGATGAAACCTATGTAAAAGGGAAGGCAAAAAATCGCAGCAAATACAAACGCAAACTAATTGCAGAAGGTGTTATTAAGGATGATGCAACAGTTGTTTTAGGATTGGTGCAGTCTAATGGCAGTGTAGTTCTAAAAGTAGTTCCCAACGCTGAAACAGCAACTTTAAAGCCCGTTATTAATGCTATTGTACCAAATTCAGATACAGTTATCGTAACCGATGGGCATGTTTCCTACCCTGCTATTGGTGCAGAATACAAACAACACGAAGTTGTAAATCATAGCGAATACGAATATTTATCTGCTTCCGGATTCCATACAAATACAATTGAAGGGGCATTTAGCCACTTTAAGAGGGCGATTTATGGCACGTATCATTTCATTACTTCTAAGCATTGCCAACGCTACGCAGACCTGTTTAGTTACCGATATTCTACACGAAAAATAAAAGATGCTCAAAGGTTTTTTGAAGCCATGAAGCAAACAGAAGGTCGGTTAAAGTATAAGAAACTTATTGAAAAATTATAAAAAGATATTTATATGTTATACATTTCTGAAAAATCAGAACTAATGTCTAAAGTAAATTTAGATGCTCTAATTCCTCGTGAAGATTTTGCCATAATAAAAGATAATGAACTAAAGGTTCCTTCAAACCAAACAGTGGCAATTTCTGAATTAGAACATGGCAAACCATTTTTAAAAATTCTTAGAAAACCAGACTTTCAAAGGGAGACCAATGAATGGACACCAGAGAAGGTATGTGAATTGATATTAAGCTTTTTAAATGACGATTTAATTCCGTCAATAATATTATGGAGTTCTGGTAGCAGAAATTTTGTAATAGATGGAGCGCATCGTTTAAGTGCTTTAATAAGCTGGGTTATTGACGATTACGGGGACGGCGTTTTATCCAGTCCATTTTTCGGACACAAAATTTCACCGGGGCAAGTAGATATTGCAGAGCAAACAAAAAAGTTGGTAAAGAAAAAAGTCGGAACATACCAACAACATTTATGGGCGGTTAATAACCCAACCGAAGCAGAGCCTGAAATGTTAAAACGATCAGAAAGATTACCAAATTTAACCTTACAACTTCAATGGGTGAAAGGAAATGCTGATAAGGCAGAAGATTCATTTTTTAAAATAAATGAAGAAGCAGCACCTATTAATGAAACCGAAAGGACACTTTTAAAATCACGTAATAAACCTAATACGATTGCGGCAAGAGCAATTGTAAGGTCTGGAACAGGACATAAATATTGGTCTGTATTTGAGAGCGTAGCAATAAAAGAAGAAATTGAAACATTGGCTAAAGAAATAAATTCAATTTTGTTTCGTCCTGAATTAGAAACACCGGTGAAAACATTAGATGTTCCTTTGGGCGGCAAGGGGTATTCATCAGAAACTTTATCTTTAGTATTTGACGTAATAAATGTTTGTAACTCAATAGAACAGCGAGGCGCAAAAAAGGCCAAAACAGTAACTTTTGTAAAAAAAGAAGGCTTAAATGAAACTGTTATTTCAGACGACACAACAGGTGAAAAAACAATAGAAATTCTTAAAAAAACACGAAAAATACTATACCGGATATGCGCAGATCATCCTTCATCTTTGGGATTACACCCACAGGTATATTTTTATAGCATGATTGGCAGGTATCAAATAACCTCTTTTTTAGCAATTATAGAAATGATTAAAGGATTTGAAATAAAAGATGATTTTCACGAATTTCTTTTAATCAGAAAACAATTTGAGGACTTCATTTTAAAGTACAAAATATTTGTAAATCAAAGTACCGTTCATACTGGTAGTGGGTTAAAAGGTTATAAACACTTAAAAAAAATGTTTACTTATATCATTGAAGCTTTGAATGCAGGTAAGGAAGAAGTGGAAATTTTAGAATCTTTACTAAAAGAGAATGAATTTAATTATCTAAACCCTAACCAAAAGGAAACTGAAAATACAAATAGGAAGGATTTTAGCACTGAAACTAAATCCGCTGTTTACCTTTCTAAACTTATAGCCAGCGCAATGACTTGCGAAGGGTGTAAAGGATACATGCATATTAATTCAGCTACAATTGACCATAAAATAAGAAAACAGGATGGCGGTAAGGGTAACTTTGAAAATGGTGGAGTTTACCACCCTTACTGTAATACTACTGAAAAGAATTAATTTTGTTTTGATATGAATAAATCTAAAAAAAGTAAAGAAAAGCCCGTCAGACAGGAAAAGCCATTAAAGCTAAACATGAGCTTTGAAGAAGCTGTGAAACTTGCTTTGAATACTCCAAAACCAAAAAAGATTTTAAAATAATAAAATCTCCACCCCCTTAAATATGAGTTTAATAATTACAGAATTCGGAGAAATTAATCCAGTTGAAATTGCTGACGAGATTGTTATGCAAACAATGGCAAAAAGACCCATTAAGAATAAACAGATAAAAAATCTTAATAGAAACCCATTATTTAATAGGACAATTGACTTATTAAAAGAAGAACATATTTGCACTGAACGACCTAATACCATAACTGGCATATATAATTGTCATGGTATGACATTTGCTAATAGAAGGACAGGAATAGATGAAGATTCAGAGTTAAATAAGATATTTCAAGACGATAACTATAGAGAAATTAGGTTAGATTTACTTCTTTGCGGCGATACAGCTTTATATATAAAGCAAAATGGCGCATATTCGCATTCGGGAATTGTAGTATCTATTCCTGAAAATTTATCTGAACATAATAAAATTGAAATTAAGATATTGAGTAAATGGGGAGATGGATTTGAAGCGATACATGCCCTTTATCAGTGTCCTTATTTTGAATCAACCATAAAATTTTTAAGATGCCAGCCAATTTAGAACAAGCCAAAAATCAATTGGATAATTCAGGATTAGCAAAAATTATAGTTGTTGCAAATACCGCTGATTATCTATATGATTGTTTCGTAAGAAATCAATCAGTATTAGAATTTTGCCAAAAACACACTGATGCTGAATTAATTGATATTTTTTACGGTGCATATAATGAATATAGAGCCGAAAGGAACATTGATAATTTAGTAATAATATATGCCTGCATTGTATCAATATCTCTAAAACAGTCTGCATACGTTTTTGGGTTTTTTAATAATTTAAATAATTACCCTGATATTAAATGGGCTAACAAATTGAATTCAATATTTAATTCAAGAATGCAAATAATTGATATTTCAGATATTGATTTTCAAATTCCTGAATATGGGATTTACCAACCTTTAGATTCTAACGTTGAAACTAATATCGTAAACGCTTAAAAATTAAGGTGTGAAGATTAACTCTATAATTTGCTGCGAAAGCATAATTACTGATCTTGAAACTAAAGGGACTTCCTTGTTTAATATAATTGAAAGGATTTCTATTCAAAGTTTTCCATTCTTTCTACCAAAATTCTCAATATTTATTTCATCCGAAAATGACGATTTAGGTAAAATTGAAGGTCAGTTAAAGGTGAGTAATAACAATAGGCAACTTTATTTAGGGAAGGTGATTTTTAATTTTTATGAAAGAAATATTACTAGAAATATTATTCGGTTCAATGGGTTAGTAATTCCCGAAGCAGGTACTCTTATGATTGAAATAATTCATGAAAATGTAGTGCTTAAAACTCACATAATTGGGTTAGAATCTTTTAATAATAATCAACCAGTTGTTGATGTACAGATACCGACCGAACCAACAGCAAACATATAAGATTCATTAATATAATTTCACGTTAATATCTTCACTTTTCGCGTCTGTCATTTGATACCAAAAAACGCATAAGTAATTTATATAATATTGATTCCCATTTTTTTGCATTTCTAAATACAATTGTGGGAAGTGGTATATAATTACCCAATTCCAGTAAATTATATACCAGTTAGCACAAGCAGTTTCCAACATTTTTAGCACCTACCCTATTTCGATTATGTGCTGGATTTTCAACCTAAAATTTAATGTGAGGTAATAAGATAAAGGCTTTAGGCTCACTTTCTAAGAAGCCAATGTATTAACCTTCCCCTCTTTTGGGAATAATTAATGAAGCAATAGAAGATGTAAAGAATTTAAAAGATGCGATTAGGCAATTTGAAGATGAAAGGGTATGCTTTCAATACTTGGAAAGTATGCGCTGGAATGGTACACCCTTTTGCCCTCACTGTAACGCCACAAAAAAACTTTACTGATTTGGTAGGCACCGTTATGTAAAATACCCAATTACCTATTTCTACATGGCTTGGCGCAATCTATTTATGTACTGCCATAAAAAAGGTGTTAGCTCATGCCAGCTTGCACGGGATTTGGGTATTACTCAAAAAACAACTTGGTTCTTGGAACACCGGATTAGGGAAATGGTAAAAGCACCTCAAGACAAGGAATTAGACAAAATTGTGGAATTTGACGAAACCTGGATTGTCGAAAAACGGCACCAAAAAGTAAATACTCCAGAGCCAAATTGCGTGAATACTTTATTAAAAATGTAGATACAGTTTTAAACTCTTACACTTTACGGAAAGTTGCTGGCACAAGCGAATAGGGAAGCCTAAAAAAACCAGCAAATAGATAAAATTGAACATTTTTAAACCGTGAGCCCTGCTATTCAGAGTTACTATTTTCAGCTCGGCATTTTGAGATAAGAATGAAAGGGGCAGGTTAACCTAAATAAAAAACTATACTTCATTATACTCATTTAGCTTATCTAACTCAATGATGGTTGTTCTTCCATCTTCGCTTTCCCGGTACATCTGTACAAATTTTGCGTTGAATTTTATTTCTTCAAAAGTGTAAGAGGTGCGTTGCAAAACGGTGGCTGAATAAACATCATCAAAAGCACGTACCAGAACAGTAACCTCTACATCGGCGGCTATCATATCCTCAAGTGTAAAGCCCTGCAGGGGGCTTTCTTCATCAATAGGATGTACAACAGTCAGGTTCATGGGCAGGTTGTCTATTCGGCTGCGTTCTAATGTTAAATTGTAAAACTTGTAAACGCTTTTATCGTTTTCCTGTTCCAGCAAACTAAGGTTTACCATTACTTCTACATTGGTAAGGTTATGATTGTCTTTATAAGAAACAAGCCTGAACATAAGCCCTGTGGCATTCTTATAGGGGCTTATTAACGCCTTTTTTGTGAAAAGAAGAAATGCTTTCGGCTTAGAAAATCTTCCGTACAACAAGCCTGTAACCAAAGCAAAAAACAATGATCCCGTTAAGGCTTCAAATGAAGCAATGAAATTTGCTGTACTGCCCACCGGGTTTACTCTGCCATAGCCAACGGTACTGAAGGTTTCGGTGCTGAAGAAATATAATTCGCGGATAATGCTCCATTCGTTGGTTGCAATAACGCCGGTAAATTCCTGAACACCGGTAATCAGGTATAAAAATGTAAAGCCAATATTGATGGCTACAAAACCTATAACAATTACTACAATAAATTTCCACGCAGGCAGGTTAAGCATACTATGGAACAGGCTGAACCGCTCCCAAATTGGAATACCATCTTTTCTTAAATTAAAGCTTCCGTCTTTATTTATAAAACGGCCGCCATAATTACTGGCATTGCTGCCAAAACCTGTGTCGTTATTGCTTTTAATAAAGCGGTTAACAAGCTTACGTGAAGCCATAAAATTTTTGCTGTTTATATTTTAATGAATAAAGATATAGAGTACAAATGAGTAAGACAAGGAACAGTGCAAACAGGCACTTAAACTAAAGTGGGTTCAGGTAAGCACATTTTATATTTATGATACCAACATCCGTATTTCATGGCAGCTTCGTTGCGTCGCAATCTCTTCTACTTCATATCTTTTAGCGGCAACAGTGCAAATGGTGGCATTTTTTTTAGCTTCATTCACAATCCGAACGATGAACGTATTGCGACGCAACGAAGCTTAATCAGGGAACTGAAAGCCGGTAACAAAAATTATTTTATTACTTATTCCTAACCCACTTTAAACCAATAAAAACGATTTGCAATAAAGTTAAGAAGCTAACTCAGTTTTTGATTTGTTTATTCTGCTACCCAGAAAACTGAAACCCGTACTTGCAACAACACAGATACCAGCCAATAACCAGCAAAGCATTGTATAACCCGAATGTGCGGCTACCTGGCTGCCCAAAGTTGGTGCTGCAATCTGTGCAATGCTCCATGCTATTGTGTACATGCCGGCATATTGTCCACGGTTGGTTTCGGTGGTGCGCTTAATCCAGAACGAGTTCATAAAAGGCATTGACAAAATTTCGCCAAATGTCATAATGGTAATGCAGATGATCGCAGCCCAGCCGGATGCCGGAAAAATATTATGCAGTGCATAACCAGCACCCACCAGAAAAATACCAACCCTTATATAAGAAGTTAACGGGCGTCTTCCTTCCAAAGAAAATACCAGCACCATTTCTATGAATACAATGATGATACCATTCAATGCCATTAGCATACCAATGTATTGCTCACTTAGTTGCCATTGTGTTTTATAAAATACAGGCAATATGGTAAATAACTGGAAGAAACAGGTGGCATATAAAACTGTAAGCACAATGAAAGAAACATAGACTTTGTCGCGGTATGCAGAGCGTTCCGTAACCTTGTGTTTTTCAATTGCATGTTTGGTTCCGCTTTTTACATAAGGTAGTAACTTTAATAAAAGCAAAGCTGCAACTATATTGGTGCAGCCATCTACCCAGAATAAGAGATTATAATTTACTGAGGCAAGAAAACCGCCCAAAGCCCCACCCACGGCCCATCCCAGGTTAATGGCCAGCCGGTTTAGCGAATAAGAACGCGTTCTGTTTTCAGGTTTGCTGTAAAAGGCAATTGCAGTTGCATTTGCCGGGCGAAATGACTCGTTACAAACACTTAGGATAAATGCTCCTGTTGCAAGAGAAGAAAATGTATGCAGGTAACCTACAACAATAAACATGGTTCCTCCGAGTAATAAAGAAGCAACCTGCATTGGATAAAACCCAAACCTGTCTGTAATTCTGCCGCCGAAATATGCGCCTGCAATTGCACCCAGGCCAAACAATCCCATAATTAACCCGGCCTGTGTAATACTAAAGCCAAGCGACTGCGTGCAGTAGATCGTCATAAAAGGGATTACCATTGTGCCGCTCCTGTTAATAAGCATTACAATAGAGAGGTACCAGGTTTTATTCGATAAACCGGTATAAGCATTTTTATATAACTGGCGTGTGGCGGTAAGCATAAATGGTTCGCGAAAATAAATGAAAGCGAATCCACAACATAGATAATTTGATTGCAGGTAAGTAGAATGCAGCCAATTTTTTTTGAACCCGGCTTTTGAATATGAATGAAGCTTTTGTTGCGTCGCACACTTGTACTGTTAGACCGGAAGTCAGCAAGTCAGTAAGTCTGAAAGTAAATGTAGTTGTATTTCTTTCCGACTTTCGGCCTTCCGGACTTTCGGACTTGCTGCTTACTGTTCCGAACGTACCAGTGAGCGACGCAAGAGGTGATGCGTAAAGAACAAATGCCCGGTTCAAAAAAAATTAGCTGCATTCATCTTTAACTATTGAGCTGCTGACTCCAAAACAAAAAAAGCCATTCAAAAAATTGAACGGCTTTAAACCAAAACCAACTGCTATGAAAATATTACTGTATTGAGATTTCTTTGGGCAATGCTTTTACTTCTTCTTTTTTTGGCAAAAGCAATTTTAAAATACCATCATTGTATTTGGCTTCAATGGCATCAGCATTTATTTTGTCATCTACGCTAAAACTGCGTTTAAAGCTGGTGAAATTAAACTCCCTGCGATGTGTTTTATATTCTTTATTCTCCACTTCGCTTTCATTTTTCTTTTCGTAACTAATTGTAAGTAAGCCTTTCTCGAGGTTTACTTTAAAATCTTCTTTCTTTAAACCAGGTGCTACAAGTTCCAGATGAAACGCATCACTTGTTTCATGAATATTGGTAGCCGGTACATTAAGGCCTGCTGCTTTTTCGAATGTAGCAGGAAGATTGCCAAATAGTTCATCGAACAGATTGTTAACTGTGCGGTAGTTGTTTCTTACAAGTGTCATAATTGTATTTTTTTATTTTTATAAATTTGATTTCAATTAATTTTTCAAATAATATACCAAGCCCTTAAAATGTTGATTTTGTGAAACTATTGACTGTAAAAACGCTTTTTTTAAGACACAATGTCGTGATTGGCCATTTTTAAATGCCATAAAGACCGAATTTGATCCTTTTTTTCTCATTTAAGAGATTTGCTATAAATTTGTTTTCAATAGTAAAAAACGGAGGAAAAAAAATGTATCCAGCAGAGATCGTGATGCCGATGAAGGCGGAATTAACGGATAACGGATTTGATGAAATGCTGACACCTGATGAAGTTGATGGCATTTTAAAAACAGAGGGCACTACTTTGGTTATGGTAAACTCAGTGTGTGGCTGTGCAGCAGGCAGTGCAAGACCCGGAGTAGTAATGGCAGTTAACAACACAACAAAAAAGCCTGACAGGTTAACAACCAGTTTTGCAGGTTTTGATGTTGATGCTATAAAAAAGATAAGGGAACATTTATTACCTTATCCTCCTTCATCACCGGCAATTGCACTTTTTAAAGATGGTGAATTGGTTCATATGGTAGAACGCCACCAGATAGAAGGAAGACCGGCGCAAGTTATAGCAAGAAATCTTATTGCTGCTTTCGAAGAATATTGTTAGCAGCTTAAATTACCATGATGCAGTATTGTTCATGGATGGGTTAGTAAATAAAAACCTCCTCATTCCTGGGGAGGTTTGTTTTTTATATTTCTGATCTTATGTTTTACAATAATATTTCAATTGCAGCCCAAAGCCAAAATGATGTCACAAAGAAATTGTATAAAGTTTCATTTCAATTTCATCAATTAACCAATAAAACATCTGTTTCTTTTGATTAACATTGCAGCATTCATCAATACTACAAGTAATGTATCCCAATCTGTTTTATCTTTTTAAAGACATATTCGGAATTGAAATTCCCTTCTTAAAAGTTGTAAATACTTTCGGCTTTTTTGTTGCAATAGCTTTTCTGGTATCTGCCTGGGTATTAGCAAAAGAATTGAAACGCAAAGAAGCATTGAGGCAATTCAGTTATACAGAAGCTACAATAACAGTAGGCAAGCCCGCCGCGTTTGATGAATTATTCATCAATTTTATTCTCGGGTTTACGCTCGGTTTTAAAATTCTTGGGGTTATGTTTGTTCCTGGCGCACTTGACGATCCGCAGGCGTTTATATTTTCTTTGAATGGTAGTTGGTCTGCCGGTTTATTGCTGGGCATTTTTTTTACTGTTTTAAAATGGAGAGAAAAAAATAAAGAAAAATTAGCTAAGCCTGAAACAAGAAAAATTAGAATCTGGCCAAGCGACAGAGTTGGTGATATAACAATTATTGCTGCGGTGGGTGGCTTGGTAGGTGCCAAAATATTTGATAACCTTGAAAACTGGGACAGGTTTATTCAGGACCCTGTTGGCAATTTATTTTCGCCAAGCGGCTTAACTTTTTATGGTGGCTTAATTGTAGCTACACTCTCACTTTGGTTTTATTTTCATAAGAAAGGAATTAAGTTTATAAAAGTTGCCGATGCTGCCGGCCCTGTATTAATGCTCTCTTACGGTTTAGGAAGAATTGGTTGCCAGGTTTCAGGAGACGGAGATTGGGGCATTCCCAATTATCAAATGAATCCGTACAGTTGGTTACCAGACTGGATGTGGGCTTACGATTACCCACACAATGTTGCAAAAGAAGGCATGTCGATACCTGGCTGCGACTGGGGTGATTATTGTAACCACCTCATTCCGCCTGTTTACCCAACACCATTTTACGAAATTGTAATTTCTCTTATATTGTTTTTTGTATTATGGTCTTTAAGAAAGAAGATAAAAACAACAGGCCGGGTTTTTGCGATCTACCTGATGTTAAATGGTATAGAAAGATTTTTTATAGAAAAAATACGGGTTAATACAAAATACGACATCTTCGGCTTTCACCCTACGCAGGCAGAAATAATTTCTACCCTTCTCTTTATTACAGGCATGGCGCTTTATTTAATGGCACCTAAACTTTGGATAAGTGAAGAGAACAAAGCATCTACTTCAAATGTTTCTAAATAAAGCGGTAAATTTTAAATGCAAACTGTAGGTTCGCGTACTTTAAAAAGCAATCATATTACAGGGCAAAAGAATTGCTTTTATATGTTTTGAATGTATAAACTGTGCAATGTTTTTTATTAGCCAAACTTTTGCAGTACTATGAGGCTTTGCTTGCGTCGCACACTTGCACAACAGTAATTTTTATGAACTTTCAACAGCCGGTGCTGGCGTTGCAAAATTTTAATATATCTGTATAACTAATAAGAAGAATGCTTTTGGGAAATCACCTTATACTTTCGCAGACTAAGGTTGTAAAATAACTGTAATACTAACTGTACATTGCCCACCATATAACCGAACGTAAAAGTGAGTGACACAACTAAAGCTTAATAGCAGCAGTGGAGCTTAGTTCATAAATATTTTCCTTGTTGATCATTAATATTAAAATTAGCCCTTTTTCAAATCTTCGCTGCCAAAGCCAAACGGCAGCAGCGTTGAGGCTTTTGGTATAATAATTATTTTACCTTCCATGCCACCAAGAATTAATCTAATCGGTTGTTTTTGTCTTTCCTCGTACTCGGCTAAAGATTGCCTGCAAATACCGCATGGTGAAATTGGTTTGTCGCTTGCTCCGTTTTCGTTGTAATAGCTTATGGCAATTACATCAATCGCTTCGCCGGGGAATTGCGATGATGCGGAAGAAAGCAAAACCCTTTCTGCACAAATGCCTACCGGGTAACTGGCATTTTCCTGGTTGGTGCCGTTTACAAAAGAACCATTTTGCATAAGTGCTGTTGCACCAACATTAAAATGGGAATATGGGGCATAAGCATTTTTTGTAGTGGCTCTTGCCTTATGCAACAATTGTGCATCAATGCTATTCAATTCGTTTATTGAATCATATTCTTCGTAAGAAAAACTAATTTTTTGTTCTTTCATATTCCTGATTGTTGTTACTCCGGTTAAGGGAAATTGTTTCGCACTTTCCAGATAAAAAAATCCCCACAACACAAGATGCGGGGATTTCGATGTTGCTATATAAAAATACACTACTTAATGGTACTGAACAAACGGCTCCATCTTGGGCCACCATTCCAGCTAAACCATATTAGTGAGGCTTTACCTACAACATTGGTCTCTGGTACAAATCCCCAAAAACGGCTGTCCTGGCTACGGTGACGGTTATCACCCATCATCCAGTAGTAATTGTAAATGGGTGTATAAGTGTTCGTTTCTTTTCCATTGATTACAAATTTGCCATTGCTGTCAACTAATGTATTGTGTTCATATACGGTAATTAACCTGCGGTACAATTCAATGTTTTCGGGAGTAAGCATAATGGCTGCACCTTTTTCAGGTATTGTAATGGGGCCAAAGTTATCCCGCGTCCAGTTGGCAGAAAGACTACTGTATGGAAAAGTACGCTCCCTTGGGCTAACCTGGTATAAAGCAATCTTACTGGTACCACCGACGAATTTATCAACTTTTATTTTTTCTTCAGGAGTCATATTAATAATTATACAACCACTGTCTGGATTGATATCACCCAACCCCGGACTTGTAAGAATACCCAATTGTTCATTTAAGAAATCAGGAGAAATGGATTTACCATTGGTGGGTACATTATAGTCTATTTGCGAGTTTGGTGGTATAAATGCGGGCTGATCGTTTATGAACAAAACCCCATCTTTTACCTGTACTTTATCGCCCGAAACTGCGGTGCACCGTTTAATATAATTATCCGTTTTATCCATTGGATGTACCAGTATATGGTCGCCATAATCGGCCATTAAAGCATCGCGGTTGCCATCATATTTTTCTCGCAATACGTCATAGTAAGGTACTGCAGAACCGTAACCTTCAAGGTTAATAATTGTATCGCCTGCAGGAAAATTAAACACCACAACATCATTACGCTGCACTGCTGAATAACCCGGAATTCTTACATAAGGAACCTGAACCCATTTTAAATATGATGGTGTTGTTGGCATACCCGGCAAAGTATTGTGTACAAATGGAAAGCTGATTGGTGTTTGCGGCAACCTTGGCCCGTAGCTCATCTTATTTACAAAAAGAAAGTCGTTAATAAGCAAGGTTTTTTCCATACTCTCAGTAGGAATGGTATAAGCTTCAAAAACAAAAGTTCGTATGATGGTAGCAGCAACTACCGCAAAAACAGCAGCATCTACCCATTCTCTTGAAGCAGATTTTTTGTAATGGCTTACCACTTTTTTATCACCCCAGCGTACATCTTTGGAAAAACCGAGATAAGGGAAATAAACAAAAGGTAAAAAAACCGTAGCTGCATGATGTGCTACATTAAATTTACCAAAATGCATTACAAAAATGATGGTAATCCAGATCGTTACAAACTGCCCGGCAATTGGTATCAGTTGCAGCCAGAACCATATTTTGGGGATACCGCATTTTCCAACAATACACCAGGTATTATAAAAGGGAACCAGGGCTTTCCAGGGTTCAATACCTGCTTTCTTAAACATGCCATACATTCCAATATGCCACCCAACTGTACCGAGGAGAAAAATGATCCAACCCATTATTTTTAGTTTAATGCCCGCAAAAATAACATTCTCTTAAAGGTTTCAAAATCAATCTGCACAAAGTTTTCATAATATAGCCAAAGCAGATAACAAATTTTATAACCAGTTTAGAGTTAGTAGTTGCATCTGCGCAAATATTACAACCAGCAATAAATTTTATGAAAGCAAATTTTATTGCTTCGGTTAATTCAATTGCATAAATACACCAGTGATATAAACCGGTGCCGAATAAAAATTCTGAAAACCATTTTAAAAAAGGTACTTTCGCGGCATGACTTCAGAAGCAATAGAAAAGTTTTTCGAAACACAAACCATTCCTGCCAGCAAATCTATACGTATAGATTTCAAGAAAAGAAACCCCATTCTTGGCCTGATTATCAGGTCTACTGATTACGAAGACCTGAAATCAAAAAATTTCTGGCGCATAGTAGTGCAGGCAAATTTTGAAGAGTGGGAAAAAAACAAAAGCATGGATTTTGCCAAAATCTACAGTGGCAGCGAGTTTACCAAACTCTCTCTTGTAGCAAATAAAGAATTGGCATAAAATTATTTTCAATTACACATTCTAAAAATAATATAACGGTTTAGCCGCTGTTAATGTATTGCATATCCTGGTGCTGTTTTAAAACACGCCGGGATATTCTTTTTTATGGTATTTTTTTATAACCCAAGTATTGAAAGAACTCTTTTTTGAGCCAGGCTATAGTAGTGCTATGAAGCTTTTCTTGCGTCGCACTCTTATACGTTTAGAACCACATTTAGCAATATGCGGTCAGGCTTTGGAAATAAGCAATGACTGTACTTTCGAAAGTTGATTGCCGATGGCAGAAAATTATTCTACAGCACAAGTGTGCGACGCAACAGAAGCTCAATGGATGTTCATATGTTTGGCCAATAAAAATTTTCTGCTATCGTATTAGTACCGTGGTGCCTTTTTGAAGAACCTGCTTGCCTGTATCTGTATCTGTATATTGAAGAAACCAAACAAACACGCCACTCTGCTGCTCGGTGCCATTAATCGTTCCATCCCATTTATGTGTCCAGTCTTTTGTTTCAAATACCAACTGCCCGTACTTGTTGTAGATTTTAAATTCAAGATGTGTTGCCTTGTAAGCGTTTAACGGGTACAGGTAATCGTTGCGGCCATCTTTGTTTGGCGTAAATGCGCTGGGTACGGCGATGTAACAGTTGTTTACAACTTTTATATATTTCAGCGAAGTATCGGTGCACTGTTTATCACTTAAAACAATAAGCCTTACAGGGAATAAGCGCTCTTTATCTGCCTGGGGGTAAACCTGTGCCGGTGGGTATTGAAGTGTACTGGTTCTGCCGTTTCCAAACTCCCAGTTCCAGTTAAGAATTGTTCCTTTACTGGTATCTCTGAAATACGCAAGATCGTTGGGGCAATACACTAAAGGACCTGTAAATGCAGCCCTTAAAGTATCGTGGTTTAAGTAAAGTTTCAGTTCTGTTGAATCGGTACAAAAACCATTGCTAACAAATAGTTTAATTGATTTATCTCCAAAGGTAGTATAGTAGGCATGGGGATTTTGAACGTTCGTGTTCTGTCCCTCTTCAAATGTCCAGTACCATTGGTTTATGCCATTTGCCCCATTATGATACAGGTATATAGAATCTTCGCGGCATCCTTCAAAAAGATTATAAGTAAATGCGGCGCTTACGGTGTCTTTTACAAAAAAATCAATGCTTCCACTAATAGGAGTTTCAATACCGCATTCATCAATAATAGTATTGCCGTCGCCCCCGCTTAAAAGTGTGATGGTATAGTTGCCCTGGTGTACAATGGGGGCTGCAAGATTTAAAGTTATTGTACTGCTTAAACCATCAATACAGTTACCAGTTGCGGAGGTAATGGTAACGGGAAACGGACCGGTAACCCGAAAATCACTCCCATCATCAGCTATAGAGCTGCAATTAATATTTTTTTTAAATACGAGTGTAAGAGAAGCTGGTGCGCATGAAACGGTTTCAACACTGTCAAATGGCGTTGGCTGCCGACCATAAACGATAAAGGGAACGGTAGCGCCCGCTGGAATTGCCTGGTCGCAGTAATCTAAAAGGGTATTGTCGTCAGAACCCATTCTGGCACTTAATGAATAATTACCTGGTGGCAATGCTTCGCTAAGATTGAGCACTATAGAATCCATATCAAAACCATTGCTGCAACCAATTCCTACTGCTGAAGTAATCGTTACCGTTGTACCAGTGATTGTAAACTCACTGCCCGTAACAGTAAGCGTATTACATTTCATTTTTTTACTCAGCTTAATCCTGATCTGCGTACCATCGCAACTGGTAGTGGCGCTTTTAAAATCAGGATCCACCGGATCTGTAATACTGGCCGAACCACCGCCAAATGAAAGTTTGTATCCATCATTGTTGCCTTGCGTAAAAGTGTTGAAATGACTGAGCAGCAGTAAATATTGATGCCCCTCTGTTATTGTAGGCATAGAACCAAATAAAGGATATGATGTTCCTGCACAATTATTCAAACCACTGCCTGTAGCCGATGCACCTGTGTTACCGGTATTGCCGCTCCAATTGCAAGATACATAGAGACTTGCATTTGTATATACATCATTAGGATTATGGCCTGTTATGTCAAACAACTGCCAGTCGTAATCATCGTTTGGATCATCAGGCTGAATTAAAAATCCTAACGTTCCGGATTTGAAACAGGTAAACTTGTACCAAAAAGGATTTAAATCTGATAGAACCACACCACCTACATTACTGCAAGGGCCGGGAATTGCTTTATCGCCACAATTGGGTACAATGGTTTGGCTGAAAGTATCTACACCGCAAACAGGAAACGCAGTTGACGGCGTTTGTCCAAGTGTAGTACAAGCCTGGCTGTAGGCAGCATTGCCAAAAAACAAAAACAATATGAATACAGGGAAATGTTTCAGCAAACGCATAATTATGGTGTAAACTTTCTTTAAGACCCGGTAAAGTACCAAAACGTTGCAATGTTGCATCTTATTTTTAAAAATGCAGATTACAACAAATAATCCCTGTTAAGTACCGATGCCAAAAGCTGTTTTAAATTTATTTGAGGCACCGCATTTGAACCTGAAGATGCCATTTTTACATCAGATGAACGGATTGCGACGCAACGATGATGCTATGAAAACTGCTGCTGGTATTACACTATTTATCTTAACCAGATTATGCAATCTTATTTTACTGGTACCATCTTTAAACATACGGGTTGCGGCACATCGATCTTTACACCGGTATCTTGCAGCAGGCCAAAGTTTTTGTTAATGATGAAAATCTGAATGTTGTTGCTGTCGCGGTTGGCTACCAAAAGAAACCGGCCTGTTGGGTCGATCATAAAATTACGGGGGTGCATACCCACAGGCTGGTGGCCGTTTTCTGCAAGCTTGCCATCGCTCGAAACTTTATACATGGCAATATCGTTTGCAGTGCCGCGGTTTGAAGTATAAAGAAACCTGCCATCAGGCGTAATATGAATATCGGCGCTGCCTTTATCGCCTTTTACATTGGTATTGTCTGAAACAATGGTTTGTATTTCTGTAAGCCCCCCATTATTGTATGCATACACGATTACATTTCCTGAAAGTTCATTTACCATATATGCAAACTTGCCGTTCGGGTGAAAGGTAAAATGTCGTGGGCCACTGTTATCAGGAATTTCATAATATGGCGGATCCATTGCAGTTAAAGGCGTAGCCGCATCGTCTGCATTAAAAGTATAACGGTACAACCTGTCGTTACCAAGATTGGGAACAAACATGTTTTTCTCGTCAGGCGAAAGCACTGCACTGTGCGGATGCGGCATTTCCTGGCGGGTTACATTTACGCCATAACCTTCGTACATAATTGTTTGGGCTGCGGGTTGCAAAGAGCCGTCAGCATTGGCTTTCAGTACACTTAAATTACCGCCGCTGTAATTGGCAACAATTACATTTTTGCCCGTTGAATCTACTGTTACATAGCATGGATCATCACCACCCGTAGTTTGTTTATTCAAAAATTTTAATTCGCCTTTTGTTTTATCCAGTGCAAAGGAACTTACTTCACCGCCTTTATCACCATGGTTTTCATTTACGGCATAAACATATTTCTGATCTTTCGAAACAGCAAGGTAGCTTGGGTTTTCTACACCCTTTGCGGTGCTTACCAAAGTGGCTTCATTCTTATTCGGATTAAAACGGTAAATATAAATGCCCTCGCTTTTTCCGTTGGTTGTGTACGTGCCAACCAACAAATACTGAATGGGATTTTGTGCATGAACAACCGATACGGCAAGCACGCAAAAGGCAAACAATAATTTTTTCATCAGATACTGTTTTAAAACTTTTTTAAAATTTAGAAAGCCGAAGATAAATGATAAACACAAAAAATTTGAGTTAAGGTTTTTTGTAGACCGGCTGAAGTATTCCATAGCATCGCCGCTTGTGTCACTCACTTGTACGTTCAGATTTTTATTAAGCTTTCAACAGCCAATACACCTAAGCGAAAATCAAGTATTCCAATCTGGTAAAATATCCAGCGCCTGCATACCATTTTTATTTACAATAACTGCATGTGAGTTTTCGCCATTTGTAATTACGAGTATGCTTACATCTAAAGTAATATTATAGCGGAGTATTTGCTGTATTACAGAATCGTTTAATGCAACGGCCTGTTCTTTGCATTCAACGATCATCCAGGGCTTATCTTCTCTGTACACAACAATATCGCAACGCTTCTTTAAATCGCCGAGCTTAATTTCTTTTTCAACTGCAATTATAGAAGCCGGATATCTTTTTGTTTGCAACAAATACTGTATAAAATTTTGCCGCACCCATTCTTCTGGTGTAAGGCGCACCCATTTTTTTCTTACTTCGTCAAAAATAACCTCAATGTTATTTTCTTCTTTTATTTTAAATTGAAATTGCGGATAAACGATCGGCAGCATGCGCAAATGTACCAACACAAAAAACTCTTTCAGTATATTTACTGAATTTATCTGCGCTCATTTCTGTAGAAGACAATTAGGTAAACTTGCAGCGTGACTGCACTGGAAGAGCTGAATAAAGAGGCGAACGTACAAGAGTGCGACGCAAGAATGTATCTATAAAGTATCTGTCGCCCGGTTAATAATTATCTTTTAACATTGAACCGGCTTCACAAAAAATACAACTAATGAAATCAAAAGAAGAAATAGTAAACAACTGGCTTCCCCGCTACACGGGAGAAGAATTAAAGAACTTTGGAAAATATATTCTGCTTACCAACTTTGGCAACTATGTACACAAATTTGCTGAGTGGAATAAGGTAAAAGTAATGGGCAAAGAAAGTCCTTTTCAATGCGCAACGGCAGAAGGAATTACGATTATTAATTTTGGCATGGGCAGCCCGGGAGCCGCCACAGTAATGGATTTGCTAAGTGCCATAAAACCAAAAGCAGTGTTGTTTTTAGGTAAATGCGGCGGCCTTAAAAAGCGAAATAAACTTGGCGATTTAATACTGCCTATTGCAGCAATAAGGGGCGAAGGAACATCCGACGATTATTTTCCTCCTGAAGTGCCGGCACTCCCCGCATTTGCATTACAGAAAGCGATTTCAACAACCATACGCGATTATAAAGTTGATTACTGGACGGGCACCGTGTACACCACCAACCGCCGCGTTTGGGAACATGATGATGAGTTTAAAAAATACCTGCAAAAAATAAGGGCTTACGCTATTGACATGGAAACGGCCACCATTTTTACCGTAGGATTTTATAATAAAATTCCAACCGGTGCCCTGCTGCTGGTAAGTGACCAGCCTATGATTCCTGAAGGCATTAAAACAGAAAAAAGCGATAATAAAATCACTGCCCAGTTTGTAGAAAAGCATTTAAAAATTGGTATTGATTCGCTGAAGCAATTGAT
>DGQT01000025.1 GCA_002390845.1 Chitinophagaceae bacterium UBA4407 | reverse complement strand
GCGCCAATTGGCGCAAGTGATAACCCCAGACCCAAAACCAAGTGGCATAAAGGTGTAAAGCGTTTGGTATAACTGTAAAACAACACAACAAAAAGCGCAACCGGCGATAAAAAGAAGCAGATCTTATTAATAAAAAATGTAGCTGTTATAAAAAGAACACAATTCAAAATAACAAACCTCAAAGCGCTATTGGGTGCAATAATTCCTTTGGGTATTTCCCTTATTGCTGTGCGTGGGTTCTTTGCATCGAAGCTTCTGTCAAGATAACGGTTAAAAGCCATTGCTGCGCTGCGTGCTGTTATCATGCAGATTAAAACAAGAATTAATTTCATTATAATTACCTCTGAATCTATATAAAAACTCCATGAAGATGGCAATTCATCACTGCCAAGTAAATTAATCATTGCATCCTTACTAAAGTACCCCAAAAAAAATCCAATCATCGCAAAAGGCATTGCGAAAATGGTATGGCTGAATTTTACCAGGCTCAAATAATCTTTTACTTTACTCATAAATATTTTATTTCCTCTAAATCCAATAAATCACAAAAATCTTAGTTCAGATAATTTCCAGAAAATAATTCCCGCCGCAACAGAAATATTCAGCGAATGCTTCATGCCAAGCTGCGGTATTTCAATACAGCCATCGCAGATTTTGAGCACTTCACTGTTTACACCCTCAACCTCGTTACCAAATATAACAGCCAGCCTCTCATCTTGTTGCAAATTAAATTTTTCCAAAGAAATACTACCCTCTGCCTGTTCCACTGCAAATACTTTATAGCCGCCTTTCTTAAGTTGCTGCACTGCTTCAAGGGTAGTTGGAAAATGAATCCAGTCAACCGTTTCGGTTGCGCCGAGTGCTGTTTTGTGTATATCCCTGTGCGGCGGTTGCGGCGTATAGCCACATAAACAAATACCCTCCAGCAGAAATGCATCAGCGGTACGGAACACGCTGCCCACATTGTGCATACTGCGAATGTTATCCAGCACCGCAATCACCGGTGTTTTAACCGCTTCCTTAAATTCCTGAACCGTTTTGCGGCCCAGTTCATCCATACTTAATTTGCGCATATTAATATGCCTTAATTTCTCCAAGGCTGTTTAAGAACATTGCAAAAGTAGCCCTTACCATCTTAATGCACACAATTTAGCCCGCAGCTTAAAGTTGCTTTAAGTTATTGTGTACAAGTGTGCGACGCAAGAAAAGTTTCATAGTATTGCAATTGCCGGGCTCAAAAAAGCATCTATGATTGAATGGACATGCAAACCTTTTAACAGCCTCTCTGTATATGAATTGTATGCTGTTATGCGGCTGCGCAGCGAAGTATTTGTAGTTGAACAAAATTGCCCTTACCAGGATGCTGATAATAAAGATCAGAAATGCTGGCATTATTGCGGCTGGGATGGTGAAATACTGGCGGCTTATGTGCGCCTGTTACCACCTGGTGTTTCGTTTGCGGAAATGAGCATTGGCCGTGTTGTTACCGCTTCAACGCACAGGAAAGGTGGCATAGGCAGGTTATTAATGCAGCAGGCCATTGAACAATGCGTACTGCTTTTTGGCAGGCAGCCAATAAAGATTGGTGCGCAACTGTATCTTAAAAAGTTTTACGAGTCTCTGGGTTTTAAACAATGCAGCGATATGTACCTGGAAGATAATATAGAGCATATAGAAATGAACTGTTTACCCGGCGAATGATATATTTACTTATTTTGCAATGAGAAAACCATTTTGAATCGCATGTCCGTAATATCCAAAACAATATCCTCTGCTTTAACAGCTGCGTTTATCTTTATGGGTATTACTGTCTACGCACAACAAACTTATGATCTTGACGGCCTTACAGATCCAACCGGTTTTTGGGAAGTAAATATTAATGCAGGCGGTAATAATTTCCTGGGCGATTTGGGTGGCACCAAAGGAAAAGGGCGGCCATTATTAAAAGATTATACGGCGAATACCAACAAGGCGCTGCTGGGGGCTTCTGTTAGTTATAATATTACCAATTACGCTGCATTCAATGCAGGCATCAATTTCAGCAAGATCAATGATGCGGATAGCCTGATCAATAATACCGGCGATTTTGAACGTTGGCGCTATTACCGCAACCTAAGTTTTCGTTCCAATATTTTTGAAGCCCATGCAGATGTTACCTTTTACCCGATAATGTGGATCGACCATAAACGTATTGAACTGGAACGCTGGGCCCCTTATATAACCACGGGCATTGGTATGTTCCATTTTAAATCTCAAACGCAGTTAAACGGTGAGTGGATCGATCTGCAGCCACTTCATCTTGAAGGTCAGGGCTTCTCAGAATACCCCGACAGAAAGGGCTATAAAACCACGCAGATCTATATGCCCATAAATGCAGGTATGAAATATTACCTCAACAATACCTGGGCGGTTTCACTGGGTGTTATGACGAGGCTTACATTTACCGATTATATTGACGACATCAGCACTACTTATATAGACCCTCAGTTATTCAGTAAATATTTCACTCCCGAAAAAGCTGCGATAGCCACACAGCTTTATTCACGGTCACGTACACCATGGAAAGTAAAGCCCGATGTACTTAAAGCAAACCCTGATAATAAAGACTCGTACCTCACGTTTTATATTGCCTTAAGCATAAAGCTGCATAAGGTAATTCCTTTCTACTACCCCAATATACCGCACCGTTAAATTTACTTTTATTTTTTTTGAGCCCGGCTTGGGATATTTCATAGCATCAACTGTTGCGTCGCACTCTTGTACTGAAAAATAGCTACGAGCTTTTAGCTACGAGGTATAAGCCCTTTTATTTTGCTCACATCCGCCGCGGCGGATCATGGCTCGCAGCTTGCCCAATCATAATCAGAACGTACAAGAGTGCGACGCAACGGAAGCTAAATTCCCCATCCTTAGCCGGGCTAAAAAATTATTCTTTACCTTGAGTGCACAAGTTTTTTTTGACTATGATCATTTTTGATACCATTGTTGTAGGGAAAGGTTTGATGGGCGCTGCTGCTGCAAAATACCTCGGCGCAGCAGGACAAAATATTGCAATTATTGGCCCGGATGAACCCGATGATGTAAATAAGGCAACTGTTTTCTCAAGTCATTACGATCAGGGGCGTGTGCAGCGGATCATTGGCCGCGATGATTTGTGGACCAGGCTTAACCTGGAATCTGCTAGCGTGTACGGGCAGTTGCAAAACCAGACGGGTATTGAATTTCATTATGGCGTGGGTTGCCTTTATGTGTCTTTGCATAAGGATGATGTTTACCTGCAGCAATTACCTGCAAGGGCTGAGCAATTTCAATTTCCGATAAATTTATTTGATAACGGAGCAGCCTTACAAAATGCCTTTCCCGATTTTGCATTTCCTGCCAAAGCAAAGGGAAATTTTGAGGCATCGCCTTCGGGACATATCAATCCCCGCAAATTGATTGAGGCACAACTGGCAGTTTGCAAACAGCAACAAGCAACTGTAATAAACGATACAGTGGTTTTGGTTGAAAAGAAAAACGAGATGGTTGAAGTGCTTACAGAAACTGGTAAAAAGTACACAGCTAAAAAAGTATTGCTTTGCGCTGGTGCATTCGCTAATTTTTTGCAGTTAATGGAACGCAGGCTGGCACTGCGCTTAAAAAGCGAAACGGTATTGCTCGCCAAAGTAAGTGAGGCAGAGGCAATAAGACTGGCTGAACTTCCAGCATTGTTATACGATTTGAAAACAGACGAACTGGAAGATATTTATTTAATAAGACCGCTGCAATATCCTGATGGAAACTGGTATTTGAAAATGGGATGCAACCTTGCCACAGATACTATTTTTTCTTCCCTCGAAGCAATACAGCATTGGTTCAGGCAGGGAAATAGTGATAGGAGCCTTAAGTTAATGAAATATGCTTTGCACCAATTGATGCCCGCCATAGCAGTAGAGGAATATTTTACCAAACGCTGTATAATAACTTATACAGAAACCAAGACCCAATACATTGGTGCCATTGATGATGCGGTATACATTGCCACCGGCGGCAACGGATATTCTGCCATGTGTTCGGACGCTGTTGGTAGAATTGCAGCACATGTTATTTTATATGATCAATTTCCAGCCCCCTATAAAGCGGAAGATTTTACACCGGTTTGGGAGGCAAAAGAACCATAACAAATTTTTCTATGCATTTCATTTACCACTAACTTTATAGTGCACATCTTCAACACATAATATTGCCATTACATGAAAAAAATTTCCTTTGTTTTTTTGCTGTCAGCTTTTTGTTTATGTTCTGTTGCTCAAAATTATCAGCCCACCTGGGCCTCATTGAACGAACGTAAAATACCTGCATGGTTTCACCAGGATAAGTTTGGCATTTTTATTCACTGGGGTTTGTACGCAGTGCCTTCTTATGCGCCGGTAATACCCAACAGCGGTTATAGTTATGCGGAGTGGTACTGGAACCGCCTGCCCGAGAAGAAACAGGAGTTCATCGATTTTCACAACAAGAATTACGGTGCTGATTTTTTATACCCACAGTTCGAGCCCATGTTTAAAGCAGAGATGTTCAACCCTTCGCAGTGGGCCGATGTATTTAAACGCTCAGGTGCAAAATACGTGGTGCTTACTTCCAAACATCACGAAGGTTATTGTTTATGGAACAGTGCCGAAGCCGACCGCGATTGGGGCAGGCCGTGGAATGCTGTTACCGGCACACCTAAAAGAGATTTGCTCGGCGATCTTACGAATGCTGTTCGTGCCGAAGGATTAAAGATGGGCTATTATTATTCTTTGTACGAGTGGTTCAATCCTTTATGGCTGAGCGATAAAAAAAGATATGTAGATGAACACATGATACCGCAGTTTAAAGACCTTGTTACAAAATATAAACCTTCGGTTATTTTTTCTGATGGAGAGTGGGACCTCTCCGATACCGCATGGAAAAGCAGGGAACTGCTCGCATGGTTATTCAATCAGTCGCCGGTTAAGGATAATGTGGTAATCAACGACCGTTGGGGAAACAATACACGCAGTTCAAATAAAGGTTGCATGTATTCTACTTCAGAGTATGGCAGTGGTATGGATGCCAGTGTTATTTGGGAAGAAAGTCAGGGTATCGGGCATTCTTACGGCTACAACCGCAATGAAAAGTTAGAAGATTATAAAACCAGTCACGACCTTATTTTAATGCTCTGCGATATTGTTGCAAGAGGTGGAAATCTTTTGCTCGACATAGGGCCGACAGCCGATGGGCGCATTCCTGTAATCATGCAGCAACGGTTAATTGATATGGGCGACTGGCTGAAAATAAACGGCGAAGCCATTTACGAAACTGAGGCCTACAAACAATCTTATCAGTGGAGCACCGGCATAAAGCCGAATAAAAAAGATGCCAGTTTTATGGCAAGTTACAGCGCCGCCAAAATGGTTATTCCCAATAAGGATACAGCTTATGTTCAATGCTTTTTTACGCAAAAGAACAAAGACCTTTATTGCATAATGCCTGGTTACCAGCAACAACTGAAACTCAACAATACAAAGCTTACCGCAAAAACAGCGGTTAGCGTTTTAGGTGTATCCAAAAAAATTACTGCAAAACAAACAGGCAAAGATGTAATCATCGATCTGTCTGCCTTAAGGCCGGGAGATGTTTCTTCGTCAGGTGTGTTTGTAATTAAACTTGCCAATACAATACAATAAATTTTTTGAGCCGGGCTTTAGGAACATGAATGAAGCTTTACTTGCGTCGCACACTTGTACGTTCTATTCAAGGATCGGCGAATTTGCAGATGAACGGATTAAATTATTCGACAATTCGTTAATTCGCAAATTCGCTCAATTTATTCCCAACCGTACAAGTGTGCGACGCAAGGATGCATCATAGCATTACTGCTGCCGGACTCAAAAAAAATCTTATCAAACGCACTATAATATTCTCCGGAAGAAATTAGAAGGAATTTTCAATACGCCCGTTTCATTTAAAGAATCAGCTTAACTTTGAACAACCAATAATTTTTACGAACAACCAAAAATTAAACCCATGCAAAAAATTTACTTATCCCTGCTACTGATATGTGCAGTGTATTATTCAAATGCTCAATGGAGCAGCAACACTTCTGAAAACCTGAAAGCGAATGTAATGCCGAGTTCTGATATTGTAACAGTTGGTACCAGCGATGGCCGAACTTACATTGTATCGTATACGCCATTCGAAGGTTCGTATTATTTAAGGTTACAACTACTGGATGATAACGGTACCAAGCTATTGGGCGATAGTGGTGTATTGGTAAGCCCTAAATATTCCGGAACCGCAACTTATGTTTTTACGGCATGTGTAGATACATCAGACAATATTATTATTGGTTACCAATACCAAAGGGGTGGCATACTGCGTACCGTTGCAAGTAAGATTACTCCAAAAGGAAAATTTTTATGGGGTGCATGGGGCATTGAACTGGGTGTTGGCCTTTCGCCTTCAGTTGCTGCATTATCAAACGGAGATGTAGCGGTAGCCTGGAGCAACGACAATTTAATTAACTACCAGAAGCTAACCGCAGATGGGAATATTGCCTGGGCTACACCAAAAGAAATTTCAAGCCCTTCAGGTGTAACAAGGCCGCAGGTAGTAACATTAACCGACAGTTCTTTTGGCGTTGTATACCAGCAAAAAAAAGGCTTCTTCTCTTCTATCTTATACGAACAGCGTTTTGATAATAATGGTGATGCCATGTGGACAGAACCGAAAAAATTAACTGAATACATTACTGCTGTGTTTCATTCCTATTCTGTGTTAAGCAGCGGAGATATTACTTACATTGGCTATTATGCAAACCCTGCAAATCAAAATAATTTTGTTGGCTATGTACAAAAAGTAAATGGTAACGGCGTATTACCCTGGGGCTTAAGCGGCAGCAGTTTTGCAGATTACTCCGGCAATTTTGATCCCTATTTTTTTGATGTAAATATTGCCTTCGATAAAGCCAACGACCGCGTATGGGCTGTATCAACAATGAGTGATTTTAACCAGTTTAATTACGGTATTGCAGTTCAGAAATACGATGGTGCAAGTGGCGCAAAAATGTTGGGCGATAACGGCAAAACTGTTTTTGCAATCAGCCCTTCATCAGAAAGGCAGGTTGGCGATTTATCGGTTTGTGATAATGGCCCGCTTTTTATATTCCACGACATTACCAATAAACTATATGCAACCGGGCTCGATACTTCGGGCAACTTTATATGGAGTGGTATTAAAACAGAAATCGGCAGTACAACCAACGAAAAAGGCCGGTATGGTTTTACACAGGTAAGGCACAACCAGGCCGTAGCGGTATGGCAGGAAAATAAAGACACTGAAGATTTTGCCTATGCACAAAATATAAATTGCGATGGAACCACCGGTGGCAATATATTACCTGCATCGCTTACCAGCTTTACAGGCAGCCTGAATAACAGAATTGTAACCCTTGCCTGGCAAACAAGAACCGAAATCAACAATAAAGGTTTCCAGGTTCAGCGCAGTGCAGACGGGCACAATTTCAGCACTATTAATTTTGTTTCTACAAAAGCCTCTAACGGAAACAGCACTGGTTTAATTGAATACACAATTACAGATCAAAAACCTTTCAATGGCAATAATTATTACCGCCTGGCGCAGGAAGATAAAGATGGCAAACTCAATTACAGCAATATCATCATCATTAAGAATAACGGCACATTCAGTATGCGTATGAATGCAGTGTACCCCAATCCTTCGCATGATATTGTAAATATTTATGTAGAAGCTGTGCTAACTGATAACGTAAACTTTATTGTAACCGACGCTTCAGGAAAAATTGTAAAGCGTATAAATGCAAGCCTTACAAATGGTAATAATAATATACAAATCAGCATAGGCGCACTTGCAGCTGGCAATTATTTTATTAAACTTATCAGCAAAAATTCTTATGAGAATTCGGTGCAGCATTTTATAAAATATTAGCAGGTTCAAAAGACTATATTTTTATATGAGTCACAGATATTTTTTGAAACCGGCATTGGCACTTTGTGGCGTCTTCGTTGCGTCGCATTACGTTAATCTGCAGCGCATTGTTTGAACTTTTATTGAAGCGAAATTTTAAATAACTTTTTACATGACTGCAAAGGTCCAGGTGTATCAACACGTGTTGATACACCTGAACCTTTTTTATTCCGCATTATTTACCATGCTGCAATTGTAAGCCCTTTGCCCAATAGGGTTTCAGCAGTACAAGAGTGCGACGCAACAAAAGTTTCATTCATGCAACACTGCCTGGTAAAAAAGCTACTATGTTTAAGAATGCAAATAAAATTGTAGTTTTATAATTCCTGCTGCACAGGTCTTTTACAACACCTCTTTTATACCACATTACAAACCCAAAAAATGAAAAAGCATGAAACACTATTTAAGATTCACTGCAGTTTTTATTTTTACTGCTTTTATTACGCTGCTTTTTACCGCTTGCGAAAAGACTTTTAAGTCAGCCAATACATCTGTAAGCACTGAGCCCGAAAACCTACGGATTGCTGATAAGCCCAACATTGTTTTTATTGTTGGCGATGATATTGGATATGAGATCCCAACAATTGATGGTGGCCGCTCCTATTCAACGCCCAATATAGACAGGCTTGCCAAAGAAGGTATGCGTTTTTTACAATGCCGCAGCGCACCACTCTGCTCGCCTTCCCGCTTTATGATACTAACGGGTAAATATAATTTCAGGAATTATACCATTTGGGGCGTAATGGACAGAAGCCAGCGAACCATTGGAAATATGCTGAAAGATGCCGGCTACGCAACCTGCTATGCAGGCAAATGGCAGTTGGATGGCGGTGATAAATCCATACGAAACTTTGGATTCGACAACTACAGCGTATGGTGCCCCTTTAAACAATGTCCCGAAGACCTGGAAGGTTCGAGGTATAAAGGCGCAAAAATTTACCAGGATGGCGGGTACCTGTCTTCAACAATAACAGACAGCCAGTACTCGGAAGATCATTTTACTGATTATGTAATGAATTTTATTGACAGTAATAAATCCCGGCCATTTTTTGCCTACTACGCTATGATCCTTTGCCACAAAGCTTTTTCTCCAACTCCAGACGACCCAGAGTATCCTGACTGGTTGGCTGAGCCTGGCCACAGCGATACAACTTTCTTTCCTTCTATGGTAAAGTATATGGATAAAAAAATAGGGCTGCTTGTTACCAAAATAAGAGACCTCGGCCTTGAGAATAATACGATCATAGTGTATGTTGGCGACAACGGCACACAAAAAGAAATCACATCGGCTTATAAAAACATCACCATACAAGGGCAGAAAGGGCAAACCGTAGAATATGGTATTCATGTACCACTTATTTGCAGGTGGCCTGGCACAATTCCGGCTGGCAGCATCAACAGCGATCTGCTTGATTTTACAGATTTTCTGCCCACACTTGCAGGTGTGGCAAACACCCCGGTACCCACTACTTACGGCATATTGGACGGGCATAGTTTCTACCCGCAGCTAACCGGAGGAATCGCTACACCACGCAATTCAGTTTTTTGTCATTTCAAGCCAATGCAATGCTCCGGAAATGATAAGCTTTTCAGGTATGCGCAGGATAATTCGTACAAGCTTTACGATTCGGGATCTTTTTACAGGTTTACAAAAGACCTTGCAGAAGAAAACCCGCTTGTTGATTCGTTGCTAACATCAAAACAAAAGAAAATAAAACAAAACCTGCAGGCTGTTATTAATACGATGCATAACTAATTACAATTCTTTACATGTAATAAATCCTGCCTTTTTGAGCCGGGCATAAGAATATGCATGAGGCTTTTGTTGCGTCGCACACTTGTACTTTATTTAATTCTATTCATCAAAAAAATACACTGCGCAGCAAATAAGTATTTGAAAAATATTTTTGTAAATACCCTAAAACCCTTTACTGTACTGCATTAGAGCAGAAATATGTTTTACACGAATAATAGCTGTCCATGATTTTGCTCAATCTTCAACGCACTAATTGTTAAAAGATTAATAACAAAGTATTTCGCGTTAAACTTACACTTATTAAAAACCTCTGTTATTGCGTAAACAAAAAAATTACAAACTTAAAATTTAAAAAAAATGAAAAAGACGCTGTTCCTGCTAGCCTGCGCAACCATACTCGGCGCATCTGTTGTAAACGCTCAAACAACACCGGCAAAAGCCTCTGAAAAACAAAAAAAAGTACAAACTGCAAAAGCAGATGTAAAGAAAGATCAGAAGGATGTAAAGCAGGATAAATCACAATCAAAGACCGACAAAGCCACTGCCGGAACATCTAAGAAAGCAATAGTAAAAGACCAGGTTGCTTTACACAAAGACAAACACGACAGAAACAAAGACGTTAAAAAAGGAGTAAAGAAAATGGCTGACCGCAAAAAGGATAAAAAAGCTACACCAGCTCCAACAAAAGGGTAGAAAATATTTTAATTAAAAAGTCCTGCAGAATCTTTATTCTACAGGATTTTTTATTGTCTGAAATTCAAGGATTTTATTAGGTTTTCTTTTTCAGCGATGCAATTTTCTCAAAATTCCACACAACTTTATTTTTATGGAATCCTTGTGGCTTCTGCTTCTTAGTAGAAAATTATAAACCATGGAAGCTAACAAAATCCTTCAGACAGATCTGCTCGATATTATATTCGAAGGCAGAAACAAATCGTATGGCGCTTATGAGTTACGCAGTACTTATCACAAGCGCATTAAACAGTCCGTTATAGTAACAGGCGTAGTATGTTTACTTTTTATTACAGGTGTGCTGCTTGCAAATTCTAGCGGTAAAAAGATGAACGGGCAACTGCTGGTAAAAGATTATGAATTAACCAGCATCACGGAACCGCCTAAAAAAACTGTGATACCTGAGCCTGTAAAGCCTAAGGAAGTTGAACAGGTGCATACAATTAAAGTTACGCCACCGCGAATCGTGGAAGATTACTTGGTAAAAGAACCGGAAGTGCCAACAAATGACGAAGCAGAGAATACAAAGATCGGACTTGTAAATACTGATGGTGTTGATAAAGACATTGTAGCGCCACCTGTTGAAAAAGAAGGAACAGGTGGAAAAATAGAACTGCCTTCGAATAAAAATGATTACGAAGACTTCCCGGCTGAAGTTCAAATAGAAGCCAAATTCCCCGGTGGCCTTGGTGCCTGGAGAACCTACCTCGAAAGGAACCTTAACACGAACATGCCGGTAGATAATGGTGCGGCAGCAGGAAATTATACAGTGGTGGTTTCATTCGTTGTAGATAAAGATGGCAATATTTCCGATGTACAGGCACTCAACGATCCCGGTTATGGCACTGCGCAAGAAGCAATACGTGTAATTAAGAAAAGCAAACAATGGACACCCGCATTGCAGAATGGCCGCTATGTTACTTACCGGCAAAAACAATCGATCACATTTGTGGTGAGTGAGGGTTAAAGGCTGTTGAAAGTTCAGAATTGTTCAGAAAGTACAAGTGTGCGACGCAAGAAAAGCATCATAGATATTCTTCAGCCCAGCTCATAACTTTCCTAAAAAAATCAGTCCCGGTAATTGTATTCACCGGGACTGATTTTATATAAGCACTTATATATTATTAAACCATTTCCATCAGCTTTTCTTTCTCTGCTTTAAAAGATTCGCGTGGCTTTAAACCCAGCAGTTGAAACATCATATTATCCTCATCGAAACTTGGATTGGGCGTGGTTAACAATTTATCGCCGGCAAAAATGGAGTTGGCACCAGCCATAAAACAAAGCGCCTGTTCAGCAATGCTCATCTCGGTGCGGCCTGCGCTCAAACGCACCATGGTAGCGGGCATCAGCACACGTGCAGTAGCAATCATGCGCACCATATCCCAAATGTCAACCTTCTTATTGTGTTCAAGCGGCGTGCCTTTTATAGCAACCAGCGCATTGATGGGCACACTCTCAGGATGCTCCGGCATCGTTGCCAAAGTATGCAACATTTTTATACGGTCGGCATGCGTTTCACCAAGACCAATGATGCCGCCGCAGCAAACCGTAACACCAGCTTTGCGCACATTATCGAGCGTTTGCAAACGGTCATCGTAAGTGCGTGTGGTAATTATTTCGCTGTAATGTTCTTTGCTCGTATCGAGGTTATGATTGTATGCGTACAAACCCGCATCGGCTAGTTTTTCGGCTTGCTGTTCGGTTAACATACCGAGGGTGCAACAAACTTCCATGCCCATTTCATTAACGCCTTTCACCATGTCGAGCACACGGTCAAAATCGCGGTTGTCGCGAACCTCACGCCAGGCAGCACCCATGCAAAACCTTGTACTACCGGCATCTTTGGCCTTTTGCGCATATTCCAACACCTCTTCTTTTTTCATGAGCGCCTGCACATCAACACCCGTACTGTAACGTGCAGCCTGCGGACAATAAGCACAATCTTCGCTGCAACCGCCGGTCTTAATACTCAGCAGCGTGCACACCTGAACTTCCGCGGTATCATTGTATTCGCGGTGCAGCGTGGCAGCTTTATAAACCAGTTCTAGCAGCGGCGAATTGTATATTTCGTTGATCTCTTCAATGCTCCAGTTATTCCTGATATTGTTCATACACCAATTTTGTACCGACAAAAATAAGGAGTTGATCTTTATTATGAGCCAAACATTAGAACAGAGATTGAACTTCGTTGCGTCGCACACTTGTACTGTATAATATTTGGGGACTTTCAACAGCCACCGACGCAACGCTGTTGTGAAAAAAGAAGAACTTGTTTACATTGCATCATTATCATTCAACTAAATATTTGCAATGCCATCTTATCAAAATAATGAACCAATTTTTACCATGACACAAACCATGCGCTGGTTTGGCCCAAATGATCCGGTAAGTTTAGCCGATATTAAACAGGCGGGCTGCATAGGCGTGGTAACTGCATTGCATCATGTGCCAAACGGAGAAGTTTGGAGCGTTGATGAAATTTTAAAACGCAAAGAAATTATTGAAACTGCGGGTTTAACCTGGGATGTAGTGGAGAGTGTTCCGGTGCATGAAGCCATCAAAACACAAACAGGAAATTTTCAACAATACATAGAGAATTATAAACTCAGTTTATATAATTTATCTGCATGCGGTATTAGTGTAGTCACCTACAACTTTATGCCGGTACTTGACTGGACCAGAACTGACCTTGCATTCACCATGCCCGATGGCAGTAAAGCTTTACGTTTTGAACGGGCTGCATTTGTGGCTTTTGACGTGTTTGTTTTAAAAAGAACGAATGCAGAGAAAGATTATTCATGGGAAGAACTGAACCATGCAAAGAACCGTTACGAGGCAATGAGCGATGATGAGATTACTCAATTGCAGAAAAATATTATCGCCGGATTACCAGGTAGCCATGAAAGTTTTACAGGAGAAGATCTGAATATTGCTTTATCAAAGTATGAAGGAATTGATACAAAAAAATTACAGCAGCATTTGATTTATTTTTTGCAACAGGTAATCCCTGTTGCGGAAGAAGTTGGAATTAAGATGGCCATACATCCTGATGATCCGCCATACAGTATTCTGGGATTGCCGAGAGTGGTGTGCAATGGAAGGCAGGTGCAGCAACTGTTTGACGCTGTTCCTTCTTTAAATAATGGTTTGTGTTTTTGCACAGGTTCATTTGGAGTAAGGCCGGATAATAAATTGCCTGAAATGGTTTTGCAGTTTGCAGACCGCATTCATTTTTTGCATTTAAGAAGTACCCGCAGAAATGAACGTGGTGATTTTTATGAAGACAATCATTTGGAAGGCGATGTGGATATGTATGCTGTAGTAAGAAATGTTTTACAGGTTATGCAGCAAAGAAAGATTTCGATTCCTATGCGGCCCGATCACGGTCACCAGATGCTGGATGATTTAAATAAGAAAACCAATCCCGGTTATTCCGCGATAGGGAGGTTGCGGGGGTTAGCAGAATTGCGTGGATTGGAAATGGGCATCAGCAAAAGTATATTTCTTTAAAATAAAAATACAATTGAACCACAGCGTTACTCAGAGTTGAAATGCATCACAGAGTAAACAGCTTTTTCTTTTCTCTGTGTAACTCTGTGAAATAACTCTGTGCATCTCTGTGGTAAATTCTTCAAAACATGAAAAAATTCTTAGACGAAAATTTTTTACTCAATAATAAAACTGCAGAGCAACTGTATCATGAATTTGCAAAGCAAATGCCGGTGATAGATTATCACAATCATTTGCCTCCGCAACAGATTGCACATGATAGTTGTTTTGAAAACCTTACGCAGGCATGGTTATACGGCGATCATTATAAATGGCGTGCTATGCGTACCAATGGTGTGGATGAAAGTTATTGCACGGGTTACAAAAATGATTATGAAAAATTTGAGCAGTGGGCTGCAACAGTTCCTTATACTTTGCGCAATCCGTTATACCACTGGACACATCTTGAACTGCAGCGTTATTTTAATGTGCATGAAATTTTATCACCGTCAACTGCTTTAGATATTTATACGGAGTGTTCAAAGAAGCTGCAATCAAGAGAATATTCTGTTCGTAACCTGTTGCGTAAAATGAATGTGGAATTTTTATGTACTACGGATGATCCAACGGACAATTTGGAACATCACCAAAAAATACAGGATGATGGTTTTGAAATAAAAGTGTTGCCGACTTTTCGTCCGGATAAAGCATTGCAGGTGGAGAGCGAGGAAAGTTTTAATAATTATGTAAATAAATTAGAAGGTTCATGTGGTCTTTCTATTCATTCGTACGACGGATATTTAGAAGCATTGCAAAACCGGCATGATTATTTTGCGACGATGGGCTGTATGGTGGCGGATCATGGCCTTGCCCAGGTTTATGCAGATGATTATACTTATCATGAAATTGAAAATATATTTTCAACAATCCGCAGCGGAAAATCGCCTGGCGTGGAAGATCAAATGAAGTTCAAATCGGCGGTGCTTGCAGAATTGGCAAAGATGAATTATGCCAAAGGATGGGTACAACAATTTCACCTCGGAGCTATTAGAAATAACAATACAAGAATGATGCTGGAGCTCGGTGCTGATACGGGCTGGGATTCAATTGGGGATGGCATTTCAGCGGCAACCTTGTCTAAGTTCCTTGATAAACTTGATGCGGATAATATGCTTGCCAAGACTATTTTATACAATTTAAATCCTGCTGATAATGAGAAGATGGCTACTATGGCGGGCAACTTTAATGATGGTTCTGTTGCCGGTAAAATTCAGTGGGGAAGTGCTTGGTGGTTTCTTGATCAGAAAGATGGAATGGTGAAACAACTGAATACTCTATCGAATATGGGTTTGCTGAGCAAATTTGTGGGAATGCTTACTGATTCGAGAAGTTTTTTATCGTATCCGCGGCATGAATATTTTA
Source organism: Chitinophagaceae bacterium UBA4407 (assembly GCA_002390845.1). GTDB lineage: Bacteria > Bacteroidota > Bacteroidia > Chitinophagales > Chitinophagaceae > Limnovirga. Next base: position 7,023 of record DGQT01000025.1, on the reverse strand, counting down.
GAAGAATATTGTGCAATCTTTTTGGTGAGGAAATAGAGCATGGTGAATTACCGAACGATATAAAGTGGATTGGTAAAGTGGTACAGGATATTTGTTATTACAATGCAAAGCGATATTTTCAATTGCCTGAAACCGCGGTTAATGAAAGTGATTAATTTAGAACCATTATTGAGTTGGCATATTGTAAGCAGGTTAGCTTAGCAGCCCAAAGCTGATTAAATTTCCGAACGTACAAGTGAGTGACACAACAGGTGATGCCATGAAATACTAATGCCGAACAATAAAAATCAGTTTCAATTATCAGTTTGCTTTTTGAACAACTTATAGCGCACACCAAGCGATAACCCAAGTATATGTATTTTCTGCGAAAAAGGCTGTTGCGTTTGCGCGATATTGTTTAGCCTGTATTTAAAATACGGCTCGGCAAATAATTCTATTTTATTATTTAGCGCCGTTGACACAGATGAACCTAAATAGAGGCTGATGCCGGTATTGCTTTTGTAAGCATTGGAAATATTTATATTGCTGGAAAACGCATCTAAAATTTTGCCGGAATATTTAGAAGTAACGTTGAGTAAAATTCCTGTTGATACTGAAAAAGTATAATGTGTGTCACCGGTTTTATAACCAAGCAGCAACGGAATATCTAAACTTTTATAGTGGTTATGAATCGTTGAACCATAAGTTGCTGTAGAATCAAGCGATTCATATTTTTCATTGATCTGCGAATATTGAAAACCAATTTTCCATAAATAATGTTTGCCTAACGGGCCGCTTAAGCGTGCGCCAATTGTGTATGATAATTTCATTTTCGATGCAGCATTTCTTTCTTCTGCATAAGTTGTATTTAATGAATTTATTTTGCCAAACGGAATATCAGGTGATATATATGCTTCGAGTGACAAATGATTTTTTGGTTCGGGCAGAGAGTCCGTTGCAGCTTTTCCGGTTTCATTATTCAGGCTGTCTGTTACTAATAAACTCTTTTGTATTGTAATCGAATTATTTTGTTGCTGATTAATTATTACACTATCTGCACTTTTTATTTTCTTTTCTTTTTCTTCAACATTTGCTATAGTTTTTTTATCATTATTTGTTACAACATTATTTTCATAAGTCTGTTGATCTTGCTGCACAAATGTTGAAGCATTATTTTTTAATTTGTATTTGTTTCGTTGTGTTGTGCTGACTTCAATATTAAACTTATTTTTATTTTTTTCTGTTGTTGGAGAAATACCTGACACATTACCAGCAATATCTTTTGTTGTAATTGCTGAACTGTTTCCTTGCACTGAAACACTTGCTGTGTCTGCATTTATGGAGTTTTTATTATTATTATCTAAAGCGCTATTTTTATTGCCATTATTAATTGTTTGTGTATGTATAAAATATACAGTTCCTGAAATAGCCAGCAATAACAATAAAGCCGTTAAATAATACCAGCGTGGGATAAAAAATATTTTCCTGTCCTTATCTTTTTTTTCTGTTATTCTTTGCCACATATCATCAGGCACCTGCGAAGCATGCTGCTGCAGTTTATCCCTGAAGAATTCATCAAATTGATTTTCTGTCATAGTTGTACAGGCATTTTATCAAGTAACTGTATTTGCTGCTGCAGCATCTTTCTTGCTTTGGCCAGCTGGCTGCGGCTCGTAGCAGTTTTTATGCGCAACAGTTTTGCAATTTCATCGTGCGAATAACCTTCAATTGCATAAAGGTTAAAAACAATACGGTAGCCATCCGGCAGGCCGCTAATTAATTTCAATAATTCTATTTCACTAAGGTTAGTAACGGCTGAAATGTTTGCTGGCGAAGCGGTTTGTAAATCATGTTCTATCTCAAAAAAATGCAAAGTTTTTTTCTGCAACATCTTCAAAGCACAGTTTGCAGCAGTACGTTTCAGCCAGCCTTCAAACGAGCCCCCAAACCTGTATTGATGTATATACTTAAACACCCTTATAAATGTCTCCTGCAACATATCTTCGGCCTGTTCGCGATTGCTGGCATAGCGCAGGCAAACAGTCATCAGTCTGCCCGCATAAACTTCAAAAAGTAAACGCTGGCAGGTAGCATCTTTTTTAATGCAACCATTAATCATTTCAACTTCTGTCAACCCGTTACCATTATTTTCATGCTTATCAAATAATTTTTTTATGCACCCGGCTATAGTATTTCATGGCATCGTCTCTTGCGTCGCACTCTTGTGCTGTATATCTTTTTTCAGCAGCTGCCGCGTTCATAAAACATCATAGGTCATTGGCGGATAAACAAAGTCATCGGCTGAAGATGTTTTTACAAGTACGCCATTTACATAAAAATTAATCGTCGCTGTTGCCCCGCCTTTCGTATAAGGCGATGCCTGCATACTCATTGTAAATGGCAGCGATTTTGGGTGAAAACTATATTTCCAGCCAGAAGGTATTGCAAAATCCAATCCAAGTGCATTGTTTATTAAACTACTATTTCCTTCAGGCCCCGTCCAATGGCCAATCCAGCCGTCATGTTCAAATGCCGTTGTGTCCATATTATCTATCAGCACTTCGTATGTAACAACCGGATCTTGCACAGTTCCTTTTGTTGTGTCGTCAATTACATTCATTAAAAGTTTTGCGAATCCTTTTATGGGAGAATTTGTTTGTGTGTTTATGAGTGCCCCATTTTTATAAAAGTTGATGGTAATATCGTCAACATAATTTCTTGCATCAACAGACATCATCATCTGAAAAGGCGCATGTTTTGGAACGAAAGTATATTTCCAGCCACTTTTAAAATAAACCGGACTGCCGTAAGAGCCGCTATCCAGATCATTGCTCATAAGTTCAGAATTTTCGCCTATCCATATCCCATACCATCCGCTTGTGTCGTTTGTTATCACTTCGTAAGCGAGTGTATCTGATGGCGTAAAAGTTGAATCGCCGCCTTGCGTTCCTCCTGTGCCATTATCTATTGTTTGTGTGCTTATAGCTTTCTGACAGGCTGTTGTAAACAGGCAAATGCTTAATAAACAAAAAAGTATTTTTCTCATAGCGATCGTTTTAATATTTTGAAATTGCAGATCATTTTATGAGATACGATTGTTATAAAAAAAGTTGCCTGCACGATATAATAAATCATGCAGGCAACACAGGTAAAGCTTATTATCACTTATGCAAGAAACTGGTCGTGTATATAATCTACTACATCAATCAAACTTTCGTTTTTTTCGTAAACAGCCAACTGCCTGTCTGCACCTGTGCCGTTCTCCAGCATTTTATGTACGTTGTTTAAAATATGCCTGCTGCCAAGTTGATCAACAACATCGTCTACAAATTCCAGTAATTCATAAATCAATACCCGTGTGTTTACTTCGCTTTCTTTACCAAAATCTATCAGTGTTCCATCGATGCCGTAGCGGCTTGCACGCCATTTGTTTTCGTTAAGCAAAGCACGCTGGTACATCATGAAATTCATGTTCTGGCTGCGCAGTTTATAGAGCTTTGCACAGATGGCCTGGAACAATGCAGCTATGGTAATGGTTTCCATTACCGTCATGGGAATATCACAAATGCGGAACTCTACCGTGTTGAAGAATGGATGTACCCTTAAATCCCACCAGATCTTTTTGGCATTGTCAATACAGTTGGTTTTAATAAGCAGGTTTACATAACTCTCGTAAGCTTCTATGCTTTCAAAATAATCAGGTATGCCGGTGCGGGGGAATTTATCGAAGACCTTTGTGCGGTAAGATTTATACCCGGTTTTTCTACCTACCCAAAAAGGTGAGTTGGTACTTAACGCGTACACGTGTGGCAGAAAATAGCGTGCAGAGTTGGCGATGTGAACCCCCATCTTCCTGTCTTCCATACCTACGTGAACATGAAGGCCAAAGATGAGGTTGCTTCTTGCTGCTTCCTGTAATTCATTTACAATTTCGCTGTAGCGCACATGATCGGTTATTAACTGGCTTTGCCAGTGGCTGAAGGGGTGCGTGCCGCTGGCGCCCATCCATAAACCAAGGTCGCCGGCAATTTGAGATATTGTTCCCCGCAGCGTTGCTACATCTTTAAAAGCTTCATCTACATCCTGGCAAATATCTGTACCAACTTCTACTACGGCCTGGTGCATTTCTGCCTTTACCTTATCCTTGATTATTTTCTGGCCTTCGGTAACGATCTTTTGTTCGTGGCTTTTAAGTTCACGGGTTACGGGATCAATTACCATGTATTCTTCTTCTACGCCAATTGTAAAATGTTTATAGCTTAAACTTGCCATACGTTGGTTTTGATGTTTAGTTTTTAAATATATCGTTTACATTAACTTGTAACCCCTGTATTGCAGCGCTTTTTATAACATCGCCGCCTGCATACATTTTACCGCCCCCAAATTTATTTTCATCATTAAGTATATACACCACTAAGTTTTCTTCAACCGGGCTAATAATCCAGTATTCCTTTACGCCAGCCTCTTCATACAATTCAAATTTAAGGCGTACTTCTTTTTTTGAATTACCCGGCGACAATATTTCTATTACAAGATCGGGTGCGCCGCAAATACCGCGTTCATCTATTTTTGAGGTATCACAAACCACGCAAATATCCGGTTGCACAACTGTGGTTATTTCTGTGTCTTTCTTCCTGTTTTGTACAGGCAGCCTTATATCAAATGGAGCGGAAAAAACTTTGCAAGAACTACCTTCTTGTAAATATGTTTTTATCTTGTAAAAAACGTTTCCACTTACCACTTGGTGTTTGGTATTGGGCGCTCCCATTTTAAAGATTTTCCCTCTGAAGAGTTCGAGCCTTTCTTCGAACTTCCAGGAGAGATAATCTGCATAAGTATAGATATAATCCGGTGATGGTTCTGCTACCATTGATTCATTACCATCATCATCAATTATCGTGTACATATATGCTCCAAACCCCTAAAGGGGAGTTTAAATTTTAAGAAAATTTGAATAGATACTTCGCTTCGACAAAAGCTCAATAAATATCCAACTGTACAAGTGTGCGACGCAAGGAACGATCAACAGCGATATATAGCCAGGCTCCAAAAAATCTTCAAAAACTATGGGTATAAACTTTGCTGACCGGCACTCCTCTTAATATATTCACCCCATGTTAAATTATCTGCACCATCGACATGTGCCAACGCTTTTTCAATGGCATAATTGGCAGCGGTTTCTACCACCCATGCAAAGTTTTCTTCGCCCACACTGTTGCGGTCTGCATCGGGTGCAGGATTACAGAAATCGATGGCATAAGGCACACCATCGCGAAGCGCAAGCTCAACGGTATTAAAGTCGTAACCCAGGTATTTATTAATGCGTAAAACAATATCTTCCATCTCGGCTAATTTTTCCGGAGTTGGAGAAAAATCGGCCACATACCGCAGATGGTGGGGGTTGCGTGGCTCGTAGGGCATAATGCGTACATATTTGCCGCCGATGCAATAGCAGCGGTAATATTCGGTAAACACGATCTCTTCCTGCAGCAGCATTACCAGTTCGCCTGTTTCTGCATGCTTATCGAAAAATTCTTCTACGCTGTTTAGTTTGTAAACGTTTTTCCAACCGCCGCCGGAGAACGGTTTCATGTAAGTAGGGAAACCGGTATAGCTGAAAATAGCATCCCAATCTAAAGGATAGGCAAGGTTGGCAAATGAATTATCAGATGTATCGGGCGGCAGATCTCTGGAAGGGAGTATCACCGTTTTGGGGACCGGAACGCCAATTTTTGTTGCGAGGCAGTTGTTGAAAAACTTTTCATCAGCACTCCACCAAAAAGGGTTATTTATTACCGCCGTACCGCAAAGCGCTGCATTTTTTAAATAAGCACGATAAAAGGGAATGTCCTGGCTGATGCGGTCGAATATCACTGCATACTCGGTTGGCTCGCCCTGCATTACCTTATCTATATGCACGGGCTCTGCAATAATACCGTCTATATTTTTACTGTTTACCCTTTCTACAAATGCCTGCGGAAAAGTGCGTTCCTGCCCGTGTAAAATGCCGATTTTTTTCATATAAAAGTTGATTATAGATTGTTTAAAAATATTGAAAAGACAATTTAAAGAACTAATCTGAATTAACAACAATTCGCAAATGAAAATTCTTTTTTGCTGTAAAAAATCCAGTTTACTTACTTTTGAAAATATGGCCGATGAGAAAATTATGACAACCAATATCCTTACAGAACAACATATTATTAATTCTTCTTTTCTTGAAAGGGATGTAATTGTTGATGCGTATTTGCCCACAAGCGTTGAATATCCTGAAAATATGAGCTTGCTTTTAATTAACGACGGGCAGGATTTACCCAAGATGCCTTTCGATGAAATACTCGGCAATTTGCTTGCAGAACGTGAAATTGAACCCCTGGTTTGCATTGGCATTCATTGCGGGCCAGACAGGAAAATGGAATATGCCACTGCAAAACAACCCGATTATCTTGGCCGCGGTACAAAAGCAAAAGCTTATACCGACTTTATTTTTGAAGAATTACTACCTTTTATACGGAAAAAATACCTGGTGCATTCGTTTAGGGAAAAATCTTTTGCAGGTTTCTCATTGGGCGCATTAAGTGCATTGGATATTGTATGGAACCACCCCGAAGAATTTACAAAAACAGGTTGTTTCAGTGGCTCGTTCTGGTGGCGCAGCAAAAGTTATAAAGATGGTTACAACGATGACACCGACCGCATAATGCACCAGCAAATAAAGAGCGGCACATATTCGCCATGGCTGCAATTCTTTTTTGAATGTGGCGCGTTGGACGAAACAAAAGACCGTAATAAAAATGGCATAATAGATTCCATTGATGATACCCTTGATCTTATAAAAGAACTTAAAAAAATTGGCTATTCTCAAAATGCCATTGAATACCTTGAATTACCCGATGGCACGCACGATGTACCTACCTGGGGCCGAGCCTTTCCCGAGTTTTTAAAGTGGGGATGGGGGAAAGAAAGTTTGTAGTTTACAGTTTATGGTTTGTAGTTTTTTTATGGGCCGGGCTGAAGAATATCTATGAAACTTTCGTTGCGTCG
>DGQT01000001.1 GCA_002390845.1 Chitinophagaceae bacterium UBA4407 | reverse complement strand
TGAACAATGAACAATGAACAATAGAAAAGAAATGATATTTTTTTCATACCGCAATAATTATAGTAGAAAGCTAATATACTGCATGTTTGTATTAGAAAGCCTTTTTTGTACAGGCTGAGGTTTTTCATAGCATCGCCTGTTGTGTCACTCACTTATGCGTTCGGAACATTGATGAGCAAAAAAAATCAGGAACATTTTGTGATGTTCCTGATTTTTTCTAAGAAGGCATGGAAAATTATTTCGCCCTTACATTGATGGAAATCCTGCGGTCTTTTTGTTTTTCTTCGTCCGGTGCATTTGCTGCGGCTTTGGCGTATTGAGAACCATAACCTTCTGCGCCAACAATCTGTTCAGCATTGGCGCCTGCTTTTTTAAGTGCTGCCACAACGGCATCAGCGCGGGCCTGAGATAATTTTAAATTAGCGGCTTCATTACCGGTTTTATCTGTGTACCCTCCAATTTTTATCTTTAATTTGGGATAAGCCTTTAGAATAGCAGCAATGTTCTTTACCTGGTTTATACTGGAATCTGTAATTTTTGAACTGCTTGTTTCAAAGTTAAGGTTATCAAAATCGAACCACCTGTTTTTACTGATACTGTCAGCAGCCTCTTTCGAATTTAAATAGATCAGCAACATTTTCTCAACGCCATTTTGGAAAGCCATTAGTTCAGTACCATCAATCAGCCGGATAGACAAGGTTGGTTTCTCATGTACTACTGTATCGCCCTGAAATACTTCTGCTGTTGTATCTACAGCAGGTAAGATACCCACAGTATAACTATTATTTCCTTTTACAAAATATAATACCAGCCCTGCAGTAAGTACCAGCAACAGCAAGGGTAGCAACCATCCCATTCCAGGTTTTGAAGATGTGCCGACTTTTTCATTTATGTTTTCGTCGCCGGATGAAAATACATCTGACATAGTAAAATTGTTTTGGTGATTTAAGTATGCATATACAATTAAAGGCGCAAGTTACGATAAGAGATTTTCGGTTTTAGTTTTAGGGATGATTTAATTTGTAAGCCACATGCTGCATAAGGTTATACAGTACAAGTGAGTGACACAAGGGACGATGAGAAAAGATATTCAGTTGCTTCCATAAAAAAAATCCCGTCACAATATTTGACGGGATTTCAATTTTATAAACTGACTTTTATACTTCTGCTTCTTCTTCTTTTTTTCTGAACTCGAATTTTATTAACCCGGCTTCTTTATCAAGATCTGCTATCAACAGGTCGCCGTTTTTAACATTCATATTCAGTATCTGTTCTGCCAGCGGATCTTCAAGGTACTTTTGAATAGCACGATGCAAAGGCCTTGCCCCAAACTGCGAATCGTATCCTTTATCTGCAATAAACTCTTTTGCTTCTGCTGTAAGTTCCAGTGAAAAACCCAGTGCTGTTAACCGTTTTGTTACTCCACGCATCAGTATGTCTATGATCTCGAAAATATTTTCTTTTGTAAGGGAATTAAAGATCACCACATCGTCCACACGGTTTAAAAACTCCGGTGAGAACGTGCGTTTCAATGCTTTTTCAATTACAGCTTTATTATTCTCATCCTGGTTTTGCATGCGGCTTGCGGTTGCAAAGCCAACACCATCACCAAAATCTTTTAACTGCCTTGCACCGATATTCGATGTCATTATGATGAGCGTATTCTTGAAATTGATCTTTCTGCCCAAACCATCAGTCAATTGTCCATCATCCAGCACTTGCAACAGAATATTATAAATATCAGGGTGCGCTTTTTCTATTTCATCCAACAGTATTACACAATAAGGTTTGCGGCGTACTTTCTCTGTTAACTGTCCACCTTCTTCGTAGCCAACATAGCCTGGAGGTGCACCAATTAAGCGACTTACTGTGAATTTTTCCATGTATTCACTCATGTCTATACGAATGAGTGCATCTTCACTATCGAACATATACCTTGACAATGCACGGGCAAGTTCTGTTTTACCTACCCCCGTTGGACCAAGGAATATGAATGTACCAATAGGTTTCTTAGGATCTTTTAACCCAACCCTGTTTCGCTGAATGGCTTTCACCACTTTGCTGATAGCATCATCCTGGCCTACTACCATACTCTTCATATCATCGCCCATTTTACGGAGCTTATCAGTTTCGGCCTGCACCATTCTTTTTACAGGAATACCTGTCATCATGCTCACTACTTCGGCAATGGCTTCCTCATCTATGGGGTAACGCTTGTGTTTGCTTTCTTCTTCCCATTGGCCCTTGGCTCTGTCTAATTCTTCGCCCAAACGTTTTTCCGTATCGCGGAGAGAAGCGGCTTCTTCAAAACGCTGGCTTTTTACAACTTTATTTTTTTCCTGTTTAATATCTTCAATCTGCTTTTCCAGGTCAAGAATATTCGAAGGAACATTAATGTTTTTCAAATGCACCCTCGCTCCTACCTCATCCAATACATCAATCGCTTTGTCAGGTAATAAACGATCGGTCATATAGCGGTCGCTTAATTTTACACAGGCATCAATTGCATCATCGCTGTATAATACACTGTGGTAATCTTCGTATTTAGATTTGATGTTATTGAGAATCTGTATTGTTTCATTCACGCTTGGTGGTTCGATCATTACTTTTTGAAAGCGACGATCAAGCGCCCCGTCTTTTTCAATATACATCCTGTATTCATCAAGTGTAGAAGCGCCGATACATTGTAATTCTCCGCGTGATAATGCCGGTTTAAAGATATTACTTGCATCCAGCGAACCGCTGGCGCCACCAGCACCTACAATAGTGTGAATTTCATCAATGAACAAGATTACATCCCTGTTCTTTTCGAGTTCATTCATGATGGCTTTCATACGTTCTTCGAACTGGCCGCGGTATTTGGTACCTGCAACCAGGGCTGCAAGGTCTAAGCTGATTACGCGTTTATCGAATAATACACGGCTTACTTTACGCTGCACAATTCGCAAGGCAAGGCCTTCAACAATAGCCGTTTTACCTACACCAGGCTCGCCTATTAAAATGGGGTTATTCTTTTTACGGCGGGAGAGTATTTGAGATACACGCTCAATCTCCTGTTCACGCCCTACAATAGGGTCCAGCGCACCGGTTTCAGCAAGCCTGGTAATATCCCTGCCGAAGTTGTCCAGCACAGGCGTTTTACTTTTTGCATTGCCTGCCTGCTTACCACGTTGCTGCTGAGAAAAGCTTTTCTTTTCATCATCAAAATCATCATCATTCTCATCGGTAAATTCGCTGCGGGGTTCGTTACTTTTTACCATGCCTAATTCGTTTCTGAAAATATCGTAGTCCACGTCAAATTGATTTAAAATTTGTGTTGCAATGTTTTCTTTGTTTTTAAGAATTGACAGCATTAAATGTTCTGTTTCTACCAGCGGGCTTTTCAGCGCCTTGGCTTCAAGAACCGTAACGCGAATCACTTTTTCTGCCTGCTTTGTAAGTGGAAGGCTGTTGATGTTTGCAATATTTTTTCCTGTTTTATCTTTTACTGCCAGCTCTACTTCTTTGCGCAGTTCATAAAGATCAACATTCAATTGCTTTAATATTTTTATGGCTGTGTTCTCACCTTCGCGAATTAGTCCTAACAATAGATGTTCTGTTCCTATGAAATCATTTCCCAGCCTTAGCGCCTCTTCCCTGCTAAACGAAATGATCTCCTTCACCTGGGCCGAAAAGTTATTATCCATTTTGTTGTGTTTGTACAATTATAACAAATATTTTTGAGCTCTGTTCTGTTCTGTTTATGCACATCCTGTTAATCATTAAATAAAGGTATATGAATTTCAAAATTGATACCAAAGAGAAATTTACGACTATTACGCCAATGCAGATTGTTTTGTCTGACAATTTAACAGCAGAATTAGACCGATTAGCAAATGATTGCCTGCAAAGCGACATAAAGAATGTAATACTCAATCTTCAGCATGTTGAAAGTATAGACGAACCTGCTGCTGAAAAACTTGCAACCCTTCAGCAAACATTTTACGAAAACAGCGCCTCATTTGTAATCTGCCAGGTAAACCAACCTGTTGAAGTGCAACTTGATCAGTTTCAACTACTAGAAACTATGAATTTAACGCCAAGTGAAAGCGAAGCCTGGGATATTGTACAAATGGAAGAAATAGAAAGAGAACTGATGGATGATTTTGATGAAGAATAATTTTTTGTTGGCCCGCATTTGAATTTCAATTAAACATCGTTGTGTCACTCACTTGTACGGTTGGATTATGACTGAACTTTTACCGTTGCGTAGATTGAAGCGAAAAGTGCTTCGTGAAGACACAAATCTCGGCGAAAGACTGCTAACATCAACAGCAGCAAAGTTATTTCCGCTTAATTCTCACTATTAAATCCTTAATATTCATGAATAAAAAAATCAAACAAATAACAATTATCAAAAGCTGCGGAAGCGTTTCTTGTAAAAAAAAGTTATGATATACTGTTTGAGAACTACGAGTTAAATTGTTAAAAATAAAAAACAAAACCTGATAGTAAAGACAATAAATAGATATAAGTATTCCGCAAATATTCAGTATAGATCGCATAAGAATTTATTGCATAGTAACTTTAATATTAGGATTTCGCATCTTCAATCTACGCTCTGATAAAAGCTCAATAACGTTCCGAATGTACAAGTGTGCGACGCAAGGAACGATCAATTAATTGTCCTCAGTTGGGCCCAAAAGAATTTTACTTTTTTATTACTGCAATTGCCATACAAACCCAGCCGGCAATAAAACACAAACCACCAAAAGGCGTAATGGCACCAAGCCATTTCATACTTTCGTTATTGTTTGCAAGAAAATAAGTGAGCGCATACAATGAGCCGCAAAAAAGGATAATGCCTGCAATAAAAAACCGTCCGCTCCACAACATCCAGTTGCTGCCAAAATGCTGAAATAAAATGCCCGCAGCCAGCAACGCAAACACATGGTAGAACTGGTATTTTACCGCTGTTTCAAAAATGCCGAGCGTGTATTCGTTTACTTTTTCTTTTATGGCATGCGCACCAAAAGCGCCAAGCGCCACGGTGAAAGCACCGAGCAAAGCAGATGTAATTAAAAATGTTTTATTCATGCTGTTGTAAAATTTCTGCGAAGCTACGGTCAGAAATTTTATTGCCTTTTAAATGATAAGTTGCCTGAGAATAAAAGGGTGTTCGTTCTTCTAATTTCTTAGATAAGAAGTTGTGCAATTCATTATCTGAAAGACTTTTTATTAAAGGCCTGTGGTCTTTTTCTTTAATTAGCCTTTCGGCCAGAACTTCAATTGGTTCATCGATCCAAATGGTAACGCCGTGTTTATTCATCCACTGCATGTTCTCATGAAAGCAGGGAGTACCGCCGCCTGTAGCCAGTACAAAGCTTTTCTTTTCAGCAAACCAGCGCAGCATTTTAGCTTCGGCTTTTCTAAAGTATTCTTCCGAATGTTCGGCAAAGATTTCGGCTATGGTTTGCTCTTCCATTGTTTCAATCAAATAGTCAAGATCGTATGCGCCCGATTTTATTTTTTTAGCAAGCTTCTTACACCAATAACTCTTGCCGCTGCCCATCATGCCAATTAGGAAGATGCGTGGATGTGCAGATGTGCGGATGTGCGGATTGGTAGAATTGTTTAAAGCCAATTTTTTTAAATTTTTATACAAGCTATCAAATTATCGCATCAACAAATTATCATATCACCAAATTATCACATCATTTAAAAGCATTCAATCCTGTTACATCCATCCCTGTAATCAAAAGATGTATATCATGTGTACCCTCATAGGTAATTACACTTTCAAGGTTCATCATGTGGCGCATAATGCTGTATTCGCCAGTAATGCCCATACCGCCCAGCATTTGGCGTGCATCACGTGCAATATTCGTGGCAATTTCGCAACTGTTGCGCTTGGCCATGCTTACCTGTTGCGGCGTGGCTTTGCCATCATTCATCAGCACACCCAAACGCCAAACCAATAATTGCGCTTTGGTAATTTCGGTGATCATTTCTGCCAGCTTTTTCTGCTGCAGTTGAAAACCACCAATCGGCCTGTCGAACTGTATACGCTCTTTGCTGTAACGTAATGCTGTATCATAACAATCCATTGCAGCACCCAATGCGCCCCAGGCAATTCCATAACGTGCTTTGGTTAAACAACCCAGCGGACCTTTCAATCCTTTTACATTTGGTAATATATTTTCTTTGGGCACTTTTACATTATCAAAAACCAGTTCGCCTGTTGCACTGGCACGAAGGCTCCACTTGCCATGTGTTGTGGGTGTGCTAAAACCTTCCATACCGCGTTCAACAATTAACCCCTGAATTACGCCTTCCTCATTCTTCCCCCACACAACGGCCACCTGTGCAAAAGGCGCATTGCTGATCCACATTTTGGCGCCATTTAAAATTACATGGTCACCGGCATCTTTAAAATTGGTGAGCATGCTGCTTGGGTCGCTGCCATGATTCGGTTCTGTTAAACCAAAACAACCCAGCCATTCGCCGCTTGCCAGTTTGGGTAAATATTTATTGCGTTGCGCTTCATTGCCATAAGCATAGATCGGGAACATTACCAGCGACCCCTGTACGCTTGCAGTAGAACGCACACCACTATCACCACGCTCCAGTTCCTGCATCATTAAACCGTAGCTGATATAATCTAGCCCGCCCCCGCCATACTCAACAGGAACCGTTGGTCCAAAGCAACCCAAATCACCAAGTTGCTTAATTATTTGTTCCGGAAACTCCGCACGCTGCGCATAGTCCTCAATAATCGGCGAAATTTCTTTCTTCACATAATTGCGCACTGCGTCGCGTATCATTAAATGTTCCTCGGTCAGCAATTCATCAACTCCATAATAATCGGGAGATTGAAAATGATCTGTTTTTACGGCCATGGCAAAAGTTTATCGTGTTATTTATTATAGGAATTTTTTTGAGCCCAGCTTTTGATCATGAATTTGACTTTAGTTGCGTCGCACTCTTATACTTTCTGATCCATATTCAGCAAAGCACGTTGCCCCATTCAACTTCTTCCTAACATCTGTTCGCAAATTTATAAGTATGGCTTTACCCACCAATGTTTTGTTGTATTTTTATTTCTGTCAAAATTTTATACAATGAAAAAAATGCTGTTCTTTATCCTGCTTTGTTCTCCTGTATTTTTAAAAGCGCAAACCGCCGATTCAGTAAAAACGGAGAAAAAATTTGAACCCATTCAATTGTTTTTTGTGATGCTTAAAAAAGGCCCAAACCGCGGTCAGGATTCTGCAACAGCCGAAAAAATACAGGAAGGCCACATGGCAAATATCACCCGCCTGAGTAAAGAAGAAAAACTATTGGTTGCTGGTCCTTTTATGGACGATACAGACTGGCGTGGCATTTTCATTCTTAAATGCAAAGACCAGAAAGAATGTGAAGCATTAATGCAAACCGATCCTGCTATTGCATCGGGGAGGCTTGTGGCAGAAATTCATCCCTGGATGACGGGGAAGAATTGTGTGTTTAAATAAAATTCGTACACAGTTGTTAGGTTTAAAAACCTAACAGGTTTTAAAAAACAATATGACCAAACATCATTTTACATTGCTTGCCCTTGGCGACAGTTACACGATTGGCGAATCAGTTCCGTTGCATGAAAGTTTTCCTTATCAAACTTTACAGTTGCTCAGAAAGAACAGCCTGCATTTTAATGCGCCGGAAATAATTGCTCAAACCGGCTGGACAACTTTTGAACTTGCCGAACAAATCCTGCACACAAAGCTGTATGACCATTACGATTTTGTTACACTGCTGATTGGCGTGAACAATCAATACCGAGGACTTTCTGCAGAAGACTATGAAGCAGATTTTGAATTCCTGGTTAAAAAAGCCATTCATTTAGCTGATGAGAAAAGCGATCATGTAATTGTTTTATCTATTCCGGATTGGGGCGTTACACCTTTTGCCAAAAGTAAAAATGCCAAAAAGATTGCTGAGGAAATTGATGCATTTAATGCTATTAATAAACGCATTTCTATGGAGCACAAAGTGCGTTATGTGGAGATTACAAAAAGCTCAAGAGCAGCTGCAGACGATCCATCGCTTATCGCTTCGGATGGTTTGCATTACTCGGCAAAGGAATATGCGAAATGGGCGGGTGAGGTAGCGGCTGTTATTCAATCAATCGCAAAATGAAGATTGCCTGCAATGCAAGCCGGTTGAGGGTTTAGGGGCTGTTTAAAGCTCAAATAAATTCCTGCTGTACAAGTGTGCAACGCAAGAAACGATCAATTAATGATCTGCTGCTGGGCTAAAAAAAAACACTATTGTGCTTCAAATTTATAATGGCAAATATTCACTCATTTCTTTTTGATATTGCATAGCAATTTCTTTTGCTTCACCGGCAAAATTTTCATCATCGCCTGCATAGATAATGGCGCGGCTTGCGTTTACGAGCAGCCCGCAATCTTTATTCATTCCATGCTTGCTTACATCTTCCAGACTTCCGCCCTGGAAACCAACGCCGGGAACGAGTAAAAAATGATCGGGAATTATTTTTCTAATGTTTGAAAGTTCTGATGCCTGCGTTGCACCAACAACAAACATTAAATTTTCTGGTGTACCCCATTGTGTAACTGTTCGCAAAACTTTCTCGTATAAAAATTCACCACCGGTTTTTTGCATTTCAAAATCCTGTGCGCCTTTGTTGGAAGTTAACCCCAGCACAATCGTCCATTTATGTTCGTATTCAAGAAAAGGGCGTATGCTGTCTTCGCCCATATAAGGCGCCACGGTGATGGCATCGAACTGCAGTGTTTCAAAAAAAGCTTTGGCGTATTGCGAAGAAGTATTGCCGATATCGCCGCGTTTTGCATCGGCAATTTTGAAGTGCGTAGCGGGAATGTAATTCACTGTTTCTTCCATAGCCTGCCAGCCTTTTAAACCCAGTGCTTCATAGAAAGCCGTGTTGATTTTATAAGAAATGCATTGGTCTTTTGTGGCATCAATGATGGCTTTATTGAATTCGAAAATTGCATTGGGTTGCGATTGTAAATGCTTTGGAATTTTTGTAAGATCAGTATCTAAACCCACGCATAAAAAGGAACGCTTTTCTCTGATCTGTTTGATAAGTTGATAACGGTTCATGCTATAATTTCGTTTAACGCGCAGCAAAACTAAATAACACGAACAATAATCGGGATTATAATTTATTCGATAATGGTTAGAATTTTTTTGAGCCGGGCAGAGGGAATACTATAAAGCTTTGGCTGCGTCGCACTCTTGTGCGGTTGGAACTTTATCCATCAAATAACGGATTCTTTTTTGACAGTATGATACCTGCATATATTATAAAAGCGATTTGTATAATCAAAAATAAAATTGCTACTATGTCTAATTTCCAAAACTCTAATTGCATATATATAAAAGGTGATGGAAAAAGTGTTGTATGCCAACCGGGAATATTTGAGGTAGAAAATTGAGGGACAATAAACCATATGGCAAGAATGATGATGGAAGTATAGATATGCGCACTGCAGATTAGCTTGTTTCCAATTGCTTTATAGCGCAATATTGAATGCAATGAATAAGGGATAGCCAGAAAAATTAACCATTGTAAACTCAATTTTAAAAATCCAGCAATAATGCTTTTCCACATTAATGTAACCCAATTACTAAAACTAAAACGTGGTTCAATATTAAATGAATAGATATCGAACAATATGCCCTCTAAAATTATTAAAGGAACAAGAACAAAAAATAAATTTTCTTTCCTGAATAAATATGTTTTAATTTTCTTCATTTGTACAACTAAGTCATACAGTACAAGAGTGCGACGCAAGTAAAGTTCAGTTCATATTCTAAAGCCGGGTTCAAAATTTTCCTACCCTTTCAATACCTGCTCCACAATTTCTCCAAACTTAAAAACATCTTCAAAAGAGCAATACAAAGGAGCTGGGGCCACACGTATTACGCCCGGTTCGCGGTAGTCGGTCACAATGCCGTTATTGTTTAATTCATCGTGAACTGCTCTGCCTTTTTCTTTAAAATACAAACACAATTGCGCCCCTCTTTTTTCGGGATCTTTTGGTGTAATGATTTCGAATAAATTACTATTCAGTTGCTTTAAAATAAATTCAAGATAGCCAGTTAAAGTAATACTCTTTGCACGAATATTCTCTATGCCCGCCGAATCGAAAAATTCAAGCGATGCTTTTAATGCAACCATATTAAAAACCTGCGAAGTGCTCAGGTTCCAGCCACTTGCATCGGGCTTGGCAAAAAAGCCTTTTTCCATTTTAAAACGGACTTTTTCATCGTTGCCCCACCAGCCCGCCAAACGCGGCGTGTCGCCGGTTTGCGCATGGCGTTCATGCACAAATACACCACCCGCAGCGCCAGGTCCGGCATTCAAATATTTATAGCTGCACCACACTGCAAAATCAATATTCCAGTCGTGCAGTTTTGTGGGAACATTGCCTGCAACATGCGCCAGATCCCAGCCAGCAATTGCGCCAACTTTATGCACTGCTTTAGTGATTGCTTCTATATCAAACAACTGGCCAGTATAATAATTAATTCCGCCAAACAATACCAGCGCAATTGAATCTTTGTGCTGATCAATGGCCTGCAAAATATCTTCTTCACGAATAATTTTTTCACCTTCACGAGGTGCAATCTCTATAATAACATCTTCAGGGTTTAGTCCATAATGTTTGGCCTGTGTTTCCATTGCATACTGATCGGATGGAAATGCACCGGCCTCCATCATTATTTTATAACGTTGTGCGGTAGGTTTGTAAAAACTCAGCATCATCAAATGCAGGTTCACGGTTAATGCGTTCATCACCGTAACTTCTTCGGGGTTTGCACCCACAATTTTTGCAAGTGAGCCGCGCAAAAATTCATGGTAAAACAACCAGGGGTTTTTGCCTTTAAAATATCCTTCAATAGCAAGCTCCCGCCAGGTTTGTAATTCAATATGAATTGCAGCTTCTACATTCTTTGGCTGCAGCCCAAGTGAATTTCCACAGAAATAAATTACTTCTTTACCATTGTGATTTGGAAAATAGAATTGATCACGAAAATGGTTTAAGCCATCAGCAGTGTCAAGCGATTGGGCGTATGATAAAGTATTTTTAAAATGCATGATCTGTAGATTGATTTAGTGAATATTTTTTTGAGCAGGCTACAGAAATTCTATGAAGCTTTTCTTGCGTCGCACTCTTGTGCGGTTTGCCCCGCTGAAGCGGGGTTGGCATCATGAATAAGCTTTAACCCAAGCCAATCCTAATTGGCAGACGATCTTAAAATAAAATGTTCCGTATTTTGTGGTTATCCTACTTGTCTGATTTTTTCCTTTTAAAATATCTGATTACCGACACTGTAATCAATAAAATTATAACAACATTGATTACCGGCCATACTACCATTGATGTTTCCGGGTTCATATTTTTTATTAAAGGTGTGCAGATATTAGATCTGATCTAAAAATTTATCCGGTAAAAGCTGCATGGTTCAGCTCCGCTCACCAATACTTCAACTGTACAAGTGTGCGACGCAACAAAAGCTGAATCAAAGTATCTATTGCCTGGTTCAAAATTTAATACGCTTATTGTAACAAATTATTACAAATGTAGGTTTATGTTTACTGTAACTGGAATATGCCAAAAGTAACCACCCTGTTATATAAATTTCAAGATATATTTGTAGAAGCCATTTTAAAACTTAAAGTATGAAAGCGATTCAGGAGGAATTTAGTTGCTCAGTATGCAATTCGAGGGTACACTCTATTTTTAAGAAACTCAATATTGCTGAAACAGAAAGCCTGAGCGAAATTAAAGCCTGTTCCCACTATAAAAAAGGCCAGTATATTTTTTCTGAAAATGGCAACCCGCTTGGGCTATATTGTATTAATCATGGTAAAGTAAAACTGGCGGCTACAGGTGAAAATGGTAAAGAACAGATTCTAAGGCTGCTTAAAGACGGCGATGTTGCTGGTTACCGGTCTCTTATTTCGGGTGAACGCTACCATTGTAATGCAGTGGCTCTTGAAGATTCTTCTATTTGCTTTATTCCAAAGCAATCGTTTTTCTCTATGCTGCACGATAATTCTACAGTAGGTTTTGAAGTAATGAAGTTACTTTCTGATAACCTTAAAAAAGCCGAGGATCAGATTGTTTCTATGGCACAAAAAAATGTGAGGGAAAGAATGGCAGAAGCCTTACTTTTCTTTAAAGCCTCTTATGGGTTAAACGAGCAGGATCAATCGCTCAATGTTTCTTTAAGCCGGGAGGAAATTGCAGATTTCGTAGGTACTTCTACAGAAACCGCCATAAGGCTGCTTTCAGAATTTAACCAGGATAAACTGATAGAATTAAAAGGAAAAAAAATACGGCTATTGGAAATATCTAAACTAACCCGCCTGGCCAACCTGGATTGATAACCTTACATATTTTTTTCTCCGCTGCCATTTTAAAAAACATGAGGAAAATCATGTTTTATGCTTTTTGTACTCATGTTTTACATATTTTGTTGAAGTTAGCTTTGTGCCTTTAAAAGATGAAGGCATGTGTTTAACTGTTCACAAATACCGCAATTCAATCAACCGGCTACAAAAGGATATTTACCCGGAGTTGCATAGTGCATTAAATAAATGCAAATCGTTTTGCAGTATTGACGATCCTGTTATTGCAAACAAACAGTTAGACACAATTTGCAAAGAATTGCATTCGCTTGAAACCTACGAAACCAAACTGATTTTTCCTGCTGTACTTTCTTTGTTTGATCAGCCACGGGAAAATAATTTTTCCCCTGATATAGAAGAGATCATAATGCTTACCGGAAGTAAAGAAGAACGACTTACCAAATGTATTGGTGAGCTGGAAACAGAGGGCGATAGCTATCCGTTAAACAGTGAATTATTTTCTTGCATCAGCGGTTTTACTTCTTTATACAATAACAGTTTTCTTCCTGCCAAACAATTGTGGAGGCATCAGTTGATGTTATTAAAATCTTCTGATGCGGTTTCGTGCAAAAACAGGGAACAAGGTACTTGCGCCTGCAATAAAAACAAAACACAGACCGAAAATATTGAGCACACAGAAGCCCATTTGTAACCCATAAATTATAATTATTCGCTTAAATAATTAAAGGCTTCCGGTTCTTCCACCATCTGCTGCAATACTAACCCCGTTAACATAAGATGCAGCAGGCGAAGCAAGAAATGCAGCTACAGCAGCTATTTCAGCAGCTTCACCAAATCGCTTCATGGGTATTTCTGTTATCATACCAGCTTCTACTTCATCAGTTGTAATATGCTTTGCGGTAGCAATATTCATCACTAAACTTTCCAGTCGTTTTGTTTTCGTAAAACCCGGTAAAACATTGTTTACAGTAATATTAAATTCACCCAGTTCATTGGCCATTGTTTTAGCCCATGATGCAACTGCCCCACGAATAGTATTGGATACGCCAAGATTCTTCAAAGGAATTTTAACCGAGGTAGAAATAATATTGATGATCCTGCCATAACCTGCTTTTTTCATAGAAGGCGTAACGGCCTTTACAAGAATATGATTGCAGATTACGTGTTGATTAAATGCATGAATAAAGGATTCTTCTTTTGCTTCGAATATTGGCCCGGCCGAAGGGCCGCCGGTATTATTGATCAGAATGTGTACTTCGTTATTTTTTATAAAATCATCTATTACTGTTTTCACTTCATCAGGCTTGCTAAAATCAGCTACAAGAAAACGGTGTAAATGCGGTGTGTCAAGTTCCTGCACAGCTTCAATCAGCGCTTCCTCATTCCTCGACATTAATACACACCTTGCCCCAAGTGAAGCCAGTTCAATGGCACAGGCCAGCCCAATTCCTTGCGTGCTGCCGCATATAACGGCGGTTTTACCGGTTAGTGAAAGGTTCATAAATATTCGTTTACACAAATGTAGAAATGTTTCTCAGAAGCCGGTTAAAAATGAATTCCGGTTATACCAGCATAGGTTTTCATGGCAGCTTCGTTGCGTCGCAATCCGTTCATCTTTATATTTTCAATTTGGCTTTGGCATCTGTTTTTTGCAACCTTCAATCATATCAATACTACAAATTCGCTTCAATATTTGCTTCGGTAAAAGCCCATTAATAATACGAACGTACAAAAGTGCGACGCAAGGGACGATCAGCAGTCATCCTTAGCCAGGCTCATAAAAGTACTTGCCTGCAAACCACAAACTACAAACTGCAAACTATAAACTTGTTTTATAGTTCTATTTTTGCGCACTTAAAAGAAGGAAGAAACTGTGGCGGACATTATACAACTGTTACCTGATAATATAGCGAACCAGATTGCGGCAGGCGAAGTAATTCAGCGGCCTGCAAGCGCTGTAAAAGAACTGCTGGAAAATGCTGTGGATGCCGGCGCAACCCATATTCAACTGATCGTTACCGATGCCGGAAAGGCGCTGATACAAGTGATCGACAATGGCAAAGGTATGAGCGAAACCGATGCAAGAATGAGTTTTGAACGCCATGCCACCAGCAAAATAAAAGCAATTGACGACCTGTTTCATATAAAAACCATGGGCTTTCGCGGCGAGGCGCTGGCCTCAATTGCTGCTGTGGCGCAGGTTGAAATGAAAACGCGGAAAGAAGGGGAAGACCTGGGCACCTATCTTGAAATTGAAAATAGTATTGTAAAAAAACAGGAGCCGTGCGCCAGTGCAGTGGGCACCAGCATCAGTATGAAGAACCTGTTTTTTAATGTGCCTGCAAGACGAAATTTTTTAAAGACCAATGCCGCCGAACTCAGGCATATTGTAGATGAGTTTATGCGTGTGGCATTGGCGTTTCCCAACGTATTTTTTTCGTTGATGAGCAATGGTCAGCAGGTATTTTATTTAGAGTCTGGCAGTGCCAAGCAACGTATTTTACAATTGCTCGGAAACCAGTATGCATCTAAGCTGGTAATGGTAAAAGAAGAAACAGATTACATGAATATTTATGGTTTTGCAGGCAAGCCCGAAACTGCACGCAAAACCCGGGGCGAACAATATTTTTTTGTAAACAACCGCTTTATTAAAAGTGCTTACCTGAACCACGCAGTGATGAGCGCTTACCAGGAAATGATTGCGAAAGACAGCTTTCCATTGTATGTATTGTTTATTGATCTTGACCCTTCGCAAATTGATATTAATGTACACCCAACCAAACAGGAAATAAAATTCGAAGACGAAAAAATTATTTATGCTTTTGTGCAGGCTGCGGTTAAACATGCGCTGGCACAATTCAGCATTGCGCCTTCGCTTGATTTTAGTTTAAATGCAGAGATTCAGCAACTGGAATCTGTAAGCAAACCCTTTTCCAGTGATCAGCAGGAATCAGCGGCATCATCTTCACTTTTTAAAACGTTTACACAAAAGAACCAGGCACATTTTATTGAGCCAAACGAAAAGAGTGAATTGAAGCACTGGAAAGAATTTTTTGCATCGTCAAAAGAAAATATAATTGAGAAAGAAGCAATAAATAATACTCAATATTCAACTGCTAATACTCAACAAAATTTATTACCGGAAAACAGTAACCGGAAACTTTCAACGGATGCTTTGTTGCTGCAGATACACAATACCTACATCATTGCACCTACGGGAAATGGTTTCCTTTTGGTGCATCAGCAACTGGCGCATGAGCGCATTTTATATGAACGTTTTAGTGTGGCTGCACATGGAAAAAGAATGGCATCGCAGCAAAATTTATTTCCGGCAACACTTGAATTAACTGCTGCAGATTCGGTATTGCTGCAAGATTTAATTCCCGATCTTTCTGCACTGGGCTATATCGTAGAACCCTTTGGCAGCAACACTTTTGTAATACAGGGTACGCCTGCGGATATACTGCAGGGCAACGAAAAAAATACGATTGAATTGCTGATAGAACAATTTAAACATTTCAGCAGTGATATAAAATTCAGCAAGCGTGAAAAACTTGTCCGCTGCATGGCAAGGCAGCAAAGTATTAAGGCCGGTCAGCAGTTAGGGCAAAAAGAAATGCATCAACTTATAGAAGATTTATTTGAATGCAATACTGCAAATACCGCTTTAAACAGCAGCCCTACCTATCTTGAATTTAAAGAAGATTATTTAGACAGAATGTTTGGAAGATAAATTTTTTATTGGCCAAGCTGAGGTATTACTATCGATCGTTCCTTGCGTCGCACACTTATACGATTGAATATAACTGAGCTTTCAACAGCCGTGCAGCATTAAGGTTTATAAATATCACCAAGTGTAATATTGGCATTTAATAACGGAAGATTGATAACCTCATTCAGCTCTGTGTAAGTCTTGGCATTCCAGTTGCCATTTTCTTCTTTCTCATAAAAAATAACAACAAATTTTTCAGGTTCAACAGCCAGGTAATATTGAAGCGTTGAAATTTTCTGGTACTGTATCAGTTTATCAGTAAGGTCGTATTTGCGTGTTGAATCTGAAAGCACTTCAGCAATAAGTAAGGGCTGATAAATGATATATTCTTTTCGGGGCAAATCTGCTTTTGGTTGCTCTTTCATTACGGTAATATCAGGGTACAGATAAATGCTTTCACCTTCAATATTAACCTTAACATTTTCTACATATATCTTAAAGGAACTGCTTAAAAAAGCCCTGTGTAAAAGAAGAAACAATCGCAGGCATATCTCATTATGCATTAAAGATTCTCCGGGCATAGGTATTAATTTTCCGTAATAATATTCGTGCCGCTGGGTTCCGGTTTCATCAATTTTGATGTATTCGTCCAGTGTATATTTTTTTGATATATCGGCTTGCTGTATCATACAAGTTCAAATTTACAAAAAACAGCTAATACTTTTCAATAACGCCGGTGAGAAACTGTTCCATCGCGTTGCGTATATCTACTCCGGCCGCTGTGTGATTGCCAACGAGCATAGAGAAGATCAATGTTTTTCCTTTGCTTGTTACAACATAACCACTGAGCGCAAGATTGTTGCTCAGTGTTCCCGTTTTGGCGTAAATTTCCCCTTCGAGATTTTTATACCTTGCGTTCAAAGTACCACTGCCACCTGTAGAGAATATGGTAGTAATCCGTTTCCATTCAAACTCGTTGCGCATTTTATTTAATACAAAAACAAAGTCCTGTGGAGTAAATAAATTATAACGGCTCAAGCCACTGCCATCTGCCCAGCGTGGTTTTTGTGGAATATCTTTTAAATCAGATTTTAGTATAGTATCAATAATACTTTCATCATTCATTACACCGATCAGTTGATTGCTTACCATTAATAAAGACTGCTCAGCAAAAAAATTATCGCTGCGGTGCATCATTATTTTTAATAGTGAATCGGTTGGCTGAGAATAAATTTTGTAAGACTTTGCTCCTCCCTGTGCTGACCTGAATTTACCCGGTTGCCCGATTGTTTTGTGTAAAGTATCCTCGAGCAAGTTCAATGCAAGTGTATCACTGGTAATAAAAGGAACCTGTAAGAATTTTTCTGTAGTTCCTTTAAAAGCGAGGTTGAATTTATTGGAAAGAAAACTGCGTTTTACATTAGAAAGAAAAGCAGTTGTGTCTGCAACATATCCAGGATTTAGATCTGCTAAAAGCATTGATGGAATAGCTTTTAAAGCTTCCGCTTTTCCTGAAAGGGAAAGCACATTTCCATACACAGGCATGGCGCTTCTCTCGGGCATATAGTCGTCATTGTAATCATCCCAGCTCCAACCTGAACCATAGGCGTTTTCTTTCCACGAAGGACTTTCGTACAAAAGAGATTTGGTTTGTTTTTGCAGGAAATCAATTACCGGCTGATTTGGAAAATCAGGGTGCAATAAAGTTGGATCGCAAGTTGGATTAATGATAATAAAATTATTGAACTCGGTTACATCAAGCCCAACCAAACTGTCGCCCAGGTATTTCATTGCTGCATAGCAGGTAATGATCTTTGTATTGCTTGCGGGAATAAAATATTTATCACCGTCATAATTGTATAAGTATTTTTTTGTTTCAGGATCATAGATGCTGATGCCAACATGCGCTGATGACAGATCAGTTCTTTCAATAATATCCTTCTTTGCACTTTTATCAATCTGCCTGTTTACAGAACATGACGAAAGCCATAAGCTCAAAACCAAAAAGGCAATGGATGTATTCTTTTGCATGTTTGTAATTCAGGCTGATGCTGGTTTTAAAATTTCGCTTCGGTAAAAGTTCAATAAAGTTCAGAACGTACAAGTGAGTGACACAACAGGCGATGCCACAAAGAATAAAAGCCGGGGCTCAACTTCTTTCAACGGCACGCATCCACCTTTCGGGGATTTCGTTTTGCGAAGCTGTAAGGTAATCCTGGTGGCTGCAGGCAATAAAATTTCCTTCGGGTAACTGCATCCACCAACGTCCTGTTTTTTTACTTTGAAGGAAAGTTGTTTCCACTTCGGAGAACGCCATTTTAAATTCGCTGAAATTTTCTGTTTCAATCAAAGCCGCTTCCTGCTTGCCTTTCAGCATACCATCCATTAAATACCAGAGCATGTGGCTGATTTGTTTTGCGGTAAGGTTGTGTACATCCTGCTCGTGAATATAACCGTAAATACCCACTGTATTGATGTTGGCGCTCATGCCTGCATATTGCATCAGCACACAGGCTTCTTCGCCGGTGAAGCCGTTGGGTGTATGCCTGTTGGCCGGTGCATGCGCATGTTGTATGGCGGTGATGTCGAACGAAAAAAGATTGGCGTTGCGTATTACCGGTTCCATGTCTTCCATATTCTCTTTTACCTTGCCAACGCGGAAACAATCGAAGCGCAGTTTGTCAATGGTTTCAAGCATATCGGGGTGCACCATATAACTCTGAAAACCGATATGATTATACTGTTTGATGAAATTGGGTTCATGTGTAAGCATGCGCATTAAAAACCTTTCGCAGGGAAGTACGCTATCCATGTTAATATCGATCATCGCATCGATGCAGGCAGCTTCAATGATTCTTTCAGAGCTTTCGTAAACGCCATATTGGGCAAGGGTAAGATCGTGTGAACCACCGAGGATCACCACTTTTTTTGTATGCTGTATTAACTCTGCAATCACTGTTTTTAGAGCTGCATAAGTATCATGCAATGTGGCGCCGGGCTTTATATTGCCGGCATCTGCAACACGTATATCCTTGTGCCAGTGATACAGGCTGTACAGTTCTTTTCTTATGGCATCAGGTGCTTTTGCATTCAATCTCAACGAGCCTGCACCGCGGTTTTCGCCGCAGCCGATCAAAACAATATCGGTATTTTCAAGTGATGGAAACCGTTCCTCAAAAGCTTCGATGTTGTAGCCAAGCTGGTTTTGTTTATAACCCTGGTCGTCTGACAAAACATATTTATTTACCGGCTCTAAAAAATCGAGCATTGTATCGATTGGCTGAAATGACATTGGAAATTGTTTGCAACAAACATACTGTAAAAACAGGGATTAAATTTTAGCGTCCGGCTAAATAGTACAGTAATTTTTTTCAGGTGGGCTTCATTGCTACTATTAAGCATCCGTTGTGTTATCAAAATTCCGATTCATCGGAACTCACTTGTGCGCTTTATTATTTATTGGGCAATATGCGGGCCGCTTACCGCTATGCACAAAACAATCCTGTGCCAATTATAAACTACAATTTAACACCAGCGCTTATTGCTCATTGAATAAGTTGGGATAATCTGAGATAATACCATCCACTCCAAGATTTTTAAGCCGGTTTATTTCGGTTTTGTCGTTAACCGTCCACGGAATTATTTTAATGCCCGTATCGTGGCATTGCTTTACCAGCAAAGGCGTAACCAACTGGTAAGCCGGACTGTAAATGGTGGGTATAAATCCCAGGTCTTTCAACTGCAATGCAAAAGGCTTTGTATCTGTGTCTTCAATCAGTAGGGCTGTTTTCATTGCAGGATAATGGTCATGCAAATATTGCAGCGAACGAATATCAAACGACTGGATCATCACCCGATCTTCAATTTTCTTTTCTTTAATTACACCCATCAGCAGTTCAACAAAAGGCTCCGGTTTTGGGTGGTAAATATCATCCGTTGCAGGCATGCATTTGGTTTCAATATTATATTGCAAAGGCTGTTTGCCATTTCTTGCACAGTAGGTTTCTACACTATCAATTACATCTTTCAGTAAAGGCTTTACCGCCTTTATTTTCTGCTGTTTCGGAAAACGGGGATGCGGTTTTAACCCAACATCGAATTGTTTTATATCAGTATAATCCATGTGATACATATTGAGCGATTTTTCCTCGGCTTCTGCTACATAACTGCCATCGGGTTTCGTAGTAATCTCATGGTTAAAGAACGGTTCATGGCTCATGATGACCTGCGAATCTTTGGTAATAATGGCATCCATCTCCAATGTTGATACACCAAGATCAACCGCTTTAAGATAAGCCGGAATGGTATTCTCAGGCATCAATCCCCTGCAGCCCCTGTGCCCCTCTTTATCAAAAACGGCTGACAAAGCAGTATATGAAGGATTGATGTGAGAGTGGCAGCCCATAACAAAAAGGATACTTATTGAATAAAGCAATTTTTTCATCCGTGGAAAATTTGAGATTTTCTTTTCTGCATTTCTTCTGCTATAGCTTTTGAATCTGCATCCTGTTCTTTCAAATGTTCAATAATATTTTCATAGCTTTTTGCATCGCGGTTTTGACTGAGTTTAAAAACATGTTCAACAGCAGTTACTTCAATTTCAAATGCAACGATTGCTTTCATCATATTGCTCACATAACTCTCATCCATATTGCGTACAGCAGCAGGCGAGTGCGGATTGTTTTCAAAATGATCTGTAAGCCTTGTCAGTAAAGCATGTAAACCCTGCTCATCTAAAAATCTTAAAATCCCTTTCGCATGAACCGCCTGGTAATTCCAGGTACTTGCAACCTGCTTGTTTTCGTACCATCCCGCACTAACATAAGTATGTGCGCCGCTGAATATGGCAAGCACATCCGGGTTGGCTTCAAACGCTTTTGTGTGCTCCTGTTTGCGCATAATATGTGCAAGTAAAAAAAGCTTACCGTTTCTTTCTTCGAGTAGTGCAGGTATATGCGTGGCAACGGGTTTGCCTTCAGCATCGGTGCCACACAAAATAATAAACGGATGCTGCTTCATAAAAGCAATTACTTCATCCAGGTCTGCTGTCTTAAAATGCGGAACATTATACATGCCCCGAAGGTAAAAGGAAAAACAGAACGCTGTTATTTTGAAATATTAAAGAGCAAATATTTAGGTGACCGACAGTCGTATTTTATGGCATCGCCTGTTGTGTCACTCACTTGTACTCAAGTAATTTTATTGAGCCGAGCAAAGCAGAAGCCAAAATAAATATTTTTATTTCTTTTGATTAAAACTACATTGTGTACATAAAGATAGTGTGTACAGGTAACTAAAGCTTACAATATGAACAAATCAAAAATGCTGCTTGTTGCAGGTGTATTACTTTTAATAACGGGGCATTTTATGCGTGAATATTCTCATATTGATACCTGGATATTTACAGGAAAAGTGTTGACATTAGCGGGCTTTGCTTTATTGGCATTTGGTTCATATTTAAGTGGAAAAATAAAACCTGCATTTATTATCATAATGCTTTTGACCGCAATCATATTTTTATTATTACCACAATTCTTAAGTATTTAATTCTTCATAAAAGATTTACACTTAGCAATAAATAAACTGTATTTGGAAGCTTTGGTTTGAGTACAGTTTATTTTTTATTGATGCAGCGTATTCCTTCAGCATAAGTGTGCGACGCAACAAAAGCCTCATAGTAGCAATGCAGCCGGGCTCATAAAAAATATTTAGTAGCAGAAAATATTGTGGTTAGATTTACAGCATCTAAAAAATACTGTATGGTCACCAAAACAAAACTGTTACTCACATTTATTGTATTGTTTACAACTACCGCTTTTTCTCAGAACAATTTCTGGAAAGATGTACCCAGGCAAAGCCTTGAAAGCCTTATGGCTGAGCGGAAGATACAGCCTTCGCAATACCGCACACTTGAACTGAATATTACCGGTTTTGATGCATTTGCTAAAAGCTTGCCACTTGAAGGAACTACATTACAACAACAGCAAAATGCGATCATCAGCATTCCCATGCCCGATGGTAGTTTTAGTAAATTCAACATTGTACAGTCGCCTGTTATGGAACCGGCGCTGGCCGCAAAATTTCCTTCCATAAAAACATACAGCGGTAAAGGTATTGATGATAAAACAGCAGTGATAAAAATCGACCGTACGGTATTTGGTTTTCATGCAATGATCTTATCGCCTGTTACAGGTTCTGTTTTTATTGACCCTGTTGATAATCGTTCACAAACCAGTTATATCAGCTATTACAAGAAAGATGTAAAGCCCACTTTCTTCTTTGAAGAAGGCGATGTGATTAATGAAAATATCATCAACCAGCCCGATGGCCCTACACTCGAGACTGCCGGGATTTGCATTGGTACAGAACTACGAACTTACCGTCTTGCAGTTTCCTGCACCGGTGAATATTCCCAGGCATTGGGCGCTGCCACAAAAGAAGAAGCCCTATCTTTTATTGTAACTTCTGTTAACCGCGTAGATGGTGTTTATGAAACAGAACTTGCGGTAAGAATGATCCTTGTTGCAGATGAAGATAAAATTGTATTCGTAAATCCGGCAACAGACCCTTTTACTGCAAACGATAATGGTGGCGCATTGCTTGGCGAAAACCAAAAAGTAGTAACAGATTCTATTGGCAGCTTCAATTACGATGTTGGCCACATATTCAGTACCGGCGGTGGCGGCGTGGCACAGCTTGGTGTAATTTGTATCAGCAATTCCAAAGCAAAGGGTGTAACAGGTTTGCCTTACCCTGCTGGTGACCCTTACGATATTGATTATGTAGCTCACGAAATGGGTCATGAATTTGGAGCCAACCATCCTTTTAATTCCAAGTCAGGTTCATGTAAATTCAATGGTGTTAAAGGTGTAAATGTGGAGCCGGGTAGTGGATCAACCATTATGGCTTATGCGGGTATTTGCTACAGCGATGACCTTCAGCCCCACAGCGATGCTCAGTTTCATGCTATTAACCGTGATGAGATCTTGAATTACCTTATTAATGGTGCAGGCCAGGTTTGCGCTGTAAAAACCGCGAATGGCAATCAATCTCCTGTTGCAAATGCGGGCCCCGATTATGTTATTCCAATCTCCACACCATTTACAGTTACCGGTTCGGGTTCAGATCCTGATGGCGATGCTATTACTTTCGATTGGGAAGAAATGGATGCAGGCGGACCTTTTGGTGCATGGGATAAACCCAGTGGCAAAGCGCCACTGTTCCGTTCCTTTACTCCGGCAGAATCGCCTTCGCGTACTTTTCCGCAGCTCAACGATATACTTTATAACAGCGCTTCGGTTGGTGAAATAATGGCTTCTTATGCCAGGGACATTAACCTGCGTTTAACGGTACGCGATAACCGATATGGCGGTGGCGGCGTTTGTGCCGATGATATGTTGCTTACAGCAGATGCTGCATCAGGACCGTTCGTTGTAACCGAGCCCGCTTTTGGAACCAACTGGAACCTGGGCGAATCTTATACCGTTACCTGGGATGTTGCTAATACCAATACAGCACCGGTTAATTGCCAAAACGTAAATATCCTTTTGTCAACAGATGGAGGCAGTACTTTCCCCTACACACTTGCAACCAATACAGCAAATGATGGCACACAACAAATAACACTTCCTTTGGGAGTTAATGTTACAAATGCTGCAAGGGTAAAAGTAGAAGCTGCAGACAATGTTTTCTTCGATATCAGCGATGCAGATTTTCACATAAATGGTACGCTGCCTTTGCAATGGCTTTCTTTTACTGTAGAAAAAACCGGCAGTCATTCCGCACTGCTGAAATGGAACACTGGCAGCGAAACAGGCAACAGTCATTTTGAGGTGGAACACAGCAGCACCGGTGCAAGTTTCAATAAAATAGGAACTGTAACAGCTTCAGGTAGCCTGGCTGCGGTACACCAGTACAGCTATACCGATAATCTTCTTTCAGGCACCACTTATTACCGCATAAAACAGGTAGATAAAGATGGCCGTTCCAGCTATTCTGTAATAGTAAAAGTTACTGCAGAAACAAGCGGAATAAACTGGGTTATTCAGCCAAACCCTGCAAGAACAAAAACTACCGTTTTATTTACTGATTTATCGAAAGTGAAAAGTATTTTAATAAGCGATGCACAGGGAAAAGTAATGTATAAAAACACGCCCGGTGTTGCTGGCGGAAACAGTATAGAAATACCACTGAGCAATTTTGCAAAAGGAATGTATTTCATTACCGTAATAACCGAAACCGGCACCAGAACAGAAAAGCTGATTGTAAACTAATCACAAGATTTTATTTATGAAAAAAAGGTTGCATTTATTGCAGCCTTTTTTGTTTTTAATACAAAAGAATTTTATTGGCCCGGCTGAAGAATTACTATGAGGCTTTTGTTGCGCCGCACACTTGTGCTGAAACCTCACAGCACAGGTGTACAACGCAATAGCCGATGCTAAAATCGGTTAAGCCCGCTCAAAAAAACATTAACCTTACTTCGAGTATGCGTTTAAAGCGGGTTGGTCTATTCCTGATTTTTCGAGTATTACTTTACTCATGTTATAAAAAGCTTCGTGGCTGTAACCGGCAATATGTGGTGTTATAATTACATTAGGCTGGCTGCATAACCAATCCAATTGTGTTTTTTCTTCAATGGTGTATGTGTCTAATTTTTCGTTTTCAAGAACATCCAGCCCGGCGGCACATATTTTTTTATTTTCCAATGCACGGATTAAAGCAGCAGTATCAGTAACCTTTCCACGGCAGGTTGTAAGAAAATAAGGTTGTTGCTCTAATGAATTAAAGAAATCATCGTTCGCATAATGCAGGGTTTCACCGGTTAGCGGAATGTGCATACTTACCACATCTGCATAACGGAAAATATGGGCAGGTTCTGCTTCGCGAACATAGTCTTTGGCAAAGCCTGATTTATATTTATCGTGCGCTAAAACCGTTACATTAAACGGTGCAAGCAACCTTGCAAATGCAGCTCCGGTATTACCAAACCCAATAATGCCAACGGTTTTACCACTCAGTTCTGTTCCGCGGTTGGCATCGCGAACCCAGTTGCCCAGTTTTACTTCACCGTAACTGCTGCTGATCTTGTTCATAAGATTTAAGAGAAGACCCAGTGTATGTTCTGCAACTGCATTGCGGTTGCCTTCGGGGCTACTTAAACATTTAATGCCTTTGCTTTCTGCATACTCTACATCAATCATTTCCATGCCACTGCCAAGGCGGCCAATCCATTTTAATTCTGGGGCTTTATCAAGAACTACTTTATCAATCTTTAATCTTGTGGTAACAATCAATCCTTCAGTCTCAACAATTTCTTTCAACAGTTCATCGTATGTAATGGCCGGTAAATAATTTATTTCATATCCATGATTCTGTAAACGCTCAATTAAATATTCATGCACTTTAGCGGTGATCAATACTTTCTTTTTCATCAGTTATTTATTAATCTTAAAATTCAAATATATTGTTATCTCATCCTGAATGTAAGCGCGGCAAAGTCGGCGACAGAAAGCTGTTCAGCACGTTTGTTGAAAATAGCATCTTTCAATACTTCATCATCAAATAAACTTTTTACCGCATTGCGCAGCATTTTTCTCCTTTGGTTAAAAGCGGCTTTTACCAGGATAAAGAAAGATCGTTCACTTCGCATTTCGGGCTTCTCACCAAGCAGCTTCATGCGAATTACACCGCTCATTACTTTTGGTGGCGGATTAAAACTTTCCGGCAAAACATCGAACAGGTATTCTACTTCATAAAAAGCCTGTACGAGTACGCTTAGAATACCATAAACTTTACTTCCGGGCTTACTGGCAATACGCTGTGCAACTTCTTTCTGAAACATCCCAATCATTACAGGTGCCTGTTCTTTCCACTCCAGAATCCTGAAAATAATCTGTGTGGAAATGTTGTATGGAAAATTACCTATCACGATAAACCGGTCTTCGAACGGTACAGGCATTTCCAGGAAATCTTCGTGAATGATTTTGTGCTTTAATGACGGAAATGTATGTTCTAAATATTCAACTTTTTCAGTATCCAGTTCAACAGCTTTTAAATTGATGTCGGGTATTTGCAAAAGATATTTTGTAAGGGCACCTGCACCAGGCCCCACTTCCAGCAATTGCGAAATACCTGTCTCATCAAGGCTTTGTTGTAGTGCAGTAACAATACTGCGGCTAATATTTTCATCTTTTAAAAAATGCTGACCAAGTGATTTTTTTATTGTGTATTGCATGCCGTGTAAAAGTAATCAAGGTTTGGGGTTTAATGTTTCAAGTTATTTGTTTTATTAGTGGAAACAGTATTTAAGTCGCAGGTTTTTATTATGAACCAAACTATACTGCTACTATCAAACTCAGTTGCGTCGCACTCTTCGGGGGTTCTGTTCTTTATTGAACATTGTGCAACAACATGTTCTGTATGTTGCCCCATTAATAAGTTTATTTTGTAAGTGCGATTATGCTTTCTGCAGGATCGATTTCGCAAGTGCTACGAGCAGTGGATTGATAACGTTGACTGCACTTTGCTGAATAAAGTTCAGAACGTATAAGTGTGCGACGCAAGAGACGATTACCAGTATTCCTAAAGCCCGGCTCAAAATAATAATAGCTAAAACATGAAACGAGCTGTGTAAATCAACGTAGCTTCTTTATTTTCGTTTAGTCAGCTTTTTGACAAATCAACTTTTCAACTATAAACGATGTCTTCATTTGAAGTAAGGGGTGGCAGAAAACTGCAGGGCGAAATTGTACCTCAGGGCGCAAAAAACGAAGCACTGCAGATTATTTCGGCGGTTTTGCTTACGCCGGAAAAAGTAACCATCACCAACATACCCGATATTGTTGACGTTAACCTGCAGATAGAATTGCTGATGGCCCTTGGCGTAAAGGTTGAAAGACCATCACGTGATACCTGTATTTTTCAGGCCGATAATGTAGATGCAGATTTTTTGGGCTCTGAAAGTTTTAGAAAAAAAAGCAGCAGGCTTCGCGGCTCTGTAATGCTTGCCGGCCCTATGTTGGCGCGTTTTAAGAAAGCGTACATTCCAAAACCCGGCGGCGATAAAATTGGCCGCAGAAGACTGGATACGCACATCATTGGTTTTGAGAAATTAGGGGCGAGGTTTGAGTACAATGAAGAACATCATTTCTTTCAACTGGTAGCGCCTGATCTTAAAGGCGTTTATATGTTGCTCGATGAACCTTCTGTTACAGGTACCGCAAATATTGTAATGGCGGCTGTAATGGCCGAAGGCATTACCACCATTTATAATGCGGCATGCGAACCTTACCTGCAACAGCTTTGTAAAATGCTGAACAGGATGGGTGCAAAGATTGGCGGTGTCGGCAGTAATCTTTTAACGATCGAAGGTGTTAAAAGCCTGGGCGGTACCGAACACAGAATGTTGCCTGATATGATTGAAGTAGGCAGTTTTATTGGTATGGCAGCCATGACACAGAGCGAGATTACCATTAAAAATGCAGGCATTGAACACTTAGGAATCATACCTGAAAAATTTCAGCAACTGGGCATACAAATGGAGTTTCGTGGCAATGATATTTTTATTCCTGCGCAGGACAGCTACGAGATTGCAACTTACCTGGATGGTGGCATTTTAACGGTATCCGATCACCCGTGGCCTGGTTTTACACCAGACTTATTAAGCATTGTTTTGGTGGTTGCAACGCAGGCAGTTGGCAGTGTGCTGGTACATCAGAAAATGTTTGAAAGCCGTTTGTTCTTTACAGATAAACTGATTGATATGGGCGCGCAGATCATTCTCTGCGACCCGCACCGTGCAACGGTTATAGGGCTTGGCCGCAGAAATAAATTGCGGGGCATTACCATGACGAGCCCTGATATACGCGCCGGCCAGGCATTGCTTATTGCCGCGTTAAGTGCCGAAGGAAAAAGCACTATTCAAAACATTGAACAAATAGACCGCGGCTACCAGTATATTGATGAAAGGCTGCGGCAATTAGGTGCCGACATAAAAAGGATATAAAACCATTAAATACTTTGCCTTGTAAATTCAAGGAGTTTATTAGCGTCTAAGACACTAATACCTTTTCCGTTTACACTTACAATATCATCTTCAATAAATTCATTCATGATCCGGAAGACTGTTTCGTAAGTAGTACCAGCATAAGAAGCAAGGTCTTGCCTGCTGAGTGTAATATTTATGAAGCCATTTTCAGTTACCCCAAATTTATCTTTAAGGGTAAGTAAAGCTATTGCCATCCTGCCTTTTACCTGCATATGGGCCAGGTTGCGCATATTGCGTTCAGAAACTTTCAATTCCTCGGCAAAAAACATCATTAACTGGAAAAGGAACTCACTGTTTATCTTTAAAGAAGAAAGAAAAAACTCCAGTTCAATAAAGCAAACAGTCGAAGGTTCAAGCGCTGTACCAGATACCGGGAAAAACATTTCTTTACCCAGACCACGGTGGCCCGCAATATCACCTTTCTTTGCAAACCGAACAATCAGCTCTTTATCATCGCCCCATTTCTTATGTACTTTTACTGTACCGTTGTAAACAAAATAGATACCTGTAACAGGGTCGCCTTCTTTAAAAATAACTTCACCCTTTTTTACTTCAAAAGTCTTCCTGTTTGCATCAATTGCAGGTAACCATTCTTTTAAGCAAAGCTTGCATAAAGTACAGCTCTTAAGGTCACAGTTCTTTTTTGATGCTTTCATATCTTTTTTGGGTTTCTGCTGTACTACTGCTATTTAGCTTTTGTTGTGTCACTCACTTGTACTTTCCTATTTTTTCTGAGCAATGTGCACCAACATTTAGATTTGCAAACCATTTATTATAGCAATATAAAGTAAAAGGGCAATAATTATCTCAAACCACGGATTGCAGTAAAGCCCCGAAAGGTTTAATGTAAAATACCTTTAAAACTGGTTGTGGATTTGTTGAAGCATGATCAGTAAGTACAAGAGCGCGACGCAACCAGTGATGCCATTTGCATAAAAGCAGGGTTAATAAAAATTCTTTTTTCTTATACCCTACTACCTTGCTATAAACAATTGCATGTATGCAAAACTTGCTGCTCTTTATACAAAACCAATAAACTATCTTTTTTCAATCTTATCGTAAAACCCTCCAAAATTATTTTGACGCACACCATCTTCTTTAAAGAAATCACCGGGAAAACCAAGGGGAATTTCACTTACTTTATCTAAGCGTTGCATGTGATCTGCAGACAGAATTACATCAATTGTTTTTAGGTTTTCTTCAAGCTGGCTAAGCTTTGTTGCACCCACAATCGGTATAGAAGAAAAGCCTTGCTGCATCGTCCACTTTAATGCTACATGGCTCGCCTGAACACCCAATTCATCTGCAATGGCAATTACTTCCCTGGTAATATTTTCGCTTCTTTCATTCAGCCGGTTACTGCCTTCTTTTATGCGACCAAAATCGCCGCGTAAATATTTTCCTGTTAATGCGCCACCTGCAAGCGGTGCCCATGGTGTAAGGGTAATACCAAAGTGTTTTGCCATGGGGATCAACTCTCTTTCTGGCGTGCGCTGCAATAAACTGTACTCTACCTGCAAAGCTGCAAACTGGCTCCAGCCCATTATTTCAGCGATTGTGTTACCTTTCGAAACTACCCAGGCAGGCGTGTCGCTAATGGCGATATAATTTATTTTCCCCTGGCGAACCAAATCATCGAGGCCACGAAGCACTTCATCAATCGGCGTAAGATCATCCCATATATGCAGGTAAAAAACATCAATAAAATCTGTTTGCAAACGTTGTAAACTTGCCTCCACGCTGCGCATCATATTCTTGCGGTTATTGCCGCTGGCATTTGGGTTTGTTTTATTATCAAGCAGGGAATATTTTGTGGCAAGTACAAAATAATCACGGTCGCGGCTGCTGATAAATTCACCAATAATTTTTTCGCTGGTACCCAGTTTATAAACATTAGCGGTATCTAAAAAATTACCGCCTGCATTGGCAAATGCTTCCATTATTTCGAAGCTCACTTCTTTTGTAGCACCCCAACCATTCTCTGTTCCAAAGCCCATGGTGCCAAGACATAATTCAGAAACTTTTAATCCCGATCTTCCAAGCAATTTGTATTTCATAAGTATAATTTTTTTGTACCCGGCAAAAGTATTTCAATTGAAGTTCTCTTGTACATTTATCCCATCCCGAAAACTTTCGGGATTCGTCGCACTCTTGTACTTTCTCAAAGATATTGAGCACTCAACAGCGAAATAAATTAACTATTATAAATGTATAACGCCGCCACCACAGGAAATGCCGCTCAGTAATAAAAGTGCAGCACCACTTAATAAAAAGCCATTGCGCCACTCGGCTGCGCCAGCCAACAGAAATATAAAGCCCAAAAAAAGATCAAGCAAACCAATACCAAGGCAAACGAGACCGAAAGCAAAAGCTGTTTCACCAGATACACTAAAATTCCCTGAATCAGCTAAGACGATTAAAATGGTAATAACAATTGCAATGGCGATATTTATCAATACTATTTTGTAAGCGAGTTTCATATTGCTCATTTGAAATACGTTTTAAAATTATGTAAGAACGGTACATACAGAAAAACCTATTACTAAAATAATACCTCCAAATAAAATAAATGATTGCCCTTCTTCTTTTTTATCCACCAGTTTACCTATTCCAATCCCTATATTTACTAAGCCTGTTAACAGAATAAAAATTCCTGCAAAAGCAAATCGCCCTAAAATATGATTTCCCTTTTCAGTGGTTGTAACAAAATTTAAGCCCAATAAACATAAAATTATTACTGTATTAGTAAGAATAACTTTTGTTGATGCTTTCATATAATTTTTACTCTTTCTGCCTGCAATTTTTTTACGATATCTTCTTTATCATCCCGGTAAAAAAGATTCATCGTTTCAAAAGGAATAATGCGGCCATCTTTATGCACAATATGTACGCAGCTTTTTTTAATGGCTCGCACATCAAAGTCCCACGCATCAATAAACCGCATGATAATAATACGAAATAAATTATCATAACTCAAACCCGGCGCATGTATCTGCGGCAAACAGCAGAGTAACTCTTTAACATTGCCATCTACCCTGTCAACAGAAATGCCGGTGCTGAAAATCTTAAGCATATGTGCATGCAGTTGTTCATCCTGCTCATACACAATCGTATTGCGGCTGTTGTTGAGCAAAACAGCAGGGTCTACATACCGCGTCATAGGGAAAACCTGGCCTGCGAGTTTTAATACATAACCCATTGCCAAAGCATCCGGGTTGCAGGGAACAGGAATAATATCGTTTGGCTGAAAAACATTTGTTTGTTCAAGTATTTTTTGGCGCACATTGGTAAGTGTAATCCGGTCTGTGGCAGGATCAAAATTTTCCAGCCTTCCGGCAATTTGCGTGGGTTGCAATGTTACCCCTCTTACACAAGGTTGCTTTAAAGCAAATTCAATGATCTTTCCAATCTCATCATCATTCAATCCTTTTTGCAATGTAACCACCAGTGTTGTGGAAAGATTGAACTCATTCAAATGTTCCAGTGCTTTCATACGCACTTCCGTGAGATCCTGCCCACGCAAGGTTTTTAACACTTCGGGTTTAAAAGAATCAAACTGTAAATAAATTTCAAAGTCGGGCATATACGATGCCAGCCGCTTTACAAATTCTTTATCCTTTGCTATGCGAATACCATTGGTGTTTACCATTAAATGTTTAATGGGTTTTGTTTTTGCTAAATCCAGTATTGCAAAAAAATCGGGATGCACAGTTGGTTCGCCTCCGCTGATCTGCACTACATCAGGTTTGCCTTCGTTCTCAACAATGATGTCCAGCATGCGTTCCACTTCTTCCAATGTTCTGTGCCTTCCATAATGCGGTGAACTCATCGCGTAACAGGTGGGACACGTAAGGTTGCAGCGGTCTGTAATTTCCACTACGGTTAAGCAACTGTGCTGCTCATGATCCTGGCACAAGCCACAATCATAAGGGCAGCCATAATGTGTTTTAGTATTAAACTTTAATGGTATTTCACTTGCCTTATTGTAGTTGCGGATGTTCTTGTAATACTCTACATCTGTTGCTATCAGCACTTTGCTGAAACCGTGTTCAGGACAGGTTTTCAGCATGAAAACATGATTGTTTTCAAATACAATTTTTGCATCTATCCTGCGCAAACATTCCGGGCAAAGACTAAGCGTAAAGTCGTAGTAGGTGTAAGGACGTTCAGGCATATAAAATCAGTTTGTGGTGTACAGTCTTTAGTTTTTTGTTACCGGCATTTTATCTTTGAGCATCGCCTGTTGTGTCACTCACTTGTACGTTCGGAACATCATGCGTCAAAGGCTGCCAGCTTTTAGCCTTTAGCTATTATCTAACAGCCAATGGCTGATAGCCATTCTTCAGTACAAGTGTGCGACGCAACCGGCGATGCCATATTGATCATGGTTCGGCTCCGCTCACTACTCTGGCTCATAAAATGCCTTTTTATTTTAAGTATTTACCAAACCATTCAAGGTATCTTGTATAGCGGTCAACCTGGTAACTTGGTGTGCTAAGCCCATGATGCTGGCCGGGATAAATTACCAATTGTGTAGGTACGCCATTCGATTTTAGTGCCTGGTACATTTGTTCTGCACCCACGGTGGGCACATTAAAATCTTTTTCATCGGCCATAAAAAGTGTGGGCGTTTTTATTTTATCGGCCTTTAAAAATGGGTAAGAAACTTTCAGCCATTTCTCCAGGTTTTTCCAGGGCACACCCAACTCTGTTTCGTATTGAGTTATGTACTGATCTACGCCGTACATACTTAACTGCAAAGCACTGCCGGCACCACTGCAACCGGCTTTAAAGCGTGTATCTGAAGCAATCATGTAATCGGTTAATATGCCACCATAACTCCAGCCGCCAATACCCATGCGGGTTTCATCGGCAATGCCCTGGGCAATCAGATAATCGGCAGCACCAACAAGATCCATTACTTCTTTGTTGCCCCAGTCTGAATATATGGCTCTTGTAAAATCTACGCCTCGGCCACTGCTGCCACGGTAATTTACCTGTGCAACAGCATAGCCATTGCTGGCGATTATTTGGGGAATAATATCAAACTCATAATCATCCTGCGCTACCGGGCCGCCATGCACATAAAGAACCAGTGGTAATTTTTTTCCGGCTTCTGCATTGACAGGTTTATATAAAATTCCTGATACAATTGTGCCGTCTTTACTCTTGCTTTTGAAACCTTCTACTGTAGGTAATTGAAGCGGCGCAAGAAAAGAATCCTGCGTATAAGTTAACCGTTTGGTATTGCCATTTTCGATGGTGAATAATTCAAATGGTAAATGCGGCTCGCTCATGAGTGCTAACCACGAGCCGGTTGCTGGATTTAACTCTAAACCAAAAGTAGCCCTGTCGCCGGTTGAAAGTTTGGTGGTGTTGCCGGTTCTTACATTGTAAGTAACTACATTGCTTTGGCGGTCATCCTCCATAAGGCAGGCAATGTAATAACCATCTTTACTCCAACGCATCATTGTAACCGGGCGGTCCGCTGCTTTTGAAAGCAGCCTTGGTTCACCACCGTCTTTGGGAATTATTGCAAGAATGTCCTGCCCGTACATGGTGAATTTTTCATTGCTGCTGCTTTGAAGATAAGCGATAGTATTGCCATCGGGACTAAAAGCAGGATCATGATCAGCACCAGCCCAAGAGGTTAATTTTTTCATTGCCGCGCCGGGCTTTACATCCATTAAGTAGATATCTGTATTCTCATTTTTATCCGGGTCTTCGGTGCGGTTGCTGGTGAATACGATTTGTGTGCCGTTGTTGTTAAAAGAAGGTTCGGTTTCATCGTAAATACCAGTAGTAAGCGTGTCAGTTTTTTTTGAAGCAATATCAAACAGGTACAAATGCGTAGCTCTTCTGTCTAAATACCCAATGTAATCCTGTTTAAAATGATAGCGGTCCATTGCATAAGGTTTACGCACTTCGCTGGAAGCGGTATCGCTAAAGTCCTGGTCTTTTATTACCAATAAAACCTTGCTTCCATCAGGGCTCCATTTATAATCTTCAATATCTCCTGTTATATCGGTAATCTTTTTGCCTTCACCGCCACGCCTGTCCAAAAGCCATAGCTGTGCAAGTTCATCCTTGTCTTTACTATCAGTGCTTTTGCGTGAAGAGAGAAACGAAATATATTTTCCATCGGGGCTGAACTTTGGGGATGATTCATCATCGCTGCTATTGGTAAGTTGTATATTTTGTTTGCCATCCCAGCTAATCATCCAGATGTTATCATCGCGTTTATCTTTTGCGCTGTCAACACTGGTTAACACATAAGCCACCCAGTTGCCATCCGGCGAAACCTGCGGTGCGGTTACATCCTGCATGCGGTAAACATCCTCAGGAGAAAGGGGGCGTTTTGTTTGCGCTTGAATATTTAAAACAACACCGTAAGTAAGCAACAGTAAAAAATA
Organism: Chitinophagaceae bacterium UBA4407; assembly: GCA_002390845.1. Taxonomy (GTDB): domain Bacteria; phylum Bacteroidota; class Bacteroidia; order Chitinophagales; family Chitinophagaceae; genus Limnovirga. The sequence goes on along the minus strand of DGQT01000001.1, from coordinate 204,914 downwards.
TTTTCTCATGATTGTATTTTGAAGATTGATAGGAAAACCGAACTTACACAATTCCCTTGAATTTTAATTGTACAGATTAATGTGCCAGATGTTTTTTGATGATGTATTTATTGATAGGAGCAACATTTCGTAGTGATATATTTTTATGAGCCAAACTGAACTACTACTATGAAACCCGGTTGCGTCGCACTCTTCAGCGGTTTGTTCACTATTGGGCATGTTGCAGGCAGCATTACTAAATCATGCTCCCTGTAATAATCGCAATTAGCGATACACATAACAGCAGGAGGGCGTCAGGCTAAAATTCAGTATTATAAGCTGAAACATGGTTCTGTACAGGGTTTCAAAGATTTTACACTGCCGTTTCCATCGTGCGTTATAATACCCGTCCTTGCATAAGGCGCCTCAGCCGGTTCGGTTCCGGCAAAGCCGGAATTGCTGCGATGGCGCAAGCCATATCGCAGCAAAGAAGCGGGTGCAGCGCCGTTGCAAGGACAATGCCATGCGGCAATGAGCATACAGACATTGAATTTGAACGATGTATAAATAAAATTAGCTTGACGCCAATGACATAACAGCAGGGGTACACATTGCATCGAAACAGAACAACAAGTGTATCAAAAACGTACAACCGGGTTGGGTTACGATGACACAACTCATTGCTTTTCAGGTATAACTTTAATTGGCACATATTTGTAACATTGTGCAATAAAACTATAAACCAACTATATGATAGAGCTTAAGCATATTTCGAAATGGATAACGATTGGCGGTGTAAGAACTTTTCTTTTAAAAGACCTGAGCCTGTCTATTAAAGAGGGCGAATTTATTTCTATAATGGGTCCATCGGGTTCTGGTAAATCTACGCTGCTGAATATCATTGGTATGCTGGATGGTTTTGATGAAGGCGAATTTTTGTTCATGCATGAAGCCGTTCATTTGCTTAAAGAAAAACACCGTTCGCAGTTATACAAACAATACATTGGCTTTGTATTCCAGGCATATCATTTAATTGATGAGCTTACTGTTTATGAAAACATTGAAACGCCGTTGCTTTACCAAAGTGTAAAAACAAGTGAACGCCAGGCAATTGTTGCTGATATTATTGACCGCTTCCAGATCGTGGGAAAAAAGAATTTATTCCCTTCACAGCTTTCGGGTGGTCAGCAGCAATTGGTAGGCATTGCAAGGGCTTTGGTAAGTAAGCCAAAGCTTATTCTGGCAGATGAACCAACCGGTAATCTTAACAGTAAACAGGGAGAAGAAATAATGGAGCTGTTTAAGAAATTAAATGAAGAAGATGGCGTAACCATTATACAGGTAACGCATAGCGAAAAAAATGCGGCTTATGGTAAGCGGATCGTGCATTTGCTGGATGGAAGAATTGAAAAGATTGAGTAAGGCAGAGAATTTGATAATTTGATGATTTGGTGATTTGATGAAGAAATGATTTTTATTGACGATCATCAGGCTTTTATAATACACCGTAATTACTGTTCAGAAAAGTTATAACTGTACAAGTGTGCGACGCAACAGATGCCTCACAAAGAACAAAAGCCAGGCTAAAAAAAATAAAAAAAGAATTATAGAAATACAGCGTATTATGAAAAAGAAAGAATTGTTTTTATTACTGTTTTTGTTTGCTTTATTACAGAAAAATTTTGCACAGGATACAACAGCCCTGCATGGTAAAATTACGTTGCAGCAATGCGTTGAGGCTGCCATTAAAAATAACGACGATGCAAACCGTGCCGGTTTTGCAACAGAAACAGGCGAGGTAAACTGGCAGCAGGCGAAGGGTAATATGTTGCCGTTCGTATCGGGTAATATATCGCATGGCATTAACCAGGGCCGCAGCATTGATCCCTTTACCAACACTTACTCTAACCAGAATATTACGTTTGCCAACTACGGTTTAAATGCAAGTGTTACTTTATGGAACGGCGCTGCAATAAAAAATAATATCCGCCAGAACCTGCTGAGTTTTGAAGCAAGTAAAATGGATTTTCAACAGCAGAAAGATAATATCACCATCAATGTAATACTGGCTTACTTACAGGTTTTGAATAACCAGGAATTGCTGAATGCATCAACACAGCAGGTTGATGTTACCCGCAAACAGGTTGACCGGTTAGCTATACTGAATAAAGATGGGGCTGTATTGCCTGCAACTTATTATGATTTAAAAGGACAGTTGGGTAACGATGAACTGAATGTGGTTGCAGGAAAAGCAAATCTTGAAACTTCTAAGATTGCTCTTGTGCAATTGATGAATGTTCCCTACTCAAAAGATATGGAGCTTGAAAAAATAAATGATGCCATGATTCCCATTTTATACGATGCAACGGTGGACCAGATTTATCAGCAGGCATTGCAGCAGCTTGCGTTTGTAAAAGCCGCCGACCTGCGTAAAGAAAGTGCAGATAAAGGCATTAAAGCTGCAAAGGGTTTACTTTATCCAACGCTTAGTTTAAATGGTGGTTTGGGTACAAATTATTCAAGCATTGCATCGCTGCAGCAGTTGGTTGGTACTTCAGATCAGCCAACCGATGCGTATGTTTTATACAACAGCGATAAGCTTGCCGTACTTGCGCCACAAAGCACTTACAGCAGTCAGAAAATTTCTTACGCAAACCAGTGGAGCAACAACTTTAATTCTTACATAAGCCTCGGTTTGCAAATACCCATCTTGAATGGCTTACAGGCAAAGAGCCGTTTAAAACAGGCTACAATTATTGAGAAGCAGGCAGCCTTTTCAGCAAATACAACCAAGATTCAGTTAAAGCAAAATATTGAGCAGGCTTATGTAAATATGAACGAAAGTTTTGAGCGTTATCAAAGGCTTGCCGAGCAGGTGCAGGATTATGCAGAATCGTTCCGTTCTGCGGAAGTGCGGTTTAATGCAGGCGCTGTAACTTCAGTTGAATATTTAATTGCAAAAAATAATTTAGATCGCACCAGTATTAATCTTATCGCTGCCAAATACGATTATGTTTTAAGAACAAAAGTGCTCGACTTTTACCAGGGTAAACTTACATTCTGATTTGATTTTTTTGAGCCGGGCTGAAGAATATCTATGAAGCTTTTCTTGCGTCGCACACTTGTGCGTTCGGAAATTCCAGTGAGCTTTTATATTAGCGAATACCTTAGCGAAAGTTGAAGGCAACGCAAGCTCAAATAATAGGGTATTGCAGTTTTTAAAATAAGAATGAATGAATTGAAGTAAATTCGGTTTCATTTATTTCAATTTTAAAATATCAAATTTTTATGGATCAGGTAACAATTTTTCTGGCATCTTCATCAGAATTAAAAGAAGACCGGGAAGATTTCAGGTTATTTATTTCCGAGATCAACAATGAGTGGTATGATGAGGGTATACAGTTTAAGCCGGTTTTCTGGGAGTATTTTTTAGACTCGTTTGCCGAAGGTGGCCTTCAATCTTCTTACAACAAAGCAATTGCAGAATCGGATATTTTTATCATGCTTTTTTTTACCAAAGTAGGAAAGTATACCGATGAAGAATTTGAAATTGCATTTAAACAATTTGAAAATACCAAAAAGCCCCGTCTGTATGTTTATTTTAAAGATGACTTTGTGCGTACAGGCAGTATAAATGATGACATTGTAAGCATGCTTGAATTTAAAAAGAGGCTCATAAAATTGAAGCATTATGTTGCAATATACAGAAGCATCGACGATCTTAAATGGCAATTCAACCAGCAGTTGCAGATGATTTATGGTAATAAATTCCTCGATATAAATTCCGTAACAGACCAGGCTAGAATTGATACATTGGCAATTGAGCGTACCTGTAAATTAATATCACCTACTACCAGTGAAAAAGAAATACCGCTGCTGCAATTAGACAAGGTAATAGACAAAGCATCTGAATTCACTAAAAATATTGTTTTTCAGTTGGGAAAAGTTAACAGGCGCTCGAACCGGAATAGTGACAGAAGGCTAATGGCAAGGTCTATACCCATATTTCAGGCGTTGATAAATGCAAATAAAAGCAGGGCACCACATTTTTATTTTGGTCAGTTAGCATATGCATTAAAAGACATAGATAAAAGTGACTGGGAAAATGCAGCAGATAATTTTAATACAGCTATTGATATAAGAGATCACGACGAACCTGAATATTTTTATGAATTTAACAGGGCTATTTGCCATATAAATATTTGCAGCGGTGAACACGATAAAATAATAAAAGATTTAAGTTTTTCCAAGCAGGGCATTGGAAAAAAATTTGAAGACCTGCTTAACGAAAGGGATAATAAAATATTGAAAGACTGGCTTAATAAAAATAAAATAAGCCCTAATGAATTATAAATGCTATTTGCGTTCAATTCATTTGTTTACCTGCACTGTGTCAACCTGTTCAATAAGGATCAAACCGTACAAGGGTGCGACGCAAGTAAAGCTTCACAAAGAACAAATGTCCGGCTCAAAAAATTAATCTACAATTCTCCTGCGGCATACATTCTTCTCAATTCCTTTTTATCAAATTTACCTACACTGGTTTTTGGGATTTGAGCAACAGTGATATACCGATCGGGTATTTGATAGTTTACAAAATCTTTACTTAAGAATGCTCTTAATTCTTGCGGTGAAACAGCATTGCCCTGGTGCAACACAATGCATGCCAGCGGCCGCTCTACCCAACGCTCATCGGATATAGCAATTACGCAAGCCTCTGCTATTGCGGGATGCGCCATCAGTGCCACTTCCAGCGCTACACTGGAAATCCATTCGCCGCCACTTTTTATTAAGTCTTTGGTGCGGTCTGTAATGTGCAGGTAGCCATCGGCATCCATTGTTGCCACATCGCCGGTTCTAAACCAACCATCTGCAGAAAAGTAGGGGGTGTTGTCTTCAACTTTATAATAACTGTTAATGATCCATGGTCCGCGAATTTGAATTTCACCAACGCTTTGGCCGTCTCTTGCGGCAACAGAACCATCTTCTTTTATCAAACGGATCTCTACGCCGGGTAACTCAATACCCTGCAGTGCCATTATTTTATACTGCTCCTGTCGCGGCAAATTTTCGTGTATTGACTGTAGCCGCGAAACAGTGCCAAGCGGCGATGTTTCCGTCATGCCCCAGGCATGTAAGCCGGGAATACCAAAGTCTTTTTCAAAACCCTCGATGAGGCTTTGGGGAAGTGCCGAGCCACCAACCATAAACTCACGCAGTAACAGTTTTTCTTTGGGAGGGTTCCTTTTCATTACGTCATAAATACCCAGCCAGATCGTGGGTACGCCTGTTGCAAAGGTTATTTTTTCCTGTTGTAGTAACTCTACCAAAGCTGTTGGCTGTAAATGACAGGAAGGCATAATCATGTCGGCGCCGGTCATTATGCATGCATAAGGTAAACCCCATGCAAGCACATGAAACTGCGGCACCACCATTAATACTTTATCTTTTGAACTGATGTTGCCGGCATTGGGCATTAACAATGTTTGTGCGTGCAAGTACACCGAACGGTGCGAATATAAAACACCTTTTGGTGAACCCGTTGTGCCGCTGGTGTAGCACATAGCGCATGCATCGTTTTCATCGGCTGTAAACCATTCAAAATCCTCGGGTTCATTTGCAATCAGTTTTTCGTAATGAATGGTATTGGGCAAGGTTGTTTTAAAATCTTCTTTGGCATTCAGTAAAATAAAGTGTTGCACGTTCGGTATCAGCGGTACGATCTTTTCAATAAAAGGCACCAGGGTTGCATCAATAAAAATTACTTTATCTTCTGCATGGTTAATGATGTATTCAATTTGATCGGATGATAAGCGGATGTTCAACGGATGACAAACAGCGCCTACTCCCGGAATGGCATAATACAATTCCAGGTGCTGGTAATGGTTCCATGCATAGGTTGCTACTTTATCGCCAGGCTTAATATCCAGTTGATTAACTAAAGCATTTGCCAGTTTTTTAGTACGCTTATACATATCGTGAAAGCTATACTGGTGGCGGGTTCCATCAGGAAGCCGGGTAATCACTTCTTTGTGCGGAAACACACGGTTGCCATATTCAAGAATGGCGTTGGTGGTTAACGGGTAATACATCATTTGTCCTTTCATGGCGGCAATCTTTTTAGAACAATAAATTTAAACAATCGCAGCAGTAAGTTGGCAATATCTTTTTTTACATAAGCAATAATATGATTGGAAATATTTTGAGCCGGGCTTTAGTACATATATGAAGCTTTTGTTGCGTCGCACACTTTTACGTTCGGAAAAAGATGGAACAATGAAAACGGCACCAAAAAAATCTGTAAAAAATTGTACATTTAATGCAACAATATTGATATGGACAGAAAGATTGCTAACGGCAACAATCATGCAAGAACTACTTTATTCAAACCATTTGAATACCACGATTTATTTCCTTACACTTTCGCTGTTTTAGGATTCACTGCCTGCGCTTACATACTTTGCACATTCATCAGCATTACAGAGCATTTGCATTGAACTCCAGGGGTAGTTAAATGTTTCAGATTTCGGCATATTCAAAGCAATTCGCTTCAATCTACGCTTCGGTAAAAGATGAGTTAAAATCCAAACGTACAAGAGCGCGACGCAACAGCAGCTTCACAATTGCAATGCAGCCGGGTACATAATAAAAAAAAAGGGGCTTGCTAAAATAAAAATGCCGCTTTATAAGCAGCATTTTTGAAAATCGTTTTATGTAAAATTATTTCCTGGTAAATAAGTGGTCTACATTATCGTTATCTATTATAGGAACTTGTGTGCCTTGTAGTGTATGGTAAACAGCGCTTATGAATATAGCTTGCGCTGCACTGATAATTGTAATAACAATTACTGATGCAAAAACGGCAAGCGCAATACCAACAAGCGGGTTTAACATAGCGCCTAAAAAATACAAGGGTACTGCCGTAACAATTAATGCCAGAAGCTGTACAAGGCCAAAGCTAAAATTGCCCGCAAGGCTTTCTCCCCACTTCTCTTTCATGATGGCTGCAGAACGTTTTACTGCTTGTAGTGGGCCGGTATCTTCGTAAGCAAGCACGGGAATAACAAAGAACGTGGCTATGTTCCAGATAATACCAATGATACCTGTGATGATCTTTCCTATAATACCACTTTCCTGTTGTATTACTCTTAAAATGGTGCCTACGGTTGCGCCAATAACGGACCATAATAAGATAGTACCAATGCGTTTTACACTAAATGCAAGGCCATCGCGAAGGCTTACTTCTTCGCCCAGAAAATGCATACGTACGCAACGCATGAGGGCCACATTAAAAAATGATACAATAAAATAGTTTACGAAGTAGAATCCAAATAAGCCAAGATAATAATATCCTTTGCCGCTTAAATGAACTGTTGATTTTGCAGTAAAAATGGCAAAGCCAAATGATGCCATAAGCAGGATCATTGATGAACCTGAAAGTACAGGTAAAATAATCAGTTGCTTGTTGGCTTTTAAAACCTGGAAACTTTTCATTGAAATGTTCCAACCGTTGGAGAGGCGAGTGACTAAACCCATAAGGTAATTTTTGGTTGATCGTTTTAAAATAAAGAACGCATTTGCCTATGCAAAATATTGTATAATCAATATGCAGCAAATTAAAATTGGGTTACCTGGTTTTGCCAACAAAATCTTTCCTGTATTTAGAAGGCGTAAGTTTCTTAACTTTTAAAAACTGTTTATTAAAATTAGCGAGTGTATTAAAGCCGCTTTCGTAGCAGATGTCTTCAATGCTTTTCTGCGTATCAATTAACTGCTTGCAGGCATAACCAATGCGCACTTCATTAAGGAAATCGATGTATGTTTTTTTGGTGCTTTTTTTAAAATAACTGCAGAATGCCGGCACACTCATACGTGCATGTTTTGCAACAGCAGTAAGTGTTACAGGCTCCTGGAAACGATCGATGGTGTATTGATAAATGCGGTCGATGCGTTCTTTGTTTTTGGTATTGAACTCTTTTACTTCCTGTGTGGAAACGGTATCGTATTCATTGCTTTGAATAATGAGTTGCAAACATTCGCATAAAAGAATGATGCGTTCGAAACCTTCTGCAAATTCAAGTTCTTCAATAAATGGTGCGAGTTGTTGTTTGCAATCGCCTTTTATTTTGAGGCCCTGGTAAGCAATATCGAATAGTTTTTTTATGCTCCTGCTTTCTGGTAGTTGCATAAAATGAGTACCCCAGAATTCTTCCCTGAACTGCACCACCACGGCGCTGGTAATTAAATCCTTTTGCGCTTTTTGAAAAGTGTGTGGCAGGTTGCTGCCAAGAAAGAAAATATCGCCTGTTTTAAATTCGCCAACATAGTTGCCAACGAAGCTGCTGCCTTCGCCTTCTTTAAAAAAGATGAGTTCGTATTCAATATGCTGGTGCCACGGTACTTCAAACGTAGGTGTGCGGTAAGTGCGGGCAAGAAAGGATGTGTTCTCGCTTAACGTAAGTTTTTCGATCAGTGGCTTCATACATGAACTATATTAACTGATAAATTTAGATAATTCTTTTATTTATATTAAAATAGTTTCAGTTTTCAACAATAAAGTAGCAGCCTTACATTGAAACAATCTCTAATTTAGCATACTCAAATAACAGCAAGCCATATGTTATTACTTGGTATAGATATAGGAACATCTTCCGTTAAAGTGTCAGTAGTAGATGCACAAACGCAGCAGTGCGTTGCATCAGCTCAATATCCTGAAACAGAGGCAGGAATAATTTCTCATCAAAGCGGCTGGGCTGAACAATCACCTGAAAGCTGGTGGCAGTTTACACAGCAAGCTATTGCAAAAGCACACGCAACAAAAACTTATAACCCAAAAGATATTGCAGCAATCGGTATTGCTTATCAAATGCACGGATTGGTGCTGGTTGATAAAGATCAAAACGTTTTACGCGATTCCATCATCTGGTGCGACAGCCGTGCAGTGCCTTACGGAGACAAAGCCTTTAATGCAATTGGTGAAGAAAAATGTTTGTCGCACCTGCTTAATTCTCCCGGAAATTTTACTGCAGCAAAGCTTGCCTGGGTAAAAGAAAATGAACCGGAGATTTACAGCAAGATTGATAAGATCATGTTACCCGGCGATTATCTCGCTATGAAATTGACCGGTGATATTACTACAAGTGTTTCCTCTTTATCAGAAGGCATCTTCTGGGATTTTAAAGAAAACACGCTATCAAAAGATGTGATGCAATATTTTGGTTTTGATGAAATCATCATTCCAAACATTCAAAATGTTTTTTCTTCACATGGTTTTATAAAAGATGATGTGGCCGATTTATTATCGCTGCAAAAAAATATTCCTGTTACTTATAAGGCAGGCGATCAACCAAACAACGCGTTATCATTAAACGTACTCGAACCCGGTGAAGTTGCAGCAACGGCGGGTACTTCAGGCGTTATCTATGGTGTAAGCGATGCGCTTACTTACGATCAGCAATCACGGGTAAACAGTTTTGCGCATGTAAATTATACCGATGCGCAAAAGCGAATTGGTGTGTTGCTTTGTATTAACGGCACAGGCATTATGAATAGCTGGTTGAAGAAGCTATTTGGCAGCAATGAAAGTTATACTTCATTGAACAATGAAGCTGCAAAAATAAAGCCCGGCAGCGATGGTTTATACATGCTTCCGTTTGGTAATGGTGCAGAAAGAATTCTAAATAACAAGATCATTGGTTCGCATATTCACAACATCGATTTAAACAAACATACCGCCGCGCATTTGTACCGTGCAGGGCAGGAAGGCATTGCGTTTGCGTTCCGTTACGGACTGGATATTATGCGTGAAAACGGCATGCATCCATCCATCATTCGTGCGGGCAAAGCCAACATGTTTTTGAGTAATGTTTTTGCCGAAGCTTTTGTAAATGCCACCAATGTTCCGGTTGAGTTGTACAACTGCGATGGCAGTGTTGGCGCGGCTTTGGGCGCAGGTATCGGTGCAAATATTTTCAGCAATGCAAAAGATGCGTTCACAAACATGAAGCCATTGCAGCTAATAGAACCAACTATGGCAAGTGTGTATGACGAATTGTATAAAGAATGGAAGGAATGTCTTGATTTGCTGATTAGGTGATTTGATAATTTGGTGATGTTAATTGCCATTATTATGAGCCAGACATTAGAATATGAATGAAGCTTTCCTTGCGTCGCACTCTTGTGCTTTAGGAATGTGATGCAGCTTTTACCGAAGCAAAGACCATTTTGCAAAGGATGCTTTTACATAACTACAAAATGTTGCACATTGATCAATCATGTTCCGAACGCACAAGAGTGCGACGCAAGAGAAGCTAAATATAAGCAATCAGTTGGGTACAAAATATTTATTACTTATAACTTAATACTTATCACTTAAAACTAAAATCTATGTCAGTTGTAACGGGAGAAAAAGAATACTTTAAAGGCCTCGGTCAAATTAAATACGAAGGCAACGAAACCGATAACCCGCTTGCCTTTCGCTGGTACGATGAAAGCAAAGTTGTTGCAGGAAAAACGATGAAAGAACACCTGCGTTTTGCATGCGCTTACTGGCATTCGTTCTGCAATGTAGGCGCAGATCCTTTTGGCGAAGGCACACATCATTTTCCATGGAGTGTTAAGAGTGATGCAGTGGAAAGGGCAAAAGATAAAATGGATGCAGCATTTGAATTCATCACCAAAATGAATTTGCCATTCTATTGTTTTCATGATGTGGATGTGGTGGATTATGGTAATGATGTGGCAGAAAATGAAAAACGTTTGCAAGCATTAACGGCTTATGCAAAACAAAAGCAGGCAGACAGCGGCGTAAAATTATTATGGGGTACAGCGAATTTATTTTCGCACCAGCGTTATATGAATGGTGCATCTACCAATCCAGATTTTCATGTACTGGCACATGCAGGTGCACAAGTAAAATTTGCACTGGATTCAACGATTGCATTGGGTGGTGAGAACTATGTTTTCTGGGGTGGCCGTGAAGGTTATATGAGTTTGCTGAACACGAACATGAAACGTGAGCAGGAGCACCTTGCACGTTTCTTACACACAGCAAAAGACTATGCACGCAGCCAGGGTTTTAAAGGAACATTTTTTATTGAACCAAAACCTTGTGAGCCAAGCAAACATCAGTACGATTATGATGCAGCAACGGTTATAGGATTTTTACGTCAGCACGATTTGCTGAACGATTTTAAACTGAATGTTGAAGTAAACCACGCAACACTTGCAGGGCACACATTTACGCATGAACTACAGGTTGCGGCTGATACCAATACGCTTGGCAGCATTGATGCCAACCGTGGCGATTACCAGAATGGCTGGGATACAGACCAGTTCCCTAACGACATCAACGAACTTGCAGAAGCGATGCTGATCATCTTACAAGCAGGCGGTTTTGCAGGTGGCGGAATTAACTTCGATGCAAAGATCCGCAGGAATTCTACCGATCCGGCAGACCTGTTCTATGCGCATATTGGTGGTATGGACACGTTTGCAAGAGCATTGGTTATTGCCGATAAAATTTTACAGCATGGCGAATACAGCAAGATTAAAAAAGACCGCTATGCTTCTTTTGATAGCGGCGCTGGTGCTGATTTTGAAGCAGGAAAATTATCATTGACCAACCTTCGCGATTATGCTGCTGCGAATGGTGAGCCAAAGATCATCAGCGGCAGACAGGAGTACCTGGAGAATTTAATAAACAGGTTTATATAAATACGGTGTGCTTTAGATTTTTACCAGTAACCATTTTGCAAACAAAGAACCCGCTTAGAATTCTTAAGCGGGTTCTTTCTTTAGTTTAAGTTAATGTGGCCTTTTTGAAAACCAATATTTCGCTTTAATCTACGCTTGAATAAAAGCTCAATAGAATATTCAAACCGTACAAGTGTGCGACGCAAGAAAAGTTCCATAGATGGTCAACTGTATGGCTCAAAAAAAGTTATTTATTTTTTATACTGTAGTTAACAAGATAAACGCCTGCAAGTGTAATGCATGCACCGATGATAATGGTTGAAGTTAAAGGCTCGTTTAATAGTATAGCACCTGTAACCATTGCTACCAGCGGGTTTATATACGCATACAGCGATGATATTGCAGGCGGCAAATGTTTAATTGAATAAATAAATGCGGTAAATGCAATAACCGAACCCATTATAGTAAGGTAACCGATTGCTCCCCAGGTTTGATAAGGTATTTCGCCGATGGGGATGCGGTTGTCTGTTGCGGATGCGGCGATAAAAATAATGAAAGATGAAATAAACATTTGCCAGCCCATTGCATAGTAGGGGTTCATGTTATATTTATTGCGGGCAACAAATATGGTTCCAACACTCCAGCCGAACATGGCAATAAAACCAAGCAATACACCAAAACCATAACCTTCGGGTTGACTGTGAAATGCGTTCTCGTAAAATACAACGGCCACACCTGCAATGCCTACAATCAAGCCAATAAAAGTGAGCGGCCTGTTGTTGTTTTTTTTGAACAGGATCATTTCAATCAACACAACACACAATGGGTATAGTGCACTGATAAGCGATGCCAGTCCGCTTGAAATAAATTTTACACTCCAGGTGGCCAGCCCGTTTGCAAGAACAAACATAAAAATAGAAAGTACAAACAGCCAACGAAATTGCGGCCACGTAGGCAGCTTTTCACCTTTAATAAAATAGAAAGTGAGCAGCAACGAGCCGGAAATAAATTGCCTTATATACGATACCTGAAGGCCCGGAACATGTTGCACACCAATTCTGCTGGCAACCCATGTAGTGCCCCAGATTAAGCTTGTGGCCGTAAGCGCAAAATAAGCTTTCTGTTTTGCGCCGTCATTCGCTGTATGCGCCGGAATATTTATTTTAGTGCGCTCCATTCTATTTATTCGTCATCAACTTTAAATTCTTTTTTTGTACCGGGCATTTGTACTGCTATTAAGCTTTAGTTGCGTCGCACTCTTGTGCGGTTTTTTACAGATCGGCTGTTGGCTGTTTTTCATAGCTCAAAAGTAATTCTAAAGTACAAGTGAGTGACACAACCAAAGCTGCTAAATGAAACACTGCTCGCCTCAAAAACGCCTAAATCATTGTTCACGTAATCATCAATGTTTAAAATGCCGCAAGCCAGTTATGATCATTGCTAAATTATTCTGCACGCAATATTCAATACTGTCTTTATCACGGATAGAGCCACCGGGTTGTATAAAGGCTTCAATGCCCTCGGCATGCGCCATTTGTACACAATCGTTAAACGGAAAGAATGCATCGCTTGCAAGTACTGCGCCATGAAGATCGAAGTTAAACTGTTTCGCTTTGTCGATGCTCTGCCGAAGTGAATCTATGCGGCTTGTTTGTCCGCAGCCTTTGCCAACCAGTTGTTTGTTTTTAACAAGCGCAATGGCATTACTCTTTAAATGCTTGCAAATAATATTGGCAAATTCAAGGTCTTCCTTTTCTGATAGGGTAGTTTCTCTGCCGCCAGTTTCTTTCCAGTCGGTATAATTTCCTTTATCTGTATCCTGCACCAATATGCCATTTAATATTGATCTGAATTGTTTGGCAGGTTGTTTTTGCTGTGCCGCAAGTTGAAGCAGTATCCGGTTCTTTTTGCTTTTTAAAACAACCAAAGCATCTTCGTTAAACGAAGGTGCAATCAATACTTCAAAAAATATTTCATTGATGGCTTCTGCCGTAGCTTTATCAATGGCTTTGTTACAAACCAACACGCCACCAAAAGCACTTTCATTGTCGCCGCCCAAAGCTGCATCCCAACTATCTTTTACAGAATTGCGAATAGCAACGCCGCAAACATTGGTGTGTTTGATGATTGCAAAAACAGTTTCATCTGTAGCGTTGAATTCATTGATTAACTGGATGGCTGCATCAACATCAACAAGGTTATTATAGGAAAGTTCTTTGCCATTTAACTGCATAAATACTTCACTCAGATTTCCGTAGAACGATGCATTTTGATGTGGGTTTTCGCCGTAGCGCAAAGATTGTTTAGCTGTTAAAGGTTGTAAAATGGTTCCGTTAAAATAGTTGTTGATGGCGATATCGTAGTTCATCACCACTTCAAAAGCTTTTGCAGCATAGGCTTTGCGTTGATTCAACATTGTTTCGCCATGTTGGTTTTGTAAAAGATCAACCAAAGAAGCATAATCATCTTTTGCTGCGATTACAACAAGATCGCTGAAATTTTTTGCTGCGGCGCGTATCATTGAAGGGCCGCCAATATCGATCTTCTCGATAATTAATTTTTCTTCGTTTGTAGTGCGTAATGTTTCTTCAAAAGGATACAGATCAACAATAACCAAATCAATTTCGGGAATACGATATTCCTTCATTTCAATAAGATCCTGTTCTACACTTCTTCTGCCCAGGATTCCTCCAAACACAGCGGGATGTAAGGTTTTTACCCTGCCGCCAAGAATAGAAGGATAAGTAGTTAAACTTTCTACTGGCACACAACTAATGCCAAGGTCTTCAATAAATTTTTGTGTGCCGCCGGTTGAATAAATGGTAATACTAAGGCGTTGTAATTCTTTTACTACGGGCTCTAAACCATCTTTGTAAAAAACAGAAATAAGTGCTGATTGAATTTTCTTTTGCATGATAAAACTAATTGAAAATTGTTGCTGGCATTTTTAATGATGACTGCGTCGTTTGATGAATAAAGATCTGAACGTACAAGAGTGCGACGCAAGGATGTATAATAGTAATCCTGCTGCCGGGCACATAAAAAATAATTATTTAAGGCCTGTAATTTGATTACAGGTCCATAACAAAAGCACCTTGCTGCGCTACTGAATGGAAGCGCAAATGTAGGCTGTCGCAATCTTTTTTCCATAGCCCTGTTTTCCACAGCGGGTTGCTGCTGTCGAAAATAAGCTGTTTAAATGTAAATGCCTGCTGCAACTGACTGATATAGATTTTTGGGTTACCTGAAATGATGATGATATCAACAGGTATTTTGTTTTCGGTTGGTTGTAATTGAAAATTATTATTGAGCAGCAGTATAGAAGTATGATTGATTTGTATAATGTTGTTATCAATTACCGCTGTGTTTACATTTGGTGTTACGTGGTACAGTGTACGGCTGGGTTTAAGATGAAAGTTGCGCAAAAAGCCATCCTGCAATAAAATACTATCACCGGTAAACTGGTAGCTGCTGCCTTGTAAAATATCAATGGCAGTTTGTTTAGGTACATTGTAAACAATCAGCTTTTGCTGGTTATTTCGCTGCAGCAGATCTTTTATAATCAGTGCGGTAAAGCAGGTTAAAAATGACAATGAGATAACGAATGCTTTTGGTGATTTCTGCATGAGCCATATACAAGCTGCGGCAATGCAGCCATAAAGCATCCAGGTTTGTAAAACTGTAATTTGCAGGTTGTTCCATACGGCAAATGAAAGGCTGTTGATGTATTCTATAAATACGTTCATTGCTGTTATTAGAAAACCAAGGATCAACCCAATAAATTTTGCAAGTCCACCAATAAATGAGATTATGAGCAAAAGAATTTCGCCATAAAGAATAAGACCCGAAAGCGGGACGGCAATAAAGTTAGTAACAAGAAAAAAATTAGGAAACTGGTGAAAATAAAAGACTACAATGGGTATGGTAAATATCTGCGCAGCTATTGTGACAGATGTTAACGACCAGATTTTATCGAGCCATTTATTTTTGATGTAAAACCAGTTCTTAACAGGTTTCATAAACATTGCAATACTTGCTACGGCTGCATAAGAGAGCAGAAAACCCACATCCCACAACATAAAAGGATTGAGCACCAGCAGGCAAAATGCAGAAGCCGCTAATGTATTGTAGATGTTTGTTTTTCGGCCAGCCATTTCTCCAAAAACAATAAAGGTGAACATTACCGCAGATCGGAGAATGGACGGAACAGCCCCGGCAATCATTGTAAAAGTCCACAACACAAGCAGAATGATAATTGGCTGTATCCACTTAATAAACCTTAATCTTTTAAAATAAGAAAATACGGCAAGCATTAAGGTGTATATCATGCCCAGGTGAAGGCCGCTTATAGCAATAATGTGTACCACGCCGGTATTGCTGTAAGCCTGCACCAGTTCTTTATCAAGATCGTCGCGATAACCAATCAGCAGGGCTTCAGCAACACCCTGCTCCTTCTCACCCGGAATATATTGCTGTAGTGTTTTAATGGTTGAATTTCTTATTGCGAATAGCTTTTGCCATAACCAGTTTGTGTTTTCACCGGGCAACACCATGTAGTCGTTTTCTTTTAAAAAAACCTGTGCGGTAATATCCTGGAAAAGGCAATAGCGGTTGTAGTCAAAAGCCCCGGGGTTACCGCTATTTGTAATTGGCTGCAAAAGCTTGTGCAGCAATAGTTTTGAGCCATACCCAAGCTCAGGCGGCAAGCTGTCTTTTTTAAAATATACTAGTATTTTTCCTGCAGTATTTTTCCAGCCGCCGCTTTGCGTAATTGCGTTTACCGATGCAAGTGCCTTATACGAATTGTTTTTCTCTGTTAAGGGTTCTTCAAGTGTTATGATGATTGAATCACCAGGTTTATAATAATTATCCACCCATCCCGTTTTGTGGCGAATATCATTTGTGTAAGTAATTACCGATCCAGATAAAGCAAACAGTAACAAAATAAAAAGACCTTGCAACCAACGAAACGAAAATCTCTTTTCAAATGGAAAAAAGAAAAATAAGATTAATATAATAATACAGGTAGCTGCGGAGATTAAGAGAACAATTACTTGTAATTGCAGGTACCATTGTAAAATAATTCCTGCAACCAATGCGGCAAGCAGCCTTACGAAAGGATATTTTTTAAGTTTATGAGCTTTTGCAAAAGGCATGCATAAATTTAATAATTCCAGTTCAGAAAAGCAATATGCTTATAAATCAACCTTGTGCTTTTTATAAAAATTATTTTAAGCCCGGCAGCACGATAACTATTAAGCATCCTTGCGTCGCACTCTTGAACGTTCGGATTATATTATCATCATTACCGCAATATTGCTGCCACGGATTTTCAGGTTCAATTATGCCTGACCAGCAATTGTACTTTTCTTTCTTCCGAAATATTGGGCTACCCACATTATGGTAAAGCTTGGAATAAAATCTGTACCGGGTAGCAGTTCCTCGGCAAAATTGAAAATGCCGCCATAGGCACCTTTCCAGCCCCCAAAAGTTTTGTAAAAGATAAAACCCGAAACAGGTGCCCAAACAATATCTGCAAATTCACCAATAACAGGAATGCTGTAGCTTAAATATCCAATAAGATCCATTACAATGCAGAATACAAGTGATGTTTGTTGTTTCATTTTTAAATATTTACTGGTATGCCTGACATATCAAATAACCTACCAAATATCCGGCATGAAAAGCTGTCGTGTGTTTAGACTTTTTTATCGTGCGTTTTTATAACCGTCCTTGCATAAAGCGCCTCGGCGGTTTAGCTCCGGCAAAGCCGGAATTGCTGCGATGGCGCAGCCATATCGCAGCAAAGAAGCGGGTGCAGCGCCGATGCAAGGACAAGACCATGCGGCCATGAGCCATACCAGAATGTGTTTTGAGTATTGCTGAAATAGAATTAGCTTAACACCTATGCGATACCAAAATAAGTTCAGTACAGGCTGCCTCACTTCTCTTAAATGCTGCTATGAAAAAGGAACTTCGAAACGAGCGTGGCAAGAAAAGCTTCATTCATATTCTATTGCCGGGCTCAAAACAGTCCTTTCTTTTATACAATTTTTCTATTACAGGCATTTATTTTGTTTTAACATTTCCGAAACTTTTCGTATTTCAAAAATCTCCCTACATTTGATCTACTAAATATTTCGTAGAACTTAAAAATAATAACATGAACAAAATTGTAAAGTCTTCTGTACTGCTGCTGGCCGTAATATTAACTGCAGGCGAAATACATGCACAGAACAAAATGAAAACGAAGCCTGATAATAAAAGTGCCGAGAATATTATCATTCGCAAAAAAGGTGATAGCAAAGAAAAGTTAACCATCGTGGTTGATGGAGATAACATTACTGTAAATGGCAAACCTGTTGATGATTTCAAAAGTGATGACATTGATATCATTCGCAATGAAGATATGATGCCTATGGGAATGTCGATGAATGCGCCAATGCCACCAGAAGGCGGCTGGAAAATGTTTGGCGATGATTTTATGAAGGAGATACACAGTAACAAAGCATTTCTTGGGGTAATGACAAAAAAAGCCGATGATGGCGCCAAAATAACCGAAGTAACTAAGGAAAGTGCAGCAGAAAAAGCTGGTCTTAAAGAAGGCGATGTAATTACTAAAGTTGGAGACGAAAAAATTGAAGACGCCGATGACCTTTATACGGCTATTGGTAAATACAAACCAGAAGATAAAGTTACTGTTACTTACAAACGCGATGGAAAGGAAGGCAAAGTAACCGCTACGCTGGCTGAAAACAAACAGGTACGCGCCTTTTCATGGAAGAATGGTGATGGTGGTGGCAATAGTTTTAATTATAACATAAACCCAAGAATAGCACCGCGTATCCGTGGCTGGAATGGAGATGGAGATTTTGATTGGAATGATGAAAAACCCAGGCTGGGTGTTCAGGTTCAGGATACCGAGGATGACAAAGGCGTAAAGTTACTCGAAGTTGATGAGGATGAACCCGCAGATAAAGCAGGTCTGGAAGAAGATGATATTATTACACAGTTCAATGGTAAAAACATTACTTCAGTTGACAGTTTTAAAGAAATGATGAAAGACGTGAAAAAAGGCGATACAATTAAACTTACCTATTTACGAGACGGAAAGTCGCAAACGGCTGATGTAAAATTTCCCAAAGATTTAAAAACAACTGATTTATAAACCGTTTTATTCGATGTTCTCATGTGCAGGCTGCTGTTTTTTAACAGCGGCCTTTCTTTTGTTTTAAACTATAGTGTATCGCTTATCCGTGTACATGTAAATGGTAACGTACGCCAAAAAAAAATTTGAATAACTTAAATCTTTACTTTTGTCTGTACAAGAAATTTTAGTCGGGATATGAAGAAGATAGAACTGGAAATAGTTGCACTTTCTCACAGCATTACGCAAACGCATTCTTATGCAGTGGTACTGGGTGAGGTAAATGGCTTACGCCGTTTGCCCATTGTAATCGGGGGGTTCGAAGCCCAGGCAATTGCTGTTGCATTGGAACGGATGCAGCCCAGCAGGCCGCTTACACACGATCTGATGAAAAATTTTATGAATGCCTTTAATGTAGAATTGATGGAGATTGTGATCAACGATCTGCAGGAGGGCATATTCTATTCAAAGCTGGTTTGTATAAGCGAACACGATACGGTTGAGATCGATAGCCGCACCAGCGATGCCCTTGCTCTTGCAGTAAGGTTCGGTTGCCCGATCTACACTTATGATAATATTCTTGAAAGTGCAGGCATACTAATGGAAGACACCAATAAAAAGAAGAAAACCAATATACAGGTTGATGATGTTTCATCAGCCGGTCGCGAAGAATTAAGCAAACTAAGTCTCGAAGAACTGCAAAACCTGCTGAACGAAGTCCTGGAGCAGGAAGATTATATTCGTGCTATTAACATACGCGACGAAATGAATAAAAGAAAATAACCGCCATCATGGTTATATTCCCCAACTGCAAAATAAATCTCGGTCTTAATATTGTAAATAAAAGAGCGGACGGCTACCACGATATTGAAACAATTTTTTATCCTTTGCCTTTTTGCGATGCGCTTGAAATAATCACAAACCCTGAACATAATTCCACTGCTACCGTTCAGTTTTCCGCAACTGGTTTAAAAATAGATGGCGCTATTGAAAACAATCTTTGCGTAAAGGCATACAATCTTTTAAAAAAAGACTTCCCGCTGCTGCCTGCAATTCAAATGCATTTACATAAGGTAATTCCAATGGGTGCCGGTTTGGGCGGTGGCAGCGCTGATGGAGCTTTTACTTTACTGCTCCTAAATAAAAAGTACCAACTCAATCTTTCAACTGCTCAACTTATCAACTATGCCCTGCAACTTGGCAGCGATTGTCCTTTTTTTATCATCAACAAACCTTGTTTTGGTAAGGGGCGCGGCGAAATTCTGGAACAAATTGACCTGCAACTTTCCGCTTACAAGTTTGTAATCGTTAACCCGGGCATTCACATTAATACCGCATGGGCATTTTCGCAAATCACACCTGCGCCTCCGGCTCAAAGCCTTAAAGAGAATATCCTGCGCCCTGTTGAAACCTGGAAAAACAACCTTGTAAACGATTTCGAGAAACCGGTACTTCAGCAATATCCGCAGTTGCAGGTAATAAAAGATCAGCTTTACAATAGCGGGGCTGCTTATGCGGGCATGAGTGGCAGCGGTAGTACGTTCTTTGGTATTTTTAAAAAGACCCAAACAGTTATTACTCACTTTCCTCCTGAATACTACGTAAAAGAAATCCCGGCTTTATAATACAATTTTATTGACCGGGCTATAGATATTTCATGGTATCGGCTGTTGTGTCACTCACTTGTACGTTCGGAACGATGGGCGGCAAATACAAAGCCGCAGAGACGGGGAGCCGCAGAAAAGACTTTGCGCCTCCCCGTCTCTGCGGTTAAAATCTACGCTTCGGTAACAGCTCAATCATAATCCAACCGTACAAATGTGCGACGCAAGAAAAGCTAAATTCATAGATATAAGCCGGGCTCAAAAAAAATTAACTTCAAACTTTAAACCGCTAACTTTTAAATATGTATTCCCTTACCTTTGCCGCAAAATTTAAACCTTTTCTATATGGCCTTTAAAGGTAAAATCAAACAGATCATCGGTGCGGTAGTTGACGTTCAGTTTACTGATGGCAACCTCCCCGAAATCTATAACGCATTGGAACTGAGAAGAGACAATGGCGATAAATTGGTGCTTGAAGTACAGCAGCACCTTGGCGAAGACAGCGTTCGTACCATTGCAATGGACGGAACTGAAGGTCTTATGCGTGGTATGGAAGTGATAGATACCGGAATTGCCATTGCTATGCCAACCGGCGAAGCAATCTATGGTCGTCTGTTTAATGTAACCGGCGATGCAATTGACGGTCTGCCGCAGGTAAGCAAAGTAAATGGCCGCCCAATACACGCTTTGCCTCCATTGTTTGAAAACCTGAGTACAGCTACAGAAATATTATATACCGGTATTAAAGTAATTGACCTGATTGAACCTTATGCAAAAGGTGGTAAGATCGGTTTGTTTGGTGGTGCGGGTGTAGGTAAAACCGTATTGATCCAAGAGCTGATCAACAATATTGCAAAAGGTTATGGTGGTTTATCGGTATTTGCCGGTGTGGGAGAAAGAACCCGTGAGGGAAACGATCTGTTGCGTGAAATGATCGAGGCAGGTATTATGAAATATGGTGATGCTTTTAAGCACAGTATGGAAGAAGGTGGATGGGATTTGAGCAAAGTGGATATGGAAGGGCTGAAAGAATCTCAGGCAACATTCGTATTCGGACAGATGAATGAACCCCCCGGAGCACGTGCACGTGTGGCTTTGAGCGGTTTAACTATCGCAGAATATTTCCGTGATGGAGATGGAACAGGCAAAGGAAAAGACATCTTATTTTTCGTAGATAATATCTTCCGTTTTACACAGGCAGGTTCTGAAGTATCGGCGTTGCTTGGTCGTATGCCAAGTGCGGTAGGTTATCAGCCAACACTTGCAACAGAAATGGGTTTGATGCAGGAGCGTATTACTTCAACCAAGAATGGTTCCATCACTTCTGTTCAGGCGGTATATGTACCTGCGGATGACTTAACCGATCCGGCCCCCGCAACAACTTTCGCCCATCTTGACGCAACAACAGTATTGAGCCGTAAAATATCTGACTTAGGTATTTACCCGGCGGTGGATCCATTGGATTCTACCAGCCGTATCCTCACTCCATTGATCGTTGGTGATGTACATTACGATTGCGCCAACCGAGTAAAACTGATCCTACAGCGCTATAAAGAATTACAGGATATCATCGCGATTCTTGGTATGGATGAGTTAAGCGATGAAGATAAATTAACTGTAAGCCGTGCACGCCGTGTACAACGTTTTCTTAGCCAGCCGTTCTTTGTGGCAGAACAATTCACCGGTTTAAAAGGTGTGTTTGTAGATATCAATGATACCATTAAAGGTTTTAACATGATCATGGATGGCGAAGTGGATGAATATCCTGAAGCAGCCTTTAACCTTGTAGGTACTATTGAAGATGCTATTGAAAAAGGTAAGAAACTATTGGCAGCAGCACAAGGATAATTAATTTGAGAATTTGAAAGTGTGCCAATTTGAAAATGAAGAGAATCTTATGTAGCCACCTGCAGATTATCATTCATCTTCGTTGCGTCGCACACTTGAACTGTAAAACAGAACTGAACATTTTCAGATTTTCAAATCGTTTAATTTTCAAATTATGACTTTAGAAATATTAACACCCGAAAAGAAAATATATAGCGGCGATGTATATGGCGTTCAGTTGCCGGGCATTTCCGGTTTGTTTGAAGTGCTGGATAAGCATGCGCCACTTGTTAGTGCTTTGGGAAAGGGTAACCTGAAAATATTGATCGATAAAAGCAGCGTAGAAAACTATAGCATACAAAGCGGTTTTGTTGAAGTATTACAAAACAAAGTAACTGTTTTGGTTGAGGGTGCTTCTGCTGTTTAATTTTCTTAGATTAATGATATTAATTAAGGCCCGTAATTTAACTTACGGGCTTTTTTGTGCCGGCAATTGAATCTGCCATGAGGGTTTACTTTCCCGAATGCTTTCGGGATCGGTTCAAAGTTCCTCTTTCATGACGACAGAAGTGGGGTAGATAAAATGTTTTCTGATCTTACCTGAGTGTTAACATAAATAATAAACACCGGGCATGCCCGGTGTTTATTATAATTTTTATGAAAACATGAGCCACATTGTTGCTGTTGCAGCTTTAACGGCTGTTAAAAGTTCAGAATTGTTCAGAAAGTAAAAGTGTGCGACGCAAGCGAAGCATTAATAAAGGTATACTGCCGGGTACAAAAATTCTTCCTTTAAATAATATCAAGTGCCAAAGAAAAATAAGTAACAGTGCCTGGCAACGCCATCCAGAAAAATTGTTTTATACTGGGTGTTAACAGCATAAATACCATTATCGCAAGCCATACAAAAAATAGGATCCAGTATTTGGTGGTTGATCTTTGAGCTTCCATATATGAATTTTTACAAAAATAATGCTCAGCTTAATATGAGCTTTGTTTATTTTAAAAATGATGAAGTAGTATTGGTGCGAGTTATTTAAAAGTTTCTTTGTACAGCTTAATGGCGTTTTCGATAATTAATAGTGCCTGAGCTTTGTCGCCAAATTCTTCAACTACTACTGTTTTCTTTTCCAGTGTTTTGTATTCTTCAAAAAAATGCCTGAGTTCGCTAAAAAAATGTTTGGGCAATTCTTCAATATTGTTAATGTAATTAATGCCCTGGTCGTGTGCAGCGACTGCAATTATTTTGTCATCGGCATCGCCACCGTCTATCATCTGCATTACACCGATTACCTTGGCTTCTACTATACACAATGGCTGAATGCTTTGGCTGGAGAGTACAAGAATATCAAGGGGGTCTTTATCATCTCCGTAAGTTTGGGGAATAAAGCCGTAGTTGCTGGGGTAGTGGAACGATGAATAAATAACCCTGTCTAATTTAAGTAAGCCGCTGGGTTTATCAATCTCGTATTTTACCCTGGAGCCCTGAGGTATTTCTATAATCGCATTTACGATTCTGGGGGATTGATCCCCGTAAGGTACGCCATGCCATGGATGTAAAACAGTCATCATAATTTGATTTTTATAATTTAAAAAATGCGTTATTCTAATCCTGCACCAATATTTTTAACACCTTATGTTTCGTGTAAAAATACGGCAGAAAATTACAATATATACCTGGTTATAAAGATACCACCAAATACAGCAGCAATACCCAGCACTACACTTGCAATTATGTATAAACTAAAATACAGGTAGTTTCCGGTTTTTAGCAGATTCATATTCTCGTAGCCAAAAGTTGAAAATGTGGTAAAGCCACCACATAACCCTGTAGTTAATGCAAGCCTCCAATCGGGAGATATAAAATTTGTTTTTTCGCTAAGTGTGTAAAAAAGCCCAATAAGAAAACAGCCGAGTATATTTACAACAAATGTTCCGAGCGGAAAAGTAAAGGGATATGTTTTAAATATCCATGCTTGCATGCCATATCTCGCAACACCGCCTAAGCCACTGCCTGCAAAAACAATTAATACAGATTTTAAAGACTGCCCCATGGTGCAATAATTTTTTTATCAAAGGTTGCCATCGAAAGTGTATTTAAAATCTACGAGCCACTGGTTGTTTTGCAGAACCACTTTTACTTTACGGGCTGTTTTATCAAAAGAATTTCGGTAGTTAATAATATGTGTTGAATCATTAAGTACTGCATCCTCATTTATTATAATCGATGCGTTGTAGTATTCCTGCTTTTCATTCTTACTCTTTTCGTTGTAGTTTTTTTGTTGTGCTTGCAGCAGCTCTTTATTGCGCGTATCGCCTGTCATATAAAAAGCAGCACGTTCGAAATCTCCCTTTAAACAACCATCAATAAATTCTCTTCCGGCATCCAGTGCGTTCTCAGCTTTTGGATAATTTTTTTCGTTGCTGCAGCAACAAAAAATAATACTGAAAGCTATTGCCGTTATAAATTTCATACTTTTTTATGTAAGTTAATTTTCAAAATTAATGCTCATGGGCGAATTGTGATAAACAAATACTTTTTTGATTTTTAGCATTGCTAAAAAATGAATGAGATCGTTTATTTATGCGTACAACATTCAGTGCGTAAATTTTATTATGAACCCAACTGATTACTACTATTAAACCCCGTTGCGTCGCACACTTCAGCGTTCTGCTTTTTATTGGGCATTATGCGAACATCTTTACTATATGCAACACTTTGCGTAAATGCTGCTATTAAAACAGAACCTCGAAACGAGCGTGGCAAGGAACGCCTCATAGTAATTCTTCAGTCCGGCTCAAAAAAATATACATAAACAACAATAAAAAAGGCAGTATTTAACTGCCCTTTTTAAACATAAATTAATTTTTTTAGTGCTGATGATACGATTGCGGACTTTCTTTTTCTTTATCTTTTTCGTATGCTTTTATAATGGCTTTAACCAGTTTATGGCGCACCACATCTTCCTCATCTAATTCAATATGTGCAATACCGTCTATGTTCTGCAGTATGCGGATGGCTTTGTCTAAACCACTGCGCTGATTTTTTGGAAGGTCTATCTGCGTAGGGTCGCCGGTGATGATAGCTTTTGCATTGGCGCCAATACGTGTAAGAAACATCTTTAACTGCAGGTCGTTGGTGTTCTGCGCTTCATCTAAAATAATGAAGGCATTATCCAGCGTACGGCCACGCATATAAGCCAGTGGCGCAATTTCAATGGTGCGTGTGGTCATATAATAGCCGAGCTTATCGGCAGGTATCATATCGTCAAGCGCATCATATAAAGGCCGCAGGTAGGGATCAATTTTTTCTTTTAAGTCGCCAGGCAGAAAGCCCAGGTTTTCGCCTGCTTCAACTGCCGGGCGTGTGAGAATGATTTTCTTTACAGTTTTGTTTTTTAGCGCCCTTACTGCAAGCGCTACCGCTGTATAAGTTTTACCGGTGCCTGCAGGGCCAATTGCAAAAACAATATCGTTTTTATCGCTGGCCGTAACCATACGCTTTTGGTTTACGGTTCTTGCACGTACAGTTTTTCCGTTGGGGCCAAATACCAGTGCATCGTTAGGGTTCCTTTCGGTAAAATTGTCAATCGTTTCTGCATCATCGCCGCCAAGTATCTGTTCAAAATAATTGGTACTCATATCGCCGTTGCGCTCCATGTATTGAATAATGAGTTCAATTTTTTCACGGGCTGGTTCAATATGTTCGGGTGCACCACTCAGCTTTATCTGAGTACCTCTTGAGAGAATCTTAAGCAGGGGGAATTTTTTTTTCAGCAGGTCGAGCTTTCTGTTATTTACACCAAAAAATTCAATGGGGTTAACAGATTCCAGGTTAATGATTGTTTCCGTCAATGGTTTTTCTTTTTAGGTGAATAATATATTTTGCTGTTTACTTAGTAACCAATCTGCTCACAATTTAATTTATTAAAAGCGATATATTGTTAGCAATATTATCAACAGAATGTGGATATAAAATTCGGCAACAATTAAGTAATGTTATGCTAAGAAGTTGTTTATTTTTTTGTAATACTGCGCATGAAACAGGACGATGCCATTTTTAAAGCAGATGAACGGTGCGCTGCTGCATAAAACTATGTTGTACAATAGAGCGACGCAAGGGACGATGCCATGAAATATCATAGCCTGGTTCCCCATGGCTTTTTGTATTTTATCTTTTGAAAAGGAAAATATTTATGCCATTGCTGCGGCATATTTTCTTTCGCCGATCTGCTGGCGCCACATGGCGTAATACAAACCTTTTTCTGCAATAAGCTGCTGGTGGCTGCCGGTTTCTATTACCTGCCCTTTTTCCAAAACATAAATCGTATCCGCATGCATAATGGTGCTGAGGCGGTGCGCAATAAGCACGGTGATCTGTTCTTTTTGTGCAGAAATTTCTTTTATGGTTGAAGTAATTTCTTCTTCTGTTATTGAATCGAGTGCGGAAGTGGCTTCGTCGAAAATAAGTAAGCGTGGGCGGCGCAGCAAACTGCGTGCAATGCTTATTCTTTGTTTTTCGCCACCGCTTAATTTTAGGCCGCCCTCGCCAATCATGGTTTCAATACCTTTTTCTGCACGTGCTAAAAGTCCTTCACAGCTTGCCTTTTGAAGCACATCGAGCAATTCTTCTTCTGTAGCTGCGGGGTTTACAAACAACAGATTTTCTTTAATGGTGCCCGCAAAGAGCTGGGTGTCCTGTGTTACAAAACCTATTTGCCCACGCAGTTCATCAAAATCAATATCGTTCGCATCGATGTTATTGTATTTTATGGTTCCGGTTTGCTGCCTGTATAAACCCACCAGTAATTTTACCAGCGTGCTTTTGCCTGAGCCAGATGGGCCAACGAATGCAATGGTTTCACTGTTTTTTAAATCGAAGCTGATATTATCGAGTGCCTTAAACTGCGCGGTTTGATGTTTAAAAGAAACATTGGTGAATTCAAGTTCCTGTATATCGCCCACTTTTTTTGGCGCTACCGGTTTGGGTTCAACCGTTTTTTGCATCAGGTTATGAAAGTTGTTTAACGAAGCCTCAGCTTCGCGGTAGGCAAGGATTATGTTGCCAATTTCCTGCAACGGGCCAAAGATGAAGAAGGAATAGAAGGTAAGCGTCATTACTTCGCCGGAAGTAAGCTGACCTTTGAATACCAGCCACAGCAGCGTAAACATAATTACCTGCCGCAAAAAATTTACGAATGTACCTTGTATAAAACTAAGGGTGCGCAGGCTTTTTACTTTTCGTAATTCGAGCCCTAAAATTTTGTACGTGTTTTTATTAAGCCGACCTATTTCCTGCGCGGTAAGGCCAAGGCTTTTTACCAGTTCTATATTCCTGAGCGATTCCGTTGTGGAGCCGGCAAGCGATGTAGTTTCTTTTACGATGGTCTTCTGTATTACTTTTATTTTTTTGCTTAGAAACCCGGTTAATAAAGAAAGCGTAACGATACCCACTACATAAATGGGCATAATGCTCCAGTGAAGATTGAAAGAATATACAGTAATAAATACAACGCCCACAATTATCCCAAAGAGCACATTGATAAAGGAAATGATAAACCTTTCTGTATCACTGCGCACTTTTGAAAGTATAGAAAGGGTTTCACCGCTGCGCTGGTCTTCAAAATCCTGGTAAGGCAGTTTCATGGAATGCTGCAGGCCATCGGTAAAAATTTTTGCACCAAATTTTTGAATGATCACATTGCTGAAATAATCCTGGAAAGCCTTGGCGATTCTTGATACCATTGCCACGCCAATCAATATCCCAAGGAAACCAAGTACACCCCATATGTAATCGGTTTCACTTCTGTCAGCAGTTTTAATAAAATTCTTATGTGCATCGAAAGATCCAATTTCGTGCGGGTGGGTAATGTATTTATCGAAAAGCTTTCCAAAGAAATAAGGATCGAGCATAGAAAACGATTGGTTAATAGCGGCCAGTAACAGGGCAAGAAACACCAGCCATTTGTATGGCTTCAGGTATTTTAAGAGTATCTTCATGCAGATTGGTTTTAAAAGTAATTGCTGAAATTAAAAGTAATTCGTACACCAATCAAAAAATGCTCCATTAAGCTTTTGGCTTTCTTAAAAGACGATATGTCAGTTATATTTGATTTTGCAGAAAGAATTTATAGCAACATTTAACCCGGTAAATTTTTTATGAACCCGGCAAAGGTATTTTATAGCATCACCTCTTGCCACGCTCGGTTCAAAGTTCCGAATAGTGGTGAGCGTATTTGGGTGTTGAGCGAAGCCGAAACACGCTCAATATTATATCGAACCATCATGGCAATATTAAGGGAAGTGTGTCATCACAAAACAAGTTGGGGACAAATTCATTTCTGATCGCACACTTTTACTGATGGAATATAACTTGACTTATACAGCCTGCGAATACAATCGTTAACAGATATATTTAGCCTGCTGGCATCAATTCAGTTTTAAGTGCTTCAATAACATTGAAAATAATCGGGCAACGGCCATAGTGCATAAACGTAGCAAACAGCCTTCCTGTAAAACCCGGTTGGTGAAGACCCGGGAATTCGCGGCATTCTTTTGGTCTTGCTTCGTAAACCGTGCATTTACTGTCAGAAAGAAAGTGGCATGGAATTGCATTCATTACAGCCAATGTTCCTTGAGAAGATTGTTCAATATATTTTTTGTAAAAAGACTCACTACTTATTTTCATATGCCCTGATAATCTTGCCGCATCATCGGCATCAACATTGATCATCAGGCTGCGGCAGCAGTTACCACACGAAGTACAATCAATTTGAGGTGTAATTAATTCGTTTAAGGTAAAAACCAACGCATCAATTTTATCGCTGTCGTATGCTTTCAGGAATTCCTTAAACCGAAGATTTTCTGCGGTATTAATTTCAGCAACTTCGGCTATTGTATGCAGGTTGGTTATCATTACAGGGTTGCAAGTTATAGCTATTGTTAAGGAATATTGATCAACAGCTTTACATTATCATTCATATACCTTCCCCCGGGATGATCTGAAGTATAATCCAGGTTAATCCAGTATTCACCATTGTTTTCGTGGTAATAGATACGGTCAATACCCGCCTCTCCAAAAAACTGTATGATGGCCTGTTGCATAATGTCGAATTTCTTTTTGTCGCCTACGTACATTTCGGGGTACATGTGGCCCTCAACAATAATCAGCCTGCATTTAGCCCCAATACTCATAAGGCATGCAGCCATTAGAATACTGTGGTCATCGCAATCGCCGCCCAACCCATTTTGAATGGTTTCTCTTGGCGTGGCGTAATATTCATCGCGTTGAGCATCAGAAACATATTTAAAACTCGTATTGATATATTTAAAAAGCGAGAAATATCTAGCCAGTTCCTGGTATTTGTAATGGTAATCATCAAAATATTCCAGGGAATGTTTTACTGAAAAATTTCTTACAAGGGAATCTTTGTATTGCACTTTTTCGGTAACCAATCTTGAAACTCTTTCCTCAGCGTTTTCAAAAAGATGGGGATTGAAACTGATTACATCAGTTTGTTTCTCTTCGCGCCCCTGCCAGTTCTGGTTTACAAGGGCTTTATAACTGGTTGTAACATTACGAAAGCTGTAACGATGATTGAACAGGTTGTATGCAAATATGCCGCAGACAATAAGCAAAGCTGGTAACACCATTGGTTTTACCAGCCACATCATTAACCTTACGATAACTATTGAAATAAGAAAAGCAATAATAAGATCAATATTCCAGCTACCGATAAATACCGGCGGAATAAACCTGCATATAAAAGGTGCAAGAGGGATAAGAAAAAGTACCCCGGCGATGCGGGTGATAATTTCCTGTGTGGTGATGTAATGCTTTTTTATTACTTCGGGACTCATAGGCTGATAATACAAATCAGGTAATTGGACTTCGGTGTTTTGTTTAAGTTAAAGAACGGGAATGGTTGGCTGGTGTACTCTCCCGTTTATCGCAAAAATAACGATGTGCATAATATTCAAAGTGCTAAAGTTTTATCCACATGTGCTGCGAATTGTAGAAAAGTAAACTTGAAAGGGTAATTTGTGCAGCTAAATTTGCAGTTATACAGTATAAAATTTACACAGTTTAGCATGTGCAATAGACTTTTAATTTACAAAGTAAGATTGTGGAGCCAGGCTGCATTACTACTATGATGGGTTCTTTGCGTCGCACACTTGTGCGTTCAGATTCATTATTGGTCAATATGCGGCCAGGTTTATTATTGCGCAATTCAACACGGTCAGCCGGGTGAATAGCATGTTAGCAATTTTGTTATATGCCATACTTGCTTCGGTCTTCGCTTTGCTGCATCAAGATTTACAGCACAAGAGTGCGACGCAAGGAACGGTTCACAATGGCATAAAGATGGGCCCAAAAAAAATGTATTTTATTTTTTTAGAAATTGATTATTGAAGAAAATTATGGCTGAAGAAAAAGATTTATTTAAATACGATGAAGACAGTATAAAAAGCCTCGACTGGCGGGAACATATTCGTCTGCGCCCTGGCATGTACATTGGCAAACTCGGCGATGGATCGGCACCGGATGACGGTATTTATGTAATGATAAAAGAGGTGCTGGATAACTGCGTGGATGAACACATGATGGGCTACGGCAAACACATTGATATAACGATTGAAGCCAGAACGGTTACGGTTCGCGACTATGGCCGCGGCATTCCGTTGGGAAAAGTGGTAGATGTGGTGAGTAAGATAAATACCGGTGCAAAGTACGACAGCAAAGCGTTTCAGAAGAGCGTGGGTTTAAATGGCGTTGGTACAAAAGCGGTAAATGCACTGAGCAATAATTTTAAAGTAGAAAGCTTTAGAGAAGGCAGAACAAAAGCAGCGGAATTTGAAAAAGGTATTTTAGTAAAAGAATATAAAGAAGCAGCTACACAGGAAACAAATGGAACGCTGGTAACATTTATTCCCGATGATACGGTATTCAGGAATTTTCATTTTATACACGAATATTTAGATAATCTTTTATGGAATTATTGTTACCTGAATGCAGGGCTTGTAATTACGTTTAATAACAAAAGATATGTAAGTAAAAACGGTTTGCTCGATCTGCTGAAACGTAAGACCAATGAAGATGAACTGCGTTACCCGATCATTCATTTAAAGGGAGAAGATATTGAAGTAGCTATTACGCACAACAACGATTATGGTGAAGATATTTTCTCGTTTGTAAACGGTCAATACACAACGCAGGGCGGCACCCACCAGCAGGCATTTAGAGAAGCATTCGTAAAAACGATCCGCGATTTTTATAAGAAAGATTATGAAGCCGCCGATATACGCCAGAGCATAGTTGCAGCCGTTGCCGTTCGTGTGCAGGAACCCGTGTTTGAGAGCCAGACAAAAACAAAACTTGGTTCGCAATATGTAAGTGAAGGCGGGCAGAGCATGAAGAATTTTATTGCGGATTTTTTTGCAAAAGAACTGGATAATTTTCTGCATCGCAACCAGCAAACAGCAGAGGCTTTACGAAAAAGAATTGAGCAAAGCGAGAAAGAAAGAAAAGAGTTAAGTGGCATTAGAAAACTGGCGAATGAACGTGCTAAAAAAGCAAACCTGCACAACAAAAAACTACGGGATTGCAGGTCGCATTACAACGATGAACTGCCTTCTAAAAACAAAGAGGAGTTTATTGTAACAAAAAATAAAACCACCATTTTTATTACCGAAGGCGACAGTGCCAGCGGTAGCATAACAAAAAGTAGAAACGTTGAAACGCAGGCTGTGTTTAGCTTACGTGGCAAGCCACTGAATTGTTTCGGGCTTACTAAGAAAGTTGTTTATGAAAACGAAGAGTTCAATTTATTGCAGCATGCGTTGAATATTGAAGATGGGCTGGAAGACCTTCGCTATAAAAATATTGTAATAGCAACAGATGCCGATGTGGATGGTTTGCACATACGTTTGCTGCTTATGACTTTCTTTTTGCAGTTCTTCCCCGATCTTGTAAAACAGCAGCATGTATTTATTTTAGAAACGCCCTTGTTTCGCGTACGCAATAAACAGGAAACGATTTATTGTTATGATGAAACACAAAAGCAGGCTGCTGTAAAAAAGCTGGGCAGCAAGCCAGAGATTACAAGGTTTAAAGGTTTGGGTGAAATATCTCCCGAAGAGTTTGGAAAATTTATTGGCGATGATATTCGCCTGCAACCTGTAATACTGGAACAGGGCGAACATATTCAAAACCTGCTTGAATATTTTATGGGGAAGAACACAATGGAAAGGCAAGAGTTTATTATTGAAAATTTACGGGTGGAGCTGGATTTGGTGGAGGACACCATTTAAAATTGTAAATTTGGAAAAAATTATTTTGTTATGGAAGCATTGAAATTAAGAGGGGTACCGGCAAATGGGATACTAAGTTTGGCAGTACCTGACGCATTCAATAATAGAGAAGTGGAAGTAATTGTGTTATCTGCTGAAAACGCTGGATTCGAAACATTAAATCCTGAGAATACCCAAAGAAATGATGATAAAATTAAAAGATTATTGAGCGTTATTGGTACTGCTAAATATCCTAATACTGTAATCGATAAATACGATGCCTACAACCAGTAAGATTTTTATCGACAGTTCAGTTTTAATCGAAGCACTAAAAGGAACTAAGGCTGCTTTTTACAGTGATATTATAAAAAACAACAATTTTGAATGTTGCATTAATGATATTGTTGTAAGTGAATATTTATATCAATTTTTAGGTATAAATGGAGGAGCGGCACCATTAAGCTTAAAGTCGTCTAAACGTATTCCAAATATAATTGAGGAAAATATATCACTTGCGTTAATATTAAATGATTTTACATTTCTTTCAAGTAGTAATTTAATCCCCACCGTTGCCATAGAGTATATGCATATGTTTAACATGTTGCCAAACGATGCTATTATCCTGGCGACTTGCAGTATCCATGATATTAAAATACTTGCATCGCATGATAGCGATTATATAATCCCCTGTAAAGAACTTGGAATATTACTTCTTAATGATAATTAACACTAATCCAGAATACATTTTATGATCCACATCGTATTCCAGGAAGCAGATATTGCAGTATTGCAAAAAGCTATTGAACTGGATGAAAAATTAGCCGGAGATATTATCCACATAAAAGATGATTACGCAGTTGGTCCTTTAGAAAATTTACAAACACCGGAAGGTTGGCAAGCCCGGCGTGACTGGTGGAAAATGTTGCTGGAATTTTCTCCCTACACCGAGCAACTCGATATGGTAGATGATAAACTCACGCTGCATAAATTAAAAGAGGCACTAGATACCGATGATACGCAACATGCATGGGTATGGATGGGGCAGAATCAGCACGATGTATGTGGCTACTACTGGCTCATGAGCCAGTTAAAAGATTACCAGGGACGCATATTTGTTTTGTACCTCAACAACCTGCCTTTCATCAATGAGAAAGGTGGAATTTTTTATCCAACGGCCTTGCATGAAATTCTGCCTAAAGAATTTCTAAAAGCGAAAAAGTTATCACGACCTATAACGTTAAGCGAATTTGAAGTGGATCCTGATGAATGGAAAAAACTCTGTAACGAAAATGGCATGGTGCGCATACTGGAAGGTGGAAAGAAATTGGCAAGTAAAGAGGTTACTTATTACGATAAGGATGTGCTTGCAGCCATAACTGCGGAGCCACAAAAGCTGCAGAAAATATTAAGTACTCTTTTCTCCAAATTAAAAGTAAAAACCGGTGATGTGTTTTTAGTGTGGCGCATGCGTGAAATGATAAATGCAGGAGCACTCGAAGCTCAGGGCGACTGGGCAAAAGGCTGGAAAGAAATTGTTTTAAAACTGGCAGTCGTAACTGATGCTTCAAATGAAACAGCCGAGCCCTTAACTTTATAATTTAATGTTGTGAAAAAAATCATTCAATTAGAAGAACTCGCTATGTTTCTGTTGAGCATTTATCTATTCAGCCAATTGAATTTTGCATGGTGGTGGTTTCTTGTTTTAATACTTACTCCCGATATCAGTATGATTGGTTATGCATTTGGTAATAAGGTTGGCGCAATAACTTATAACGTATTTCACCACAAAGCTGTAGCCCTTGCTGTGTATGTGTTTGGCTTATCCCAGCAAAATGAAATAATTCAGTTGGCAGGTCTTATTTTATTGGGTCATTCAAGTATGGACAGAATGATGGGCTATGGTTTAAAAACTTATGAAGGCTTTAAATTTACACACTTAGGAAAGTTATAAAATGCTCAATATACAAGCCATACACCACGTTGCCATACTCACCGATAATTATGAAGTAAGCAAACATTTCTACACAGAAATACTGGGCTTCAAAATCATTGAAGAAACCTACCGTGCAGAAAGGCAATCTTACAAACTTGATCTCAGTATCAATGGCAAATACCAAATCGAATTGTTCTCCTTTCCCGATTACCGTGAACGTGGTTCTTACCCCGAATCAAAAGGCCTTCGCCACCTTGCGTTTGCAGTAGAAGATGTAACAGCAAGCGCGGTATATTTACAAAGCAAAAATGTAGATGTGCAGCAAGTAAGAATAGATGAATTAACAGGCAAAAAATTTGTTTTCTTTCTCGATCCCAACGACCAGCCATTAGAGTTATACGAAATTTAAAATACTATGATACAGGTAAAACCATTACATAAAATCGGCGAAGATGCCCGTGGCGAAACACATGTGTTTGATATGGACAGAACCGGCCAGTTTATCGTTGCGCACCGCAAAGCAGGCAGCCTCAGCGGCAGGCATTATCATAAAGGAAGGTCACCTTATAAAAATCCAGAAACGCTTATTATCATGAACGGCGAAGCCACCATTAACTGGGTCAATGCAAAGGGCACAGAAAAAGGTAGCGTAAAGGTTTATTCACCTTCGTTTGTGTATATCGATGCGTGGATCTGGCACGAAGTGGTTGCCGATACCGACATGGTTCTATACGAATTAAACTCCCTCGCCGATGGTAACGGCGATACTTTTCAATTAGATGAATTAAATGATTAATTTGGTTACTGTTTCCCGGGAAAAATAAAATTGAGGAAATATTTTTTAGAATTCTAAACGCTTGAAATATGAAACAGTTTATACATTCTTTAAAGAGCAGTATCTTTTTTTTCTTAACGTCTTTCGTGCTTTTTGCCTCCTGCAAAAAAGAGGGAACACAAAATATTACTGACTCATCAGATAATAACATTCAATCAAATCTGGCGGGTTACCAGCTTGTATGGTCAGATGAGTTTAGTGGAACCGCTGTAAATACCGCCGATTGGACTTTTGAAACCGGCGGCGGCGGATGGGGCAATAATGAACTCGAATATTACAGCGCCAACAATGCAACCGTAAAAAACGGCGCACTCATTATTACGGCAAAGAAAAAAGCAATTCAGGGTTACAATTACACCTCTGCAAGAATGAAAACCCAGGGCAAAAAGGAATTTAGCTACGGCAAAATTGAAGCACGAATTAAGCTGCCACTGGGGCAGGGCTTATGGCCCGCTTTCTGGATGCTCGGCGCCAATATAAATACAGTGAGCTGGCCTGCATGTGGCGAAATTGACATCATGGAGCATATTAATACCGACAATATTATTTATGGCACCATGCATTGGGATTATAATGGCTATGCCAACTATGGCGGCAACACCACCACCACGCCTGCTGCTTACCACATTTATTCTGTTGAGTGGAGTGCATTGGGCATTAACTGGTATGTTGATGGCGTATTGTATCATTCAGGCAATACAACCAATAATATCAATGGCACAGAAGAGTTTCAAAAGCCATTCTTTATTTTACTCAATCTCGCCGTAGGCGGCAACTGGCCCGGATTTACAATCGACGAAACAAAACTACCCGCTAAAATGTATGTAGATTATGTAAGGGTATATAAAGCGATTTAAGCTCTTAGCCCTTCTTTATAAAACCTTCTCCAATCAGTTTTAAGAAATTATGAGCCCGGCACCATTCATTAATGAAGCTTTACTTGCGTCGCACACTTATACACCATAGCTTTATTCAGCAACAAATACATCATCTTGTAAAAATCCCTTACACAATTAAATTTCAAGGAAAGAAAATATTAAGCACGGAAAAGTTGCCTTTTATAATACACTTACCGACAAAGTAGCATTGAATAAATTTTATCATTGCAGGTAATACATTTCAGTAAAAGATAGCATTCAGAAAGCTCAATAATGTTCAAAGCGTACAAGTGAGTGACACAAGTAAAGCTTTATAGTAATTCTAATGCTAAGTTCATACTTGTATTAAAGCAGCTTTTTAAAAAATGTATAAACATACTTTACGGTATTAAATAACTTATCTTATTTTACTCCAATAAATTAACCATTATGAAAAAACACTTACTCCTGGGCAGTGTACTGCTTGTTATTTTCAGTATTTCCCATGCTCAAAATATTGAAGAGTTAAAAGAGATCAATACTACGCCGGGCGGCAATTCCTATCCGTTTAATTTTACAGTAGCAGGCGATAAATTATTTTTTGCTGCTTCTGATCCTGTCAATTATTATAAACTCTGGGTATCGGATGGCAGTAACGCAACTACGCAATTACTTGGTCCTTCGGGGGGTGCATTAAGCAGTATTTCAAATCTTGAAGCGTATAAAAGCAAACTGTTTTTTTCTTTCAATGATAATATTAACGGGCAGGAATTATGGACCAGCGATGGCACCGTTGCAGGCACGCAGCTCTTTAAAGATATTTATCCTGGCAACACAGGTTCTTATCCGCAAGCATTTACAGTTTGTAATAATAAACTGTTTTTTATGGCCAATGATATTAACGGTGAAAGAAAACTGTATGTTTCTGATGGCACTTCTGCGGGCACAGTACCGGTAGAAAATAAATCTACCATATTACTAAATGGCGTCGACAGTTTTGCCGTACTCAATAATGATATTTATTTTACAAGCGATAATGGAACAGGCACCGGCTATGGTTTCTGGAAAACCGATGGAACCAGCGCAGGAACTATTTTACTAAAAACTGATTTTAGTCCAGGCTCTTCTCCCGGTAACTATGCAGTGTTAAATAACAAGCTTTATTTCAACGGATCAGATTTTATTTATGGCAGTGAACTATGGGTTACTGACGGCACTTCCGCAGGCACACATATTGTAAAAAACATAAACCCTAATGATGGTGGCGGGGTACAGAGTAATGGCTCGCCTTATAATATGGAAGTGTACAATAATAAAATTTATTTCGCTGCCGCAGACGGTACCCATGGCAGTGAATTATGGGTTACCGATGGAACCACTGCAGGTACACAAATGGTAAAAGATATTTTACCCGGATCCGATGGCAGCCTGCCTTCACGTGGTGTGGTATATAATGGTTTGTTGTATTTTACCTGTTACCCTACATCCGACTTATGGAAAACTAACGGCACAGAAGCTGGCACAACTGTGATAAAAATTATTCCACCTTATTCTTCCATCGCTGCTATATGGAACAATAAAATGTACCTCACCAACAGCTTTGATAATGCTGCATGGGAAAGCGATGGCACAGCAACCAGTACCCAAGCAATACAGGTGCAGAATACAGCATACCCGGTTAATATTTATGGCAGCGATCAACTGCTTACCACTTATAAAAACGAACTGTATTTTTCCGGTTATTGCTACCTTATCAGCGGCGCTTATGAGCCATTGAAACTTACATTGGGCACATTGCCTTTGCAGTTAATTTCATTTACTGGCGAAGTAAAAAATAATCAGGATGTACTTACCTGGACAACCACTAACGAAACAAATACAGCATACTTTTCTGTACAACAAAGTACCAATGGCGCGGCATTTAACGCCACAACAAAAGTGATTGCAAAAGGCGGCAATGCAACCACTGCAACATATAGTTACACGCAACAATCTGCGTTGAATACTTCAGGTTATTACAGGTTGCAAATGGTAGATAAGGATGGATCGTTTACGTACTCACCCGTTATAAAATTAAAACGCGGCAATACAGGTGCTATTACTGCTGCCTATCATTCAGGCACAAAACAAATAACCATTAACAATAACACACAAACAAATTATAACTGGCAATTGGTTTCAATTGGCGGAAGTTTTATCAGCAAAGGCAATGCGACCGATGCTGTTACAACTATACCCGTTAGAGGCATAGCAGCGGGCACTTATATGCTGGTCTGTACATCCCCAGAAGCCACAGAAAAAATAAAGCTGGTTATATTTTAGGAGTTTTTTAAAATACATTTTTTTGAATCCGACATTGGTATTTCATGGCGTCTTCGTTGCGTCGCACTCTTGTACTGTTGGATTACGAATGCGGCTTTTACCAAAGCGTAGATTGAAGCGGAGTATCCTGTCCTGAACTTTATTTAGCACAGGTTGACGGCAGCATGCTCTTTACGCCAGTGGCGTAACCTGTTTGTAGATAGCAAAATAAAAATACAATCCTTGCTCCGGCGGAGCAACCTGTTCTCTGCACAATGATTCGCAATGTTATCAGGTTACCCCGCTGGGGTAAAAAATCAAAATCAATATTTACGATTTCTACAAACAGGTTGCCCCTCTGGGGCAGGGTGGTGAATGAAGCGGGTTATTGTTGTTCAGCGACCAACAGTGTTAGAGCTTTTTTATGCTGCTATTGGCATACCCGCCAACGTATACCAAAATTAATATCGATGGTTTTAAAACTCATTTCCTCAAGCCTCAGCGAGGCGGCACGTTAGTAGAAAAAATAATAACAACAAAACAAATAGCTCCGTAGGAGCGATACGTTTTTCATGTTGTGGTATTTACGTATCACTCCTATGGAGCTATGCTTGCTGTTGGGCACTTCGCTTTTTCGCTTCATTCTTCGCTTCGGTGAAAGCTGAGTAGAATATCAAACCGTACAAGAGTGCGACGCAAGGAACAATCCACAAAGCTTCAAATGCCGGGCTCAAAAAAAATATAAAATTGGTTTTATTTACATCGCTAACATTGCATACTTTTCGAGTTGATAACAGGCGTATTTAATTATGGCAAAAGATATTAGTAAAGAGATTGACCTGAGTAATGAAACGGGTGTGCAGGGGCAGTATAAAAGCTGGTTTCTGGATTATGCTTCTTATGTAATTCTGGAACGTGCGGTGCCTGCGGTGGAAGATGGCCTGAAGCCCGTGCAGCGCCGTATTCTGCATGCAATGAAGGAAATGGATGATGGGCGTTTTAATAAGGTGGCGAACATTATTGGTCAGAGTATGCAGTACCATCCGCATGGCGATGCAAGTATTGGCGATGCGTTGGTAAACCTTGGTCAGAAAGATTTGTTGATAGAAACGCAGGGCAACTGGGGCGATGTGCGTACCGGCGATGATGCTGCGGCACCTAGATATATTGAGGCACGCTTATCAAAGTTTGCGCTGGAAGTTGCCTTCAATGCAAAAACAACTGACTGGCAACTGAGTTACGATGGCCGCAAACGGGAACCAGTAACATTGCCGATGAAATTTCCATTGGTATTGGCGCAGGGTGTGGATGGTATTGCGGTGGGTTTATCAACCAAGATTATGCCGCATAACTTTTGCGAATTGTGCGAAGCTTCCATTAAATATTTACGCGGCAGAAAGTTTGAACTGATGCCCGATTTTCTTACCGCCGGAATGGTAGATACTACCAACTACAACGAAGGCAAACGTGGTGGAAAAATACGTGTCCGCTGCCGTATTGAAGAGCTGGATAAAAAAACACTGGCCATACGAGATGTACCCTACAGCGTAACGGTTTCGCAGCTTTGCGACAGTATTACGAAAGCCAATGAACAGGGGAAAATTAAGATCAAAAAAGTTACGGATATTACCGCCAAAGAAGTAGAGATTCAGGTAGAACTGGCACCGGGCATTTCGCCTGATATTACCATTGATGCTTTGTATGCTTTTACCGATTGTGAAGTAAGTATTTCGCCGAACGCATGTGTTATTGTTGACAACAAACCAAGGTTTCTTGGCGTGCATGAACTGCTTACACTTTCCGCAGGCAATACCAAACGTTTACTGAAACTGGAACTGGAAATTAAGCTCGGCGAACTGGAAGATAAATGGCATTACACTTCATTGGAAAAAATCTTTTTCGAAGAAAAGATTTATAAAGAGCTGGAACAAAAACATGAGACATGGGATCATGTAATTGAGGCGATTGATAAAGCGTTTGATCCTTTTAAAAAGAAACTGAAACGGGAGATAAAAAGAGAAGACATTATTAAGCTTACAGAGAAACCGGTGCGCAGGATTTACCGGCTTGATATTAATGAACTCAACGAACAGATAAAAGGAATTGAAGCCGATATTGTTCAGGTAAAATTTGATCTGGAACATTTAACCGATTTCGCGGTCGCTTATTTTGAAACGCTTTTGAAGAAGTACGGTAAAGGCCGCGAACGCAAAACAGAGATCAAACAATTTGACACGATACAAGCCCGCCAGGTAGCTATTGCCAACATAAAAGTGTACATGAACCGTGAAGAAGGTTTTGTGGGCACCAGCCTTAAGAAAGATGAGTTTGTTAGCGACTGCAGCGAGCTGGACGACATCATCGTTTTCACCAAACGCGGCATCATGAAAGTAGTGCGTGTAGGCGAAAAAGTTTTTATAGGCAAGGATATTATTTATGCCAGCATCTTTAATAAAAACGATGAGCGCACCACCTACAACATGATCTATCTCGATGGAGCCAGCGGCATCAGTTATGCCAAGCGTTTTAACGTTACAGGCATTACCCGCGATAAAGAATATGATCTTACCAAAGGCAGCGATAAAAGCAAAGTGCATTACTTCTCTGCCAATCCAAACGGCGAAGCTGAAGTCGTAAAAATTGTATTGAGCCCGGCAAGTTCTGCACGCATAAAAGAGTTTGAATTTTACTTTGAAGAACTTGATATAAAAGGCCGCAGCAGCATGGGCAACCAGGCTACAAAGTATCCCATTAAAACGGTGAAATTTAAAGAAGCGGGCCGCAGCACATTGGCAGGAAGAAAGCTTTGGTTTGATGATAAATTTGGCCGCTTAAACGCTGAAGAAAAAGGAAAACTACTGGGCAGTTTTGAAGACGAAAAGATAGTGGTGTTTTATAATGATGGCCATTACGAAATAACCGATACAGAACTCACACAGCGCTTCGAGCCCGATAAAATTTCGTTGATTGAAAAGTTTGATCCTTCAAAGATTGTTACCGCTGTTTATCTTGACAATAAAAACCAGCAATTCAATATCAAGCGGTTTAAAATTGAAACCACTACGCTGCACAGCAAATTCTTTTTTATAAAAGAAGGCGAGGGTAATCTATTGAAACAGGTTTCTACCGAAGAAGAACCCATTCTTGCAGTAAAGACAGGCCGTGGCGACCAGGTGCGCAGGGCTAAATTTAAAACAGCAAAAATGGTGGAAGTAATGGGCTGGAAAGCCATCGGCGCAAAGCTCATGGACTTTAGCAAGACCATCGAAATGGAATGGGAAAAACCAGAACCGCCACCTAACCAACAGGAGTTGTTTTAGACTTTTTTTTAGCCCGGCTATAGTTCTTTGTTGAGGCATTGTTGCGTCGCACACTTGTACGGTTTAATTATGACTGAGCATTGCTCCCGATATTCTTGTCACGTGTCTACAAGGGCTGTGTATATCTACAATCTATGCTCATCGCGTGGCGTCGCACACTGGGGCGGTTGGATTAAGAAAGAGCTTTTACTACAGCGGAATATTGGAGGGGATTTATATTAGGAAAGGTCACTTTTTTACAAAGAATTTATTAAGTATAGCTGGCTGATTGGCGAAGCCGACAATACAAAAAACACAATGGACTTTTGTTGAAAATCAACGAAAAAGAAAATTTGAAATTCTAATCAATTGCGGCAATCTTTGTGTTGCTGGTAGGTTAATTGATACACCCTATAAATTCAAAAAAAATAAACCGACTAATGAGTTTTTTAAAAAGCATCTTCAAGACAAAAGACGAACCGATAAAATCCTATGCAGACTTTTGGTCTTGGTTTCAAAAGAACGAAAAAGATTTTTCCAAAGTAGTAAAAAATCGCAAGGACATTGAAAAAGGCTTCTTTAATAAACTGTCAGCAAAACTTGGAGAGCTTAAAGACGGTTATTTCTATTTGACAGGAATATATGATGACAATACTGTAGAATTAGTTTTAACAGCAGACGGAAGCACAAAAAACATTGTATTTGTTGAAGAACTTGTTAAGGCTGCACCAGAAATCGCCGGCTGGAAATTCACTGCTCTAAAACCAGCACTTGACATAAAAGATATTAGTATTGAAATGGGTGGTTATAAGTTTAATAGTGACAACTTAACCTTTTACGCAAACGAGTTGCAAGACTATCCTGATGAAATAGATGTTACAATAGTTTACAACGATTTAACCAAGGAAAATAAAAAGCAAATTCTAAATGGAACTTACATTTTCTTAGACAATTATTTAGGAGAGCTTGACTTTTTAAATAACATTGACAATCTAACAACAATTAGTAAAGACGAAGCACAAAAAGAACTCGTTCCAATTGGCAAGCTCAAAGACTTTTTGACTTGGCGGCAAAAAGAATTTATTGAAAAGTATGAAGGAGTTCGTTATGACACAGAAAATGACACATACTCCATACTTGAAGCTGAGTTAGAAAGTGGTAACAAACTAATCGCTGTTATTAATACAGAATTATTAAATTGGGACAGCAAAGCTTCACATCCATGGATCGCAGTATTGACGCTTAAATATGATGGAAGCAACAATAATGGGATGCCGAATGAAAGAGATTATGAACTTTTGGACACTGTTGAAGAAGAAATAATGCAAGAACTCAAAGATGTTGATGGCTTCTTAAACATTGGCAGACAAACCGCAAATGCAGAAAGAGATATATACTTTGCCTGCAAAGATTTTCGTAGACCTTCAAAGGTATTTTTTAAGATACAGCAAAAATATTCGTACAGCTTTGGAATTGAGTATGACATTTATAAGGACAAATATTGGCAATCATTTGAAAGGTTTAACAACAACTGACGAAAAGCCCAGCCGCAAACAATCTTCGCTTCGATCTACGCTACAATAAAAGCTCAACAAAATACCGAACGTACAAGTGTGCGACGCAACCAAAGCTTCATAGATATTCAATTGTCTGGCTCAAAAAAACTATGCGTAAATACGATCAATGGCGTCTTTGTATTTCTCCATAATGATCTTTCTTTTAAGGCTCATTTTGGGTGTCATCTCACCACTTTCTATACTCCATTCGCGGGGCAGTAATTCGAATTTTTTTATCTGCTCTACATGGTTGATGCCTGCATTCATTTCTTCTACAATATTCTTGAAAAGCTCTAATATTTTCGGGTTTCTGCAATCTTCTTCGGGGCTTGTACTGTTTAGCCCTTGCTGCTGCATCCAAACTTTAAGATTTGCAAAAGAAGGTACAATGAGCGCCCCTACAAATTTGCGGTCTGCGCCTACAACAATCACCTGCTCTATGTACATACTTTCCTTTAATTTATTTTCGATGGGCTGCGGCGCAACGTACTTTCCGCCACTGGTTTTAAAGAGTTCCTTTTTGCGATCGGTTATCTTAAGGCAGTCGCCATCCCAAACACCAATATCGCCGGTAAGTAACCAGCCATCTACAATAGTTTCGGCGGTAAGATCGGGGCGTTTGTAATACCCCCTCATTACGCTGGGGCCTTTTACCATGATCTCTCCATCGCCGGCAAGTTTGATTTCTATTTTATTTATTGGCGGGCCTACCGTGCCAAATTTCATACTGCCCGGCGGTTGCCTGTTTACGCAAATTACAGGGCTGTTTTCTGTGGGGCCATAACCTTCGTACACAGGTATTTTTGCTGCATTAAAAATGCGCAACAGTTTTTCCTGGCAGGCTGCGCCGCCGGTAATAATACATTTTACATTACCGCCCAAAGCTTCACGCCACTTTGAAAAAATGAGCTTATCGGCGATGCCTAATTTTGCGTTGTACAAAAAGCCACCACTAATGTTGTTGTCGTACTTTTCGGCAAGGGCCACACTCCAGAAAAATAATTTTCTTTTAAAGCCTGTTAGTTCGTTGCCCTTGCTCATAATTCGTTCAAAAACTTTTTCGAGCAGGCGCGGAACGGTAGTAAACATATCGGGTTTTACTTCGCGCATATTATCACCGATTGTTTCCAGGCTTTCGGCATAATAAATGGCAATGCAACTGAACATATAGATATAGCTCACATTCTTTTCAAAAATATGATTCAGCGGAAGAAAACTTAATGCTTTATAATGCGGCGCATCGGGAAAAGGAAAACTTTCTTTGCCATCCATTAAATTGCTTACAATATTTTTATGCGTAAGCATTACGCCTTTTGGTGTGCCTGTGGTGCCCGATGTGTAAATAATTGTAGCAAGATTTTCTTCGCTTATGGAAGC
Source organism: Chitinophagaceae bacterium UBA4407 (assembly GCA_002390845.1). Taxonomy (GTDB): domain Bacteria; phylum Bacteroidota; class Bacteroidia; order Chitinophagales; family Chitinophagaceae; genus Limnovirga. Next base: position 160,215 of record DGQT01000001.1, on the reverse strand, counting down.
CTTAATATCTTCCAGCTCATAGATAGCAGTGCCCGTTGCCATATCGGTTATCTGCGACCAGTGATCTACGCCTTCGATTTTATCGAAAGAATAAATATTTTTAAGTGAGGGTACATAAAGGCTGATACTTTTTATTTTATCAAGCAGGTCTTTATTGCTTACGAAAATATATTTTACCTGTGCATCATTCAGAATAAACTGCAGTTCGTTCGCATTTGTAGTTGGATAAATAGGCACCAGTACAGCACCTGTTTGCTGAACAGCCATATCGGTGAAGAGCCACTCAGGCCTGTTATTGCTTACGATGGCAATTTTATCAGAGCCCTCCTCACTCATATCGTTACCACTTACGCCCAGGCTCATTAAGCCTGCACTAAACCTGTTTACAATTTGTTTTACCTGGTTGGTACTGTATATTTTCCATGTGCCGTTTTCCTTGGCGGCAAGCATATCTTTATCGCCAAACTTTTCTATCTGGTATTCAATACAGTCGAATAACCTTGATGGTTTGTTCATAATGTGCAATCGTTAATATTAAAATACTATCGTTAAATATAATCTCAGCAGTTGAAACTTATTACGCTTCTTCCTGATTTTTATATTCCTGTTCTGCTATATTGTTTTTTAAACCATGGTATGCCTCAAAATATTTAAAGGCCATGCCAATGCCCCAGCCAAGCATAATCCATATAGGCCAGGAATTTGTTGTAAGCCCTGTACTATGGCCTTCTGTAAACCACCACAATACCCATAATATTACATTAACAATAAAATAAGCATATAAATATTTGATGAAATCTGCTCTCTTTTGAGCAATGCTTCCCGCCACTGTATCTTTATCATTAACGTTTGCCATAGCTGCAATTATGTGTTGTAAGATAGAAAAATAGATGGAAACAAAAAATTTACTACTTCATGCAAAGTTTATTTTGTTCTTTTTTTATATCCGGGTAAAATATAGACATAATACCGGCATATATTTTCATGGCATCGTTCCTTGCGTCGCAAGCACTTCGTCACCACATCAATCAGAAGCTTTGGCATCAAAGTGCAAGTTGTTTATTGGTCGCAAAATTTCTTTCAGGCAACCTTCTGATTTTTTTTGAATAAGAGCAAATTTTTTTTCGGTAGTATTATCCTAAAAATTAGGTTTAAAAAACATCTTAATACAATACAGCTTCTTGCGCCATCCAGGTTTGTTTTTGCTTACCAGTAAATCATTGTAATGTCTGAAAAAGAAAACGCTGCGCCTTAAGCTCCAGCCCCTGTGAAAATGTTGAATCACCCTTGCCAGTACCTGCCTCGTATGTTCGTCTTTTATTGGTGCAGGCTCAAGGGCTTTTAATTCTTTCAGTTTAATGTCAAAGAGTTCCTGTGCGGTTCGTTTTCTTTTTTTATTTTTTGATTTAGCAGTACCCACCGTATTGCTCTCATGCTGCCGGTATTTTACCAGCACTTTATCTATAAATTTTATACCATTGTTACCACCTGCATTATAGGCAACCCATACATCGAAAAAGAGTTCTGCCGGAAAGGGAACAATCCTTTTTAAAAAAGCCGCCTTTGCCAGTACAGCGTGGCCCGGAACTGTATTCGATAATAAAAAGGGCGTGCCTGAATAATAGCTTTGCATTTTCATAATGGCGCTAAAGTCTCTGCCCAAACTGTTGCCCGCAGCATCTACCAATTGGGAGTTGGCATATATGGCATCATGTTCACCAATTTCATTTACAAGTGTTTCAATTTTATCGGCTATCCAAATATCATCCTGGTCGCAAAAAGCAATAAAAGCTCCTTTACTTTCTGCAACGGCACGTTCAAAAGTTTTGGTAACGCCTCTATTCCGTTCGTTTAGAAAAAGGAAAATAAAAGGATACCGTGCCTGGTAATCTTTAATGATGTTGATGGTATTATCTGATGAACCGTCATCAACAATAACAATTTCTATATTGGCATAAGTCTGGCTGATAATGGAATCTAACTGTTCGCTGATATATTTACCGCCATTATAGCTTGCCATTGCAACCGATACCTTTGGGTTATTGTGAATCATTGAAAAAAATAACGGTTAAATAAAATATCACATGATCGTCAAAAATAAAGTTATTAAAGTAAACCGAACTACGATAATAACCATAAGTTCAATACTACCCGAATCTAAAGAATGATCCCGAAATGAATTCGTTCCGAACTTTTTTTGGGATGTCACGCTTCGCTTAAAAGTTGGCATGAAAACGGAACGGTAAACCGAGCGTGGCAAGTAAAGCCTCATAGTAATTCTGTACCCTGACTCACAAAATAAAAAATGCCCCAACCGGAGCATTTATATTATCATTCTTCATTTCTTATTTCTGATTCTTCATTTCCCAACGCCGCTATCCTTCCCAAATCTCGTCTTTCCCCTGCAGCCAGAGTTTTACAGAATCGGTAGTAACGCTCTTAGGCCTTTCTAAAGGAAAGCCCAGAGCCCTGTCCCATATAAGGCTGGCCAGTACCCCAAGGGCACGGCTTACGGCAAAAAGCACCGTGTAAAATTCATACTCTACCAGGCCATAATGCACGAGTAATGCGCCACTATGTGCATCTACATTGGGCCAGGGATTTTTAATCTTACCGAGTGACTGCAAAATAGGTGGCACTGTTTCGTATATCTTCCAAACGGTGTTAACCAGTTTATCATCGGGCATATGCTTTTTACCGAACTCCATTTGTGCGGTAAAACGCGGATCGGTTTTGCGCAATACGGCATGCCCGTATCCCGGAACTACCTTGCCAGAGGTAAGCGTTTTTTGCACATAAGCTGCTATCTGCTCGCTGGTGGGCTCTTCGGTACCCAGCTCTTTCTGCATCTCAAAAATCCATTTGATTACTTCCTGGTTGGCAAGACCATGTAAAGGACCCGCAAGGCCATTCATTCCTGCGGCGTAAGACTGATAACAATCCCCCAGTGCAGAACCAACAAGATGGGTAGTATGCGCCGAAACATTGCCGCCTTCGTGATCTGCATGAATGGTCATATATAAGCGCATCAGTTCGTAAAAACTTTCGTCGTCGTATCCCATCATGTGGGCAAGATTTCCTGCCCAGTCCAGCAAACCGTCAGGATGAATATGTTCCCCAAATTTATATTTGCGACGGTAGATATAGGCCGCGATCCTTGGCAGGCGTGCAATCAATGCAAATGCATCATCGAATGTAGCCTCCCAATAGTCTTTTTTATTCATGCCCTCGGCATACTGTTTGGCAAAATAACTTTCAGTCTGCAGTGCCATTACTCCCACTACATACTGTGTCATCGGGTGGGTGTTTAAAGGCAATGCATCAATGGCTGCAAATACATGGTTTGGTACATGGCTGCGGCGTTGCAATGTAGCAGTAACATGACTTACTTCTTCTTCTGTTGGTAATTCGCCTATCAGCATTAAATAAAACAAGCCTTCGGGTAAAGGCTCGCTGCCGTTTTGTGCTTTGGGCAGTTTCTGGCTTAATTCAGGAATGGTATAACCGCGAAAGCGGATGCCTTCCTGTGCATCAAGCAAACTTGTTTCGGTAACAAGGCCGGTAATGCCGCGCATACCCTGGTAAACCTGCGATAACGTTACTTCTCCTATCTTTTTTGAACCATGCTCTTTCAGCAAATCCTTTATCTCTGCAGAAGCTGCATCTGCCTTAGCTTTGAATCGGTCTTTAATAATACCCATTGCAATCTATTTTTAGTAATGATTTTCCTGAACATCGGCGGCGGGCCGGATTTTTTCCTGATATTTTTTTAGCCCGGCCTGAGTATTTCAATTAAGCATTGTTGCGTCGCACACTTGTACACTATAACTTATGGCAACAATTTGCAAACCTTCATCCCCTTTTCAATACACTTACAGTATGCTGGTAAAGATAAAACAAGTTGCTTTCGAAAAACAAAACATTTGAAAGAATGTTGCCAATAAATAAATGCTGATATTTTAAAAACAACAACGAAGAATAATTTAAGAGAACGAACCTTTAAAAAACACATCTGCAGCACTTGACCTTTGGGTTTTGTAATACCGGCCGCACAATGCTGAATAGCAGTACCTAACGTACAAGTGAGTGACACAACAAGCGGTGATAGTAGCAATACTGCCGGTAAAAAAGGAAATAATAAATGTTTACTTGGGCGCCCGCCGGTACAGGTAAACAGCTACGCACATAAAAACAAGATCGGGTATCCAAGCTGCTATTACGGGGGGAAGGCTGCCTTTGGTGCTGAAGATGGTAGAAAACCGATCCATTAATATAAACGCAGCAGCCAGTACAAAGCCAATAGCGATGTGCGAACCACTGCCACCCCTAACCTTTCGGCTGGCCACAACCGCCCCTATAATTGACAGGATAAGCACGGCAACCGGTGTAGCAACCCGGCGGTATTTTTCAACCAGCAATGCATTAAGCCCTTCGGAGCCACGCAGGGCTTCCAACGCTATAAAATTCTGCAATTCGGGTGTGGTAAGTTTATCTTTTGCATATTCGTCGTGGCTAAGATCGAAGGGTTTAAAGTTAAACAGCATTTCTTTTTTTGGCGTAAGACTTACTTTTTCGTTAAGCCCGTTAATACTGCGTTCAATTGCCTGGTTCAGGTTCCATTTCTTTTTGGCGGTATCCCAGCGTATGGACTCAGAGCGAAGATTGTAAACCATCTGGTTGTTCTTTACGCGGTGCATAAAAAAAGGGCCGCCTGCTTTTGAAGCTGTATCATAATTGCGAACACCTGCATAGGTAAAGGAATCAATTCTGAAATAAATGTTCCTGTTCCTGCTTACCAAGGGATCGTATGTGGAATTTGCATTTACATACCTTGCTTCGAAAGTGGTACGTACCTGTTGGGCTTTTGGTATATAAAAATTTGCCCCGATCAGCGAAATTAAACCAAGCGTTATTCCGCCGATCCAGTAGGGGCGCATCATGCGGTTAAAGCTGGTACCGCTTGCCAATATAGCGATCAGTTCGCTTTGCACGGCCATTTTCGAAGTAAAAAAAATAACGGCAATAAATACAAACAGTGGAAAAAGCAGCGCAATTATATAAGGAACAAAACCAACGTAATACTGAAGAATAATTTCTTTTATACTTAACCCTGATGCTACAAAATCATCTGTTTTTTCGCTGATGTCTACTGCAACGGCAATGATGGTAAAGAGAAATATGGCAAAGAAAAAAGTAGTAAGGAATTTTTTTAGTATGTACCAGTCTAGTTTCTTCATGCCTCAATCCCCATAAAGGGGTTTTTATTGATTATCGCCAAAAGTATTGTAAAACTTGTTGCCAAGTTGTTATAAACGCTGCTTAAGCCTCCCCGTGGTTTCTGTTTTCCACGAAGCAAAGTCACCGGTCAAAATATGTTTTCTTGCCTCGCCAACAAGCCATAAATAAAAAGAAAGGTTTTGTATAGAGGCAATCTGCAGCCCGAGTATTTCGCCTGCTACAAACAAATGTCGCAAATAGGCTTTGCTGTAATAATTACTTGTTTCGCAGGGCAGGCCTTCATCAATAACCGAGAAATCTGTTGCCCATTTTTTATTTTTTATGTTGATAACGCCCTGCGTGGTAAACAGCATTCCGTTGCGGCCATTGCGTGTGGGCATTACGCAGTCGAACATATCTATACCCAGCGAAATACATTCTAAAATATTCCATGGGGTACCTACACCCATTAAATAGCGGGGCTTATTTTCGGGAAGGTTTTCTGCACACAGTGCAGTAAAATCGTACATCATTTGTTCGGGTTCGCCTACGCTTAAACCACCAATGGCATTACCTGTCGCTTCTTTTGATGCAACATATTCGCAGGATTGCTGGCGCAGGTCTTTATAAGTACCACCCTGAACAATGGGAAACAGGTTTTGGGTGTAACCATATTTATCTGGTGTTTCATTAAACCGTGTAAAACACCTGTCGAGCCAGCGATGCGTAAGTTCCATGCTTTTTTTTGCATAACTGTATTCGCTTGGGTAAGGCGGACATTCATCGAAAGCCATAATAATATCGGCACCAATGCTACGTTGGATATCCATTACGCTTTCGGGTGTAAAAAGATGCCTGCTGCCGTCGATATGCGATTGAAACAGGGCACCTTCCTCCTTTATTTTCCTGTTAGCCGCCAGCGAGAAAACCTGGTAGCCGCCGCTGTCTGTAAGTATGGGTTTTGGCCAGCCATTAAATTTATGAAGCCCACCTGCTGCTTCCAGCACTTCAATACCCGGGCGCAGGTATAAATGATACGTATTGCCAAGAATGATCTGTGCTTTTATTTCATCTTTCAATTGTTGCTGGGTTACCGCTTTTACGCTGCCCACCGTACCTACCGGCATAAAAATAGGCGTAAGAATTTCTCCGTGATCTGTAGAAATCTTACCGGCTCTTGCTTTGCTGGCAGTATCGGAATGTTCTAATTGAAATATGAGTGCTGGCATAAAATGTTAAGGCGGCAAAGATAGAAGGAAGAAATTTGTAGTTTGTGGTTTATGGTTTGTAGTTTTTTTAGACAGATTTTTTGAGGTGGGCTTTTGAACATGAATTGGGCTTTAGTTGCGTCGCACTTTTGAACGGTTTGATTATGCTTCGGCTTAAGGCTGTGGATTCAACCATGTTTAAAACAAAAAACAACGGGGTTGTGGTTGCCACCCGCTTAAAGTTGCCAAAAGCCATACAGATGAACGGATTGCGACGCAACCGGGATGCTATGAAATACTATAGCTGGTATCGTAATAATTACAATCGGTAACCAGCAATTGCAGGAATATTTAATGGCTTCGTATGGCGGCAACCGGATTCATTCTTGCAGCTATAGAAGCCGGAATAATACCGGAAAGAATACCCAGGATAACGCAGATACTGAAAGCAAGAATTATGATGTTCGGTGCTATAACAATAGGGAAAGGCAACACAGCACTTAATGCGAGTGAAAGCAGCCAAACCATTAATAAACCAATTAACCCGCCAACGATGCAAAGGAATGCGCTCTCTAATAAGAACTCCGTAAGTATGGTGCGTTTTTTTGCGCCTATTGCTTTTTTTAAACCAATCTGGCTGGTGCGTTCACGAACAGTTACAAACATAATATTGGCTACGCCAAATGCGCCAACAATAAGGCTTAGTGTGGCAATTGCCCAACCACCAATATTTACGCTGCCAAAGAAACCACTTACCTGCTGGCTGAAAACATTGATATCGTTGAGTGCAAAGTTATCTTCGTCTTTAGGGCCAAGCCTTCGTATTTGCCGCATGATGCCTTCGAGTTCATCGATGAGTGCTTTGGGGGTTACATTATCCTTACCGTTTACCATTATGAAAGAATCATTGTAGGGATTGGTTACATCGTAAATACTGGCATACAGATTACGCGAAATAATAACACAGAAATCATAATCAAAACCCGGTCCGAAGTTTTGTCCCTGCTTTTTTAAAACCCCGACAATGGTGATTTTTTTACCATCAAAAGTTACCTGTTTACCTACAGCTTTTTCGGGTTTGCCAAAAAGTTTTTCGGCGTTATCGTAACCCATTACCCCCACCGCATTGCCCCTGATAAACTCTGTTTCGTTCAGATACCGGCCATATACCACGGTAATGGCCTGCATCATAGAAAACTCGTCACTTACACCGAATATTCCTGCATTGTTTAACTGGTTGTTCTGATAAGAAATTGTAGTGTTGGTTGAGTTAAAAGAGCATACATATTTGGCAAGGGTAGATTTTTCCTTAACGAACTTTTCTTCGGCATATTTAGGTTGCGGACGGTTTACGTATTTCCACCATGGATAATCATCGCCTGTACCAATGGGCCATTTCATTACATAAATGGTGTTGGTGCCAAGTGATTTTATATCGGACTGGATTTTATTTTCAAGGCTTCCAATTGTTGCAAGTACACCAATAATACAGAAAATGCCAAACGCAATACCGATAAGCGAAAGAGAGCTTCTCAACTTATTATTGTTAAGCTCCTGTACCGACATTTTAAAACTGTTCCAGAATATAGAGAGCGATTTTAGCATAAGTATATTTTCACGTTGGGGAAACACATCAAATATAATTTAATTAGTGGGTATTTATTCATTGAAGTAAGCAGTTAATAGAAAACTGTTTTTTTAGTTTGGGGGTTTTAACTGTTGAACTTTGCCCTCACTCAAAAGTTTTAAAAAAATGATTGTGATACCAGCAGCAACTTTCATAGCATCTTCGTTGCGTCGCAATCCGTTCATCGGTTGTAAAAATGGCATCGTCAGCTTCCCGCACAATGTTGCAAATAAAATTTAAACAGCTTCCAGGCAAACTTGTGAACCGGCTAACTGCTGCTTCATAACCAGAAAGTACAAGAGGGCGATCCCGAAATGAATTCGGGACAGGCTGCCACGCCTCGCTTAAATGTTGCCATGAAAGAGGAACTGTGAAACGAGCGTGGCAAGTAAAGCTGCTATAAAAATCTTTAGCCGGGTAAAAAATAATTTATTCAACGGTTTTACTAACTATAGAAAATGGTTAAAGAAGATTAATGCATCGTTGTTGATAAATGAATTCTGTTAAAATATGTTAAGGACTTTTACAAATGGATAAAAGCAATAACTTTATAAAATCAAAATAATTGTTTATGAAATCCCTGCTTATTGGTTTCATCTTTACCACTTTCAGTTTCATTTGCTTTGCCAGTGAAAATAAAGTTTGCGGTGATTGTTCTTTTACGGGAACAGTTACAGATGCAGTTACAAAAAAACCAATAGCTGATGTGGTAATTATTGCGAGGGGAATTTCAATAAACGGTGAGCAAAAAGTTGTAACTGATGAACTGGGGCAATATAAAATCCTGTCGTTACCAACAGGTAGTTATACGTTGCGCTTTGAAAAAGATAATTACAGACCTATAGAGAAAAGGAACCTTGTAGCAAAGAAAACTTCTTCCAAATTGAATGTAGAACTTATATCGGAAGACGATGTGGATGAGGATCATCATACATGGATATTAAGGTCGGATTTTATGTAGTTGTTGCAGATAATACAAAAATGAAGAACTTTACTAAGTTATTTTAATATTAATATCAGCTTAAATTAGCTTCTAAATTTACACCTTTAGCTTAAAAGCTTCTTACAAAAACCTATGTTTCAATTTCTTTTTGGACTAAATACCCATCGCCTTTACATTTGCATACATTTTAAATAACCAACAGTAACTCAATGAAAAATTTGAAATCCATTATCAACATGCAAACTACCCCGGCTTTTGTAATTATACTTATTTTGTTTTCTATGTCGTCGTGCAGAACTGAAAGAATTGCAATTCTTAAGGATATACCTGATACAGTATCGGTGAAATATGTTCCTTTGGCTACGTTTTCTTCACCTGTAGTTAGAACTGATGATATTTTGAATATCGTTGTTCAGACGCTCGATCCTCAGGCAAACAGTATATTGAACCAGGGTAATCTTCCGGTAAATTCTGGTGCTGTTGCTGGTTCAAGTACAAGCTCTCAGGCTACTGTTACAGGTTATTTGATTAGTAAAACCGGGTATATTCACATGCCTTATATTGGAAATGTTTATGTAAAAGGCTTAACAACTGAGCAAATACGGGATACAGTTTTTTCGAAGATCTCGTTTTATTTTAAAGACCCTGTTGTTAATGTAAGGTTCGCTAATTTCAAAGTAACTGTTCTTGGTGAAGTTAAGAATCCTTCAACTTTTCTTGTTCCCAATGAAAAGCCAACGCTTATTGAAGCATTAGGCCTTGCTGGTGATTTGACCATTTATGGAAAAAGGGATAATGTGATGATCATTCGTGATAATGACGGTAACAAAGAAATTACAAGATTAAATCTTGATAGTTCTAAAAGTATAAGTTCCCCTTATTTTTACCTACGCCCCAATGATGTTGTTTATGTAGAAGCGTCTGCATCAAAAGTAGAAAGCACCGATGCTTACCGCAACAGGAATTTTGCACTTATTGCAGCCGGCTTATCTTTTTTAACTGTACTAACGGCAAGATTGTTATTTAAATAGGATCAACCTTCTATAAAATCCGTGCGTGATTTTCAAGCTATAATTTTAAATTAATCAGTAATATGGAAAGTACTAACAATACAAACGGTAATGCAGGTATTGCCAGTTATAACAGTGGTAGTGATGGATTCGATTTTAAATACCTGGTTGCTAAAGTGGTAGGCAACTGGCAGTGGTATATGCTTTCACTTATTCTTTGTGTAGGTTTAGGAGTACTGTATATCCTGTACGCTATCCCTGCATTTACAATTACATCAAGGGTTTTAGTAAATGGGCAAAACGCAAATAAGATTCAGAGCGGCGTTACCGAAACAAATATGCTGAACGAACTTAGCCTGTTTTCACAACAAACAGATGTAAACAATGAATTGCAGCAGATTCACGCACGTACGTTGATTGAACAAACCATACGTGACCTTCAAACTAATGTTTCTTACTGGGCGCAAGGCGATATCAGATTCTCTGAAGTGTATAACCGCTCACCTTTTTTAATAGATCTCATTACACTAAAAAGTGGGTTGGATAATCCTTTGGCATGGGATGTACGTATCGATAACGATAAAGTGAAATTTATAGATGATTTTTCTGATGATACTTTTACGCAAACATGGGGAGATACCGTAAAATTGAAATATTGCACATTTGTTTTAAAACAAAATCCTGATGTGCCTCCGGTAAAAGACCCCAACCTGCCATTAGGTTTAAAAATTGCACCTTTTGGCGCAACCTATGTACAGTACTCTGAAGGGCTATTAACTTTCCTTTCTGCGGAAAATACTACATCAATGGATATTACCCTTGATGCTTCCGTACCGCAGAAAGGAGAAGATTTTGTAAACCATCTTGTTCATCTGTATGTGCAAAGGCATGTTGATGCCAACAATGCGGTTGCAGACAGCACAATATCTTTTATCAACGAAAGAATAGATGGCGTTGCTAGAGAACTGAGTGCTGCAGAAGTTCGTGTTCAGGGAGTATTAACATCTGGTAGTATTACAGATATCAATGAAATGGGCAAATCACTTATTGGTGAAAGCAGTGAAGCTAGTAAGTCTTTGCAGGCCCAGCAGGATAAAATGAAAGCCGTTGAATTGGTAGAGCGTTATTTGAATGACCCTACCAGGGTAAATACACCTTTACCAACTACCAGCTCCATTGACGATCAGACCTATGTTTCACAGGTTCAAAAATATAATAACCTGCAGTCGCAAAGAGAAACCCAGTTGCAGACAACTACTGAAAATAACCCTGCGGTTAAAAATATCGATAACCAATTGGCGCTTACAAGAGGTATTTTAAAGAATATCCTCAAAACTTATAAAGAATCAATTTCTTATACTGCTGCAAGTGCACAGGAATTGAACAGTACTATACAAAACCGCGTATCAAAAGCACCGATTCAGCAAAGGCAATATCTTGAAGCTTCAAGAAGGCAAGATGTGCTTCAGCAGCTTTACCTTTATCTGCTTACTGTAAGGGAGCAAACACAGGTTACAAAATCCAATAACATAGCTCCCATAACTGTTATTGATCCTGCACAGGCGGGTGTATACCCTTATTGGCCCAATAAAGCAATTGTAATTATTGCTGCAATATTTTTAGCCCTGGTAATTCCTTCAGCAGTAATACTCATCAATGAACTTACCAATAGTAAAGTAATTACCCCTTCAGATATTGTTGGCTCAACTTCAGCCCCTTTGATTGCAGAAATAAGCCAAACTAAATCCACCAACCCGGTAGTTGTTACAAAAGAATCAAGAACGGCAGTAGCAGAACAATTCAGAACACTCCGAACAAACCTTTTATTTAACATGACTGGTGCAAACGAAAAGGTAATCATGTGTACTTCTACTGTTAGTGGCGAGGGCAAGACTTTTGTATCATTAAACCTTGCATGTGCAATGGCTTTGTCGGGTAAAAAAGTACTGCTCGTGGATATGGAGTTGCGTAAAGCGCAATTGACAGCAGATCTTGACCTGCCCAATAAAATTGGTCTTGGCGACTACTTTGAAAAAGGTGCTACACTCAATGAAATTATACAGCCATCGGGCATTAATGAAAATTTGTGGGCGTTGTCTTCAGGAGACCTTGTTGACAACCCTTCAGAAACATTACTGAACAATAAGATGGGAGTTCTATTCGAAGAAATGAGGCGGAAATTCGATTTCATTATCATCGATACCCCACCTGCTGCTGTTGTAACAGATGCACTGGTTGTAGGTCGTTATTCGGATCTCACACTTTACGTTGTAAGGCAAAAAGTGACCTACAAAAAACATATTGATGTTATTGAAGACCTTAAGTCTAATAATAAACTCAAAAATATTTATGTAATACTCAACGACGTTCAGCTTGTTCCAGGCTACAACCAGGGTTATGGTTTTGGATACCGGTTCGATGAGGATTTTGGTTATTACCACGAAGAAGAAAAAACTGAGAAAAGGCCTTTCCTTAAAAGACTTTTTCCTGAAGCATAACATTAAAATAATATAATTAACTAGGGCTGGGAAACCAGCCCTTTTCTATAAAGGAAACCGTGCAATTTTTATAATGCAGAACATCGCAAAACCTTTAATATTTATTGGCTCAGGAAGGTCTGGTACAACGATTATTTCTGAAATTGTATTCAGGCATGAGCATCTGGCATGGCCTTCCAATTACCAGCAAAATTTTCCCGCATTTGCACCCATAAGCCTGCTTCGTGTTTTTTTTGAGAACAAACTTTGGAACATGCAGGGCCAAAAACCGCAACTGAATAAAGTTTCCAGGATAAATAAGTTTCTGTTTAAACCGGCCGAGGCATATAGCTTTTGGGAGCACCTTTCCGGGCCGGATATAGATTTTTCACGTGGCTTTTTACTTGATGTAAAAGCATCAGAAAAAGAAGCAAAAAAAATCAAGGCAGCATTCAGCAAATTGGTCTCGTACCAATTTAAGAAAAGACTTTCTTTCAAAATAACAGGACCCTCAAGAATCGGTTACCTTACCAGTATTTTTCCTGATGCCATTTTTGTAAATATTGTACGCGATCCTTTGCCCACAATCAACTCGTGGCTTAATGTAGATTTCTGGCAGGATAAAGGAAAAACCCAACTTTGGTGGACCGGCGCATATACCCACCGCGAAGAAAACTGGGCTGCGCAAAATACCGATAAGCCCGAACTACTTGCAGCGATGCAATACAAAAAGTTAATGGACACAACAGCGGCAGAAATAAAACAATACAAGGTTCCCTGTCTTGAAGTGCGTTACGAAAATTTTGTGGAGGATCCAACTGCTGTAATCAACAAAATACTTGATTTTGCAGGGCTTGAAAAATCAAAAAAAGTAGATAGCTATTTAAGCGCTACAAAAATTTATAACCAGAATAAAAAGGCTGAGCAGCAGACTGATAAAGTTGAGGTCACTGATTTAGATCTTATTTTAAAAGGGCAGTACGCATATTAAATATTTTTCAGGAAAGAATTTTATTGATCCAACAATCGAATATCTATTAAGCATTGTTGCGTCGCACTCTTGTACGGTTTGATTATAGCTGAGCTTAAGGCTGCAGATGCAACAAGTTTTTTAACAGGCGAACACACTGTTCTGTGAACCATAGCTGAAAAGCATTCCAAAAGTAAAAGTGTGCGACGCAACAGAAGCATCATACATGTACAAAAGACGGGCTCATAAAATAAAAATATAGTAAAACACTGTTTCATCGCAGAAGGTTATTCATGGAAAAGAAACCAACGGTTATATACATTGTATCAGACAGGCGGTCGGGCTCTACCCTGCTTGAAAATATATTATCTAAATCGAACGAGGTTACTTCTGTTGGCGAAATGGCTATGCTTCATGGGCATATCTTAAAATCCGGGCCCGGCGAACGCTGGAACTGGAACTGCTCTTGCGGAGAACCTGTAAAAGAATGCATTTTCTGGTCGGGCATTATTAAAGATACTTACCAAAAAGACCCTTTGGTTTTTAATACAAATATTGAATGGAGCTTTAAGGCTAAAAAATTTCTTGCTGTGGCATTGCTGCCTTTTATATTCAAAGAAAAATTACTGGGTATTCTTAACGCTAAAAAGAATAAAGATGTACCCCGCACACTGAATTTATTGTACACCAAAATATTTGCCCAAACAGGTAAACCTTTTATTGTTGATTCGTCGAAAGACCCGCTTCAGGCGCTTTCTATCTATAAAAGTCAACGGGATTTTAATGTAAAAATTATTTGGTTAAAACGCGACCTGCGGGCAATAGCAGTATCTAAATCCAGGTGGAAAGAATTGAATGTAAAAAAGAAAAAAACAATAAAGAAAATTTTACTGGATGTGTTTTATTACCGCCGTATATGCCGTGCCGTTTCCATGTTTATTAAGGGTGATGATATATTGAGAATGCAGTACGAAACGATTGCGCAACAAACACAGCAGCAACTTGATACAGTTATTGAAAAATTTGGGATGAATAGTTACACTGCACCGGAATATATGTTTGTAGAGGATGACCATACTATAGGCGGCACACCAAACAGGTTCGAAAAAAGACCGATCACTTACGATGAAAGCTGGAAGAAAGCATATCAAAACAAGAAACTACTCTATTTTGTCGGCGGCTTATTGAATAAATTTTAATTATAAATGGGCGTTAATAAACAAAAACTTTTAAAAACAGGCATCTGGCAACTGATGAATACGGCAGTGATTATACTGTCGCAAATAATTGCCAATGCGGTAATTGTAAGATATGTTTCCCCTGAGCAATATGGTATTATGGCAATCGCCAATGCCTTTATCAACTTTGCAAGCTTTATTTCTGAGGCAGGCATGGGCGATGCTTTAATGCAGCGTAAAGTTGTTGAACCTCAACATAAAAATGCGGCTCTTTATTTCAGTATTCTTGTTTCAGTATTACTCTATGGTATTTTGTATGTATCGGCACCATGGATTGCATCTTTTTACAGCGATACGCTTAAAGAGAATGCGCCGGCATTAATTCCTTCGCTAAGAGTTTTGGGGCTGAGCTTTATTTTCCTTGCATTGGGTTCTTCTTCTCTAAACCTGATGATGAAAAATTTCAATTTTAAAAGGGTGTTTTTCAGCGATAGTTTAAGTCTGTTTATTTCAAATATATTGGGCATCGTACTCGCCATCTACGGTTATGGCATTTGGTCGCTGGTATATTCCATTTTATTTTACAATGTTGCACGGCTTATTATGGTTTGGATCTATGAACCCATACCCATTTTTATAGGTGCAAGTTTGCGCCACTGGAAAGACCTGTTTAATTACGGAGTTGGCCTTACACTGGTACGTTTTTATAATTATGTAAGTGGCTTTGGTATTATGCTGCAGATTGGTAAACTGGTTGACGATGCAACACTCGGTTTCTTCGAAAGATCTTACCGTATTACAAATATTCCCGTACGCTATCTGGGCGATATGATTCAAAAGATCATGATGCCTTTTATGGTAAAGATTAACGATGAAGAAGAAAAACTGTTTGCTTTCTTTTACCGCGGCATGTCGTTTGCCAATGCCATGCTGGTGCCCATCAGTGTTTTTGCAATTGTATTTTGCCACCCGATTGTTTTAATATTGCTGGGGCCTAAGTGGCAAAGCGCTGTATTACCCATGCAGTTGCTTTTCCTTTCGCTACCATTCCGCATTACAACAAAAGTTGCAGATGTTTTAATGCGGGCCAAAAACCTTGTTTTTAAAAATGCCAACAGAAAGCTTCAATATATCATTGTGCTTTGTGCAGGTATATTCATAGGCAACTATTTCTGGGGGGTAAACGGTATTTCACTTTCTGTAACCATAGCTGCCGTTTTTAATTACGTGTTCATGTTAATTACAATAAAAAAACACGTATTTCAAAAAGGATGGCAGAAGCTAATTATTAAGCCCTTTAAAAATGGAGTGATATTGGCATTAATTACCGTAGCCCCTTCTTATCTTATTTATATGGGCCTTATGCAGTTCCTGGATAATAAAATAATTTCCTTCTCAATATTGTGTTTTGTACTTGCTGTTTTCTTTGGCTTTGCGTTTTTCAAAAAGCCCGCCATTTTGGGGAAAGATTTTGTGCAGTTACGTCAGGAATTGCTCAGCATGGCAAAAGGTGGTAAAAAAGGTGGCGGTAAAGGCAAGAGAAGAAAAAACATGCAAGCTGAAACTGAACCCGAAAACAACATTGAACCGATAACCGATTAAACAAGCAGTAATGACAAAATTTGTTGTTTTTACCACACCGCGTACAGGCTCGTCAATGCTGATAAAAACACTGGATACACACCCTGCAATATTTTGTGCCGGTGAATTGTTCTTCTTTAAAAAAGGCATTTATCATACCGAAGCACAATATCCTTTTCTGCGTATTCCATTCATTGGCAATAAGCTCAATTACCTGGTAAACTATCCTTTGATCTTTCTTTCAGTAAAAGGGTTTCTCAACAAATTCTTTACTGGCAAACCAGAAAAAGCAGCAGTAGGTTTTAAACTCATGCACTTTCAAACTTATTATACACCTGGTGTAATGAAATACCTGGAACAAAACAAAGTAAAAACATTGGTGCTCATCAGGAAAAATGTTTTACGCAATACGCTCTCAGATTTAAGGGCCCGTGCTACCAAAGTGTATCATAATGAAGCCGGGAATAAAAATGCAGCAATTCCAAAGTTCAATGTAAATATTGAGGAATTGGGCAGAAAGATGAAGCAGATCGAGGGGTTTAACAAGCAGCTTGAAAATGACTCGAAAAATCTTGACCGCAAAATAATTTATTATGAAGATTTTGAGAACTGGGATGTGGCCATTGGCGGGATATTAAAGTTCCTTGATGTTGAAAATATTCCATTACAGGCAGCTTCTAAAAAGCTGAATCCCGAAAAGTTGGAAGATATGCTTGAAAATTATACCGGGGTGGCTGCATGGCTTAATGAAAACGGTTACAGCAAATATCTGGATTGAGCATTTTTTACTAGATTGCGTTTTGCGAAAGGTATGATTCAGGGATTTGCTGAATAGTATTTCGGAACGTACAAGTGAGTGACACAACAAAAGCTAAATAGTGTATCAATTATCCGGTACAAAAAACTAACTTAACCATTAAAAACATAATTTAAACATGTATCCGAATTTTATAGTAATAGGCCCGCCAAAATGTGCATCATCCTCCCTCCATTTTTACCTTGGGCAGCATCCTGAAATTTTTACTGCCAAAATAAAAGAAACAAGGTTCTTTAGCCTGCACTATGAAAAGGGGATGGATTACTATTCTAAATATTTTGATGAGGCAGGCAATGCAAAAGCGATTGGCGAAGCCACGCCCAGCTACAGTTTTCTGCCTTTTGCTGCGGATCGTATAAAAGAAAATCTTCCTGGTGTAAAGCTCATCCTATGCTTTCGCAATCCATTAGACAGAACTTTTTCAAGCTGGCTTATGCAAAAAGGAATGGGAAAAGAGCTGCTTTCAATGCGCGAAGCAATAGAGATCAACCGTAAACAGATGGGCTATATAACGCTTGAAGGTGAAGAGGGTGCAAAAACCTGGAAGCAAAGTACCGGTAATTTTAGCGCAGATGAAACCCGCCTGCGCACCTACATACAAGGCGGCATGTTTGCGGCTATTCTTAAATCGTATTATAAAAGGTTTCAGCCATCGCAGGTAAAAATTATTTTTCTCGATGATCTGAAAAAAGATTTTGATGGCACCATGAGCAGCCTGTTTAAATTTCTTGGTGTAAACGATAAGTTCATTGTGCCCAATAAAGAAATCGTAAACTTTCATTTCGACCGCAAGGCCAGCAAGGTTACCAATAAATTATTTGGTATAAAAGGCACCAGGTTTTTAATTGATCTTACGCCTAAGTTTATTAAAGATAAGCTTAAAAAATCATGGAAAACTAAGGAACCCTTAAAGTTGGAAATGGATGAGAGGCTTTATCTTTGGGAAATATTCAAAGAAGATATAGCAGAACTGGAACAAATACTGGGCAGGGATTTTTCTCACTGGAACCCAAACAATAAAAAAGAAAAGGCAACCGCAGCAACAGGTTAGTATGCTAAAAAGGCGATTATTTTTAGCCCGGCTTTTAGTTTAAAAATGAAGCTTTAGTTGCGTCGCACTCTTGTACAACTGAAATTCTGATGAACAAAATGTGCGGCTTCGTAAACATTAATGAAATTATTTTTATATAAGCATCGATATGAACAAAGACTTGAAATTAAAAGATGTTTGGTACTGGGGTTCAAATTTTGCAATGCTTGGCATGGCATCGATTTCTATGTATCTGGATAACCCGATTCCCATGCTTCTGGTAGCTATACCCCTCATCATGCTGGACAGGGCTTATTTTGTTCCGGTACTTTTGTTCATTGCCTGCATAGAAGGTTCGTTCAGCTCAGAAGATTCCAGTTCTCAGGCAGAATCCTGGGCAATTATGGCGATGACACCCATATTTATATTTGATTTTTTTCATCATAACAAAGTGAAAGTACCTCTGAAATTCACTGTTTTTTTCATTCTCTTCTTTTTCTTTATAATACTTGGGGCTTTTGTTTATGCAATGCACCCTTATATAGGCCAGGCGCTAATTCCTATTTTTGGTAAAAGAGCGGTGGGTTTAAGTGCGTTATATGTTAAGATAATTATGAAGAGCCTGAAAATTGTCTTCTTCTTCTTTTATCTTAAAACTCTCATTAATAAAGATAAAGGCCTGGTATACCGGTCGCTGCAAATAATAAAAGACCTAACACCTTATTTGATGGGTTGCATATTGGTAGACATGCTTTTATTTGGTGCCAGAAGCACCCAGTTTGATACACTCCACTTTGGAGAAGCAAAACATGGTGACTTTACAGCGAATCTTGATGCATTAGGGATATACCTTTATGTAGGTATTTTTGAAGTAAAGACAAGCTGGTTTAAGCGGATGGTTAATTTAGGCGCACTTGCATTTTTGTTGTACATGATCATGGAACTCGCTTCAAGAAATGGATTATTGTGTTTTATATTAATTGCAGGTTTTGGTGGCCTTATGGCAATATGGAATAGAAATCTTGCCTTTAAAACCATAACGATAGTAGCTGCTGTAGCGGTTTTAGGAGTAGCGCTCTATTTATTTAAGGATTCACCCACCATAGAAAGGCTGGTATATTACCAGGAAGAGCGTGGCGGTGGAGACAGGCTTGCATATTGGCTTGGTGGAGCGATGGCTTTAGGGGAAGAGCCCCTTTTTGGCTTGGGAGGAGATGAAGCATCCTCGGCTTATGCTGTGGGCAAATATGGTACCGATGTAACCGACCATGTAATGCACAATACCTTTCTGGAATTCGCAGTTGAATATGGTTTAATTGGTGTGGCTTTTTACATCTGTTTTGTGAGCCTTATATTGTACCACGCGTATAAGAATTTTATGTTTGCAATGAAGTATAACGATATGCTGATTGCAGTACCATCGGTTGCTTACTTTATTTCGATTTTTGCCGGTTTGTTTGTAAGCCGCATTTGGGAATCTACTTTGTGGTACAATACCCTGCTTGTTTTTGCTGTTTATATTTTATTCCGTATGCCGGTAGAAAAAGCAGCGAGGAACAGGAAAGCATATTTAATACATGGTTTGCCAGATCCTATGCTTAACCCTGCGCTGGCAATTCAGCCAGGCTAAACCGATAATTTTTTAAACCACCCATAAAAATGAAAACATCCAAGGCTTATGAAAAGTTTCTTATCCAAAAACGAACACCTTCTTAAAAAACCCATTATTATATTCGGCACAGGCCGTTCAGGCACTACCGTAATATCTGATATTATTTTGCGGCACGAGGATCTTGCCTGGCACTCTAACTACCAGGAGCTTTTGCCCAAGTCAGCATCTGTTAATTATCTGCGGCGCGTTTTTGATAACAAACTGTGGAATATTATTGGGATGAATACCCAAAACAATAAGTCACTGGTTAACCAGGTGTGTTACAGGCCTATCGAACGATACGATTTTTGGGAAGCTGTTACCGGCCCACGTATTGATTTTTCAAGAAGTTTTCTTTTAAACGAAAGAGCAACGGACCAAGAGCGCATTCGTATGCGTACCCATTTTGCTAAAATGGTAAAATACCAAAACCGAAAAAGGCTTGCTTTTAAAATTACCGGACCAGCCCGCATGGAATATTTAAAAAGTGTTTTTCCAGATGCTGTTTTTGTACAGATAACACGAGACCCTGTTTCAACCATTCGTTCCTGGCTGGAGATACACTGGAGTGGCCAGATAACAGACCAGCTTTGGTGGATCGGCGCATATTCTGAAGAAGAATTACAAACAGCAGCATCACTCTCAAAAGATCAGGCATTATTTGCTGCTTTTCAATACAGGAAACTGATGGAAGCCACTGCTTATGAAATAAAGAAACTAAATGAGCATGTGTACACCGCCAATTACGAAGATTTTGTAAAGCATCCCAAAGATTTTATTGCAAACATGTTAAAGCACCTGGAATTAAAACCATCAAAGCATATTGATAATTTCATGAACAAATTATCGGTGCAGAACAGGAACAACCGGGCTGCTGCCTCAGCAAAAACCGCCATAAGCGAAGAAACAAAAATCAAGATTATGCAGATCGTGAATTCGTAATCGGGAAGTGTATTAAAGCCGCATTATATCCATCAGCATAAGTGTGCGACGCAAGTAAAGATGACCAACGATTTTTTGTTCGGCTCATAAATATTAAATACTAATCCGGAAAAATAAATACCGGAAATCAATAAATACCATTCTGCTTATGAGTGCTTCCAAAACGGTTAAGTACGAAGAACTGCTTAAAAATCCCATTATCATTTTTGGCAGCGGCCGCTCGGGAACCACCATTATTTCTGAAATTATTTTTCAGCATGAAGATCTTGCCTGGCACTCTAATTACCAGGAATTATTTACGCATTCAACGGCTATAAATTATTTAAGACGCCTGTTCGAAAATAAATGGTGGCGGCTTGTAAAATATTGGGTTTTTGTTGGTGTAAGTAAAAACACCCGCCAGAAATGGGGCGGACTTTTTAGTCTCGCTATTTTTAATCCCATTGAACGGTATGCTTTCTGGGAGTACATTACAGGTAAGCGTATTGATTTTTCCCGCGGTTTTTTATTAAACGAAAAAGCTACAGAAGAAGAAAAATATAAAATCCGTTCGCACCTTGCGAAACAGGTAAAATACCAGGGTCGTAAAAGACTTATTATTAAGTTTACAGGCCCTTCAAGAATTGAATATTTGCAAAGTGTTTTTCCCGATGCAGTCTTCATCAGTATTGCCCGTGAACCTATTGCCACAGTGCGTTCCTGGCTCGAGGTTGGCTTCTGGCAAACAAAAGGAATTAACCGCCTTTGGTGGGTTGGCGCTTATACAAAAGAAGAAGAAGCAGCAGCAGAAAAATTAGAAAATGAACCTGCACTGATCACCGCTTTCCAGTATAAAAAATTGATGGAAACTACCGAATATGAAATTAAAAAAACGGGTGTACCCATACTCGAATCGCGTTATGAGGAATTTGTAAAAGATCCCAAAGCACTCATAAAAAAAATGCTCGCTTTTGTTGATCTGCCATCGTCTAAAAACGTTGACCGCTACATAGAAGAAATGGTTGTTAGCAACCGCAATACGGTTAGTTCGAAAAAAACAGTATTCAGCGACGAAACAAAAAAGCGGATTTTAGAACTCACGGCACCTTATAATTTATAGTTAGTTTTTTTAGCCGGGCGAAAGAATATGAATGAAGCTTTACTTGCGTCGCACACTTATGCTGTTGGATTTTTACTTAGCTTTCAACAGCCGGGGGAAATTGTAAATTAATATTTGAACATGGAAAAAAATCACGCCCCTTCAGGGGATGGACGCATAAAAGTAGCACATGTAATAAGGGTATTCAGTTATGGCGGTGCAGAAGTATTACTACGTGAATTTTTCGCACAGCAGGAGTTTAAAGACAAAGTAATTTCTGATGTATATGTGCTCGATCATATAAAGCTTGGGCTTAAAGATGAAGTGGCGCCCAACATCCGCAACTTTTATTATTACAGGATTACCACAATTGCTTTTCTTTTTCAGTATATAAAATTCTTAAGTGATATTACAAAAGGCAAATATGACGTAGTGCATATGCATCTGCCTGTTGCAGGCTGGATGGGTATTGTAGCCAAACTTTTTCACCCGAAAACAAAATATATTTACAGCGAACACAACCTTGTAAATTTTTATCCCAAATACAATTTTTACCTCAGCGGCTGGACCTACGGATTTTTCGATTGCCTTATTTATGTATCACATGAAGTAGGTGAAGTGGTAAAGAAATATCAAAAAGGCTGGTTCTTTAAAACAAAGAAAGCCGTTACAATTCTTAATGGAATTGACATTAATAAATTCCTTTGCACACACCGTGCACAGATTAATCCCTCTGAATCATTAACGGTTGGTTTGGTTGCAAGATTTCGTCCACAGAAAAGGGTTGACAGGTGGGTAGAAGTTGCTGCAGAAATTCATAAAAAAAATCCTGCAATAAAATTCTTAATGGTAGGTGATGGCCCCGATGATGAAATGCTTCGTACAAAAATTGCTGAACATAATTTAACCGGCATTATTCAGTTACCCGGAAAACTGAACGATACCGTAAGCGTTTATAAACAGATCGACATCTTCCTGCTCACCAGCGACTTTGAAGGGCTGCCATTGGCTTTACTCGAAGCGATGAGCTGTGGTTGCATACCAGTAGTAAGTAATGTTGGTGGTATAAAACAGCTTGATTTTGGTGGTGTTGGTTATAAGTTTGATGGCTTTAATCCTGCTGAGATTGCAGACAAAGTTGTTACCTATGCGCAACATCCCGAAACTTATTTTGACCAAAGTGTAAAGGCCAGGGACTTTGTTTTTAAAAACTACTCTATTACCAAACAGGTAAACGAAATAATAGACCTGTACCAGGAAATGATTGCTGAAAAATAAAATAACGCAGGTCACTTTGCTGATTAAGATTATTTAGCACAAGCAACCTGCGTTATGATTTATTTATACCATTTAGCACATCTAAAGTATTCCATCTGATAACGTTGTTTCACATTGCTGCACATTGATACAACAGTACAAGTGAGTGACACAACAGAAGCCGAATAGTAGCAATGCTGTTTGCTACAAAATAAAAATCTAACTGATCTTATTTCATTTGCTTTTCGAGGAATAAATAACGATTCCTGTTCTTTTCAGTTTCTGCTCCGGTATTTACATTAATATGCATTACCTGCACATTATTACGTTCAACCGCAGGCCATTTGGGTACGCCCAATCCATTGGGATTTCCTGTTTTAATAAAGTTTGCAAAGAATGCCTGCATAATTTCTGAAACCATATAGTCTTCGGGCTGCCAGTCGTACACACGGTTAGATGATAAATTACCCAATGCATATTCAATTTCTGCAGAATGCACAGCACCTTTTGCAGGCGGTGCTTTTGGGGCTTTACCTGTTGTGTCTTTGGTTACGCCGCCTGCAAGGTTTGCTGTTGCATTGCCCATCTCGGGCCGCATTTCGGGTCGTGGACGTGCATACATATAGCGATATACCGGCTTGCCACCTGTTTTGCTTTGCATTTCGCTCCATCGCCATGTACCAAAACCAATAAATTGGTCGCCTGCCATTTCGGTCGCCGCCTGTTCTGCTTCATCGTCTGTTGATGCGTTGTAAACTTTCATGGCTTCTTCTGCCTGGTCACCATATAATTTTTTTATTGCCTTTTTTAAATTTTCCGGAGTGGGTTTGTCTCCGCCAAGCACCATTTGATACACCATTTCCTGAGAATTCCAGCCAACAAGCAAAGGCACATGGGCCTGTTGCCCGGCAGCAAAAATATCTATTGGTGATTTTGGAAAAAAGTAGCCATCTACACAAACAGGGAATGTTCCAAAACCTATTTTGGCTGTGGCTTTCATCAAATCATCTGCACTCATTGCCCGAAGATCTGCAAGCGAATTTTTACTGATGCTTTTAGCCCAATCAGTACCAGATTTTTCTGCACTCTGCAAAGAGGCTGACGCATTGCCTAACAAAGAACCACTCTCTCCAATAGCACCTGCTATAATATTTCTTGACAAAGGAGAAGCCATTTGTGCGCTTACAGAAAATGAACCTGCAGATTCACCGGCAATGGTTATTTTTTTCGGATCGCCACCAAATGCCGCAATATTTTTCTGAACCCATTGCAATGCTGCTGATTGATCAAGCAATCCATAGTTGCCAGATGCATGGTGCGGTGATTCCTTTGTAAGTTCAGGGTGCGATAAAAATCCGAGTACGCCCAACCTGTAATTCACCGTAACACTTACAATTCCTTTACGCGCCATACTTGCTCCGTCGTAACGGGGCTCCGAGCCATCACCTGCAAGAAAACCACCACCATAGAAATATACCAGCACCGGAAGTTTTTCATTATTTGTTTTGGAAGGCGACCAGACATTCAGGTATAAGCAATCTTCACTTACACCATCAGAGCGAAAACTCATGTCGCCAAATATCGGTAACTGCATAGCACGCGGACCAAACTTATCTGCTTTGCGCACGCCCGTCCAGTTCTTTACCGGTTGCGGTTCACGCCAGCGCAGATCGCCTACAGGCGGCTGTGCAAAAGGAACACCCCTGAAAACATTAAGGCCCGATTCGCTGGTTCCTTCAAGGATACCATTAACAGTTTTTACTTGTGGCGCAGTAGTTTCACCACGCATTTGCGCCATCATTTTTGTACTCATAAGCAAGAGTAAAAAAGAAAAAAAAGATACTTTTTTCATGTGTTTTATTTAAAACAGTTTATAAAAATACTCATTGTAAAGCCTGGTTTTTATTTTTGTTTCAGCCCTGGTTCTTTACTGATCTTCGTTGTGTCACTCACTTGTACGTTTATAACATTTTTCAACAAATGAGGCTGCCCGTTACGTTGTTATTCAATTCAATTTTTTGCAGCAGGCAACACTGTAACAATTACTCTTTTGTACCTGGTTAATGCAGGTGTTCCCTTATCTGTAACCTTTAAAATAAAGTGAATGGTTTGTTCAGTTTCTACTATTGGTGCGGTAACAGGTATGTTGTATAAATTCGGCGAGTATGGCCTGAAACTTACAATACCTTTATACGTACCTGCCTCTGCATATTGAGACCATAAATAACTCATCGAATCTCCGTCCGGATCAGTGGTACCTGCAGCGCTTAAATGAAATTGCTCACCGGATTTTACGGTTAGGTGATCTGCATGCGCAAGCATTTGAACCGACGGGTGATTGCATTCATTAAAATTTTTTGTTGTCCATAAAATTCGCGCAGCAAAATCATTTTGAAACTCTGTGCGCCAGCGCCAGATTGTTTCCCGGTTGCCAACATAAGACTTTTTATCAATTGCAGAAATTACTGAATCGTTTGCATTCGTCCAGATAGGCCTTGTTTCGGGTTCGTCTTTTGGCCAGTTGTCTCTTTTGAACATGCCGGTATTCGAGTCCATAAATCCCGGAAGATATAATTCGTAACGGCCACCCCAGCCGCCATAGTTTGGATGTTGCGGATCATTTAAACCATTGTTGATAAGACTTAAGAATGATGGTGTATCACCTTCCATTCCATAAGCTACATCAGGATAAGCAGCCCCCAACGGTCCGTGGCCCTGCTGAATATTTTTTGCAAGCCAATCGTTAGAAGTTACCTCAGTATTTGAACCGGGCATAGGGAAAGACATACCCAACCATGTGGCGTATGCGTAATTATAGCCTGGTGTTACAACATAAAAAACATCAGGAAAATTTTTTCTGATCCAGGGTCCTGTATCGTCCTGGTCTGATATGGTATAAACCCTGATCTTCTTATAAATATTTTCTGCTTCTGAAGTACTTTTTGTTTTTTTAATTTTCCATAAAGCCTGCGCCAATGTATTGGTGCCACCCCAAACTGAAAACCAAACCGGCCGGTCATCCTGCTTTTCTAAAATCTTAATGATCCAATCAGAGCCTTCGGAATTTTTTCCTTCGCCAATGCCCTGCATTCCATAAACTGCCAGTCCCTTTTTAACTTTCGGTTTTAGCTCGTCGTAAGTTGGATAACCTTTTTCATGTTTCAATAAATTGGGCTGTACTTTTTTATAGGCTTCCAATACTTTTAAAATACTTTCCGGTGCAACTCTTGTTTGCTGGTGAATAGAAGTTGTAGCGATTAGCCCTTCCACATCCCATTGATTGCAATAGGTAAGAAAGCGGATCATAGATTGTGAGTCATCAGGATCTGCTTCTATATCGGTAAGAACCGTAACGCGTATTTTTTTTATTGTTTGTGCAAATGCATTACAAGATAACAGCAATGCAATCAGTAAAACAGCTAAAGACATGAAACCTGTTTTTCTCATAATACAGCAATTGATGTAATAAACTTTATTATCTTATGATGTTGCACCTGTACGCGATCACCACAGGTGAATATTGCTCTAAACGTACAAGTGAGTGACACAACGAAGCTTCATGCATGTTCTTTTGCCCGGCTCATAAAACTATTTCTTCGCTTTATACTTTGCCGTTCTTGCATCTTTTATAACACCTTTCCAGTTTAAGCCATAGGCAAAATCGTATACATGGCCTTCGCTGTCTTTGTAACATTGCATATCGAGTGGCACATCTTCGTTTTGCTTTTCTACCGCTTGCATGTTGGCGGGCATTTGCATGGGTAACAAAGCTGAAGGTTCTGCATTGCCAACAAGTATGTCAAGAATGGCCTGATCCTGCACACCAAAATTTGCAAGAATGGCATTGGCATTTTTTTCAAACTCTGCAAACACCATTGGGTTGTTAATGGTAACAGAAACGATAACAGGCTTGCCTTTCATCTTAGCATAAGTATCGTTCACCATTCCAAGATCGGTTGTATTGATAGCCGTTGCAGTCTTGCCTTTATAAGTTCTGTTGGTAAATTTTTCAAACTGATCGCCGCCTGCAATACTTTGGTCACGTGCATCGGTTGCAGTGTAAGGGCCATACTGCAAACTCACAGGCACATAACCTGTGCCACCTGCTTTTACATCTGCACTACTGTAACCACCGCCGCTGTTTGGGCTGCTGATGAACACCAATGCATAATCTGCTTCATCAGGATTGTCTGTTACGTTGAAATATTTTTTTACAATATCGAGGCTTACAGGGTAATCAAATTTTTCGGGTGTTTCCATACCGAGAAAATTTCTTCCTGCCGGTGTAAATTTCTTGGGCACATAAACCGTTTTGTTTTTCTGCAAAGGCAACACATTGCTTTTGTTTTTCAACAATACCATTGACTTTAACTGGGCATCATAACCGGCTTTCATAAACTCAGGTTTGCCAACCGTAGCTTTAGAAACTTCCGGGTCTGTGTAAGGATTTTCAAACAAACCTGTTCTGAAAATATTCTTTAATAAACGCACAGCGGACTGTTCAAATCTTGCACGCATAAATGCTTCCCCATGTTCTTTAACACCCATGCTGTAAGCTTCTATAACCGGCGCTGCATCATTGTTTCCGCCAAACTGGTCAACCCCAGCCATTAATATTTTATAATGTCTTTGGGCGATTGTAAGGCTATCTACACCCCATGATTTTCCGGTAATAAAAATATCAACAGCGGTTTCATTTGCAGTAACCAGCCAGTCAGTACAAACTACACCATCATAGTGATATTTATTCCTCAGCAAGTCTGTAATGATATAGGAGTTATAATTGTTGGCAACATTATCGTGGTTCTTTATATCTTGTCCGTAAGAGATGGTGTAATATGGCATAACCGCGGCAGCCATACCGGTTTTGCCATTCAGTTTAAATGCACCTTCAGTAAAAGGAATCTGGTGTTGCGCAAAATTATTTCCGGGATAAACGGCATATTTTCCATAACCATAATGTGCATCTCTTCCCCCTTCGCCGCTACCACCGCCAGGCCAGTGTTTCACCATCGCATTCACACTATTGTAGCCCCAGCCATTTGCAATTTCCTTATCACCAAACGAAGTTTGAAAACCGTCAATATATGCACGGGCCATATCTGCAGCAAGCTTCGGATTCTCGCCAAATGTTCCGCTTACTCTATTCCAGCGCGGGTCACTTGCCATATCGATCTGTGGCGATAAAGCAGTTGCAATACCTAAAGCCCGGTATTCCTGTGCAGCAATATGACCAAAGTTTTTTACTACTTCAGGATCAAATGTAGCAGCCATACCCAATGAGCCGGGCCACATAGAAATAGCGCCACCCGCGCCTGCATTAAATTCTGCATTGGCAATGGTTCCATGCCGCGGATCAGAACTATTATTTGCAGGAATACCAAGCCCGGTACTTTCTGCAAGCTCCTGCACATTGTTATTCCATGTTGCTGCAACTTCAGGGCTCTTAACCGATGTAACAAGTACATGCCTTACATTATCTTTTGTAAGAAAATCTTTTTGCTGATCAGAAAGATCAGAAGCTTGTGCGCCGCTTTCTGCAAATGGTTTTCCGTTGTATGTTCCTGCAAATGGGCCCGCCGGTGGAACAGGTAATGGTTGATGCCTGCTGTACAACATAAGCCCGGCAATTTGTTCAATACTCATTTGTGCTGCAAGGTCTTTTGCACGCTCGTCTGCAGGCAAACGCCAGTCCTCATATTTGTCCAGCTTGCCGTTTTTATTAAGGTCTTTAAAAGCAAGTCCGTCAACTGTAAGCAGTTTAACACCCGATGTAGTTGAGTAGCCAATTGTTTGACCATTTTTGTTGGTAACAATGGAAATATTTCCGTTTGTTTTTTCGCTGAAATTTTGTGCGTTTACCGAAACTATTTGCAGCAGGCTTATAGCCACAATAGCAGTTTTTATTTTTCTCATAATGGAATTATTGAGGCATTACTAATTGTAATATTTTTTATAATACCAGCTTTTGTTTTTTTATGGCATCGACTGTTGTGTCACTCACTTGTACTTTCTGCACTTTGCTGAACAATGAACAAAGCGTACAAGTGAGTGACACAACCAAAGCTTCATAGTAGCAATATTGTTCGGTTCAAAAAATTATCCGAAAAGCAACAGTGCAAATTCATATTATTTTTCTTTCATCTCATTGTATAGAAAATCCAATGCTTTTTTTGTTGGTAATTTTTGTGCCGATATCGTATTGCCAAGCAGCAGTACCACGCTGGTATTTTTATTGTAAATTGGCCATTCCGGAAGCCCTGCACTATTGGGGTTACCGGTTGCTGCAAAGTTTGCCCAGTACGTTGACATTGCATTTTCAAGATCATAATCTTCCTGTACAAAAGGGCGGTTGTTCAGGAATTTTAAATTGCCGTAAGCATAAGCAACTTCGCCTGTGTGAAAGGCGCCATACTTTATATACTCGCCGGTAGCAGGCACTTTGCGCGTGAAATTATAAACATATACATTCGACTTGCCGGTGGTAGTTTGCACGTTGGCCCATGTATAATTCTGTACGCCGAAAATCATATCACGTGAATTTGCATATTGCGATGCGGCTGCTTCAGCATCAGTTGATGCCGGGTAGTATTCTAAAAAGGTAGTGGCATCTTTACCAAACTGCTGCTCTGCTTGTTTTTTCCATTCATCGGCATTCTTAAGCGGGCCAAAAAGTAAGCCGTCATCAAGATTCCAACCAGTAAGAACCGGCACATCATTTTGTTTACCTGCAGCAAAAATGTTTGCAATAGATTCCGGCAAAACATAACCATCAACTATAGGGCCTGTGCCCTGTGCTTTTTGGAGTAATTCTTCAGCCGTTATATTGCGTAATTCTTTTAGAGATGAAGCATTTAATGATGCTGCAACTTTTACCCCTGCTGCTTCTGATTGTTGTAATCTAGTACTGCCACGAAACGGGCTTGAAACAAAACTGGCACCGCTCTCTGCAATTGCCCTTTGAAACAAACCTTTTGCCAATGGCGAAGCCACTAAACAATTTACACTCATTGAACCGGCAGATTGCCCTGCAATGGTTACGTTATCAGGATCGCCGCCAAATGCCTCAATATTTTTTTTCACCCATTGCAGCGCAGCAACCTGATCCATTAATCCGTAGTTGCCCGAAGCATTATTGGACGATTCTTTTGTAAGTTCAGGATGTGCGAAAAAACCAAAAACACCTACTCGATAATTGATGCTTACAAACACGATTCCTTTTTTTGACATTGCCTCACCATCATAGATTGCGCAGCCACTGCCACCACTGCTAAAACCACCACCGTAAATCCATACAATCACAGGCCTTTTTTCTTTTGCGGTTGTGGCTTTTGTCCAAACATTCAGGTACAAACAATCTTCGCTGATTGGTTCTTTGGGAATAAGAAATTCTTCTGTCCACATACTGAAAGGGGCTGGACTGTTTTGCATGGGGCTCGCTGCGAATGCATCGCATTTTTTTGTGCCGGTCCATGGAATAACAGGCTGCGGCGCTTTCCATCTGAGATCACCAACGGGTGGTGCGGCAAATGGAATGCCTTTAAAAATACGGATCTCCCCATCTTTACTTTTTGTACCGGAGATAGTACCACCGGTTACTTTTACAGTACCATTATCATGCGTGGAAAACGCGAACAAAAAAATAACCGTGCAAAAGGAAAGTACAAGAGATAAAAATATTTTCATGATGGCGAAATTTATAAATAAGGCTTTATGAACCCGGCTTTTGAATATCTATGAAGCATCGTTGCGTCGCACACTTGTACGTTTGGAAATTCTTCTCGTCATTGAGAGGAACGAAGCAATCTGTGAACTGCCTAATTAACCTCTTGCAATTTTATACACACAGATTGCTTCGTCGTTCCTCCTCGCAAAGACGCACGATGTTATACAGCACAAGAGTGCGACGCAACAATGCTTCATTAAAGATCTACTGTTTGGTACATAATAATATTCCAATTATCCCAGCACCCTGGTGAGATATTTAAAGCTTTCGGTAATGCTGCCAACTGCATCCTGCGGAAAATCGTGCTCAATAAAAAAATGCTTCATGCCGGCAGTTTTTGCTGCATCGAAAATGCGTTTATAATCAATGGTGCCCTGGCCTAATGGTAGAATTTTTTCCATGGATGCATCAAGGTCTTTTACATGCCACAAAGGAAAACGCCCTGGGTTCTGTTTGAACAATTCAACAGGGTCTTTGCCGCCTTTGGTTGCCCATGCAAGATCAAGTTCTAATTTCATTTTGGTTTGTGTAAGCATCATTTCGTAAGGCACCTGGCCTTCTACAGCATGAAATTCAGCATCGTGATTGTGATAAGCGAAGCCAATACCTGCTTTTTTGCAAGCCTCATCAGTTTTATTTAAAACTTCAATAGATGCTTTTATTTCATCGAGTGTTCCAATGGGTGTATTTGCACAAACTAAAAATTCAACGCCTCCTTCTGCTGCACTATCAACAAGTTCCTGCATATTATCTCTAAGGCTTGGCATTGGTGGAATGGAAATAGGTTTGCCATCTGCATCGAGAATGGGTTTTGCATTGGCAGGCATTTTAAACGGGGCACCCAATACATGATGCGATTTCCATGCTAGTCCGAGATTTTTGGAAAAGGTTGCAAACTCTTTTGGTTTCATACCGTAGTAGCCGCCTTTCTTGCTAAAAGCAGATTCAATTTCTGTGTATCCAACGGCTGCAATTTTTTTCAGCGTTCCTTCTACGTCATCATCAATTGAGCTGAAAAAAGTAAACAACTGCACACCGGCTGCATGCATTTTTTTCTTCTCGAAAAATGCTTTTGCATTGCCGGATAGCGCTAAGCCTCCGAGTGCCAAAGCTCCTGAGTTTTGTAGGAATTTTCTCCTGTTGTACATAAGCAATCGTTTTAATTTTTTTAGAAGGAATTAACGTGAATTATAGCTCTTGCGAGCAAAGAATTGGTTTGTGTTTTAAAGCTAATGCATCTTGTTACAGTGCATCAGTTATTCCTGTTTAAAGTGCCGTTTGTTATTATTTTTTTTCACAATGAAGTTAAGCTTATTTCCTTCTTCTTCTTAGGTCTTGTTGCTATTGCAACAATTGCTCTTATTGCTATGCGCTGAATAAAGCTTTATTATATAACCATGCCTTTACTAAAGCGTATGATCAGCAAATGAATCAGGGTAGCTGCCAGACTTCGCTTAAATGATGCCATGAAAGAGGAACTGTGAAACGAGCGTGGCAAGTAAAGCTTCAATATATACTTAAGCCTGCCCAAAAAAATTCTGGAAAAAAAAGCCGGGGTTTGAATTATCAAACTTTACCGGCTTTTAACCACCCCTCATGATTATTATTGTGCCCCCTGCATTGCATCCTGGGTGCCGGAGCTATTCATATTTTTGCGTTTGAATAAACTGATATCCATTTTACCAAAACGATAACTGAAATTTAAACGGAACATTTGCGGATCGCGTATACGGTTGTAGTTCTGAATAAAATAAGCGCTTTGCGAATACTGGTTTGTATTGCGGGTGGCAAATATGTCGTTAACACTTAATGAAACAGAAGCGGCATCGTTCTTTAAGAAGGATTTCTTTACAGCAATATCCATTCCCCAGAAAGGTTTGATGTAACCTTGAGATGCACTCTGCGCCTGGCCAAAACCGGGAGGCCCGCCAAACCCGCCACCACCGCTGTTAACTGGCAAATTGGTTTTGCTCTGGTAGATTGTAGTTAGCTGTACTGTAAATTTAGATGGTAGTTTAAAATTGCTGTTGAACTTGCCAAACCAGCTCCAGAGTGCGTTTTGCGAAGTGCCGTCGATATTATCTGTATTTATTTTTGAATTATAAATATTGATATTGGTAGAGATATCCCACCATTTTTTCAGGTAGTTTGTTGAGGTAATTTCTGCACCGGCTGAGTAACTTGAATTAGCATTAATATAAGTGTTCACCAAATATTCTGCACCAGTAATGGGATCGATCTGCTGATCGAGGTACCGTGTAATTAAATCTTTTTTATGCCTGTAATACAATGAAGCCAGTAAGGTATTGTTGCCTGTGAATGTTTTAAGATAAGAGAAATCGAATGACTGCGTAAACTCAGGTACAAGGTCTGGATTACCTTTCGTAATATTCAGTTTATCTGTGTAATCTATAAAAGGAATTGTCTGGAAAAAATTGGGCCTGTTAATACGGCGGGTATAGCTAATTTGCAGTTCTTGTTTGTTCTTTAATTTCTGACTTAAGAATACTGAAGGAAACAAGCTTACAGGATACTTATTGGCGAATTTATCGCCTGTGTTTGTTAGCGTACCTGCATAGTCTGAACTTTCAGCACGCAAACCAACTTTGTATCCAAAATCTTTTATAGTACTTGAAATACTTGCATAAGCAGCATATACATTGTCAGTATTTTTATAATTGCTGGTAGCAGAAGGTATGAGCAGATAATCGTTTGCAGAATCGTTAAAGAAATAATTGTATTGATTGTTTACCCTGCTGCGGATGGCAACCCTTGCACCTGTTTCAAGCTTTGTTTTTTTGGTTAGCGGATTTGTATAATCTGTTTGAAACGTAAAGTTTTTATCGCTGCCATCGCCCAATACTTTTTGTAATTCGGTTCCTGCCAAAGCGCCGGATATAGTTGAATAATAATTGGTAGTATACAAAGAGTTGTTTAAATTTTTACCACCGAAATAATTCGCATCTGCAGTTAATTCTTCACCTTCTTTAGTGAATAAATGTTTCATACCAAATACAAGTCCTTTACCATCAAACTGCCTGTGGCCGGTAGTGGTGCGGTCGCTGTATGTGGATGTTTTTCCTGCGTTGAAAAGACTATCGGTTGTAATGCCAATAACTTCATTAGGATTAAATTCTCCATGTACCCTTATACCTGATAAAGACAATGTGGTTTTGTTTGTAATAAAATAATCAATACCCAGTTTGGCAAATAAAAATCCACCTTTTGTTTTATTGTAGTTATTCTGAAAAACAGATGTTTGTGGTGTATCCAGTAAATTTAAACGGTCTGTTGTGCCGGTGGTAACACCTTTATTCTGGTTACCCATTACACTTGCAGATAAATTGATTTTGCCCTGGCGCATACTAAAATCGCCACCGCCATTCATCGCCCCTCTTTTATCAACGCCTGCTCTTAAGTTTCCGTTATATCCAGTTTTACGGTTCTTCTTTAATATAATATTTAAAATACCTGCCCCGCCACCGCTTGCATCATACTTTGCAGAAGGGTTGGTAATTACTTCTACGCTTTCAATAGCATCTGCAGGAATTTGATCGAGTGTTAATGTGGTTGGCCTTCCATCAACGAAAATAGTTGGCGTACTGTTGCGTACTGAAACATTACCATCAATATCCACATTAACAGATGGCACGTTACGCATAACATCTAAAGCTGTACCGCCTGCACTTACTATATTCTTTTCTACATTAAAAACTTTTTTATCAATATCCAACCGCATTTGTGGTGTAACAGAAACCACTGTTACTGCAGCAAGTTCTTTTGAATCGCTGGTTAGTTTTATTTTACCCAGGTCTTTATCAAATGCGTTCAGCATACCGCTCATTGCGCTCATAGCGGCGGCAGGATCACCCGATGCTGCTCCGGTTGGTTTTGCTGCATTAGGATCCATCTTCATCTGAAAAGCAACGGCTTGTTCAACAGGTTTGAAACCCGTTGCGCTGATTTTCATTTTAAGTGGCCCAAATATGGGCAGCTCCTCAAAACTGAATTCACCATTGGCTTTTGTAATAATGGCTTTTAACAAAATATCTTTTTTCCTTTTAGTAACAGTATCAAATTTATTTTGCAACAGCACTACAGATACATCACTTATTGGTTTGCCTAAACTGTCAACGATCTTGCCATACACATGACCCATATTGGGTACGGATTTTCCTGCGCCGCCCGCTGCACCGGGAAACTGTGCAAATGCTGCCTGGGCAGAAATGATGATTGCTATAGCCAGTAAAAACTTTTTCATATTATTTATTTTGCAGCACAAAAATATTTAATGAGGCTCGATGATAATTTTCAAATGAGACAATCTTAGCAAATGTTGCGACGAAATGCTTTAATAGAATAGGGAAGCATAAATAGAATGAATGAAACAAACAGAAGTTAGTATAAACGTATGAACGATATTAAGTATGAAATTATTTATGAGCCCGGCAACAGGATCTATGAGCATCGCCGGTTGCGTCGCACAATTGTACGTTCTGAAAAATAATGAGCAAGCGCAGGGATATCATTCAAGTTTACATTTCATAAACTGGCCAATGATCTGAAAAAATCCATTGATCGTTAATTTGAAACTTTTGTCATCAATAAAAAAGAATTGAACCTTAAGATTTGGCTGTGGGTTTATAACTGGTTTACTCAATAATTTGTTTTTCAAATCAGGTGTAATTGGGCTGTTTGTATGAAAATAAAAACTAACCTCTGTAATACTGGAGCTTCTTACGAGGATCATATTATCAGGGTTCAGGAGTTGTTCTTTATATTCAAGCGCAGCAGCATTTGTAGTTGTATCCAGCATTTTCCCCAATAAATCGGTAATCTCCATATTCAGCCATGAACCGGTTTCTATTTCATTATGCGCTGAATTTTTAATAGCCTCTGCCAATTCAGTATTGAGCTTTTCATTGGAAGAATCAATCTTCAGCAGCAACTGATTATTCATAAGCGAATCAATGCCAATATCCAATGGTCGCTTTTCGTAGCATGGCTTTGTAGTGAATGTAAATGCAGATGAAAAAAAGTTTTGGGCATCATACCGTGGATCAAAATTTTTTACAATTTTCATTGTTTTCATATTCACAATGCTGCCCATAAGGAATGTATCTTTTGTTCGCATGAAAACTGCATTGGCAGCATAAGAACTTCCCATACAGCTATCATGTATTTTTTTTCTTTCCTCCCATATTTTTCCGTGGGGTACTGCAAATGAAGAATCTGCCACAGAATTGAATTCATTTTCTCCGATAGGTTCAAAATGAATGGTTTGTTTTTTACTTGTACAGCCGTAAAAAATAATCAGCACTACTATAACTGGTAACGAAGAGAATTTTTTCATGTACAGATTTGTTATTGTTTGTTCAATGTTGCAGCATTAAATTTATTTAAAATGTTTCGATGAAACTGGAATTTTTCTGGTTCATTTTTTATTTCGATTAATATTTAGGGCTTTATGAGCCCGGCAAAAAAATATGAATGAAGCTTTTCTTTCCCGAAAGCTTTCGGGATCGGTTCAACGATCTGTTTTCATTGCGTCATTTAAGCGAAGTATTCAACATGCGTATTGTCGCCAAAAGATATACAGCTGAAAGGATTGCGACGCAACCGGGATGCCATGAAATACTGTTGCTGGTATTATAAAATAAATAGCTACATAAAACGACACCCATGGTCTTTTTTTTGACGCATGGGTGTGAGTAATTTAACAGACCAATAAAAAAATTATTGAGCGTTGATTATTTTGGCATTTCAAAAATTGCAGGATCAATGGTTTTATTAATCTCAATTTTTTTAATGGTTGTAGTCATGGAAAACTGGCCGCCGTAGTCAATGCCGGTTGAGTAAGCAACTACCAGGCCCTGATCGGTTTTTTTGTAGTCAGAAGGCGTTATGGTTAAATCCATATTCTGACCCATCATGCTTACCTGTTTTACAATCTGGATAATGTAATAAGTTGAAGGATCGATATAATAGGTAGTTTCAATACCGTCTTTATTGGTGAGCTTTATTTTCCATGCATTAACACTGGCCACCTGCTCCTGACCCAATAGCTCTGCCTTATTCCCTTTTGCAGCATAATCAATTAAGCCGCCTGCAGCATATAACTGGTCTTCCCCGGATTTATACAGATCCGCATCCATAGGTGTAGGTGCACTTGCACCCATCATAGGGTTGATCATCCAACCTCCTTTATCGGTATAAACCTGTACCATTTTACTGCCCATCATTTCTGATTCGGTTTTATAGCCTTTACCGTTTAATATGATAGTAGTGTTTGGCGATTCGTTACCCATTGCCTGGATAGAACTTTCTATATACATGGAATTTACCTGGCTTATTTTATCAGCACCTCCCATGGCTTCGGTATGTTTGGCAATAATATCGTCAACAGTTTGTGCCTTTGTTATTGTTACAGCAAAAAGTGTTGTTGCGGCCAGTAAACTAAATTTCAGATGTTTCATTTTTTTATATTTTTAATAAAAGATTACTACATTTTTTTTCCTGTAAGCTGTGTTAGTGAATCGCGGTAATTCTCGCCTACAGGAAGTTCCATATCGCCTATAAATACACTATTCTTCCTGACTGCTGTAATATGGGCTACAGATACAATATAAGATTTGTGGATGCGTAAAAATTTTAAAGGGCTTAACTCATCTTCTATGGCCTTCATGCCCATACGGGTAACGATAGGCCTGTTAGAATTTTTAAGGTGTATTTTTATATAATCTTTTAATCCTTCTATCCAGACAATGTCGGCGATCACTACTTTTAAAAGGCTGTAATCTACGTTTACAAACAAGTAATCTGAAGCAGCGTTGGTATCGGAAGTTGGTTTTGTTTTAAGATCGTGCAATTCTTTTGCCTTGTTGCTTGCTTTAATAAATCTTTCAAGCGATACCGGCTTTACCAGGTAATCTACCACTTCAAGATCAAAGCCCTGCAGTGCGTATTTTTCGTAAGCTGTAATAAGTATGAACATTGGCTTTTGCGGAAGGCTACGGATAAACTGTAAGCCTGTAAGACCCGGCATTTGTATATCCAGGAAAATAAGGTCTACAGATTGCTCCTGTAATATTTTCATAGCCTCCAGAGGGTTACTACACGAGGCTATTAAGTGCAGGTATGGAACTTTGCTAATGTTATCCTCCAGCAATTCAAGCGCCAGGGGCTCATCATCTATGGCCATGCAACGAAGCATCAATGTAAATTTAATTGTAACGATATGGTAAACCAGCCATCACTATTATTAATGAGTAAGGTATGATTTTTCCCGTACAGCAAACTTAAACGTCTTTTTACATTTGTTAAGCCAATGCCCGATGTTTTATCTTTTTCTTCTTCAGTTTCGGTATTGTATTTATTGCGTACATAAAAATACAATACATCGTTCTTTACCCTTAATTCAATATCGATCTGTGCATTTTCAATCATTCCCGTACCATGTTTAAAAGCGTTTTCCACAAATGGTATCAGCAGCATGGGTTCAATATAATAAGGGCCTTCAACCTCGTGTATTGACACATTGATTGTTATATTTTTTCCGAAACGCTGCTGCTGCAGATCAATATAGCTTTGCAGGTATTCTGTTTCTTTACGTAGCTGAACCCTGTCTTCATCTGTTTCGTAGAGCATGTAGCGCATTAAAGACGATAGCTTAATAAGCGAAGGTTCCAGTTGATCTGAATGCTTCCTGGCTAGCGCCACCATATTGTTCAATACATTAAACATAAAGTGTGGGCTAACCTGTGAGCGCAGAAATGCAAGCTCAGTTTTAAGATTGGAATTCTCTTTTTCCTGCATCAGTTTATCGGAGTGTATTTTATCCAGTATCATCCTGTATGCAATACTTGCCGCAAGAATAAAAAGATATGTGAATGTGTTGAAAACGAAAAAACCTGCAATATCGTAGGGACCTGGCTTTACCAGCAAATTAAATAACTGCCAGCTTAATACAGACAGTACAAACAACACAGCCACCTGCGATAAAATATACAGCCAAATTTGCTTTTTAGTTGCTAGCCTCGGAAACAAAAAGAACGCATTCAAATAAAAAAAACCAATCCAAAGCCATCTGCTGGCAATATAAAAATTCAGAAAACCATTGTCTTGCGGCGGCTTATGAGCATTGTTGGCATCGTAAGAAGTGCGTATTAAAAAAGGTATAGAAAAAATGACGGTCCATACCAATATATGGAGCAATACCACAACCCACTTTTTACTATACCAGGCAATTTTCATACATTCA
The DNA here is from genome assembly GCA_002390845.1 of Chitinophagaceae bacterium UBA4407. GTDB lineage: Bacteria > Bacteroidota > Bacteroidia > Chitinophagales > Chitinophagaceae > Limnovirga. The sequence goes on along the minus strand of DGQT01000001.1, from coordinate 121,243 downwards.
AAGTAATGCTCAAATTAAATAAAAGAAGATAAGATTGCGACAAACAGGTAAATATTATATACAAACACAAACAAATAAGAAGTTTTTTTGAGCCCGGCTATTGAAGCTTTGATTGAACTTCTGTTGCGTCGCACACTTGTGCTTTGGGAAAAGCTATGGGCTATTGGCTCCGCGCTTAGCGCTATTGTTTTTTGTTCTGGCCACTAACCCAGGGTTGGTTATTTTGTTGAATAACTTTCAAATGTACAAGAGTGCGACGCAACAAAAGCCTCATACATGTTATGCTGCCGGGTTCAAAATAATTGCCTTTCTGCTTACAAATAATTTCTTTGGATTAATAATGTAACGGTAATAATACGCAAGCCCCGTAAATGCTGTTAACTGTATTACAGATAAACCAATGCTTAATGTGTAATGCGGTTTTATAAAATCGAGCAGCAAACGAAACAGGCAATAAGCCATCATAAAAATTTTGAACCTTGCCCCATTTTGCAATATATATTTTCTTTCTGTTTGCACAAGCATCAGCCAAAGCAGCATGAGAAAAATGATCTCGTATAAACATACCGGATGCCTTAGCTGACTATCGCCAAGTTGCATGCCCCAGGGCAATGATGTAGGCAAACCATAAGTCTCTTCATACACGCCCATGCTGAAACAACCAATGCGGCCAATGATTAATGCAAGGATCATTGGAAACGTAAAAAGATCGCCTGATGCATGTTTTTCTTTGATGATTTTTTTTACCAGCTCCACCCCAAACAAGCCACCAAGGAAACCGCCGAGCACTGTTTTATTCTGGTAAAAATAAAACCACAGATTGTCTGCAATGCTTAGTTGTTGAGGGTTTTCGAAGCCGCCAATTAAACGGCTGCCAAGCAAAGCGCCGAAAATGGCACCAATTAATATCCATGTTCTGTTTTCGGAAGCTATTACATCGCCCTGTTTTTTGCGGAGGAACATAAAATACCTGAAGCCAATAAAAAACCCCAATGGCTCCATGATACTGTGCAATAAAATCTTGGTTGAACCGATTGTTATTTCTACAGGAAAATGCAAAGCTTTAATTTAAAGGGAAGATAATTGATTCTTATTTATAAGAAATATTTGTATTGAAAAAGTAATGCAAACAAAAAGGGCATCGAAAAAATTCAATGCCCGCTAATACTATTTCCATTCTGTAATTCTTATTTACAAATCTTTCAACAAAGCCAACAAATCATTTTGTATGCTTATGGTTTTATCTTTTGCGTACCATTTATGAATTTCTTCTTTCACAGCTTCATTGCTCAAGGCATTTGCCTTAAGATGATAAAACATTTCCTGAAGCACTGCCGGCCTTGGGCCAAAGTTGAATAACTCTTCATTGTACTCATTCAATACAACAAGTTTAGGAATGCTCCTGCTCCTTCCATTGGTGAGATACTGATCCATCAGTTCCAGATTTTCATCACGCAGCAGAAACTTTAATTGAATTTTCGAATTCAACTCAGCAATCTTATTTAATACCGGAACAATCTGCGCCGCATCCCCGCACCAACCTTCTGTAATTACCAGCCATGTTTGCGGCGCAGATATCCCCTGCACTGTTTCCTTCAATTCCGGTATAATTTCAATTGTTTTATCAAGCCTTTTCATGCGCACCACATTCAGCTTACTATACTCCACAAGGCTTTCACTTTCGTTTTTTGCAGTTGACTTGCCTAAAATCAAAAAGGCATCAATCATTCTTCTGTATTCATCATAATCCAAGCCTTTTTCAATGTAAGAGGCACTTATATGTTTGCGCTTTGCATCGATCATCAATGTTTCCATACTAATAAAGACGTTTCAAGTAATTTAAAACTTACAAAATGATTACCATGGCAATTCCTGCCCCAGGTGAAGGTATTTTCCGTTAGGGCCATCTTCATCAATAAGGGCCAGTTCAACAGAAGTTTTAGCGCCATCAGTAACATCCATTGGCGCTGCATCGCTGCCCATATCTGTTTTTACCCAACCCGGATGCGCAGCGTTTACTTTAATACCTGTTTGCTTTAATGCATGTGCAAGATGGATTGTGTATGCGTTCAACGCCGTTTTAGAAGCATTGTAAGCAAACAATTTTGAATCGTAAATTGGCGATGCAGGATCTGCATGCAGGTTCAATGAACCCAGGATGCTGCTCAGGTTAACAATACGGCCTGCATTACTTTTCTTAATTAACGGTAACAATTTATTGGTGAGCTTTACAACACTGAAAAAGTTAGTATCCAGCGTTTCGCGCAAAACCTGTTCGCCAATATTTGTAACAGTGTTTTCACCCCAGTTATTACTCTCAACCTGTATACCGGCATTGTTAATGAGTATATCAAGCTTGCCGTACTTTTTATCAATGTATTCATATGCCGCATCAAGGTCTGCCTCATTGTCTACATCAAGTTTTAAAAACTCAACATCTAAACCAAGTTTTATTAATTCCTGCACAGCCGCTTTGCCTTTTGCTTCGTTTCTTGAGCCGGCAATTACTGTTATTCCCTGTTGCGCCAATTGTTTGGCCGTTTCAAATCCAATGCCTTTATTGGCACCGGTAACTAATGCAATTTTCTTTGACATATTTTTTGTTTTAATTTTCTTGTGATTAAGCTTTTAATAGTTTAAAAGCGTGGTACCAGTTGTTTTTTGTAAAACCATCGATGCACCATAATATACATAAGGGTTCTATTGCTCTTGCGGCTTCTGCCTTACCCATATCTTCAGTTTCCCATCCAAAGCTTGTAAGAATATCTGTTACCGTTTTCTTTGCCCCATCATCATTACCGCAGATAAACATGGTTGGTGTACCGTCTTTAAATTGGGGTTTATACATTACCCCATTTCCCACACTGTTGAAAGCCTTTACCAGCTTTGCCTGGGGGATTAACTGCTGAATTTTTTCCATCAGGGAACTGTTGTAATCTGTGTAAAATTTAAGTACACCGTTTACGGGAGGTTCTTTTGCAATGGGGTTGGTTGCATCTATTACAACTTTATTATTGAAGTTGTTTAAGCCCGCAAGCTGTATGGCATTTTCAGTAACACTGCCGCCTGTTGCAAGTACAAGCAACTCGCCGAATGTTGCAGTTTCTTCAAATGTACCAATACCGATGGCTGCATTTTCATTGTTGAACTTTACTAATTCTTCTTTCGCTGTGTCACGGGTGCCCAGCGTTACATCGTGGCCTTCATTTTTAAAAGCTTTTGCTAAAACCTGGCCCACGACTCCGGAGCCGATAATACCTATTTTCATTGTTTTAAATTTTATGGTAAATGTTTAATTGCTTTTTACGTGACTGCTTCGCTTTGCTCAATACATATTTTTCAGTCGGGTGTATTGGCTGTTAAAAGCTCAGTCATATTATTCAGTACAAGTGTGCGACGCAAGGAACGATCAGCAAAGAACTGCTGCCCGGTCAATAAAAATAAATTTATGCATGAAACGCCGCAGCGAATTGTTTTGCAAAATCTTCTAGTTTTATTTTAGAGAGCGAAGCCGGGCGGTTGTTGAAATAATCTGCATTCATTTCGCCACTGGCCAATGCACCGCCCATTTCGGTATAATTTTTTGCAAGTTCTTCGGGCAAACCCGCACCAATAGCCCCCTGCAGCGATTGCTCGTTTGTAAATACGATCCATGGAAGATCGGGCTGGCCAATAGCAGTGCCTAACGTTTTTGCAATTTCAAAACCCGTTTTCTCATCGCCGGCAATGTAACGAACGCTGTGGCCGGTGAAATTTAAATTCAATAATTCTTCTGTCGCAACAATAGCAATATCATCTGTATGTACCAATGCAAAAGGCTTTTCGCCAAAGTTGCTGCCCATAATACCCATATGTTTTATTATGCCCACATTGGCCAAAAGGTTTGCATAAAAATAGGCCGGGCGAAGGTGTTTGATGTTTACATCAGCTAATGTATTCAATGCGTTTTCTGCGCGGTGAAGGCCGCTTACCGGGCCTGCACCATCGTTCATGTGTGCACCAACACTGCTAAGATTAACCACGTATTTTACACCGATTGCTTTAATGGCAGCAGCATAATTTTTCCCGATGTTTTCAATATAAGCTTTCCAGTTAGCTGCATCCGATTTTGGCGGAATCATAGTGTAAACAGCATCTGCGCCTGTAAAAGTTTTTGTAAGAAATTCAACATCTTCAATAGAACCCACAGCGGCTGTTGCGCCCATTGCTTCAATTGCTGCAGTATTTTCTTCTTTGCTGGTAATAACGGTTACATTATTTCCTGCGTTTACCAAAGCCTGCGTAAGCGGCTTGCTGATGTTACCAATTGATCCGGTGATTACGTATTTCATTTGTTACTTTTTTTTATGATAAAATTTATAAGCCAAACTTTTGAATTATTATGAAGCTTTTCTTGCGTCGCACTCTTGTACGTTCTGTAATTCTATTGAGCACATCCGGTGCAGTGCCGCTTCATTTTTGCCAACCGGTGCTATGTAATATTCATACAACAACACAGTATGATCTTTATATTAAATTTGTATATACAAATATTAAGTTAAAAAAATATTATTCCTGTAGTTTGTCGCCCAGTTTATTCATGTTGGCGACCATCCGGTTGGTTTCGTCCTTACCCAAAATACCGGAACAGGTTTCATAAAAATGACTGGTACATTCTTTTAATTTTGGAAACAGCTCTTTTGCTTTTGGCGTAGGATACACATTGGTAAGCTTGCCTTCGCTGGTACGCACCACTAATTTTTTCTCTTCCAGCTTTTCAATCAACCTTGTAATCGTACTGGGGGTAAGCTGCAACTCATCTGAAAGTGCCCCCGGCTGAATGCCAGGTTCTGAAATAACCGTCATAAGCAAATATGCGTGGCTGGGGGAAAGATCAACTCTTTTCCAGCTTTCAACCGCAAGCTTTTCTATCTTTCGGGCAAGTGCATTGGCCGAAAAATATATACAACTGCAAAATCTGCTTTCTGAGGTTTTCATTTCGGGTGTAAAGATAAAATGATTTTATTTGTATATACAAATATTTTTTATTTTTTAACTTCCACAAAAAAAATCAATGCGGTATCTACTGATGTTCTTTACTTTAATCATTGGAGGAATGATTCCTTTGCAGGCAGTTTTAAATACAAGGCTTAGCAGGCAGGTAGGTGGCCCGTTGATGGGTTCGCTAATGAGTTTTACAGTGGGTATTATCTGTTTGTTTGTTTTAAATATGGGCCTTAACCCATCCGCGGTTTTACAATTAAAACCAACAACTGTTACTCCCTGGTATTTATGGCTCGGAGGGTTGCTTGGGGCTATCTTTGTGGGTTATATCACCTGGGTAAATCAGCAACAGGGCGTGGCGCTAACTTTTGCCCTGGTGGTTAGCGGACAAATTTTTATATCCCTCATCATTGACCATTATGGTTTATTGGGATCAGAAGTAAGAACAATAACTTTGGAAAAATTACTGGGCGCTGCGCTAATCATTGCCGGACTTGTTCTAATAAAGAAATAGTGAGCCTTGAATGTTGAAAAATTATGAGTAACCCCAACTTACATACAGAAAAATCGGAACTCTCTGCGGTAGAGAAAGAGTTTGAAAATACGATTCGTCCGCAGGAGCTGGACGATTTTTCCGGTCAGCCGCAACTGGTAGAAAACCTGATCATATTTATAAAAGCTGCAAAGCTTCGTGGCGAAGCGTTGGACCATGTATTGTTTCATGGTCCTCCCGGTTTGGGCAAAACAACTTTATCAAGAATTGTGGCGAATGAACTGGGCGTAAGCATAAAAGAAACCAGTGGCCCGGTAATTGAAAAACCCGGTGACCTTGCTGGTTTGTTAACCAATCTTCAACCAAATGATGTATTGTTTATTGATGAGATCCACAGGTTAAGCACGGTTGTAGAAGAATACCTGTATGCTGCCATGGAAGATTACCGAATAGACATTATGATCGATAGCGGCCCCAATGCCCGCAGTATTCAAATCAATTTAAATCCCTTTACATTAATTGGTGCAACCACAAGAAGCGGTTTGCTTACCGCCCCGCTCCTTTCACGTTTCGGTATTAAGTCGAGACTGGAATATTACAATGCAGAAGTATTAAAGAAAATTATTGAGCGCAGCGCTGCGATATTAAATACAAGTATCAGCAGCGATGCGGCGGGTGAAATTTCGCGGCGCAGCCGCGGCACACCGCGTATCGCCAATGGTTTATTAAGACGTGTAAGAGATTTTGCTCAAGTACTCAACGATGGCTCCATTGATATTGGCATTACACAGCATGCCTTAAAAGCATTGAACGTAGATGAGCATGGCCTTGACGAAATGGACAACCGCATTCTGCAAACCATCATCGAAAAATTTAAGGGCGGGCCCGTGGGTTTAACCACAATCGCCACAGCAGTTGGCGAAGAAGCCGGCACCATTGAAGAAGTATACGAACCTTTCTTAATCCAGGAAGGGTTTTTGCAACGAACACCAAGAGGAAGAGAAGTAACGATTAAAGCCTATGAGCATATGGGTAAAAAACCCGGAAGTAATTTAACTGCCGGAACTTTATTCAGTTAGCGGTCTTTTTGCCGAATAGTATTACAGAACGTACAAGAGTGCGACGCAAGAATGCTCCATTCCTGTTCCATTGCCGGGTTCATAAAAACGCCCTCCATAATTTTTTAATGCAATATTTTGGAATCGGCATCAGGTTATTATGGCATCGCCTGTTGTGCCAGCCCCGACGAGCAAAGCGGAACTCGGGGTCACTCACTGCAACGTTCTTCTTTCAACTCAGCAAAAGTGCAGGTTACTTTATTAATTCAGCCATTTGTTCAAGTGAGGCTTCTTCTGCAACGATTCTTGATGGAATATTATTCACATACGACCATTTAATAAGCCTGATAAAACCTTCGGCAATCTCAATGCCCGTGATGGTTCCATCTTCAAAACAGCAGCAGCCCGAATTGAAATAAGACGGGTTCAAATTTCTGAATGAATTGTTTACAAAATCATATTCTCTTCTTCGCCGCGGTATCTCAGCTTCTATTTTTTTAATCGCTTCTTTATCGTTGTTTTGCTGCGCTTCTTCCAATTGCAAATACAACCTTTCCAGGTGCGTTAGCGATTTAAAAACAGGTTGATGCGTATGGCCAGTAATAAGCAATGTATCTGGCTGCTTACTTGCCCACTCATACATCATTTGATTGTGCCTTGTTTTGCTTTCATCGTTGGTGGAAGGACTGTTGGTATTTATTTCGAGCAGCATCTGCAGTGGCCCCCATATGTAACTTACAAACCATTTACTGAAAGCATTGCCATCGCTCTGCGAATCGCCCTGGTGGCCGTGTGTGCAGAAGATATCAAGGTACGATGAACTAAGCTGAACACGGATTACTATTGACTCAAATATTTTTATTGATTTCCCGTAAATTTTTTTAATAAATCCCTGCGCAACCATTGGGTCATTTTTCCAGAAAAGATCGTGGTTGCCGATGATCTTGCAATAAGCATTACGGTCAATAAACAGCTTCTCTTTATCAAACGTATTTTGATTGTATTTGATTACCTGGAAAATCGTATTCTCCCAAAGCTCTTCATTATCGCCAAGGTTGATTAAGTAAAAATTTTTATCATTATAATAATCCAGCGCTGTGAGATAATTTTTTTCAGCAAATGCAAAATCATCAGAACCGTTTCTTGCGCCTTTGTGCTGGTCGGAGAAAATAATGATAGACTGTTTACCATTTTCAATCGTAAACATGCTGCCGTTTTTTTTACCCGGCTCATCAACTGACTGGGCATAGAGCTTTGACAAAGATGCATCTACATTTTCCTGTTTAGGGGCCGAGGAAAAGCGATTGGCCATCCACGTTAGTGGTTTGGCAAGAAGGAATTTCAGTAACTTTTTTAACGGGCGCATAATATAATTGCTAACTCAAAATTATTTGGTTCAATTGCACAGTTTATTCATTGTAAGATAACAGATTTTGAAAGAAAAGTAAACAAGCTGCAAACTTTTTCGCAGCATAAACATTATAAATGCATGCAACATATTTCGTTAGATATAATAAAAAGCTGGGAGCGGTTTTACCGTGCAAATTTTATCAATTGTCTTACGGGTTTTAAATCGGTAAGTTTAATTGGAACGGTTAACAGTTCCGGCCAGCCTAATCTCGCTGTGTTCAGCAGCATTGTGCACCTTGGTTCTGATCCTGCACTTGTTGGTTATATTAACCGCCCGAGAGCCGCAGCGCCAGACACTTTGGCCAATATCGAATCAACTGGTTTTTACAGCATTAACCATATTCAGGAAAGCTTTGTGCAAAAGGCGCATCAAACAAGCGCTAAATACGAATCCGGTGTAAACGAATTTGAAGCCACAGGATTAACCACCGAATTTAAACCCGGCATTATTGCTCCGTTCGTTGCCGAAAGCAACGTTAAATATGCCATGAAACTGCTCGAAATAGTGCCCATTACCCACAACAATACCTTCCTGGTTATTGGTAGTATAACAGATATTTTTATAGATGAAACCGTTTTAAAACCCGATGGATTTTTGGCCATTGAAGAAGCTGGTTCAATTGCCAGTCTTGGCGGAGATGGTTATTATAATGCGCAATTGATTAGCCGGTTTCAATATGCCAAACCCGGCAAAGAGGTAAAGCCAATTGAATAAAATAATTTTAAAAACCAGAAGATTTTTGGCCCCGGCTGCAGGAACATCTATGAATCATCCGTTGCGTCGCACACTTATACGTTCGGATCAATCTTCGACAGCTTACCTGCAAAGAGTATAAACTTTCAAGAATATTAAAACAATTCAACGCTCCAGGTTTTCTCAAATATTTTAGAAACCGGCAATACATTGATTCCTTCTTTCTCCATTAATTTACCCGTTGCATTCACGCTGTCGGCAATGCCACACCATGGCTCAATGCAAACAAAATTAGCATTGCCCGAATTCCAGATGCCCATGTAAGGAAAGCCTTCAAAATTTAAGGTAAGCCCGTGTGCATTGATATGATTTAAAATAGAAATGCTCTTTGATTCCGGGTGTTTAAAAACCATGGCATCTTTATAAAACAAGGATTGGTTCAGCGGCAATTGATCGCTGTTTTCCAGAACAGGCACAGTGAAATTTTCAATCAAACCATCTGCTGAAAGCGGCCACAGGCCTGCATTTTCAGCAGCCCCGAATTTTAAATAATGATCTTCAAAAACAGTTCCGTCAACCAGAGGAACACTAAAAGCAGGATGCCCGCCAACAGAAAAAAACAAATCTTCTGAACCTGTATTTTCTACGATATACGAAACAGATAGTTTCGCTTCCCCTAAAGAATACCGCAACGAAAATTTAAAATCGAAGGGAAATTTAGCAAGTGTTTCTTCATTGCTTTTAAGTGTAAAAACAATAAAATCCTCCTGCTGTTCAGTTACTTCAAATTCCATATCTCTTGCAAAACCGTGGCGGGGCAAATAGTATGTTTTATTCTTGTATTCGTAGCTGTTATTTTTTAATCCCCCAACAATGGGAAACAACACCGGGCTCTTCTTTCCCCAGAAAGCTGCATCGCCACTCCACATATATTCAAGCCCGAAATCTTTATGAATAATGCTTTGCAGTTCTGCACCTTTTGATGAGATGGCAACACTGAGTTCGTTGTTGTGTATGGAGTGGATCATGGTGGTGAATGGTCAATTGTGAATGCAATGAATTGTTCATAGTTCATTGCTCACTGGCTGTTGAAAGTTCAGAAAAATTACTGCAGCACAAGTGTGCGACGCAAGGATGCTGATTTGGTGATTTGATGATTGGCTAATTTGACTCTGTATTTCATAGGCACATCATCAAATTGCCATATCATCAAATTAATCCCTCTGCCGGGGCCAAAAAACTATCCCGGCGTTTCATCTCTTATTACTTCGTCCTGCGCATTGGCAACGATCATAGCACTCATTTTTCGCAATGGGTTTTTACGCATATCTGCATGACCTTCCCGCATGTTAATGATATCAACGGCTGCATACAAAGCTTCAAGAAATGACATGTGATCTGCAATGCCTTTGCCCGCAATATCAAAAGCAGTTCCATGATCGGGGCTCGTTCTTACCACAGGCAAACCGGCTGTGTAATTTACACCTTCGCCGTGTGCCAAAGATTTAAAAGGTATCAGTCCCTGGTCGTGATACATAGCAAGTACGGCATCGAATTTTTCGTGTTGCGCACGTGCAAAAAAAGCATCGGCACTAAATGGCCCGAATACCAGTAAGTTGTGGTGTCTGGCTTCTTTTATAGCGGGCTTAATAATGGTCTCTTCTTCGTTACCAATCAAGCCCTCATCGCCGGCATGGGGGTTTAACCCGAGTACCGCGATCTTTGGTTTATCCATGCCAAAATCTTTTTGAAGGCTGGCATGCATTATCTTAAGCTTGGAAGTAATGTTCTGTTTTGTAATGTTCTGCGCAATGCCGCTCACCGGCACATGTTCGGTAACAAGGCCCACACGCATATTGCTTGCTACCATTAGCATCAGTACATCGGGCACTTCGAAAAATGCTTTTAAATAAGGGGTATGGCCGCTGTAATTGAAGGCCTCACTCTGTATATTTTTCTTATGTATAGGCGCTGTAACAAGCGCATGAATATGCCCGGCTTTTAAACTCTTTACTGCCTGCTGCAGCGACAGCAATGCGTACCTGCCCCCAAGCTCATTCAGCAGTCCCGGAGTAATTTGCACTTCTTCTTCCCAGCAGTTAAAAACGTTAATCTGCTTGGGGTTAAGGCGGGTGAAATCCTTAATACTCTGGTACGCAAAATTGAGATCTGGCAACACTTTACGGTAAAAATTGATGCTCTTATTGCTGGCAAAAACAACCGGTACACATACATCGGTTATGCGGATATCAGAAAGCGTTTTAATGATCAGCTCAATACCAATTCCGTTAATATCGCCACAACTAAAACCAACAACAGGCTTCTGCAATTCAGGGGTCATGCAAGTAGATTTATCGGTAAAAATAAGGATTAAATACGGAGTGTTTAAAGTTTGCTTTTCTAAGTTTTATATGAAGATTTTGAGCCGGGCAAAGGTTCTTTGTGAACCGTTCCTTGCGTCGCACTCCTGTACGTTCGAAATTTTATTCAGCTGTAGGCTGCAAGGCGTAAGCTACCTGCAAAAAACACAAAAGCATTCAGCGTGCAGCCAAAAGCTCAAAGTAGTTTTGCAGTAAAAGTGTGCGACGCAAGAGGCGATGCCATCTGCACTGCTGTTTGGCTCATAAAAAGTCGATAAATCTTAACACCAGAAATCAGCCACTACTTCATTACTTTTGCGCCTCTAAAACTTTTGCAATGACTAAAGGACCAGTTTCTCAATTTATAGAACACCACTACCGCCACTTTAATGCGGCGGCTTTAATGGATGCAGCCAAAGGTTACGAAACGCATATGCTGGAAGGTGGCAAAATGATGGTTACGCTTGCCGGTGCCATGAGTACTGCCGAGCTGGGTATTTCTTTTGCCGAAATGATACGGCAGGATAAAGTGCAGATCATCAGTTGCACCGGTGCCAACCTTGAAGAAGATATAATGAACCTTGTGGCACATAGCCATTATAAACGTGTTCCCAATTACAGGGATTTAAGTCCGCAGGAAGAATGGGACTTGCTGGAAAATCATTACAACCGGGTAACCGACACATGCATACCTGAAGAAGAAGCATTCAGAAGATTGCAGCAACATATTCATAAAATATGGAAAGACGCGGAAGCAAATGGTGAACGTTATTTTCCGCATGAATATATGTATAAAATGTTGCTGAGCGGCGTGCTGGAACAGTATTACGAAATTGATCCAAAGAATAGCTGGATGCTTGCTGCCGCACAAAAAAATATTCCGATCGTTGTGCCCGGTTGGGAAGACAGCACTATGGGAAATATTTTTGCCTCCTACTGCATTAAAGGCGAATTAAAAGCAAGTACCATGAAAAGTGGTATTGAATATATGGTGGAACTAAGCGATTGGTACCGGAAAAATTCCAGTGGAAAGGGTGTTGGCTTCTTCCAGATCGGTGGTGGTATTGCGGGGGATTTCCCTATCTGTGTAGTACCCATGATGTACCAGGATTTGGAATGGCATGATGTTCCTTTCTGGAGTTATTTCTGCCAGATCAGTGACAGCACAACATCGTATGGTTCTTATAGCGGTGCCGTTCCAAACGAAAAAATTACCTGGGGTAAATTAGATATTCACACACCAAAATTTATTGTAGAAAGTGATGCAACAATTGTTGCGCCTTTAATATTTGCGTGGTTGCTGGGTTGGTAGAAGCCTGAAAAATATAAATTCAAAAACCTCTTGCTTTGCAGGAGGTTTTTTATTTCCATATTTCTGCGAAATTAATATCAGCATTGCAGTCTTCTTCAAAAGAAAAATTGTAGCTAAAACTGTTGCCTTTTTGTGCAAGTTTGTATTCGTTATTTTCTAATTCGTAAACTTCAATTTCTTCTGTGTCGGGAGATACAATCAGGTAATACTTTACTCCCTGCGATTGATAGATCTGAAATTTTGTATGCCTGTCCTTCAACTGCGTTGAAGGAGATAAAATTTCTGCCAGTAATACAGGTGGAAAATCAAGATATTTTTTTTCAATTTTTTTACAAACAATCAGTAAATCTGGCTGCACAATAATATCGTCGGCAACCTTATAATCTATGGGCTGCATGGCTTTGCAGTGTTTACATTTTTTTAATGCAACTCCAAATTCAACACCAATTGCATTCGCAATAATCTGGTGTTTGGGTACAGGTGCGGGGCTCATGGCATAAGGTATTCCATAAATTAATTCCCACTGGCCTTCCCATCCTAGCCAGTCTTCGTAATAATAATGCGGTAATATTTGAACTGCCGAAGCCATATTTTAATTCAAATTTACAAATAACTTTTCAGGTAAAAATTTCGAAAGAAAATATAATTACGGTTTTTTTGAACCCGGCATTTGTATTACATAGCATCGTTCCTTGCGTCGCACTTTTGTACACCATAGCTTTTTGCGGCGACGTTCCCTGGTTCCTGTAACTTTAATGAAGGCACAAATTATATGCTCTTGCAAAATAAAGGCAGTATAAAAAATTAGAGCGTGCAACGATTTGTATTGATCATTTGTCAACAAACAAAAATTGGAAATGAAAAAAGCGCTAATCCTTATCAGTTGTTTCTTTATTATAGCAACTGGTTGCACAAAAAACAGTGCTGTAACAGATCTTAACAAGAGCATCATTGGCAAATGGGAACTTACCCGTACTATTAGCGGTTGGGGTGGAGAAAAAGCATATGCCCCGGGTAACGGCAACACAATTTTATTTGATGGTAATAATGCGATTCAGAATATATCCTATAACGATACAACATTTGCTTACGAAGGATCGTATAGTATTTTTAAAGGTAAGCCTTGCGAATTTGCGCCGGAAACTACACTCTTTCGCTTTTATACTCCGGATGGCTTAGGGTATGACCAGGAAATTATTCTTTCCGATGGCGAGCTTAAAATTGGCACCACGCAATGTATAGCCGATGGCGGTACCAGTTTTTACAGGAGGATTGAATAACTAATGTCTTTGTATAGATCTACGGTTCGGTAAAAGATGAATAATAATGGTAATGTACTGGAGTGCGATCCCGAAATAAATCTGGGACAGGCTGCCACGCTTCGCTTAAATGTCGCCATGAAAGAGGAACCTTGAACCGAGCGTGGCAAGTAAAGCTTCATAGTAGTACTTCTTCTGCCGGGCCAATTATCTTTTCTTTCTTATTTACAAGATAAACACCGGCAAGAATAATTGCCAGGCAGCCAACCTGGGCAAGTGTGATGCTTTCGCCCGAAAGCAATCCCCACATTACGGCAACCACCGGAATGGCATAAGTTACCAGCGATGTAAACAGCACGCCTGTTTTTTTAAGCAACATATAAAATAACACGGAAGCAATGGCAGTTCCAATGGTACCAAGTGTTGCAGCCGCAAGGGTACTTTGTAAATATTTTCCTGTTAAAAGCGGCAGGTTGAAATAGCCGGTTGCAATAAGAATAATTAAAGCGGGTAATAATAAAAAACTAAATGCCAGCGAAGCAATTTGCAATGAAGGTGTATTGTGCAGGTGCCTGTTTACCATGTTTACATTTAATGCATAACAAATGGTTGCAATAAGCACCAGCAGTGAGTATTGTACATCTTTAAAATCGATACCCGTTTGTGCAGCAAAGGGTAGCAGCACCAATCCGGCAAAGCCAATAATCACACCAATAATTTTTTTTGTTGCTGCTTTTAGGCCGAAGAAAGAAACACCTGCAATGATTGCAAACATGGGTGTAAGTGAATTGAGGATGGCGGTAAGCGAACTGCTGATCCTTGTTTCGGCAATGCAAAAAAGAAAGGCTGGAAAAAAGCTGCCCAGCAAACCAGAAAGAATTACCTGCGGCATTTTTTTCTTCTCTACATTTTTAAAAGCCTTCCATGCAAAAGGGAGTAAAACAACACTAGCGCTTAGTATGCGTATAGCCGCTACCTGGTAAGCTGTTAAGGTTTGTAAACCAATTTTCATTAGTATGAAAGAACTGCCCCAAATAACAGAGATCAGTATAAACAACAACCACCCGGTAAAGTTTTTATTCAAACTACAGAATTTTGGCAAAGGTCTTTTTTTAAGTGAATAAAAGATAACTTTAAAACAAAATTGCCATTTGAATGCCAAATATTAAACTGAGTGCCATTAGCACAAGAGCCCCAAAAAGCCTGAACAAGGAAAAGATAAAAGCAAAAACTACGAATCTGCTGGCAGAGCTGAACGAACTGCAGAATCTGCTTTTTGCAGAAAATAAACATTCCATTCTTATTGTAGTGCAGGGCATGGACGCCAGTGGTAAAGATGGTGTAACCCGCAACGTATTCGGAAAATTAAACCCGCAGGGCGTAAGAGTAGAATCGTTCAAAGTGCCAACGGCACTTGAATTATCACATGATTTTTTATGGCGCATACACCAGCATGCGCCACCAAAAGGAATGATACAGATCTTCAACCGTTCGCATTATGAGGACATTCTGGTTACACGGGTGCATAAATTAATAGATGATGAAATTGCTGTAAAAAGAATGAGCGCCATTAACGATTTTGAAGAATTGCTTACCAAACACAACAATACACACATTCTAAAATTCTATCTGCATATTTCGCCGGAAGAACAACAGGTGCGGCTTAAAGAAAGAATAAACGACCCCACCAAACAATGGAAATACAATGAAAACGATTTTGCCGAAGCCAAACACTGGAAAGATTATATGAAAGTGTATGAAGACTGTTTTAAAAACTGTAATATAATTCCGTGGACCATTGTACCTGCGGATCAAAACTGGTTCAAGGAATATATTATAGCAGACCTGCTGCATAAAACATTAACATCACTAAAAATGCAGTATCCTGGCTTAAAGAAATCTTAATACGACCTATTTTTTTTTATATCTTTCGCACTTATTTATCATCACCAACTAAAACCAACACTATGGGATTTATTAAAGAGTTTAAAGAGTTTGCCATTCGGGGCAACCTTGTAGATACAGCCGTAGCTTTTGTAATGGGCGCAGCTTTTGGTAAAATTGTATCTGCATTTGTAGATGGCATGGTTATGCCATTGGTAGGTTTGCTTACCGGCGGTGTAGATTTCTCCGAAAAAAGATGGATTCTGCAGGCCGCAGTGGCTGAAGCAAAAGACGCTGCAGGTGCCGTAATTACACCGGCTGTAGCAGAAATATCAGTAAAATACGGAGTTTTCTTTACTGCCGTAATTGATTTTATTGTTGTAGCATTCGCTGTTTTCATGGTTATTAAAGCCATCAACCGTATGAAGAAAAAAGAAGAAGCGGCACCCGCACCTCCTGCCGGTCCATCTTCTACTGACCTTTTACTGATGGAAATACGCGATTCGCTTAAAAAATAATTTATTGATTGTGGAATACTTGTGACTGAAAAAGCCACCGCCTTCCATCTTAAATGATACTTTTGAAATCTCGGCACCGCTTGCGGCTCTGGGATTTTTCTTTTTTAAGTGTAAAATTTTTGAACCAGTGAGTGCTCCCAATTACCAGATTAAAACAGAACATTTTGAAGGCCCGTTCGATCTGTTGCTTTTCTTTATAGAACGCGATGAACTCGATATTTACAATATTCCCATTACCAAGATCATTAAAGATTTTCTTGATTTTGTGCATGCACAGGAAAAACTAAACATAGAACTAAGCAGCGAATTTATTTTGTTTGTTTCAACCCTCATGCGAATTAAAGCAAAGATGCTTTTACCAAGAAAAGAAATAGATGCACACGGCAATGAAGTTGACCCACGACAGGAACTGATCGATAAAATTCTTGAGTACAAACGATTTAAAGAAGCCTCGGCAAAAATGGCCGAAATGGAAGCACTGCGTATGCTTATGGTAAAACGTGGCAACCTGCAGAAAGAGCTTGCTATTCTTGGAGAAGAGGCAGCCGAAGGCACCGAAATTCAAACCATTACGCTCTTCAAAATAATGAAAGCTTTTGAGCGTGTAATGCAGCGTGTACAGGAACGCAATAACAAACCCGTACACACAGTAGTTCAATACAACTATACCATGGAAGGCAGCAGGGAAAATATGCTGCACCTGGTAAAAAAAGAAAAAACAGTGTCTTTCGAAAAGTTATTCGAAGTGTGCGAAAACCGCATACACGCTATCTTTCTCTTTCTCTCGCTGCTCGAACTTTCGCAGCAAAAATATATGAGCATCCTTGTGGGTGAAGGCCGCAACAATTTTATTGTAGAGTGGAACGAAAACCGTGAAGAAGATATAGAAACAGAAATCAATGTAACCAGCATGTAGTTTTTTTAATACATTTTTTTAGCCGGGCAGAAGGATCACTATTGAACATTTGTTGCGTCGCACACTTGTGCTGTAGAAATATTATTGAACAAAATACAGTTCAACATACAAACTAACCTTCTATGCTTAAATCAAATAAAATATTTTTTGCACCTGTTATTCTTTTACTGTCCTTAAGTTTTGTTCACACTCAAACCATTGCCCAACAAAAATTTATAGAAGTAAATGTTGATGATACAGCGATGGTTGAGCCAGACATTTTTGTTTACAGGGTTACAGTAACCCCAGATGAAGACTTGCAAAGGGATGAATTAAGATATACCAATCTTGCTGCCTATCAAAAAAAGTTGAAAGCATACCAGGCCATGCAAAAGCAAACCTTTGATTCACTTAAAAATTCATTTATAAAATCTGGTTTTAGCATTTTTCCTCCCACAGCCTCAGAAACATACATGGTGGTAAATAACGAATACAAAGTTTTTTCATTAGATATTTTTACAACAACCATAGACTCTGTTGCACTCATTTATAATCGAATTGCAAATAGTAAAATTGTTATTGGCACTTTAGAAAAAGCTGTGGCAAAAGATGAGTTGCCTTATTATAAAAACCTTTACGAAAAACTGATCGCTAAAGCTACTGCAAAGGCAAAAATGATTGCAGCATCAGCGAATGTAGCGCTTGGCGCAATTTATTCTGTTACTGAAATAAAACCAGATGAAGAAAAGGGCGGCTGGACAGCATACCCACCTTTGTCTACCCTGTCGAATAGTATTATATCAGGGTGGCACACAACTATAAAAGACAAAGCAGGCTTCATATTTTCAAATAAAACAATTGAAACAAATTATATTATTTCCAATTCCTTAACTATAAGGTTTACCGTAGAATAAAATTTTATACCCTGGCAAACCTTAATCATTTTCGCTTAGATCTACGCTTTGGTAAAAGCACAATAAACAATCCGAACCTACAAGTGTGCGACGCAAGAAAAGCCCGACAGGGTTATTCTGCCTGGCAAATAAAAGTCATTCTTATAAAATGCAATCTTATTTGGGGATGTTATTATCTTTAGCGAAAATATTTTATAATGAAAAGCATGCCTTTAAAATTTGCGCTGATTACTTTTCTTATTGCAGTGATCGTTAATTCGATTGTTATGGCGGCGCATATACTTGCAGACACCGATTTTTCATTCATGGATATTGTTTCTACTTTTCTTTTTAGTTTAGAAATGAGTGCACTGTTATTTGTGCCCGTTTGTATTCTTGTTTTTATACTTGCTGGCTTCTATAAGAAATCGCACCGCGAAAAACTTTACTGGCTTATTACTGGCAGCGGTATTGCGGTAACAGTAGTTATTTATTCTTTGTTCAGGGAACTGTTTGCCAATTACTCATCATCGCCGGAGATTTTTGCAGCTATTGCAACCTTTTCAATACTCGTAAGCCTTTCTTCGCAATACCCGCTTTTTATGGATTACAATAATAATGCAAATTCAATTCCGGAATAATTGCGCTGTAAGCAATAGATCGAGCCAACCACAACAAAAAAGTAAAGCAGTTAAAGCCAATTGAATGGGCCTTAACTGCTTTATTATTAATATTTACCTGATTAATGATTGCAGGTTTTATTCGTATACTTTCAAATACCAGCTTTAGAATATATGGCATCTTTTCTTGCGCCTGCCCCGACGATCCCGATATTTATCGGGAGGAACTCAGGGTCGCAATCCTTTAATCCTTGATATATTTATTTAGCTTTTTTGAACTGCGGTATATTAATTTTTTGTCAGGCCGCTTTCTACTGTAATAATATTTACTTCGCTTTTGGCCGGAAGAGGTTCAGATACTTTTCCAACTACAATCACACGTTTGTGACGAGGGTGACGTGCACGGTATTCCACGGAGCAGGAAGAAAAAGAAACGGCAGCAATAAGCGCCACCATCGATAAACCGATTTTAGTATTTGCTTTCATTTTTAAAAATTTTATTTTGAATAATACACGTAAAGCAAACCAAGTGCCTTTTTTTATGCAACAACAAATTGAATGAAAACCTTAAATTATTGGTAAAGAGTGAAGATAAATTTCCCCATAATGGGTAATAGCAATGTATTACTGCTCCGGGTGAACCGGATTATGTGGATTACAGGATAGCTAATTTCTTTGAACCCTCTTATTCTTTAAAATATCTTTTAGGAGTAGCAGATTGAGTAAACAGACAATCACAGCAATTGCCGAATAGAAAAAAGTTGCAAAAAAACTTAAAGAAAATTCACCTTTCCAAAACCCATTATGCTTTTTGAAAATAAACGTTTTCTCCAGCAAACCGCTATAGATATAAGACGCAGGGATTACAAAAAAAACTGCAGCAATAAGCCAGATGGAATGCGTGGTTTTATAAGCAATAAGGTTGGTGCAAATAATGGCGGCAACATAACAGAAACAGGCGTACTGAAAAAAGTCATCGGTTCTTTTTTGCAGCATTAATAATTTTTCGCTTGCAGAAACCGGCAAGTCAAAAACAGCCATGTAATTATTGTAAAGCAATTTTATTATTACAAATAAACTGAGCAGCAGCAGGTAAGGCCAGCTATTATTAACTATTGACTGCATTGAAAAAAGATTCTTTTTCATGGTATTTACAGCAGCAAATTATGCAACATTTATGCTGTGATAAATACCCAATTGCCGCAAGTTTATAAAACCAGTGGCACTTTGCACAGGATAGATTTGGGCATTGTTTAACCTTGCTGCATCGTGGTGAATATTGATGCAACAGTACAAGTATGCGACCCCGAGTTCCTCCCGATAAATATCGGGATCGTCGGGGCAGGCGCGACTAAAGAATCATAGTAGTAATGCAGCCTGGCCCAAAATATTTTCAGGGCTGTTTAAACTTTACTACTTCAAAATCTGAACCCGTTACCCGAAGTAGTTCGCGCAGCTCGTCATTGTTCCAACGTGCATCAGGTGCACCGCTGATATACATGTTGGTTCCAATATCAGCAAGCATTAATCCATACTTTTTCATCGCTTGCAGTATTACCTGGTTATGGGGAGAAAACGTGCTGATGTCATAGTTTGCTTTAAGCCTGATGCGTGCCCCAAAAGGCAGTGATGCGTGCAGCGCCCCGGTACTGCTTACCATATGCCTTGCCGGGGAAATAAATCCCGGGTAAACGCTGCTGCTGCTGAGTGTAAAACGAATAGCATGATCAATAGTACCTTTTAGTATCTCTTCGTAACGCACCAGCCCCGCAAATATGGGCAGGCCAGCGGCATCGGCAGAGGTCCAGCCTTTTTTGCGCAACTTATTACTGTTTAAATTAAAGATTGCACCAGATGATGCTTCCCAATGATCCACGTTAACGCTGGCATTATAGAGTTCGTAAAGTATGCCACTGTCTTTATCTATTGCAATAACATGCGAATCGCCGTTTCCATTACCTTCTATGGCTGTAGTTAACGGAATGGCATAAGGCCCTTTATCGCTTTCGTTACCATAGTTGCCATCGTAGCCATTGGCCCTGAACTTTACCGTATATTTTTGCTGGCTACCGCATACAACCGTGTAAGGGATTCCAATTGGTGCCCCCTGCCAGGTTCCGCTTCCAAAATCTGCTTTTACCGGCCATGTTTTAAAGCCTGCAATAATATTGGTACTGTAAGCATCTACAGGCTTTCCCGAAATATCAAGGTTCCAGGCATTGTCTGCAGGAAATAACTGAATATTTTCTGCATCGGCAAGTGTTGCCGTACAGGTTTGAATTCCGTTTTCAGTTTCAACAGTTGAAACACTGTTGTTCGCTGATTTTTCTTTTTTGCACGATAAAATAAGGATGAACAGCAAGGTGCAGATGATTGGATTTCTCATAAAAATTGGTTTTATAAATGGCAGAAATAATTATGCCAGATATTGATGGTATTGCTTAAGATAACCTGAAACTATAAGTGCACCGCATCACCAAAAGATATATAGATGAAAGGATTGTGACCCCAAGTTCCGCTGCGCTCGTCGGGGCTGGCGCAACCGGGATGCCATAAAGAAATGATGGTGGTATTATACCTGAAAAATCGTAAAAAGATTTACAGCTGCTAAAAACACAAGGCAACTGTATTTAAAAGCCAAATCTCTTTTCAATTGCTTTTTTAAATTTAAATTCTTTATTTTTACAGTTAGCAACGCTTCAGCAGGTCTGAGGCGTTGTTATTTTTTTTGTCAGTCCTTAAAATAAATGACTATGAGTGATGTAATGTATGTATCGAAGGAGGCTTTCGAGAAAATGAAGGAAGAGCTGCACCACATGAAATCGGTAGAAAGGCCGGCAGCCTCCAGGGCCATTGCCGAAGCCCGTGAAAAAGGCGATCTTAAAGAAAATGCAGAATACGATGCGGCTAAAGAACACCAGGGCATACTGGAAGCAAAAATGAAACTGCTTGAAACACAGGTAGCGAGTGCCCGTATTGTTGACCCGAATAATATTGATCTTGCAAAAGTATCGGTACTTACCAAGGTTACCATTACCAATATGGCCACTAAAAAAACCGTAACCTACCAGATTGTTGGAGAAAAAGAAGCCGACCTTAAGGCGGGTAAAATTTCTGTTGGCTCGCCAATTGGTAAGGGCCTGCTTGGAAAAGCTAAAGGCGAAATTGCCGAGGTACAGGCACCCAACGGCGTGATTAAATTCAGGGTTGAGGACATCGGAATTTAATGCCATACGAATTTTAAAAAGGTGCAGCCGAAACTGCACCTTTTTTGTTTTAGGGTATTGGTAACATATTGCTGAGTATAGCGAGTTAATATTTTTTGGCCGAACTACAGGCAATCAATTGAACATCCTTGCGTCGCTCTCTTGTACGTTCAGATATTTTATTGAGCTTTTATCTAAGCGTAGACGAAGCGAAATTTTAGAATTCAATGTTATGTTTTTGGCAATAATATAATGCATCATTTTGCTTAGGTCCAAAACATCCTTTTAGAATTACCTTTTTCTCGTTTACTAATCTCTGTCCTTCATCATTTGGAAGACCATACAAATATGGAATGATATTGTCGTTGTGATTACCTATTGGGCAAATTCTGTTTTGCTGATAGAATTTATAGTAATCAAAATCAGGAATTAAAATTTCAGCATAAAATTTTGCTTTTAATGTGTCAAAATTGATCAAACGACTTTTGCCTCTAATATCCTCTAAGTAGAATATCTTCTTGTCCTTAAATGTCACTAAGTCAATTTTGCTTCGTCTGTCAATCCAGAAAGTGTCTTTTTGTATCGGAAAAATCATTTCAGTCCAATATCTTCTGTTGTCAGAACTTGTAAATGGACTATCTATCGACAAGATTCCATTTTGATAAAAACTGTAGACAGAATCACTTTTAATAAATCCATTAAAAGCTATACCGATTGTCTTTAGAAATAAAGTGTCGCCACGTTTAAAAAACATTGAGTCTTTTAAAGACATGTCGATAATTTGACCTTCAGTACAAAGGGTTAAAGTAATTGAAAAAGCTATAAATATGATTGTCTTCATTAATTGTAGCTTAATCAAAAATATGCGAAAGTTTGCAATAAAACTTTTACATATTCGCCCATATAAGCTATATATAACTCTGCACCTTCCGCTTAGGTAAAAGCTCAATAAAATATCCGAACGTACAAGTGTGCGACGCAACCGGGCTAAATAGCATTCCAATTGCTGGGTACATAAAAAACAAAAGCCAGTATTTAAATACCGGCTTTTGAACATATAAAAAGATGTGCTTAATCTTTAATAAACTTCTGGCTTGTTGTGTTTGATCCGTTTACAACCTGCAGCAGATAGGTGCCTTTAGGTAATGCAGCAATAGATATTCTTGTTGTTAATTGGGTGCTGCTGATGCGTTGCATTAATTTACCATCGATGCTTAAAATATTGATTGTTGCTTTTTGTGTTGCAGCAGGAAGCTGAACAAACAACACATCTTTTACCGGGTTGGGGTAAAATTTAAGTTGTGAAGAACCGCCCGCTACAGTTATTGCATCGTTCTGGTTGCTTGAAACAGGAGTGGCTTTTAATGCTGGTATAATAACAGCTACCGTATTGCTGGTATATAAGACCTCCCAGCCATCGGGTTTGTTTACAGTTGTAAATGTGCCTGTGAGACCGCTTGAAGCACTGATCAGAACTATTGTATCGGCTGAAATACTGCTACCAACCTGTGTAAGCGTAAGGGTTCCGCTTATTGCTGTGCCTGCATCAACTGTAATAGCATCGTGGCTGTTGGCGCTTCCATCTTTTATCTGCATTCTCATTATACTGGTTGCCGAGGTTGGATTACCCGTAAATACCAGTCTTCCAAAATTGCCAACACCAGGATCTACGGTGCCCCCGTTAGTAAATGTACCCAGCATCTGGTACCACCCTATTCCTTCGATCTGGCCATCTTTTGTATTGGTTAAAGGAATGGTGATGGTTGTTGTGGTATTAAGCGATTTAACCATCACTCCTGAATTTGTAAATAAAGAAGTACCGGTTCCGTTAATCTCGGTAAAATCGATTGTGTTGATATTAAAATTTTTATTCTTGCTGATTGTAAAGGTTGTATTATTTATGGTGATGTTGCCTGCGTTCCAGTTAATAGTGCCCTTGTTTACAACCGGTGCGTTAAAGGTAACACCCGGTCCGCTGATGGTGCAATCGCCGGAAATTGTTACAGGAACTGAAATTATTCCGCCGCCTTGAATGAAGGTTCCCGGTACCTTAAGTGTTCCGGTTCCTGAAATATTTCCATTGTTTGTAAATGGAATTGTTTTTGGCATTTTAAGATTCAGGTTAGCAGTAATTGTTCCATTATTTATTATTGCCCCTGTGCCTTTTAATTTGGCAAACGGGTTAAAAATAATTGTTCCATCGTTTTGAAGCGTTGTACCTGAAGTAAAGTTTATTAAATTGGCAAAACTGCATTGGGCCGTAGTTTTTATAGTGCCGGTGTTAATATTAACAACCCCGCTGTCAACAACATTAATTCCAAATGTTGTAATTCCTGTTGCTGAAGATTTTGTAAAAGTACCGCCGTTAATAAGAACGGAAGTGCTACCCGGTATATCAACATCAAAAGTATTATCGCCGGTAACATTAAAAGCAGTGCTACCCCTGAATATTGCATTGTTGCCCATGTGAATATCGCCCCCAACCCAGTTAACAATGCCACTTGTGTTCACATTTGCGTTAAGAGATATACCGTCTGTTGAATTAATATTATAAGTTGTGTTCGCTCCTAAAGTTAATGGCACCGATACTGAACCGCCATTATGATTTAATACACCGTTTATTGTTAATGAACCATTGCCGATTACCGATCCCGCTAAAAGTGATGTTGTTGTATTTGCAGGAAATGTAAGTGGTATATTCAGACTAATGGTACCGCTGTTTGTAAGCAATGCAACGTCAGATGCCGGGTTGTCAACAGAAACTGTGCTGGTACTGGTTATTGTTACCACACTTGCTGGCTGATTGGTTATAGAAACACTGCCTCCTGTTGCCCCATCATACATTTTTAATGTACCTGAATTGATGAAAACCGCTGAATTAATAATTGCAGAATTTCCTGCGGGTAGCTGCATCAGGTCTATTGTTCCGGTACTGGTAAGATTAATTGTGGCATTAAGAGTTACTCCTGCAGTTGCAATTCCATCTTTTACCATACTGCCATTATTTACAAAACTGTTAACTCCGCTTACTTTTTGTAATGTACATGTGATGGGCCCTGCTCCGGAAAATACAACGCTGTCATTATTTATAAACACACCAGTTGTAAAATTGATTTGACCAGAGGTGATCGTTGTAACATTATTGTTGTAAATACTGTCGTTGATATTACTGCCATCGTTCAGAAATAAAAAACCACCTCCATTTATGACAAGCGGTGCATCAACCGTTGCCTTAGCAACTTTTACTGTACCGCTTATAGAAGTTGTTGGTGAAATTGCAATCCTTGAAATGGTAGAGCCATCAAGCATATCTAAAATACCATTACAGGTAAAATCGGTTCCAGCCCCGTTGTATAAACCCAGGTTACTACCGCTTTGCAGCGTTAAGGTTCCTCCGCTTTCTATTGTTAGCTGGTCTGTTGTTAAAGATCCGGCGGGTAGTGTAACAGTATACCCAGCCCGTATAGTGGTAATACCATCCAGATAATTTGGCGTATGAACCGGCGTGGCCCATGCAGTGCCATTATATCTTTCCCATGTAGATAAGGAAGTCCAGTCGCCACTGGCAATTGTGCGGTACTGTCCTGTTACCTGTGCGTTTGCAATAATTCCAAAGAGTAAAAAAATTGCAGTGTAAACGGTGTTTGTAAAAAACTTTCTCATAGACTAAGTTTTAGATTTGATTGTTATTATAAAAAGGATTTCATAAAATAAGTAATAGAAATAATTTACAAAAGCCAGCTTGAAAATGACATTTTTAGGATACGCTGTAAATTGGGTTTGAAAGTAATACTAATTAAACAATATGACTATAATTTTATTAAAGTGTTTGCTGAATGCAGCTATTTTTTAAATGTGGCTTTACTCATTGGAAAATGATTTTTTGTACCGGGCATTGGTAACCATATCCGGCTTTTCTTGCGTCGCACACTTGAACATAAGAACAGCCATGAGCTTTGGGCTTAGGGCTACAGGCTTTTATATTTTGCCGGCACTTTAAAGCTCATAGTTCGTAGCTTGATTCCTGTTTTTTTTGAATGTAAAAGTGTGCATTGCGAAACACAATCCTGAAATAAGTTCAGGGTAAAACAGGCTGCCACGGCTGTTTCCATGCTGCCATGAAAGAGGAACTGTGAACCGAGCGTGGCAAGAGCAGTTTAATTCCTGTTCTGCTGCCTGGCCCAAAAAATTGTATTATATCAATTTAACTGTGGATCAATAGGATAATTGATTAACTGTACATACTCGCCGCCAATTTGTTTTATGGCGTCTTTCCAGATAAGATCGGTGTTTTTATGGAAGACAAGTCTTTTATTGCCATGTGTAGTAAGCCAGCTTTTCTCTTCCACCTCCCCCTCCAGTTGGCCTTCGCCCCAACCGCTGTAACCAATAAAAAACCGAACCTGGCTTTCTTTAATAAGCTGCTTTTTAAGCAGTATGGTAAGCTGTTCAAAATTGCCGCCCCAAAAAATGCCATCGGTAACTTCTACTCCATCGCTTATTAAATCCGGACACTGGTGTAAAAAATGGATAGAATCTACTTGTACCGGGCCGCCATAATAAACAGGAAAATCACAGCCTTCCAAACCTGCAACAAGATCGCCGATTACATGTTCGTGCCTGCGGTTGATTACAAAGCCAATACTGCCTTCATTCTGATGATCGCACAGAAAAACAGTGGTGCGCAAAAAATTGGGATCTTTTAAAAAAGGATCTGCAATAAGTATGGTGCCGGTTTCTATAATAGCCATAATACAATTTACTATTTTTATAAGAAAAGAAAAGAAATTACACAGATATTTACCTGCAACTGCGTAACAGGGAAACTATTGTTTTTGGTTTATAAACCAACCTTTAAATCTGTTAACCACAGGAATTTTATTTAGCTCTTATAAACCAACCATGTTTCGCAGCCATGAAATTAATTAATATACAGGTTAAAAACTTGGTAAACATGCCAGGCACGGCTTGCCAGTTTGGCTACTGAACTAATTTTGCAGCAATGAAAAAAATTTTTCCCACTATTGTAGTACTGATCGCCCTTTCTATTATTGGTGTTATCATTATCCAGTTTCAATGGTTCTCTAATATGTTGGTGGTGCGGGGTGAAAATTTTTTATATAAGGTTGATAAGGCCAGTATTGCTGTAACAGAAGAACTGAGCAGGCAAACATCTTCAGGCGGGGTTATGCGGCTGCAAAGCCATCGCGATATGAATCTTGTTCCGGATAATCTTTCATTTAAGATCACCAAACCATTCAATATTGCAGACAGGTTCAGCGAAAGGGAAATTGGTGATAAATTAAGAGATGCATTGGCAAAAGAAGATCTTAAAGACCTTCGGTTTGAATTTGCCATTACATCCAACGCCAACGATTATACAACAATGGAGCTGCAGTCGAAAAATTTTCTGCAGGAGTCTGCAGATACCGGGCATTACCGCCGGAGATTTATTCCCATAACCCCGGAAACAGGCACCGATCTTGAAGGTTTAATGGGTTACGAACACCTGATTATTATTGTTCCCGATTTTAAAACACAGGTGTGGCAATCCATTACCTGGGTAATCGTTGGTGCCGCCATATTCAACCTGATTATTATTGCTGCTTTTTATCTCGCAATAAAAACAATTGTAAACCAGCGTAAGTTAAACGCCATTAAGAGCGACTTTATTAATAATATGACGCATGAACTTAAAACGCCACTCGCTACTATTTCGCTTGCAGTAGATGCCATGAAGAACGAACGGGTACAGGCCGATAAGGAAAAGATGCAATATTTCAGCAGTATTATTAAAGAAGAAAATAAACGCATGAACAAGCACGTAGAAACCATACTACAGGCGGGCTTAATGGACCGGCAGGATATACGTATGAATATTCAGCCATTGCATGCGCATGAACTTTTAAACAGGGTGCTTGATAATTTTAATTTACAGCTACAGCAAAATGGCGGTTCAGTATCGCTGCTGCTGAATGCAAAGAACGATCTTATTAATGCAGATGAATCGCATTTTGCCAACCTTGTCTCCAACCTTATAGATAACTCCATTAAATACTCAAAAGAAAAAGATCCGCTTAAACTAAAGATAACCACACACGCCACAGGTAAATCACTTATTGTTCAGTTTGAAGACAATGGTATTGGTATGAACAAAGAAACTGTAAAACGTATTTTCGAAAAATTTTACCGTGCCCACACCGGCAACATACACAACGTAAAAGGCTTTGGCCTTGGAATGAGTTATGTAAAAACGATTGTTGATGCACATAAAGGAAAAATAAAAGTTGACAGTACTTTGGGTAAAGGCAGCACATTTACGCTAGAAATACCGCTAACAGAAAATTCATAAATACGAATTCATTTTTTTTAAGCCGGGCAGCAGTGATACTATTAAACCCTGTTGCGTCGCACACTTTTACATTCAGATCATTATTCAGCTTATGCAAAGTTCTTACGTTGATAGCAGTCTTACTATTTATCCTGCTTGTTTTTTCCATATCAAACTCCCGTCCCCATAGCTTAAAAAGCGAAAGTTATTTGCCAATGCATAGTCATAAATTTTTCTCCAGTCATCAAATACCAATGCAGCAACAAGCAACAACAAAGTAGATTGCGGCTGATGAAAATTAGTGATCAGTGCATGGGCAATTTTTAAGTCATAACCCGGTGCAATGATGATTTGTGTTTTGGTAATCAGTACTTCAGAATCATGCTTATTCATCCATTGCAATAAAGCTAGCAGGGATTTTTCTACGCTGATTTCTTCTGTGGTTAAATCGTAGGCATCCCATTGCAGTACCTGTAATTCATGTAATAAAATATCCGGGTTTATAATTGTTTTTACCCCAAGCCAGTACAAACTTTCTATTGTTCTAAGAGATGTAGTACCAACAGCGATTATGGTTTCATTCAGATGTTGCAATAGGTTTTCAATCAATTGCTTTCTTACTTCAATAAACTCTGTATGCATTTCATGCTCCTGCATGGTTTCGCTCTTCACCGGTTTAAATGTACCGGCGCCTACATGCAGCGTTACAAAATCTGTTCTAATATTTTTTACACTCAATTTTTCAAAGAGCCTTTCAGTAAAATGCAGGCCTGCAGTTGGTGCAGCTACAGAGCCATCATATTTTGCGTAGATGGTCTGGTATCTTTCCTTATCTGTTTCTTCTGCATTGCGGTTAAGGTATGGGGGTAAGGGAACAGCTCCTGCAAAATGCAAAACTTCTGCAAAGCTTAGCTGTTCATCATTCCAAAAGAATTCAACTAAAAAATAGTCATTCTTTTTTTCAATTTTTTTGGCAAATAATTCAATCGTATGTGCATTAATTACAAAAGATATTTTCAATAGTTCCTCTTTCCATTTTTTTGCGCCGCCCACCAAACATTTCCAGGTTACCTTCTTTTTTTGCAGCATCGCTGTTGTAATATCAGGGTATTGGTCACCCGGTTCTAAACAAAATAATTCTATAGTAGTACCTGTACTTTTTTTAAACAGTAACCTTGCTTCAACAACTTTGGTATTATTAAAAACAAGTAACGAAGAGTCAGGAATATGTGTATCGAGGTTACAATATATATCGCTTTTTATTGCCCCGTTTTTATAGATCAGCAGTTTGCTTTCATCTCTTTGTGGTAATGGGTATTTAGCAATTTTTTCCTCCGGTAAATTGTATATAAAATCTTTTATAAATAATCTTTTGGGATGCATGTTGGCAAAACTAATGATTCAATTCTTTGCAGTTAACGCAATTGCAAAAAAGGGAGGCGGCTGTTTTAGCTGAATAGTATTTCAACCGTATAAGTGTGCGACGCAATTGGGTTTAATAGAATTGCTAATGACGGGAACAAAAAAATTATTTTACTTTTCTTTTTACGATCTTCAATCCGCTCCATACATCGCTTACTGCACAAACCTTTATGTCAACCCAGCCTGTTGGTAAAACAATCTTCCTGATGGTATCTTCAGTTACATCTGTTTGCAAGCCAGATGACTTTTTGTACCAGGAAATCCAGATCATCAAACCCTCTTTTGGCGACTGAATAATTTTTGTGAATTGTTTTTCAAGTTCCTTTTTCGACGTTACAAACAGGTGTACAAAACCTGCTTCTGAAATCTTACCAGTTAACTGAGAGCTTAAATCCTGCTCTAACAACGCCATATAATTTTCAGGAGCATTTATCAGCATCAGTTTAATGTTTTCTTTGATACCAAGTTTTTTCATTAACGAAGTGCCTGAATATCCGGCCATAAAGAGTTTTTTAGATTATTCACAGCTTATCCACAGCTATCCACACTAAATTCAGGGTTTTATTCTTGAACATGTGCCCAAACCCTATCTGGCAAAAGGTTTTAGCCTATTTCAGGCTGTGCAAAAATTGGAAAAAGAAAATTTTGCCATATCAGTGGGAAAAAGTGTTATTTTGTGAAGAGAAGTGGTAAAATAATTTAAATTCACGTAAATGATTGGTTTTCTTGGCGAATATGAATCAACGCTCGACAGCAAAGGGCGTTTTCTGTTGCCGGGCGGTCTTAAAAAACAGCTCCCGGATGGGGAGACCCATTTAGTAATCAGCCGCGGGTTTGAGAAATGCCTCAACCTATATCCAAAAAAAACCTGGGAAACCATCATCGGTCGTATCAACGAATTAGATCGTTTTGATCCCGAAGTTCGTCAATTCAAACGGTATTTTTTAGCAGGTGCAACAGAAGTTGAACTGGATAGTGCGGGCAGAATGTTGCTTCCACCCTCGTTAAAGGAACACGCAGGTTTAAACAAAGACATTTTGCTTTCCTGCGACATTGATAAAATAGATATCTGGGATGTAAATGTTTATAAAGAGTTCTTTGAAAATTTTTCAGCAGATAAATTCAGCGAGCTGGCAAAAAAAGTAATGGGCACAACAACTGTGATAAAGTAGTTTTTGGGGTTAATCATTAAAACGAAATGTGATGAATGATCAAAATGAAAAATTCCAACCCACGGGTTCGCAGTACCACACTCCGGTACTTTACCATGAAAGCCTCGATGCATTAAATATAAAACCAAACGGTGTTTATGTTGACTGCACTTTTGGCGGTGGTGGCCATAGCCGAGGTATTTTGCAAAGGCTAAATGAAGACGGAAGATTAATTGCCTTCGACCAGGATGCAGATGCCAAACAAAATATACCTGATGATAAACGGGTAGTTTTTGTTCAGCAAAACTTCCGCCATATTCAGCGCTTTTTGCGCCTGCACAAATTTACAAAAGTTGATGGAATGCTGGCAGATCTTGGCGTAAGCAGCCACCAGTTCGATAAAGGAGAACGAGGCTTCTCTATACGGTTCGATGGCCCGCTGGACATGCGGATGGATCAACGCGAACAGCAAACCGCTTCAAAAATTCTGCTCGCTTACAGCGAAACGCAGCTGCATAAATTATTCGAGCTGTACGGCGAAGTAACCAATTCAAAAACGTTGGCAAAGCATATTGTGCAGCAAAGAAAGCAGACATCGTTAAAAACAATAAATGAATTTATATCGCTGTTGCAGCCGGTTATAAAAGGCAATCCCAATAAATACCTGGCACAGGTTTTCCAGGCGTTGCGTATAGAAGTGAACGACGAAATGGGCGCACTAAAAGAAATGCTGCAGCAGTTACCTCAAGTGCTGCAAACCGGCGGAAGGGCAGCCATTATTACGTTTCATTCGATCGAAGACCGGCTGGTAAAAAATTTTTTCAGGCAGGGAACTTTTGAAGAAGTGGTTGACGAAAATCCATTTGTCCAACAGGAAAAGATAACTGAACTGAAAGTAATTACGAAGAAACCGATTGTGCCAACCGATGTTGAAATGAAAAAGAATCCAAGATCGAGAAGTGCAAAATTAAGAGTAGCAGAAAAAGTGTAGAGTTTAAGAAATAACGAAAATAATGAGCCCGGCTGAAGTAATTCTGTTGACCGTTCCTTGCATCGCACTCTTGTACTGAAGAATTGAATTGAGCTTCAGGCTGTAGGTTTAAGTTCGTGTGCTTTGTTAATAGCGGAAAATTGTTCAAACCGTACAAGTGAGTGACACAACAGGCGATGCTATAAAAAACAAAAAGCTGGTCCCCAAAAAAATGAAAGAAAAAAAACAACATACAGAAAAAAATAAAGGGCTGTTCGCAAAGCTTATTGGCCACGAGTGGATCTTAAAAAATCTGGTGTTCTTTTTATTCCTTGCATTGCTGGCAGTTATTTATATAGGCAACGGCCATGCGGCAGACAATACAATACGCGATATTAACAACACAGCAAAAGAAGTAAAAGAATTGCAATACGAATACAAAAGTTTAAAGAGTGAGGAAATGTTTAAAAGCCGCGAAGCACAAATAGTGCAGGCCGCTACACCACTGGGTTTAAAGATTTCAAACGATCAGCCAATGCGTTTGAAAATCGATATGCCGGATGGGACTAAACAAGGTCAATGAAAAACCAGATACAATAACCTGTGAAGCATTGGTTTAGAGGTTGCTAACCTCAACTTATTAAGAAGAATGGAAGTAAAACGCGACATATCGTGGAGGGTGTACATGGCTTATATAGCTATTGTAGTTATATGCCTTGGCATCTTTGGCAAAGCGTTTTACATACAGCAGGTGCAAGGCAATTACTGGCGCAGTATGAGCGACAGCCTGCACCTGAAAATACAGGAAGTTGATGCAGACCGGGGTACTATCTACAGTGCCGATGGGCAAATGCTCAGCACCAGTATTCCACAGTTTGATATGTATATAGATTTTGGTGCTGATGGCTTACGCGAAAACGATGGCAAGCTATTTAAAGACAATCTTGATTCAGTAAGTTATTGCCTTGCCAATCTTTTCAAAGACAAGTCGAAAGGCGAGTATAAAAAAATATTGAGCGATGGCTATAAGGCAAAGAACCGCTACTACCTGCTAAAACGCAAGGTAAGTTTTGAGGAATACCAGGAACTAAAGCAGTTTCCATTGGTAAGGCTGGGAAAAAATAAAAGCGGTTTTATTGCTGATACAAGAAGCGTTCGTTTAAACCCCTACCAGCTTCTTGCATACAGAACAATTGGTTTGGAAAGAGAGAATGCACAAAAAGTGGGTCTTGAACAAACTTACGACAGCCTGTTGCAGGGTACCAGAGGCAAGCGTTTGGTTAGGCTTATTGCAGGTAATGTAGCAGTACCCGTTGAAGATGATAATCAAATTGAACCAGAGAATGGAAATGATATTATCAGCACCATCGACACACGAATCCAGGAGATCAGTGAAAATGCATTAATGAAAATGATGCAGCAAAGTGAATCACAAACAGGAACCTGTATAGTAATGGAAACAGCAACAGGCCAGGTAAAAGCGATTGCCAATCTTGGGCGGCGCCCGGATGGTTCTTACTGGGAAGATTATAATTATGCATTACGGAGTACAGAGCCTGGCTCTACCATAAAACTCGCAACACTGTTATCCGTTCTAAGTGAAGGCCGCGCAACTGTAAATGATCTTGTTGAGGTGGGCAATGCTGGCCATGCGTATGTTGGTGTAAGAGATATTAATGATGCGGAACGTGCACCAAAACCGGTAATGACGGTGAAAGAATGTTTTGCACACAGTTCAAATGTTGGTATGGCTAAAATTGCTTACAACACATTTGCAACGCAACCAACAAAGTTCACACAATACCTGCACCAGTTCAGGATGGATACCATGAGCGGGATAGATTTACGTGGCGAAGAAAAACCGCGCCTTTCAAAAGTTGATAAAGGTAAAGGTGGCCTCATCAATATGGTAACAATGAGTTTCGGTTATGCAATACAGGTTAGCCCTATGCAAACATTAACCCTTTACAATGCTGTTGCAAACAACGGTAAAATGGTTAAGCCTTATCTCATTAGCAGCATTCAGAACGGTGGTTTAACGGTTAAAGAATTTGAGCCTGTTGTATTGTTGCAAAATATATGTAAACCTTCTGTGGTAAAAGATGCGCAGGATTGCATGCTGGCAGTTACAGATATAGGAACAGCAAAAAATATATTTAAAGATTTGCCTTTTAAAGTGGCGGGTAAAACCGGTACTGCACATGTTGCTGATGGAAATTACGGGTACAACGACGGTGTTTACCAGGCTTCATTTGTTGGTTATTTCCCGGCCGATAACCCGCAGTACACCTGCATCGTTGTCATCAAAACAAAACCTTATGCGCCGCTGCATTATGGCGGGCAGTTAGCGGCTCCTGTTTTCAGAGAAATCGCAAATCGTTTGTACACCATGTTTGTGAAAAATGATCTGCAGTACACAACAGCGCCCAGTAATGATAGCAATGCATACATATATGCCGGGCAAAGAATTGATATAAAAAATATCATGCAAACAGTTGGTATAAAATACAACGATTCATCCAACCGTAATGCACAGTGGGCATTCGTTAGTAAAGGCACCGATAACCCTGTTGTTATTAATGGCTGGGTAAGCAATAAAACGATGCCACGTTTAAACGGAATGACGTTGAAAGACGCAGTGTATGCATGTGAGAACATGGGCTTAAAAGTAAATATTAAAGGGCGGGGAAAAGTAACAGCGCAGTCGCTTACAGCAGGCCAGCCGGTTGCACAAGGGCAGTATGTAAATATAGAATTGAATTAATTTTTTTTGCCAGGCAATAGAATATGAATGAGGCTTTTCTTGCGTCGCACACTTGTACTGTATGAATACTGCGGAGCTGTTGCATCCTGATCAGAACGTACAAGTGAGTGACACAAGAGGCGATGCCATAAAAAATTAAAGTTGGGATCATCAATATAAAAAAGCATTGAAAAAATTACAGGATATATTATATAAAGTACGACTGCAATCAGTAAACGGAACAACTGATACAGAGGTAAAAGATATACAGATAGATTCAAGAAAAATATCTGCAGGTTCTGTATTTGTTGCCATAGCCGGTGAAAAAGTTGACGGGCATAATTATATAGATAAAGCAATTGAGATGGGTGCTTCTTCGATTGTTTGCGAAGTAATGCCTTCAGATATAATTGAGGGCATTACTTATATTAAAGTAAATAATACACACGAAGCGGTTGCCTACATGGCCCACAATTTTTACGATGAGCCTTCAAAGAAAATAAAGCTGGTGGGTGTAACAGGAACAAATGGCAAGACTACTATTGCCACGTTATTATTCAGGCTCTTTACAGAACTAGGGTATAAATGTGGTTTGGTGAGCACGATTCAAAATCAAATTGCTGATACCATTATTCCTTCAACGCATACCACACCAGACGCAGTAAGTTTAAATGCTTTGCTTAAACAAATGGCGGATGAAAATTGCACGCATGTATTTATGGAATGCAGCAGCCATGCTATTCACCAGCATCGCATAACAGGTTTACATTTTACAGGTGCATTGTTCAGTAACATAACGCACGACCATCTCGACTATCATAAAACTTTTGACGAATACATTAAAGTAAAGAAAACATTCTTCGATAATTTAAGTGAAGATGCATTCGCCATTTCAAACCTTGATGATAAACGCGGCACAGTAATGCTGCAGAATTCAGCGGCAAAAAAATATTACTACAGCCTCAAACAACTTGCAGATTTTAAAGGAAAAATATTAGAGAATGCACTAACCGGCCTGGTGATGACGGTGAATGAAAAAGAAGTTCATTTCCGTTTAATCGGTGAATTTAATGCATACAATCTTTTGGCAATTTATGGTGCCGCAATCTGCTTTGGTGAAAACAGTGAAGAAGTATTGCGCATACTCAGTATGCTCAACGGCGCAGAAGGCAGATTTGATTATATCATCAGCAACCAGCGCATTATCGGCATTATTGATTATGCCCATACACCAGATGCTTTGGAAAACGTACTGGTTACTATAAAAAAATTGCGGAAAGGGTACGAGCAGGTAATAACAGTGGTAGGCTGTGGCGGAGAAAGAGATAAAACAAAACGCCCTGTAATGGCACAGATTGCCTGCGATTACAGCAACAAAGCCATTTTCACCAGTGATAACCCACGCAGTGAAGACCCTGCTGAAATATTAAAAGACATGGAAGCTGGCTTAAATAGTGCGGCAAAAAGAAAATCAATTTCTATTGCCGACAGAAAAGAAGCGATAAAAGCCGCGGTAAGTTTTGCAAACAAGGAAGACATCATTTTACTGGCGGGCAAGGGCCATGAGAAATACCAGATTATTAATGGTGAGTATCAAAATTTTGATGATAAAGCAGTATTAAAAGAAATGTTTGAATTGTTGGAGAAATAAGAAAAAAAAGATAAATAAAAATGCTGTACTACTTATTTACATGGCTAAATGAAAAGTTTAATCTGGCTGGTGCCGGGCTATTCCAGTACATTACTTTTCGCACTGCTATGGCAATAGTATTGTCGCTTATTATTACAACTGTATACGGCAAAAGACTGATCAATTTTTTACGCAAAAAACAGATTGGTGAATCAGTCCGCGATCTTGGGCTTGCAGGCCAGAACGAAAAGAAAGGAACACCAACAATGGGTGGCATCATTATACTTTTAGCCATCATTATACCAACACTATTGTTTGCAGATATCGATAAAGTTTACGTTAGGTTAATGTTATTATGCACTGTATGGCTTGGTATCATTGGCTTTATAGATGATTACTTAAAAATTAAAGCAAGAAAAAAAGCACAGGAAAAAGGTGAGAAATATCAGAAAAAAGACAGCGATGGCCTGGCAGGTGTATCAAAAATTATTGGTCAGGTGGGGCTTGGTATTATCATTGGTGTTACACTTTACTTTAGTAACAGTGTAACGGTTGAAAGAGAGATCATTGGCCAGAATAATGCAACACTTGAACAGGGAGAAAAAATTGCAAAAGATACAAATATTGTTATCAGAAAAATAGACGGCGTAGACCGCCGTTTTGTTAAAGTAAAAACACCCATCACTACTATTCCGTTTGTAAAAGATCATGAATTTAATTACAGCAAACTAATCAGCTGGATGGGCGCTGGCGCAGAACAATACACCTGGATCATTTACATTCTTATTGTAACATTTATTGTAACAGCTGTTTCAAACGGCGCAAATATTACTGATGGCCTCGATGGTTTGGCCGCCGGCGTAAGTGCCATCATCGGTGCAGCGATTGGTGTGTTTGTGTATGTAAGCGGCAACTATAAATTCGCCGATTATCTTAACATTATGTACATCCCGAATCTTGCGGAGCTATCGGTTTTCATCGGCGCATTTGTGGGTGCGTGTATCGGCTTTCTTTGGTACAATGCTTACCCTGCGCAGGTTTTCATGGGCGATACCGGCAGCCTTGCACTTGGCGGCATCATTGCATCGCTTGCAATTATTGTACGAAAGGAATTATTGATACCAATTTTTTGTGGTGTGTTTTTAATAGAATTATTAAGTGTAATGATACAGGTTAGTTATTTCAAATACACAAAGAAAAAGTACGGCGAAGGGCGGCGCGTTTTTTTAATGAGCCCATTGCATCACCATTATCAAAAGAAAGGTTTTCACGAAAACAAAATAGCCATACGTTTTTGGATAGCAACCATATTATGCGTGATGCTTTCTATACTTACGTTGAAGATGCGGTAGATAAAAAACAGTATTTACCGGGCTAAAGAATATGAATGAGGCTTTCGTTGTGTCACTCACTTGTACGTTCGGAACATCGGTCGGCAGTCGACGGTCGACCGAAGAATCAACTGCACAAGAGTGCGACGCAAGGAACGATGATAAGAATTTAAAAAGCCCGGTTCAAAAAAATGTATAAAGAGTACAGGAAAAAATGATAAATGAAAGAAATAATAATGATGGAATTAAAGAACATTTTCTTGTAATTCTGGGTGCCGGCGAAAGTGGAGTGGGCGCTGCATTATTAGGTAAACAAAAAGGCTATCATGTTTTTGTAAGCGATGGAGGCGCTATAAAAAATAATTACAAACAAGAGCTCATTGACAATGGAATTGATTTTGAAGAAGGCCATCACACAGAAGAAAAAATTCTTTCGGCAGATGAAATAATGAAGAGCCCGGGCATTCCTGAAAAGAATGAAATGGTAAAAAAGATCAGGGCCAAAGCAATACCGGTAATCAGTGAAATTGAACTGGCATACAGGTTTAAGGGTAACAGCAAAATTGTTGCCATTACCGGCAGTAATGGAAAGAGCACATGTACCTCGCTTATTTATCACATGTGCAAAACAGCAGGTCTTGAATGTGCACTGGTTGGCAACATTGGTTACTCGTTTGCCAAACAAATTGCAGAAAACCCGGTGCCGTTGTATGTAGCAGAAATAAGTTCTTTTCAATTAGATGATATAAAAGATTTCAGGCCGGATATAGCAGTGCTGCTAAATATTACCGAAGACCATTTAGACAGGTACGAATACAAATTTGAAAATTATATCAACAGCAAGTTTAAGATCATTCAAAATCAGCAGCCTGGCGATAGCTTCATTTATTGCGATGATGATGAAGTAACCGTACAGCATTTAAAAAAAATCAAACTTAAAACTAACCCCATGCCATTTTCAATGAATCATGAATTATCAAACGGCGCCTGGATTATAGGAAACAATATGACGATACGGGTAGATGAAGAACGGATGAGTATGAGCGTTTACGATTTTGTTTTAAAAGGAAAACACAACCAATACAACACCATGGCAGCAGGAATAGCAGCGGTACAGTTAGATATACGCAAGGAAAAAATTCGCGACGCTGTTGCCACTTTCAACAGTCTGGAACATAGAATGGAATTTGTTGCAACCGTGCGTGGTATTGAATTTATTAACGACAGCAAAGCTACCAATGTAAACAGCACCTGGTATGCTTTGGAAAGCATGGAAAAACCTACAATATTAATTCTTGGCGGTATTGATAAAGGAAACGATTACACCATTCTTGAAGAGTTGGTTAAGGATAAAGTAAAAGCCATTGTTTGTCTTGGTATTGACAATGAAAAAATTCATGAAGCATTTAAAAATAACGTGACAATTATTATTGACACAACAAGTGCAGCAGACGCGGTACAGCAAGCGTTTCATCTTGCAGAAAAAGGCGATGCGGTTTTATTAAGTCCGGCATGTGCAAGCTTCGATCTTTTTAAAAATTATGAAGACCGCGGCAGGCAGTTTAAAGAGGCTGTGAAAGAATTATAATTGGTAATCAAAAAAATGAACGAAACAGCAGATAAATTATTCTCACAATTTCCTTCGGTAGAAGGCGCAGGCGGTCGGTTGCTTAACCGTACCCGCGGCGACCGCTATATATGGGGAATTGTAATGCTGCTGGCTATTATTTCTTTGCTGGTGGTTTATAGTGCTACAGGTTCATTAGCATACAAAATGTATAAGGGTAATAATGAAGTGTACCTGTTCAGGCAACTTTCGTTTATTGTGCTGGGGTTATTGGTAGTATATTTTTTACACCGCATTAATTACACACTGTATTCAAGAATATCATTGATCGTGTATCTTATATCGGTACCATTATTAATTTATACACTGTTCTTTGGTGCAGAGATTAATGATGGCAGCCGCTGGATAAAACTACCAGTTATCAACATGACCATTCAAACCAGCGACTTTGCAAGGCTTGCATTGTTCATGTACCTGTCACGTCAGCTAAGCCGCAAGCAGGAAGTGATCAAAGATTTTAAAAAAGGCTTCATT
This sequence comes from Chitinophagaceae bacterium UBA4407, assembly GCA_002390845.1. Taxonomy (GTDB): domain Bacteria; phylum Bacteroidota; class Bacteroidia; order Chitinophagales; family Chitinophagaceae; genus Limnovirga. The sequence goes on along the minus strand of DGQT01000001.1, from coordinate 81,979 downwards.
CCTGTAATTACACCTGTGATCATCACCTGTGCTTTAATCATGCCGGCAAACTTATCCAATGCATTACTCACAGGCGCAACATCATTGCTGTTATTGTTCATTGGGCGTGTAAGTGTAAAACATATTTTACTCGTCATCATGGTAGCGCTTATTCCAATATTGCTCATTGTTAGTGTAGCAGTAACAACACACGAAAGCAGTAAAGACGGCACATCAAAACCATCCGGTAATGTTGCAGAAAGTCTGCAATCAGTAGGTCGCTTTGGCACATGGGTTAACCGCGTACAATCTTTTATTTATGCAGGAGACAGTGAAATGCCCTACCAGGTGCAGCAGTCAAATATTGCCATTGCAAATGGTGGCATTCTCTTTGGCCTTGGCCCCGGAAACAGCAGGCAGCGTAACTTTTTGCCACAGGCTTATAACGATTTTATTTATGCGATCATTATAGAAGAATATGGTTTGCTGGGTGGCGCATTTGTAATATTTATTTATTTGGTTTTTTTATTTCGGTGTATCAGAATTTTCAGAAAGTGCCCGTATGCATTTGGCGCATTCCTCGCACTGGGTCTCAGTTTTACATTGGTAATACAGGCCGTTGCAAACATGGCGGTAAATGTAAATATTGTTCCGGTAACAGGCGTAACGCTGCCATTGGTAAGTATGGGTGGCAGCTCATTTTTATTTACCTGCGCAGCAATAGGAATTGTGTTAAGCGTAGCAAGAAATTTAGAACAAATGGAAGGCAGGCAAGCGGCGGTTGCAAATCAAGCTGCAGAAAATACAGAAGAAAATGATGAGCCCAACTGATGAACATATATGAAGCATCTGTTGCGTCGCACTCTTGAACGTTCGGAGTATAGCTCAGTAATAATCAAAGCGTACAAGAGTGCGATGCAAGAGAAGATCAGAAAAGATATATCGCCGGGCTCAAAAAAAAAGATTTTAAAAATTAAACAGGGTAAGTATAAATGGGGCTTCATATTATCATAGCAGGCGGTGGAACAGGCGGTCATATTTTTCCGGCTATTGCCATTGCAAATGCAATAAAGCAACAGCGCCCCGATACTGAATTTTTATTCATTGGGGCCAAAGGAAAAATGGAAATGGAAAAAGTTCCGCAGGCCGGTTATAAAATTGAAGGAATAGATATAGCAGGTTTCGACAGAAGTTCTTTGATCAAAAATATTGGCTTGCCTTTTAAACTCATCAAAAGTTTTTTCCAGGTACGAAAAATTATCAATGCTTTTAAACCAGATGCAGCAATTGGTGTAGGCGGTTATTCCAGTTTTCCCGTATTGAAATATGCACAAAGCAAAAGCATACCCACTTTTATACATGAGAGCAATTCATTTGCAGGTAAAAGCAATATGCTTATCGGGAAAAAGGCAACAAAAGTTTTTGTTGCCAATGAGGGAATGGGAAAATTTTTTCCGGCAGAAAAAATTTTAGTCACCGGTAACCCCGTAAGAAAAGCAATTGTACAATCAACAATATCAAGAGCAGAAGCTTTACAATATTTTGGACTTGATGCAGATAAAAAAACAATCCTTGCTGTAGGTGGAAGTTTAGGTGCAAGAAGTATTAATGAAGTAATGGCCAAGCATGTGCATGAGTTGGATTCGTTAAATCTTCAGTTGATCTGGCAAACAGGTAAAGCAACTGCAAACACTTATGTAGAAAGAGGAAGGGCCTATAAAAATGTTTGGGTAAATGATTTTATACAGGATATGGATAAGGCTTATGCAGCAGCAGATGTAGTGGTATCAAGGGCCGGTGCCCTAACGGTTGCTGAATTATGTGTTACAAAAAAACCTGTGGTATTTGTGCCTTATCCATTGGCAGCAGAAGACCATCAAACAGTAAATGCAAAATACCTGGTGGATAGGGAAGCTGCACTAATGGTAAAGGATACTGAATCGCAGGCTAAGTTATTTTCAGCAATTACTATGCTTGCCACAAACGAAGCATTGCAGCAGAAGTTTATAAAAAATATAGCAGCATATTCTGTAACAAATGCAGATGAAATTGTTGCTAAGGAAATATTATCGGTAATAAAAAAATAAAGCAGAATATCATCGATTGATAATGAGTGCTATAAATAACATACAGAAAGTCTACTTTATCGGTATCGGCGGTATCGGTATGAGTGCGCTTGCCCGTTACTTTCACTCATTGGGTAAAGCAGTGAGCGGTTACGACAGAACATCAACACCATTAACCAAGGAACTTGAACAATCTGGTATTGCCATTCATTACGAAGACAATATTGAGCTTGCGCCAAAAGATGTTGATGTTGTTGTTTACACACCAGCTATACCTGCGTCTCATACTGAGTTAATTTATTATCGTGAGCACAATTATAAAGTAGTGAAGCGCAGCGATATTTTACAGTGGATTACAGAAAGTTCTTTTAATATATGCATCGGTGGTACACATGGTAAAACAACCATTACAGCAATGACAGCGCATTTGCTGCGGGATACAGGCTATGGCTGTAATGCTTTCCTTGGTGGCATCTCCTCAAATTACAATACCAACTTCTGGAGTAGTGAACGCAATGTGGTGGTAGTGGAAGCAGATGAGTATGACCGCTCCTTTTTAAAACTGGTTCCCGATGTTGCAGTGATCACTGCAATGGATCCTGATCACTTAGATATTTATGGAACAGCACAGGAAGTAGAAAATGCATTTGTGCAATTCTCAAACCGTGTTAAAACAGGCGGCTTGTTAATCAGTAAGTATGGTTTAAAACGCACAGCAGATTTGCATGCAACACATCATTATACATACAGCTTTAATGATGCAAGTGCTGATGTATATGCTGCAAACATAAAAGTTGAGAATGGAGCTTACCGCTACGATGTAATCCATAATGAATGGACATTGAAAGATGTAGTATTAAATATGGGCGGCCTGCACAATATTGAAAACAGTATTGCTGCAATAGCCGTTTCAAAATATTTCGGTATTGATAATGATAAAATCAAAACTGCGGTAGCAAATTTTAAAGGTGTAAAGAGAAGGTTTGAGTATTGGTTGCGCAATGAAGATCATGTGATGATTGATGATTACGCACATCATCCCGAAGAACTGAAAGCATTGATCAGCGGCGTTCGCAGTTTATATAGAAATGAACAATGCACCGTTATTTTCCAGCCGCATTTATTCAGCAGAACAAATGACCTGGCTAAAGAATTTGCAGAAAGCCTGGATATGGCAGACGAAGTAATACTGTTACCCATTTATCCTGCAAGGGAATTACCAATGGAAGGCGTTACAAGTGAGTTGATTTTTAATAAAATGAAACTGGAGCATAAAAAAATATTGAGCAAAGAGGCCATGCAGCAATGGGTAGCAGAACACCAGCCAAAGCTGCTCGTAATGTGCGGTGCAGGAGACATTGATACATTATTGCAACCGGTTAAAACAATACTGGAAAGTAATAGAAGGTAGTTATGTGGAAAAAGATCTTAACCATATCGCTCTGGAGTTTACTGGCTGTTGCAACCTGTACACTGCTGATAGCAGCTATGCAAAAAAAAGATGAGAAAAAATGTTCGGGCATCAATATAGAGATCAATGGTGCACACAATCTTGTTTTTGTTGATAAAAAAGACATAGTAAAAGTGTTGCAGGTTAACGGTACGGAAAAAGGAAAAGCAGTTGAAGCCATTGATCTTCAAAAAATAGAGGCAACGCTTTCAAAAAATGCATGGGTTAAGAAAGCAGAATTGTTCTTTGATAATAAACAGGTATTGCATGTAACCGTAGAAGAACGTGAACCAATAGCAAGAATATTCACATTGCAGGGCAGCTCGTACTATATCGACAGCAGTTGTAAACGTTTGCCTTTAAGCGATGAACTCTCTGCACGTGTACCAATGTTCACCTCTTTTCCGAGTGATAAAAAAGTGTTGAGCAAACCAGACAGTGCTGTATTGCAGGATGTAAAGAAAATTGCACAGTATATTTCAAAAGATAGTTTCTGGCTGGCACAAATTGCACAGGTTGATATTACCGCGCAAGGCACTTACGAAATAACGCCTGTACTTGGCAACCAGGTAATAAGGATTGGTGATGCAGAAAATCTTGATACAAAATTTGCAATGCTGATGGGCTTTTACAAACAGGTGTGGAGTAAGACAGGCTTTGAAAAATATACATTAATTGATGTGCAGTATGAAGGCCAGATCGTTGCTGCAAAGCGTGGCACAACGAATATCAATATTGATACTTCGAAGGCTATGATGCAGATGGGCAATGCAATGCAGCAGATGAAACAAGCGATGAACGACACTGCATTTTCAATCAACATTTCAAAACCGGAAACAATCGTAAAACAGGATTCTGCAAGGCAAAATGTTGAAAAAAAAGATAAAGTAAAAAAGCCGGTAGTTAAAGAAAAACAACCTGCAACAAATAAAAAGCAGCCGAAAGCTATCTTGAATAAGAAGACCGGGAATTAAGAATTAGTAATTAAAAATTAATAATTAACAAGCATAGGATGATGAGCCGGGCGATAGAATAAATATGAAGCATTCGTTGTGTCACTCACTTGTACGTTCGGATTAATTCTCGTCATTTCGAACCGTCTCGGTGAGAAATCTGACTATTAAGATTTGAGATTTCTCCTTCGTCGAAATGACGCAAAATGTTATACAGCACAAGAGTGCGACGCAAGAGAAGATGAGAAAAGAGCTATAGCCGGGTTCAAAAAAAAATTAAAAACAGAACAACAATTTTTTATAAACAACAAACAACTAAAAAATACATCTATGAATCAAAGCGCTAATGTTGCGGTAACGCTTCCGAAGAGCAGTTCGGAACCGCCTATTATTGTTGGCCTTGATATTGGCACCACCAAAATCGCTGCCATTGCCGGAAGAAAAAATGAATACGGCAAACTTGAGATCCTTGGCTTTGGCCGCGCCAACAGCAATGGCGTACAACACGGGCAGGTATTGAATATTGATCAAACCATTAAAGCCATTCAACAGGCATTAATGAATTGCGCAGAAAGCAATCCCGATCTTGAAATTAATGAAGTATATGTAGGCGTTGCGGGCCATCACATTAAAAGCCTGCAAACCCGCGGCGATATTGTGCGCCAGGAGCCCGACACTGAAATCAAGCAATGGGAAATTGATCAGTTGGTAGACAACCAACGCAAAACTTTTATACCTGCCGGCGACCAGATTATAGATGTAATTCCACAGGATTTTCATGTTGATAATTTCAATGATATTAAAGATCCTGTTGGTTATAATGGTGTAAAGGTTGGCGCCAATTTTCACATCATTACCGGTGACAGAAACGCGATACGCAATATCAATCGTGCAGTGGAACGCAGCGGTTTAAAAACAAAAGACCTGGTGCTGCAGCCACTTGCATCGAGCAGCGCTGTAATGAGCGACGTTGATATGGAAGCAGGTGTAGCCATTCTTGATATTGGTGGCGGCACCAGCGATCTTGCTGTATTTTATGAAGGCACATTAAGGCACACAGCCGTTATACCCTTTGGTGGTGAGAATATTACCAACGACATACGCATGGGGCTCGGAGTTTTAAAGAGCCAGGCTGAAGCAATGAAAGTACAGTTTGGCAGCGCCTTATCTGATGAAGCTAAAGCGAATGCATTTATTACCATTCCCGGTTTAAAGGGAATGCCTGCAAAAGAAATCAGTGTACGCAATCTTGCTAATATTATACAGGCAAGGATGAGTGAGATACTTGATTTTGTAACCTATCACCTGAAACAGGTTGGCCTTGATAACCGTGTACTGAATGGCGGCATCATCCTTACCGGTGGTGGTTCTCAGCTCACACACCTGATACAGTTAACCGAGTATTCAACTGGCTTAAATGCAAGGATCGGTTACCCGACAGAGCACCTTGCAGCCAACCATATTGATGAGTTAAAAAAACCGATGTACTCAACCTGTATTGGTTTAATACTGAAAGGCTACAATGATTATGATCATAAATTAAAAGACTTCGAGAGCAGGTTTAAAAAAGTAATTGTACCCGATGGTTTAAAAAAGAATGGTGTAGCGGCTGAGGTAATTGAATCACCAAAAACAGAAACTGTTGACACAAAGAAAAGAAAGAGCCTTAACAATGTTTGGGATAAATTTAAAGATAGCATTATCGACCTTTTTAAAGAAGAAGGCGATATGGAAATAAAATAGTGATAAGTTATAGGTAATAGGTTGTAAGTAAAAAACGCAACTTATCACCCATGACTTGCAATTTATAACTTACAACTTACTAACTAACCATTAAATTCAGTTTTTATGATACATTTTGATCTGCCTAAACAAAAATCTTCCATCATCAAAGTACTCGGTGTTGGTGGTGGTGGAAGCAACGCGGTAAACTACATGTTTGCCCAAAATGTTGAAGGCGTAGATTTTATTATTTGCAATACAGATGCCAAGGCACTGGAGCAAAGCCGTGTGCCCAACAAAATACAGCTCGGCCCACATTTAACACAAGGGCTTGGTGCAGGAGCAAATCCTGAAGTGGGCAAACAGGCCACAGAAGAATCTCTTGATGAAATACGCCGGATACTTGAAGTAAATACCAAGATGGCATTTATTACGGCAGGCATGGGCGGTGGTACCGGAACAGGTGGCGCTCCTATTATTGCAAAGATCTGTCGTGAGTTGGGTATACTTACCGTAGGTATTGTAAGTACACCTTTTAGCTTCGAAGGTCCACGGCGGTTAAAACAAGCAGAAGATGGCATAAGATTGTTGCAGCCTTATGTTGATACATTGCTTGTGATCAGCAACGATAAACTGCGCATGCAATACGGCAATTTAAAAATGACAGAAGCATTTGGTAAAGCTGATGATGTATTGGCTACAGCAGCAAGATGTATCACCGATATTATCAGCAGCAAAGGCACCATCATCGTTGACTTTGCGGATGTTTGCACCGTTATGAAAAACGGTGGTGTTGCCATTCTTGGTAATGCAACAGCCGAAGGTGAAGACAGGGCGCAGAAAGCAATTGAAGAATCTTTAAGCTCGCCACTACTGAATGATAATGATATTCGCGGTGCCAAATGGATACTCGTAAACATTAACAGTACAGAAGGTGAAAACGAATGCACGATGGATGAATTTGAGATCATCAACAATCACTTGCGCCAGCAAAGCGGAGAACACGCCGATCTTATTATCGGTAGCGGTTATGATAATGCGCTGGGTGCCAAGATCGGCATCACGGTTATTGCAACAGGCTTTGAATTTAAAGATCCGTTTGCAAAGAAAACACCGGTAGTTGCAAAGCCTGTACCTGTTGCAGTTCCTGAAAAAATAGTGATGACTTTAGGCATTGACGGTGAAGAGAAAAAGATGTTTAACAAACAGCAGCCTGTTCTTTTTGCTGATAAAGATCCCCTTGCGCCTTCAATGGTAGAAGAAATTGAAACAACAGCTGCAACTTCAGTTTTTTCAATTGCTCCACAGTTCATTACTGAGCCTGAACCATTAACTGTTGCTGAGGAAAAAACAACGATACATTTTGCATTGGCAGAAGAAGTTCCTAAAGAAGTTGAAGTGCCAAAACTGAATACTGAAATACCAGTACAGGAAACAATTAAGGAGCCTGTAATGAAGTATGTTGAGAAAGAAGCACCTGTAGTAAAACCTGTTACAGGAAGCATTCTAAACAGGCCCAGAAACATCTATGCAGATGAGCAACCGGTTAAGCATGATTTGTTTACTGCTGTTGTAGAACAGCCGCCTAAACCAGAACCCGAACAACCTAAAATTATATTTAAAGAAGAAGATGTTGTTGAGCAGCCAAAAATGTTTTTAAAAGAAGAGCCTGCAGAAGACGAGGCTGCTGTATTTACCATGGTAATGAAAGATGAGCAACCGGTTAAACCAGAGGCTACCTTTACGCAACAGGCAGTGGGCGATGATACTTCTTTTAATGAAGAAGACGATCAGCGCCGCCGTGCTACAGAGAGGATCAACAAACTGCGCAATCTTTCTTTCAACATGAATTCTAAAGAAGCCAGCAACGAATACGAAAATGTTCCGGCATATGTAAGAAGAAATATGGAATTATTCGGCAACACGCTTACAACGGTAGAGCAGTTTTACAGTAAATACACTGTAAAAAAAGAAGAGAATGAAGATGCAAAGATTTCCAGCATCAACACATTCTTAGATGGTAAAAAGCCAGATTAAAAAAACGTAGATAGTTTAGTTTGTTTAGTTGTTTCCCTCCTGTTTATACGGGAGGGATTTTTTTTTGAGCCAAAGCATTAATACTACTATTGAGCTTCTCTTGCCACGCTCGGTTCAAAGTTCTTCTTTCATGGCAACACAGAAACAGCCGTTGCTGCCTTTCACCAACTTGGTTCTGGGTACCACTCTTATAGCTTCGGAATTATAATTTACTCTAAAACAACATCTCAACTTTATTGTTACTTAGTTTTACACAAATAAAATTATGGCAACAGTACTTATTACCGGAGGAACAGGATTAATAGGAAAAGCTTTATCGCCAATGCTTTTGCGTAAAGGATACGAGGTCATTATCCTCACAAGAAACCCGACTGGTACAACTAATATTCAACCCGGAATTTCTTTCGCCAAATGGAATATTGAAACCGGTGAAATAGACAAATCTGCAATAGCCAAAGCAGATTATATCATCCATCTTGCCGGTGCAGGTGTTGCAGAAAAAAGATGGACCGATAAAAGAAAAACTGAGATTATCGAAAGCCGCACAAAAAGTGGTGCCTTATTGATAAATGCTTTAAGTAAAACAGAGAACCATGTTAAAGCTGTTATAAGTTCTTCTGCTATTGGGTGGTATGGCCCTGATACGCCAACTTCTTTGCAGAAAGGTTTTGATGAAGATTGGAAATCCTCTGATGATTTTCTGGGCAAAACCTGTAAGCTTTGGGAAGCGGCAATTCAACCTGTTGAAGCGCTTGGCAAACGCCTGGTAATTTTAAGGACAGGTATTGTATTAAGTAATGATGGCGGGGCTTTGGCTGAGTTTAAAAAGCCACTGAAATTTGGTATTGCTTCAATTCTTGGTGGCGGCAATCAAATTACAAGCTGGATACATATTGATGATATTTGCCGCATGTATCTGTTTGCAATAGAAACTAATATCAGCGGCATTTACAATGCCGTTGCCCCCCACCCTGTTACCAATAAGCAGCTTACACTTACACTGGCAAAATCTATAAAAGGAAATGCATTTGTATCGATGCATGTTCCAGGATTTGTTTTGAAAATAATGCTGGGCGAAATGAGTGTTGAAGTATTGAAAAGTGCGAATGTTAGTGTTGCAAAATTTCAGCATACTGGTTTTCAGTTTGCTTACCCAACTATTGAAGCTGCATTGAAAGAACTGGCATTTCAAAAATAGACTGGGGTTATAATTTTCCGGAAAAAAACTATTGCTTAAAAAGGTTTGAAATTAAACCAAAGCTCGATTTATAATCCAACCCATGAACGTAATGCGACGCAACGATGCTGCCATGAAAAACATAGCTGGTAACCCAATATTAAAGATCGTCTGTTTCGAATTTTCGTATAGACAAAAAGCAGTAAAGCCCAATATATATAGCGCATACAATGATAAGCACAGTAACTGATGGGGCTTCTTTATAAATAATATCGTTTCCAAAAGTTATAGGCACTAAAACATCGCTTGCTTGTAAAGGCATATAGTACCAAAAGTTGTGAGAATTTAATATTTTACTGTCAACCAGTCCACCGATCATTTGCTCGAAAACAAGGCCGTACAGAAAAAAGATTGCCATCGCTAACCCGCTCCTGCGAAGCAATACAGCCAATATCATTGCAAAAAATAAATAGCAGAGCGATTGTATAAAACTGTAGCCGATATACTCAAAACCATCGAACGAAAATGAACCGCTGAATGATAAGCCAAAGCCAATAGCAATCAACATACAGATCAACGTTGTTATAACGGCTAACACAATTCCGCTCAGTATTTTTGCTGTAATAAATTCCCTTCTTAATAACCCATCGATAATATTTTGCCTGTGTGTTTTAAAGCTGTATTCATTGGAAATAAGCAGGATCATAAGCATGCCCGGAAAATATAAAAGCCAACTGCTTACCCATGCAATGGTTTGATATACCCTTGGAAAATTATATGGAAAAAGTTCTATGGGAAGATTGGCTTGTTTTATTTGATCCTGGAACTGGAAGGCTACATAATTAATACCAAAAAGGCCCACAACGTACAACCCAAGAAATATCCAGAAAGCTTTATAATTTTTTACTTTAAGCCACTCTATTTTTAATAACTGCAACATGGTTTTTATTTGTTGGTAAGTTCAAGGAATTTTGTTTCAAGGCTCTTTTTCTTTAGCTGAAGATGGTTAAGCACCACATTATTTGCAAAGCAGTGTGCGTTTACTTTTTCAAGATTCGACCCGCCTGTTGCGAAGAATAATTGTATTACATCTTTTTGCTTTTTCAGGCTGCTGTAACCTGTAAGGCTTTGCAGCGCCTGCTCCAACGCCTGCATATTTGTTGCGCCAACTTCAACAATATCTTCATTCACCAAAACCTCATCTACTTTACCTGCAGTAATCAGGTTACTCATTTTTAAAATAGCAACATGTGTACAAACCTTCTCTACTTCATCAAGCATGTGGCTTGCCATAATGATGGTTTTGCCATCTTCTGAAAGGCGCTTTATCAGTTCGCGTATTTCTGCAATACCAACAGGATCCAGGCCGTTGGTAGGTTCATCAAATACCAGCACATCAGGATTGCCTAACAGTGCCGAAGCTATAGCCAGCCTTTGTTTCATGCCAAGAGAGTACGAGCTGAACTTGCTATCCTTCCGGTTATAAAGATTTACCTTATGCAGCACATCATCAATCTGATCAATACCTTTTCCTTTTATTTCCGCAGCAATACGCAGGTTCTTTTCGGCCGACAGGTAATGATAAAAATTGGGTGTTTCCAGGAGTGTACCAATATGCCTGCGCATATTTTCGGTTCCCGGTTTTCCGAGCAATACAAAGCTGCCTGATGAAGCTTTTATAATGTTCATAACAATACCCAGCATAGTTGTTTTGCCACTGCCATTGGGGCCGAGAATACCAAACACGCTACCTTCTGGCACTGAAAATGAAACATTATTCAATGCGCAGATACTACCATAATATTTGGTAACACCATTAAGCGTTAATACATCCACTGTTGATTATTTTTTTGTAAAGTAGCTATTTATCGGTGGTGCATGAGTTATAATTTTTTTAAAAGGCAGAATAACGATTACAGTGGAAATAATTATTATGAGCCCGGCTGAAGTTTTTTATGGCATCGCCTGTTGCGTCGCACACTTGTGCTGTAGCAGGCAAAGCAGCACAAAACAGCCTGAAAAATGCGAATTGGTGAATCGTAAGTAAAACTTACGATTCACCAATTGCCGATATAAGTTTCGCAGTACAAGTGTGCGACGCAACAGAAGTTCACCAAAGATTTGTTGCCCGGCCCATAATGTATTTTACTATTTGCTTGAAAAAAGTGTATTCGGCGAAAAAAGTTACTCTTTGCCATAGCTGTTTAAACGTATGATTCCAGTTTTGTGCATAAGCTTTAAAACAAAATAACCTGTATCGAACTCGAACCAGCGATGTGCATTGTTAGGCCTGCCGGGATATTGGTGATGATTATTGTGATAAGCCTCTCCCCAGAAAAAAAGATCAACTGGCAGAATATTTTTTGAAGTATTATTTACAAAATAATTGGTGTACCCAAATTTGTGTGCCCACCAGTTTACAACCGCGCCCTGTAACGTGCCCATAATGATGGTAAGTGGCAACAAAAGAAACTGCCACCAGGCTGTTGCAAACGAAATATAAAAAAGAGTGTACAATATCATCCAGGTAATTCGTGTTATCCAGCTATGAGCTATGGCATCAAAAGCTTTCCACTGCGGAAGGTCTTTTTTAATTTTTTCCTTTACTGTTGTTTTACCGCTGTGGATGCTAAAATAATTATTTCGGGTCTCGAGCATCATTCGCCAAAACCCCGGATGATTGGCAGGTGAATGTGGATCGTTTTCTGTATCTGTATGCATGTGGTGCAGGCGGTGCATTATGCCATAAGAATAAGGGCTTATATACGAAGACCCCTGGGTGATAAAACTGATGATAAAGAAAATTTTCTCCCAACGGCGGCTCATACGGAAGTGATGATGGGCAGCGTACCTGTGATGAAAAAAAGACTGAAAAAAAAGGGAGAGGTACCAGTGGATAAGAAAAAATATGACTATTGGCATAACCCGATTTTTAAACCAAAATTTATTTTAAAATGAGCTCTTTGGAAGCTGTAATTTTTGCTCTTATACGGTTAAAAAAAAGAAGCCTTTCCCTTTCGTTCGTTACACTGATAGGGGTAGATTTTTGAGCAAGGTTACTAATGGTTTTTTTCATGTAATCATTAAAAACCTCATCTGTGGTATAGATAAAATTTAAAATGCTGTGGTTGATATACGTAACCAGATTATTACCCATAAGTATTTGCTGCATATTATCGCCCATTATTATTTCATTCGAATACATATTGTAGCTGGCCAAACCCTCAACCGGATTTTGACCAAGCCTTAATTTTACGCCATGCTCGGCTTGTTTTTCCAGATGATTAAGAAGCTCCTCAAATTTTCCCAGCAGAACAAGTGCATCATCGTCAGATTTTAGCGCACCGGTAACTCTGTAAAATTCAATCTGGTGAAGGGTACTGGTTATATTTTCGATACTCCATATCTCTGTGCTTGGAATGGCGGCAAAGGAATCACTTATTTTTTTCCAGGTTTCATTATACCGGCTGTAATCATCTTTTACAGAAAACCGGGTCTGCTTCCAGTCTGCATAATGCAGAATAGATTTCATAAAGAAAAAAGATTTGAAAGCTGCTATTTCGGGAAAAAGATAGTAGTAAAAAAAAGGGATTTCTTTTGCAACATAATAGTGGTGACGCGGATTGTGCATACAGATAAAAGAAAGCTGCTTTACAACCTCCTGAAGCCATTGATCATAATTAAAATCAGAATCATTTGTTATGCGGCCATTGAAAAGAAAGCTGTCACTTTTTAAATGCAGGAACTGATCCAGCGAAAGGCCAAACTTTACACTCAGTTTTTGTATTTCCTCAAAAGAAATTTGTTTCTCACCTCTTATTCGCCGGTAAGCACTATCAGAGCTTACATTCAAAATTTCTGCCACTTCTTCAACCAGCGAAAGGTGGGGCGGTAACTGCTTTTTTATCTGGTTAAAGAAACTGGTTTGTATCTGGCCTGGTTCCATGAGGGTGTTAATTAGTATCTAAATAAAAAACAATATAAACATATTTAAATCGTTTGCCAAAATCTTTGAACATATCAAACGCACAAATTAGAATTAACTTAATCACTTTTTCTGTTTTATACTTTTATAATACCGGCTAAACTTTCCATGGCATCTTCGTTGCGTCGCAATCCTTTTGTCTTGTGTGCTGAAATGAAACTGTGGAATTTGATAGTCTTTTAAGTATTCATGTCGCCATATTAAACTACTCTACACCTGAAATTCCAGCCTTAGAATAATTTTATTTTAATACTTCCTGCAAAATGAAAAAATACATTTTGCAAAAAATACTTATTCAAACATTTCGGGTTGCATAATTTGCAAAATATGCGTTTTTCTCCTTCCGGTAAAAGGAATAAAAGTAATACTTACCATTTTAAAACTGCTACTGGCATTTATCAATTAGGGATCGCTTTTAAAAGCTTTTAGGTTTGTTAAGCAATTATTTCTTAACACCCTCAATTATTATTATGTCATTCCAATTTTTTTATTTGGCGGTATCTGTTCTGGTGGCATTCTTCTTTGCAGAAGTCTTTATCAGCTTTAAAGAAAATAAACACCTTTACAAACGGGATGAAACAATGAATAATATCATGATAGGAGTTGGACTATTCTTTGTCAATTTTGTCTCAAGAACGATCACCTTATCGGCCTGGTATATGGTTTACTCTGTAAGGCTTTTTACAATGCCAAACAGTTGGGTAATATGGTTAGTTAATTTCCTGTTATGTGATTTTACTTATTACTGGTACCACAGGATCTCCCATAATGTAAATTGGTTGTGGGCCGCCCATTCCATTCATCATTCTTCCGAGCATTTCAATATTTCTGTAAGCTTTCGCCAATCATGGTTTAATCAGTTTAGCGGATATTTCATCTTCTATCTGTGGCTTCCTTTTCTAGGCTTTGATCCTGCTGTAGTTTATATTGCTTCAGGTATTGCACTCTTTTATCAATCCTGGCTACATACAGAAATCATTGGCAGGCTGCACCCAGCTATTGAATTTATTTTCAATACACCTTCGCATCACCGGGTACACCATGCATGCAACCTTAAATATCTCGATAAAAATCATGCCGCTGTATTAATTATTTGGGATCGGCTGTTTTGCACTTTCGCAGAAGAAGAAGAAAAGCCACACTACGGGGTAACTACAAAACTGCTCAAACCAGATCTTATAAATATCATGTTCACAGACTGGAAATCCCTTTTTTCCAGGGTTATAAAAGCACAATCATTTAAAACCGCTGTTAACTATTTAATTAAACCTCCCGGATGGAGCCATGACGGCAGTTCTAAAACTGTGAAAGAACTGAGGAAAGAAATTGAACAGAACAATTGCTTTAGTAAATATACTTCTGTAAAAGCCAGGCACATATACTTAATTGAACCTTCTCCAAATTAGTCCCTATACAGTTTCATCTAACAGTTGTATAAACGCAGCGTTTCTGCAATACAGCGTTTCGGTTACCAATTATATGGCGCTAATTGTTTATTGAAATATGTCAATTACTAAACGGCTGTTTTTGATAAGTTAGACTTAAATGTAACTTTCTAAAAATCGGTAAAACAATTCATCAAATACATAAATTTTTAAAACTAAAAAAAATGAAAACTAAATCTGCTTACCTCATTATTACAACAACAATTTCATTGTTTGTTGCTTCACAAAATGTTCACGCCCAGAAATGGACTATCGGCGGAAATAATGTTTCAAGCGATACAACATTGGGAACAAAAAATGCTTACGCATTACGCCTGATCACAAACAACCAGGAAAGAATGCGAATTAGCTCACTTGGTTATGTGGGTATTGGTACTACCGCTCCTTCCGTTGCTTTGGATGTTCAAAAATCTACCCCGGATGAAGTTGCCAGGTTTACTGCACCTTCAAATCTCAGGATCAAATTTTATGAAGCTACACAGAACAGAGGCTATATAGGTTCTTATTCCGGTGCAGTTACCGATGTAGATTTTGGTACAGACGGCGGTAACCTTACGGGCAGTTTGCACCTTGCTATTAAGGCAGTTCCCGCTCTTACTATTAACAGTAGTTCAAGTGTTGGTATTGGCACAACTGCACCTGATGCTTCTTCCCTGTTAGAATTGTCTTCTGCAACGAAAGGGCTTTTAACACCCAGGATGACAAAAGCGCAACGGGATGCTATTGCTGCTCCTGCAAATGGATTGCTTATTTACCAAACTGATGATGTTTCAGGATTGTATTATTTCAACACAGGCTGGAAACTGGTGAGCAGAATTAGTGTGAATGATGCAACCGACAATATATTTTCAGGAACCGGTGCCGGTGTAAATATTACCACCGGTATTCAGAATATAGCAATCGGAAATTTAGCACTCAATCAAAACCAAACCGGCAACGGAAATATTGGTATTGGTAAAGGAGCGCTTTTCACCACATTGTCATACGGCAATACCGCAGTTGGCGATCAAACAATGATCAACAATACTTCAGGTTTTTATAATACTTCTTTGGGGTACAATACACTTTATGGAAATACAACAGGAATTGAAAATATTGCCATTGGTGCTTTTAGTTTAAAAACAAACAGCACGGGTAATCAAAACACAGCAATTGGTTTTAATAGTTTACAGGCAAATACAACAGGCAGCTATAATACAACTACGGGGCTTGCAGCGATGTTTAATAATACTACCGGGTATAGTAATACTGCAATAGGATATGGATGCATGAATGCTAATACAACAGGGTATCAAAATACTACACTTGGTGTTTCTTCCATGTTGAGTAATACTTCAGGCATTTTAAATACAGCAAGTGGCTTTGTTTCCCTTTGGTCCAACACCACGGGAAGTTATAATACAGCCATTGGTGTCAGGGCATTATACTTTAATACCACTCAGGCAAAAAATACGGCTATAGGTTATGCAGCAGGCGATAATAAAACGTCTTCAGCATCAACATTTCTTGGTTTTGGTGCGGTTTCAACAGTAGATGGTGTAGACAATTCTACAGCAATTGGTTTTTCCGCATCGGTATCTGCAAGCAACCAGGTTAGAATAGGTAGCCCTGCTGTTACCAGCATTGGAGGCTATGCAAACTGGACAAATGTTTCTGATGGCAGGGTTAAGAAGAATATTAAATCCAATGTTCCAGGCCTTTCTTTTATTAACAAACTAAAACCGGTAACATACAACCTAAACCTTGAAGCTGCTGATAATATTACCGGAAGAAAAACCGAAACCGATGAAAATGAAAATGCACAAAAAAGTAAAGCCTTAAAAGAATCAGTTGTTTACTCGGGGTTTATAGCACAGGATGTAGAGGCTACTGCCAAACAACTCGGCTACGATTTCAGCGGCGTAGATGCCGCAAAAAACGATCACGATCTCTATGGCTTGCGTTATGCAGAATTTGTAGTGCCTTTGGTAAAAGCGGTGCAGGAACTAAGTAAAACGAATGATAATCTGCAAAATCAAGTTAATGCACAACAGAAAGAAATTGATGATCTGAAAGCATTGTTAGTAATTAATAACCAAAACAGCAGTTCTATTCAAACCAATACGGGGGTTGCATTAATCCAGAATGCACCAAATCCTTTCAGCAGTACAACAACGATCAGCTACAATTTATCACAACCATTCGCCAAGGCTCAGATTATTATTACAAATGGAAGCGGAAAACAATTAAAACAGTTCACCCTTTCCCAAAATTATGGGACCATAAACCTGGACGCTTCTTCCTTTTCATCAGGCACTTATTATTACACACTGTATATTGACGGAAAGCAATATGAAACCAGGAAAATGTCAATAATACGCTAATCGGAAAATAGAGAATCAATGTAAACTGGTTCTATAGTATGAAAATTTTTCACGGTTCAATTTTTTATTATGAAAACGACAAATCTGATCATATCATTCTTTAGTGTAGTTGTATTTTGCTCCTGTAAAAAGCAACAGGAACAACCAATCAAACTCACTGAAACAGAAAGTATTCAGTCGGCCAATACATCTAATCTTATTACCTGGGATCAACTGCCGGATAAATTCAAAAATGCTATTCACATTCAAAATCCCGAAGAAAGCCAGAGTGCTCTTAGATATCCATTTTCAGCTTCAAATATTAAAACAACTTATGGTCCATACGGTGGTTTAACCGGTACCAGCTTCAGTATTATACCACCTTCCTATGGGGAAATAGTTGCTGTTGGTATTGGAAGTACTAATGGTTCAACCATAAGTAGTTTATGGGTTTGGTATAGTAGTAATGGTACAATATTTCAGTACGAAATAGGAGCACCACTGGCAGTAGGAAGTTATTTTAACTTTCATCCGTTTGAAACTGACGAATATATAAAGGAAGTTTCAGGTAGGAGTAGTTCCTTTTTAAATAGCTTAACTATTACTACAAATAAAACTTCTTTTTCCGGTCTTATGGACGGAACCAATCCAGGTACCCCGTTTGCAGCAACTGTACCCATTGGAAACTGGATTTTTGGGTTTCAGGGATTATCCGATATCGCAAAGATTATTCAAATAAATTTTGATGTGTACTGTAAGCAATGGCAATTACTGCCAGGCGGCAGTGGAAGAGATATAGCAGTATCTCTTGATGGAACTGCCTATATGACTAATACAACAGGAAAAATTTACAGGATGGCTGTATCAGGAACCCCATCCTGGATACAGCTTCCAGGATCTGATGGTAAAAGTATTGCTGCTAATGCAAACAGAGTTTGCATGGTTAATACCGCTGGAAAAATATATGAATTGTCTGGTAGTACGTGGAAGCAATTGCCAGGCAGTGACGCAGCAGATATCACAATAAACTCCGATGGAAAAATATGGATGGTTAATACTGCCGGTAAAATTTACAGATATAATGATGCAGTAAGTACCTGGGATATTATGGCTGGAAGCAGCGCGGCCAGGATAGCCGCAGGCAGTAATATGGTATGGATGATTAATACCGTAGGGAAAATATATAAGTGGAATGGGGTTTCATGGACTTTAATGACAGGCAGCAGTGGAAAAGATATTGCAGTTGGTAATGACGGTTCTGTCTGGCTTACAAATGTGGCAGGAATTATATATCACTATACCGGATCGTCCTGGGATGAATTGTGCGGAAGCTATGGCTCAACTATTGCCGCCAACAACAAAAAAGTCCAGTTAATAAATTCATCAGGTAATATATATAAACTTACTTATTAAAGGATTACTTCTGTTAAATAAGAAAATAATTAGTTCAAAGCAAATGATTTTGGCAAAATAAAACAAGTATGCACCTGAAGCTGCTGCAACATAATTCAACAGTACAAGAAATGTCTTCGCTAAATAGGGCGGCGTACAATAGAACTACTATAGTCGAAGAGTGCGACGCAACGAAGATCAACCAGGAAACAAAAGCTGGTATCAAAAAAAATCAATTATATACTAAAAAACAAAAACTGTAAATCATGAAAAAGATTATTCTCATAACTGCATTATTAGCTTTTATAATTTCTTCCTGCAGTAAAAGTGCAGATGATATTGTAATGCCCAAAGCAACAGCACAGGCAGATGTTTCTAACGCAACTGCACCGGAAACACTTTACATATGGGATCAATTACCATCGGATCTTAAAAATGCTTTATTATTTAGTGTATCAAATGCAGATAAATATCCTGCCCAGTCATTCGGTCCATACGGAATCGCTACAGGCACCGGCTTTTCCTCATTTCCCCCAACCGGCAGTAAGATATATGCCATGGGCTTCAATGCCGATAACTCAGGCCTGAATAAAATAATTATCTGGTATAAAGGAACTGACAATAAGATATATTATTACGCCACAGGCAGTGCTACTAATTTTTATGTTCAACTTTTTACAGATGATGAATACATCAGTAAAATAAGTGTGTACAGCGGCACAATTATTAACCGGCTAACCATAACCACAAATAAAAAATCATTTTCTTATGGTGCGGCAGGCGGCACTTTAAAAACTGCATATGCACCCGCTTCTCAGATACTTGGTTTTTGGGGCAACTTGTCGTCAACCAATATAGCTCAATTGTATATTGGTGCATACGTACGTACATGGACATTATTGCCCGGTTCAGATGTGCGTGACGTAGCGGTAGCTACAGATGGCACTGCATATATTACAAATTTTGCGGGTAGAATATACAGGTTCGTAAACAACGCCTGGTCACAAATAATAGGTTCAGATGGGCGAACTATAGCTGCAAATGCAAACAGGATAGTTCTGGTAAACACTGTTGGCAAGATCTATGAATTTTTTGGTAACGCATGGGTGCAGTTGCCCGGCAGCGATGCAAAAGATGTTGCCATAAACAGCGATGGTAAAATTTGGATGGTTAATACAGTTGGAAAAATTTACAGGTATAACGAAACAAGTTGGGAATTAATGCCGGGTTTACCAACTGGGTGGCTTAGTGCCAGCAGGATTGGTGCAGGTGCCAACCAGGTATGGGTTGTAAATGGTGTTGGTCAGCTTTTTAAATGGACTGGCAGCAACTGGCAAATTCAAACAGGCATTACTGCCAATGATGTGGCGGTATCCAGCGATGGTATTGTATGGATAACAAAGTCAGGAATTGTATATAATAATTATGGTGGTGTGTGGGTATCAAAAGGCGCTACGCTCGGAGCCAATATTGCAGCAAATAATAAGACTGCTTTTTTAACACAGTCAATCGGTTCTGTAAGAAACCTTATTTATTATTGATTTTTTTATAACCGATTGAAGATATTTCCCGGTGCTTACTTTGCTTTTACCTGACTTTAAGTAAACTCATTGTTGACTGCTCCGCAAGCTCAATAAAGAGCTAACAGAAAACGAGTGCGACGCAAGAAAAATTATATAGCAGTACTAAAGTCCGGCTCATTAAAATGGGTAGTATCTGCTTAAAGATATTTATAAAACCCGTAAAGTTAATTTGAGAAATGATTGGCCAGGCAGCAGTAACATAGATGAAGCTTTTCTTGCCACGCTCGGTTCAAGGTTCCACATTCATGGGATCAAAAAGTGTGACAGTTTATCCCGAACTTGTTTCAGGGTCGTTCTCTTCATCGGTTGCCTTTCCATGATCAAAGTAAAAACCAACAGCTAAAACTGTAATTATGAAAAAAATCTCTGTGTCTGCTGTATGCCTGCTTTTATTTGCGAACTTTCTAACGGCACAAAATATATTTCCGGCTACCGGCCGAACAGGTATCAATACAATAACACCTACAGCGTCGTTACAGGTGCGTGGCGGCGCACGCATTGGTAATACCGGCAACTATACAAATATCGACAGTGCCACCGGTAACCTAAGCTTTGGAGGCACTTCGGTGTACCAGGTGGCAGGTAATAAATATGCCTTTCAGCTTTCATCAAACCCTAACTATGGTTTATTTTTCAACAGCACTTTGGGCCAGTATGAATTCAGGGATGGCGCAGCATTGCCTGTGTTTTCTATCCAAGGCACGGGCACTGCAATACTGAAAAGCAGTTTAAAAATCGGGGCTTATACGTTACCTGCAACCGATGGTTTAAACGGGCAGGTGTTAAAGACAAACGGAACAGGTGCGCTAACATGGTCTGCAGATAATAATACAATCTATACGGCAGGCACAGGTATCAGTATTGCCGGTAATGCGCTTACCAACAGCGCCCCTGATCAGACTGTTGCGCTAACAGCAGGAACAAATATTTCCGTAACAGGAACTTATCCCAATTTTACCATTGCCAATACTGCTGCAGCCGGATGGGCATTGGGTGGCAATAGCGGCACCAACCCTTCAACACAATTTATAGGAACAACCGATGCGAAGGCGCTTGCTTTTAAAGTAAATAATGTACGTGCCGGTTTTATAGAAGCGGACGAATTAAAGGGCACCACAGCGTTTGGCCAATATACATTGCTGTCAAACACAGGCAATCAAAATACAGCAGTGGGTTATAAATCTCTTTATTCAAATTCAACGGGTTTTGATAATGTAAGTGTAGGAAGTTCGGCATTGCTAAACAACACCACCGGCAATGATAATACGGCCTCAGGTTTTCAATCGCTCAACAGTAATTCAACAGGTAGTTTTAATACGGCTCAAGGGAGTTTGGCATTGAGTTTTAATACCACAGGTACTGGCAACACAGGCAACGGTTATGCAAGTCTTTTTAATAATACAACAGGTAGTTCGAATACTGCAATGGGTAGCCAGGCACTGAATGCAAATAGCACAGGAAGTTTAAATACGGCAGTTGGATCAAATGCGCTTCATTCAAATTCCACTGGGTTCAACAACGTAAGTATAGGAAGCGCCGCTCTCTACACAAACACAAGCGGCAATGATAATACAGCAACGGGCTTTCAATCGCTAAACAGTAACAGTACCGGCAGTTTTAATACTGCCCATGGAAGCCTCGCACTGAGTTTTAATACTACTGGTGCAGGTAATACTGCTATGGGTTATGCAAGCTTTTTTAATAATACAACGGGCAATAATAATACTGCAAATGGTAACCTTTCGCTTTATTCCAATACAACCGGTTATTCGAATGTTGCGGTTGGAGTAAAAGCGCTTTATTCAAATACAGTTGGCCACAACCTGGTAGCTGTTGGCGATTCAGCTTTATACAATCAGGCATTTGATTTCGTGGGTACTTATGGCAATACAGCTATAGGCAGTAAAGCACTTTTTGCAAATACTATAGGTAATGCAAATACTGCTACAGGTGCATTTTCATTAAGTTCCAGTACAACAGGTTATTCCAATACTGCAAACGGCTATAACGCATTGCTCAACAATTCTACAGGTTCTGCAAATACAGCAAGTGGAGTTTCTGCTTTGTATGGCAATACTACAGGTAATTCAAATACTGGTATTGGGCTGGGTGCATTATCTTCAACAACTACCGGCAGTACAAATACTGCAACCGGTGTTTCTGCATTAGCATTAAACACAACAGGTTATTCGAATGTAGCTGTTGGCATTCGTGCCCTTAACAAAAATACTGTTGCGAGTAATTTAGTGGCGGTTGGTGATAGCGCTTTATACAATAATAATGCTACAGGTTCCATATATCCCTGGCACGCTACACAAAATACAGCAGTAGGAAGTAAAGCTCTTTTTGCCAATACGTTAGGATATCATAATACAGCAAATGGCTATCATGCCCTAACTAACAATACTACCGGCTCTGACAATACCGCAATTGGCACAGGTGCCTTGGAATTTGAAACAACAGGTTTCCGCAATACTGCAACCGGAGCTTTTTCGCTTTATTACAACACCGAAGGCAATTTAAATACAGCAAACGGTATTTCCGCTCTTGGTAGTAATACTACAGGAAATTACAATACAGGTATTGGAGCTGATGCCCTTAATTATAATGATACTGGCAGCGGCAATACTGCAATTGGGACTGAAGCTCTTAGGTATAATAATTCAGGGAATGCCAATGTAGCAATTGGGGTAGGTGCATTATTATATAATGATAAAAACAGTAATTTGGTTGCAGTGGGCGATAGCGCTCTTTATCGGACTGGAAGTATAAATGCAATTTCCAATGCGAATACAGGTGTAGGAAGTAAAGTACTTTTTTTTAATCGTTCCGGTAGTGATAATTCTGTCTTAGGTTATAAGGGACTTTACAATGATACAAGTGGCTCTCAAAACACGGCTATTGGCAGCGCTGCCTTATATTCCACAACTAACGGTTATCAAAATACAGCCACCGGTCATAATGCTTTATACTCCAATACGACTGGTACACAAAACACCGCAAATGGTAAAAACGCTCTTTACTCCAATACTACAGGTAGTAGCAACACAGCACTTGGTTATAATGCCAATGTTTTAGCAGGAAATTTCACTAACGGAACTGCTGTAGGCAACGGCGCAATAGTAAGTGCCAGCAACCAGGTACGCATTGGCAACAGCAGTGTTACCAGTATTGGCGGGCAAGTTGGCTGGTCAACACTAAGTGATGGCAGGTATAAAAAACAGGTAAAAGAAAATGTGCCCGGATTACAGTTTATTAAAAAATTGAAACCTGTTACTTATCATTTAGATGTTACAGGCGTCGCAAACAAATTGAATGAAAACCGTAATGATGATAAAACTACCAATAATCAAAATGATGATGGTAAAGCCTTAATTGAAAAAGGCCGTGCAGATAAAGAAAAAATTTTATATACCGGCTTTGTAGCACAGGATGTAGAAAAGTCAGCAAAAGAAATCGGTTATGATTTCAGCGGTGTGGATGCACCAAAAAATGATGATGATTTATACGGTTTGCGTTATGATGCATTTGTAGTACCATTGGTAAAAGCCGTACAGGAACTCTCTTCAGAAAATGAGGCACTTAAAACTACAAATGATGCACTGGAAACCAGACTTGAAAAAGTTGAAACATTACTGGCGCAACTTACCAGTAAACCTGTTACAGATGCCGGAATAAATAATACCCAGGTAACATTAAGTGCAGCACGATTGGAACAAAATATCCCCAATCCTTTCAGTAACAAGAGTGTGGTAAAATATTATTTACCTGACAATATAATGCAGGCAGTTTTGAAAATCACCGGAACAAAAGGAGAAACAATAAAAACCATTTCATTGAACGCAAAAGGCAGTGGCAGCATTAGTTTCAGCAATGAAGGCCTTGCAGCGGGTGTGTATTATTATTCGCTTTTTATTGATGGCAAACTGGTTGATACAAAGAAGATGGTTATTGCCAATTAAGCAATAGTGCACTATAAGCCATAGTTGAATAAAGTTATAGTGTACAAGAGTGCGACGCAACAAAAGACGATGAAAGAACAAATGCCCGGTAAATAATTCTTTTAAATATTACTGTTATAAACGCTTAAATAAAAAGGCACAAAAAATTTTATCACTCACATAAAACAATGTTATGAAAACTTTCTTTTACACATCTATTATTTGTCTTGCTTTATCAGCAACGCCTGCAACTGCGCAGGTTAATGTAAATGATTCGCTTGCCCTGGTAGCTTTTGACATTTCGATGGGGAATCTATTGTGGAACCACACAGATCCGGTAACCACCTGGGACGGTATTCATGCAGCTTATACACCTACATCAGGTCTAGAAAAACGGGTATTAAACATCGGACTTTATTATCATGGGCTAAGTGGCGACATCAGTGCACTCGGCAGTATAAGCGAGCTTGAAAATATTAACCTAAGCCACAATGCTTTTACCGGTGCAATACCTGGTGCATTGTTTAATAGCCCTACACTGAATTCGGTGGATCTGTCGTTCAATTCGTTTAGTGGCACACT
Source organism: Chitinophagaceae bacterium UBA4407 (assembly GCA_002390845.1). Classification (GTDB taxonomy): domain Bacteria; phylum Bacteroidota; class Bacteroidia; order Chitinophagales; family Chitinophagaceae; genus Limnovirga. The sequence goes on along the minus strand of DGQT01000001.1, from coordinate 57,325 downwards.
GCCTGCAACGTTGGGAACATTAACCATGCTGCACAGTTTAAATTTATCTTACAACCAGTTATCGGGCAATATTAATATACTTGCAGGTGTACCCAGCTTATATGATATAGACCTGAGCGGGAACCAGTTGAGTGGCACCATTCCTGCTAATATTGATAATCTTACTGCATTACAGTTCTTAAAATTAACCGGCAATCAGTTTACAGGAAATATTCCTGCAGCCATTACAAACATCAGTAGCCTTTTGGCATTAAACCTTTCAACCAACAAGCTCAGTGGAAGTATTCCGGCAGGTATTGGCAACCTTGTTAACCTTACAGAATTAAACCTTAGTGACAACAAAATATCCGGGAATATACCAGATGGTATTGGCAGCGTTGTTAACCTGAATTCAATATCCCTATCTCAAAACAAAATAAAAGGCAAACTGCCTTTATCAATAGGCAACCTGCTATCATTATCTGTATTGGATATAAGCAATAACCGCTTAAGTGGGGCTATACCCAATACCATTGGCAACCTGGTTCACCTCACCGATCTTAACTTAAATACCAATTCACTAAGCGGTAAAATTCCTAACACGATTGGTAACCTTAGCAGTTTGGCTTACCTGCAATTGTATAACAATAAGCTAACCGGTAAAATTCCCAATACCCTGAGCAATCTAAGCAACTTATTAATTTTAGACCTGCATCAGAATTTGCTTACAGGCGCAATACCAGCAAATATTGGCAATCTTACAAGCCTGCAGGTTTTTGGCCTTTCATCTAATATGTTGTCTGGTGCTATACCTGCCGGCATAGGTAGCCTGAATAATCTTTCAACCCTAAACTTTTCTTACAATCAATTATCAGGAAGTATCCCTGCACAGATCGGCTACCTTTCAAACCTGACTTACCTGGCATTGGATAAAAATTTATTGAATGGCAAAATACCACCTGAAATTGCAAACCTTTCTCCGTCATGCTACACAACCCTTTCACAAAACAAGTTTACGTTCAGCGGAATGGATGTAGTAGCAGCTCATTTTACCAATTCATATTATGGTTACCAGGATACCATATTGCCCATTATAAATACTGCAGGTGTTTTATCTGTTGCGCCAGACGATGCAAACAGCAACAATACTTATTACTGGGATGATGGCACCGATATACTTTCAACACTTACAGGTAATCCCAATTTTACGCCAACTGGTCCGGGTACTTATCATGTATCAGTCAGTAATGCTACCGTACCGTTTCTTGGATTGGGAAGCAATTATTATACTGTTCCCGCACTTGCTGTAAATAGTTCAACGAATGCAAATGCTGCGGGGCAAGATATTGTTTTACTTAAAGTATTCCCCAATCCTGCAACCACTTCGGCAAGCTTATACATCAGCGGAAATAAGCATGAAGCTGCAATTACAATAACAGACATGAATGGAAAAATTGTGTGGCAACAAAATAAAGCAACCGCTAACACAATACCATTACCTGTTGCAAAATTAACAGCAGGTGTTTATATGGTGCAGGTAAAAACCAGCAAACAAACGACAGTTGTAAAGCTTGTAAAGGAATAAATATGTACGAGGAATTTTTTATGAGCCAGGCAGTTGTAATACTATGATGATCGTTGCCACGCTCGGTTCAAAGTTCGGGTTAAATGGCGTCATTTAAGCGAAGTTTGTTACAGCCTTTTCCTCACTGAACTTGTTTCAAGGTCGCAATTCATTCATCGTTTGTTTCGTCGTTAGCATTCACAGGCTGGTCTCCATTTATATTTTCACCTATATAAATAAATATTGTTTGGTAATTTTTACAAAAAGGAGAATTACTTTTCGCAAAAAATCATTTATTCAAAGATTACACGTTGAAGGAATTGCAAAATCTCCGTTTTTACGCAGCCTGTTGAAGGATAAAAGTAATGCTTACTACATAATAAAAACTGCCTGCATTTATCAATTAGGGAAGGCTATGCAAAGCATTTAGGTTTGTTGTGTAATTATTATTAAAAAAAAACTACCAATCATGAAAAAGATTAACGCGATAGTTTCCTTAGCCGCCACCCTTATGTGCTTTTGTTTGCCAGTTTCTTTACCGGCACAAAAAAATTATATAAGCATAGAAACCGGCTTTCCTTTTGGCGGACCTGCACATAAAATTGAATCGCAAATGAACGCTTCCGGTTTTGGCGACAGAATATCCTACACATTATCAGACCTCAGTTTTATATTTGACATTTTTCCTGGGCTGGGCTCCATACAAATTAACTCACAATACCCCAAAAGCTCAAATGTTGGTGGTAAATTCTGGCTACGCTACGGGCATGAACTTAAGAATAAAAACTATTTAGAATTAAGTTATGGAAAAATTCATAGTAGCAAGGTAGAAGGTTTTGATCAGGCAGGCACCGATCAGCTTTTCGATGGTAACAGGTTAAATTATACTAATAATGTAAGCGCTTTAACGGCTCATTATATTTTCCCGGGTAAAAATAACTCTACCGGACTCGGCATCGGTCCTGCCTTAGCATTTAACTCTATCACAAGGGAAGCAAATTATGTATCTGAAAAAACAAACCATTTACAACCCGGCATATCAGGCTCTGCTTACTGGAGGTTTATAAATAAGAAAGTGTTTTTTATGTCATTAAGAGGCGATGCAATAATGCTGGCTCCTGTAACAATTGATGCAATTACAGTGACATCGTCCAAAGGCTATAATTCAACATTTAATACAACGAAAGTTAATTCCTTTATTGGCGACCTAACTGTATCTGCAGGATTCAAATTTTAGAAAATTCTTATTACTAAATCAAGGTTTTAAATACAAGGCTAAAAGTAAAAAAGTGCTATAATAAAGCACATAACTTTAGTATTACCAATTCTTACCATCATGAAACATTTATTCTTTTATTTGTTTTACCTGGTTGCTGCAAAAGCTTTTTCACAGCCTTATGTTGATCCATTGAATGTCAGGTACACCAACGCTTTCAGGAATAACACCAAAAGCGCAACACCTTTTACTTATTTATATGTCGGCTCTGATTTGCCCATAAAATTAAAAACCAACAGCTATGTTGTTTTCAGCCCTTCCTATGAAAGCTGGAATATAGATTCTGCATCAGACAAAAACTATCTTCCGCAGGTAAGCAGTGTTGCATTGCCTGTTAGCGCAATAATACCATTGAATAAAGATCATTGGTCACTCACGGTTACAGCTATTCCCCGCTTCAACAGTGAAGCAATTCAGTTTGAAAACGGTTTTCAAATGGGTGGGGTTTTGCTGGCCAGTTATAAAAAGAATGACGCACTGAAATATAAATTCGGCGTGTATGTTAACCGCGAATTTTTTGGAACATTTATAATGCCACTTGCGGGTATTGACTGGAAAATTAATCAACGTAGTAATCTATTCGGCGTATTACCAGGAAGATTAACTTATGAACACAAACTGAATAGCAGCCTTTTTGCCGGTGCTACATTTCGTGCAATTACAAATTCGTACAAATTAACCAATGGTAATTATTTGCGCATCGATGATAACCAGTTAAGTGGATTTTTAGATTGCTATGCAACAAAGCACATTGTATTCAGTGGTGAAGCTGGCTATGGCATCATGCGCAAACTGCGGTCTGGAAGAGGGTACAATAAAAGTTATATTAAAGATTATAACTGGGGCGATGGTTTGTTTATAAAGCTTTGTGCTTCGTACAGAATAAGGCTTTAAGCTATGCCGTACAAGTGTGCGACGCAAGAGGCGATGCTATGAAATACTTACGTCGGGTTCATAATAAAAATAAAACATAGCCTAGCCTAAATTACATTTGCCGGTAACTATTATCCCACTCGCAAATGGCCGTAATAAAAAACAGCAGGATTATTCTTGGGATTGACCCCGGCACGGTGGTAATGGGCTATGCCATCATTGAAGTGAAAGGAGATAAAATTACCATACTTACAATGGACGTATTGAAGCTGGCGAACGTTAAAGACATTTATGAACGGCTGGAGATGATCCATACAAAAGTAAATGCCTTGATCACGCAATACAAACCGCAAACCTTTGCCATTGAAGCGCCTTTTTTTGGAAAAAATGTACAAAGTATGCTTAAGCTGGGGAGGGCGCAGGGCGTAGCGATTGCAGCAGCCATGCAGCATAAAATTCTTGTTACAGAATACTCGCCAAAGAAAGTGAAACAATCCATCACGGGTAATGGTAATGCTGCCAAAGAACAGGTTTGGAAAATGCTTCAGCGTGTTTTGAATATTGAAGAAGAACCAAAATATTTTGATGCAACGGATGCGCTGGCTGTTGCTTTATGCCATCACTACCAAACTACATCTGCACTCTCAACTACATCAAAAAGTTTTAAAGGCTGGGGGGATTTTTTACAGAAAAATGAGCACCGCATAAAAAAATAATTGCATGCAAAAGAACCTGCTGAAAAAAATAAGATATATGATTGTTTTCTTTATAATCGCACTGGCATTAAGCGGCATCACGGCATTTCCTGTTTATACAGAACTGAAATGGTTGATGGAAACTGGCTGGTTGAATACCACACATTTTCCCGGCAACTGGCTACAAAGAGTGTATGCAGGCGTTGCAAATACGCAGGCAAGTTATCCGTTTTTATTTTACGGTTACGACTGGCTGGCCTTTGCGCACCTGATGATCGCTGCATTATTTTATGGCGTGTACAAAGACCCTGTAAAAAATAAATTCATTATTGACTGGGGCATGTTTTGCTGTATGGCTATTATTCCACTGGCATTTATTTGTGGATCAATAAGAGGTATTCCATTTTTGCACATTCTTATTGATTGCAGCTTTGGCATCATTGGCATAATACCTTTAATGATTTGCAGAAAATATATTGTACAATTAGAAAATGTAATAACCGCCGAACATAGTTTATAAATGTGCAAGAATTTTTTGCTGCGATTCTTTCAATTCTTCAGCGTTTAATTTCAGTTTACTTCTTGTAAAATTCAAATCATCCGGTGAATTGATCGGTATTAAATGCAAATGCGCATGAGGCACTTCAAGCCCTATAACCTCTAACCCGCAACGGTTACAGGGAAATACTTTTTCAATTGCTTTTGCAATTGGTTTTGCGAATAGTAGAAGTTCACTTAAATATTCATCAGGAACATCAAAGAAATGGTCAACTTCTGTTTTTGGAATTACCAGTACGTGTCCTTTTACTATAGGAAAAATATCTAAGAAGGCAAAGAACTTTTCATTCTCTGCAATTTTATAAGAAGGAATTTCTCCGGCTATTATTTTTGAGAAGATGGTCATAAGATTTACAATTTTTTAAACTACGATTCACGATTTGGCTTTTAGAATGCACAGGAATTATTTATATAAATCAAAATCTATGTAACCTTCTTCTGCCCTTCTTGGTCCGCGCTGTACATATATTTCCCTGTCTTGCGGCGCCCAGGTTCCCAGGCCATCTACATAGCGGTTGAACATGCAGAATGCCGCAGCTATTAAAACGGTATCATGTATTTCTTTATCTGTAGCCCCTTCTGTTTTTGCATTTTCAATTTGTTCGGCAGTTACATACTTACCGCCTTTCTGAACACTTGCAGCAATGGAGAGCAGGGATTTCAATTTATCAGAAATGGGCATGGCCGTATAATCTTTCTTTATTGCATCGATAAACTGCATATCGCATTGAAGATAATGCTGCGCAATACCACCGTGTGCATTCTGGCAAAAGAAACAATCATTCAGCGATGATACATAAGTGGCAATCAGTTCTCTTTCGCCACGGGTAAGTGTGTTGTTATCATCACGCAATAAAACCTCTGCAAGTTCATTTAAAGGCTTTGCTGTTTCCGGACGAAAAGCCATTGGTCCGCGTATGCCCGGGAGTTCTTTTGGTAAATCAATGTATGCCATTTTATGTTTGATATTTTTATGTCTGATGTTGATATTTTTTTAAAGTTATGGCTGTGGTAATGAATATCCTTTCGCCATTCTTTCACCCATTTCTGCATACACTTCAGGCTCTGTAGGTGTAAGGCTTGCAAGTCCGTCAACGTATCGGTTAAACATACAAAATGTTGCAGCAATTAAAACAGTATCGTGTATTTCGCGGTCGGTAGCACCAAGATTTCTTGCAGTTACAATATCTTCCGGAGTAACTTCACTTCCCAGTATCTGTACCTTACCAGCTATGTGCAACAAGGCTTTCAGCTTATCGTTTATGTGCGACTGCTGCATATCGGCAAGCACTTCATCCACTGTATTTTTTTGGTCGCCATACAAACAACGAGCTGCGGCAGCGTGACTGCTCATACAAAACATACACTCATTTCGGTGCGAAACATAGGCTGCGATCAACTCTCTTTCCGCTTCACTTAATGGCGATTCGCCTCGCAGCAATACCTGTGCAAGATCGTATAGAGGCTTGCCTGTTTCGGGCCTGAATAATACCAAACTTCTTATACCGGGAACACCTTCTAAAACTTGTATATGAGCCATTTTTATGTACGATTTATGATCTTTTTGCCAGGCATTATCTCCTTTCTGATCGTTCCTTGCGTCGCACTCTTGTACTGAATAATAGCTATGAGCTTTTAGCTTCGAGCTTCGAGCCAGTGTATTTGCTCATAGCTCGAAGCTCATGGCTCGCAGCTTGATGCTCCGAGTTCCGAACGTACAAGTGAGTGACACAACGGATGCCTTATAGAACTACAAAAGCTGGCAAACAAAAATTGTTTTAAAAACTACGCTTCCACTTTATCTTTTGAAAAAAAAGTGGTGATGAAACCCGCAACAAAAACAAAAGAAAAAATAAAAACGGCATTGCCATAACCACCTAAAAAACTAACCAATGCACCGATAAAAAAAACAACCGTTGCTGTAAACAACCTGCCGATATTAAAACAAAACCCGGTTGCCGATGCACGAACAACAGTAGGAAATAAGTGTGGTATGTAAACCGATAAAGCACCCTGGCTGATACCAAAGAAAAAGCCCAGTATGCCCATTTCTATAAAAGTAAAACCTGATACCGATATGTTCAATTTAAAAACAACAAACGTCATAATAAAGCATGCGGCAAAACACATCATCATAGTATTGCGCAAGCCGATTGCATTGGCAATCCAGCCGGATACAATGCTACCCAACAAACCACACATTGCCAGCGTCATCATTGTTAAACCCCTTTGCTCCTGGGCTTTTGAAGCATCTGCAATACTTTGCACCCATGTAGGCGCCCACGAAAAAACTGCCCACAAACCAATGAGCATCGCACCAAAAATCAACGAGCCGGTAATAAGATTGATTTTATAACCCGGAGCGAAAATATTTTTACTAAACTGCGTTGATGCAAGATTTGCGTATTTATTTTTTTTCCAGCTTTCTGATTCGGCCAAAGTAAAAATAGCAATAACTGCTACCACCAAAGGCACAATGCCGGTTAAAAAAGCATGATGCCAATCGGCAAGTAAATTATTCATAGCGCCGGCAATGATAAAGCCCACAGGCATGGCTGATGATACCATACCAATTGCAATTGCCTTTTTCTTTTCGGACCATAATTCAGCAACCAGAATGTTTGTGGTAACGATTACGCCGCCCACACCAAAACCGGTAAGAAAACGGTAAATACCCACCATTAACCACGAAGATGAATATGCAGTAAGTACAGTGAACAATCCGTAAAAAGCTGTTGATAATATAACCGCTCTTGATCGCCCAACCCTGTCGCAAATAAAGCCCCATGCAAAACCGCCAAACATACTGCCGAATATAAAAACAGCATTTATGTAAGCGCTTACATTATTCATCTTTTCGTCTGTTACGCTACCCAGCAGATCTTTTACTGCAACAGGCAAATAAACTGACATGAGCATGGAGGCAATGCCGCTGAACATTACACTGAGAAAGCAAACAATAAATGCGACCGTGAGTTTTCCCCTCATGCCTGCTGAAGAACTTTGCAAAGCTGCTGTACCAATTGCAGGCTGTTGATCTACGATTGTTGTTTCCATTAATGAACGGGGTTATTTTTTTTCAAATGATCGTAACCTTGTGGCAAACGGTTGTAGCCGTGATCTTTTAAACGTTGCCCCAAACCCTGATAAAACTCAGGCTGGCTGGGCGTTACAGTGGCAAGGCCATCAACGTAACGGTTGTATAAACAAAAGAGTGCGGCAATTAAAACGGTGTCATGAATTTCAATATCTGTTGCACCTACGTCTTTTGCTTTTTGTATTGATTCGGTTGTTACTGCTTTGCCGCTTTGCTGTACCTGTGCTGCGATTGTGAGCAATGCTTTCATCTTGTCGCTCACCGGTGCTGTAGAAATATCTTCTTTCACTTTTGCCGACGTTTCATGTTCGCCCAATAAAACATCGGCCGCAGCAGTGTGTGCAGTAACGCAAAATTTACATTGGTTGCGGTGTGATACAACGGTTGCAATTAATTCACGTTCGCCTTCGGTTAAAGTGGATGGGCCGCGCAATAAAACCTGTGTTAATTCACGGATGGGTGCAGCGGTTTCTTTGCTGTATTCAAGTAATCCGGTTATGCCGGGCAAGTGATCTTCGAGTGGTATGTATGGCATGGTTTCGTTATTATTTTTTTTATTATTAGCCAGGCTGAAGTACTGCTATGAAGCTTTTATTGCGTCGCACTCTTGTACGTTCTGATCATTGCGCAGCAAATACAATAATGCAGCCTGGTTCCTGCTAAAATAGTATTTATTAACTTAATAAAATTGTTACACTAGAACAGGCTGTGGCTTCGTGAAAATATGGTTTCCATAACCATAATCTGCAATCTGTTGCGCACGTAAAGGATACGAACTCATATCAGTTGGTGTTGTTGCTGCAAGTCCATCTACATAACGGTTGAACATACAGAAAGCTGCAGCGATCAACACCGTATCGTGAATGTCCCTGTCTGATGCACCCAGATTTTTTGCATGCTCGATTTGTTCTGTGGTAACATACTTTCCTCCTTTCTGTACACTGGCTGCTACAGAAAGCAATGCTTTTAATTTATCTGAAACAGGCGCTGCATCCGGGTTTGTTGTTACCTGGTTTACCAGTTCTTTGTCGCCATTGAGATAGCAAACTGCAATAGCGCCATGTGAATGCTGGCAATAAAAGCAATCGTTTAAATAAGAAACGTGTGTGGCGATCATTTCGCGTTCTGCCATGGTTAAACCGTCATTACTGCGTAGCAGTTCATTGGCCAATATACCCATTGGCGCTGCTGTGTGCGGACTAAAAGCCATTAAAGCTCTTATACCTGGCAGGTTTTCGTCTACATTAATATGTGGCATTGTTTGTTTTTTTTGGTTATTATTATTTTTTTGTCAGTTGTATTACAAGCAAAACTAAACGAAAGATTTACAACAGAACTGCATAAGACAGGTGAATAACATTTATTCCGCAGCAGGTATTCTGCAAAATAATTTAGCTATGATTTTTTAAAACAATTTATTTATTAAAATTCAAAAGATCTGGCAAAATGCGCAGGCTTGCTTATTTTAATTTCTAACGAATAGTATTATGCAACCTATTCCCAAATTATAGTAAAATCTATGCTAGCAGCGCAATCCTGCAAAAAGGAAAATGTGTATGTATCAGTTGCGGGGAGTAGCTCATATTTGCTGCCATTGTGCAGGTATATTTCAACGATATTTTTATCGGGATCAATAATGAGATAATACTTTACTTTTTGTTCTTCGTAAATATGAAACTTATTATTACGGTCTTTAAGTGCTGTTGCTTTAGATAAAATTTCTACTGTTAGATCGGGTGGAAAATTTAAACGGCGTTTTATATCGCCGCACACGATAAGTACATCGGGTTCTAAAATAGTATCTTCTTTTACCTGCCAGTCAATAGCAAGGTAAACTTTGCAGTGCCTGCATTTTTTCAATTGCAAATTAAACTCCTGAAATAAATTACCGGCAATCCGCTGGTGCTTTGGCAATGGTGCGGGGCTCATGGCGAAAGGGATGCCTTCAATAAGTTCCCATTTGCCATCCCACCATTCCCATTCTGCTACGGTATAATAGGGTAATACTTTTACTGCGCCCATAATGCTGTAAAATTAATGCAAAAGCTAAATATATGAAACACAGTTTTGATGAACCGGATAAACGATAAAGGGCCGCAGCTGACTGTTTTGAAAGGATATATGGCAGAATAATAAGGATGCCTCATAGATAATCTGTCCCGAGTTAATAAATTTCCTTTCAATATGCTTTTGTACTGTGAGAAGCTACACGCAGCTTATAAAGCAAATAACGATTTATAAACAAAACACCAGCGGAAATTTCCGCTGGTGTTTTGTTTTAAGGGCGAACCACAATTTACTAAATTCCTATCCTCATTTTTTCTTTTGCCACTCCAGATGAAACATCACTGCCACTTGAAAGTTTTAAAATGCTGCCGTTGTTGTCGTAAGTAATAATGTAGTTTACCACCACTTTTTCTTTATTATCAATTACACCCGGAATTTTTACATCTTCTGAGTAAGCCTGGTTTAGTCTTGGGTAGTTTTTCAACTCTATTGTATCAAAAACTTTATCCCAAACAACGGTTTCTTTATTACCTCTTACTTTAGTTACTACTACATGCACAGTTGCCTTGGCGTTTGTGTATGCGGCAGAAGTATAATTACTCTCAGGTGCAATAGATAAAGTAATTTCTTTATTCATTGTTTTGTTAGGTTTTACATAATCCCAAATTTGAGTTCCGTAAACCATAAGTGTCATAAGCAGAATCAATGTTGAGCTTATTAATGTCTTTTTCATAACCAACTCCTTTTATTTTTAGTACTATTTGTTATTTATTACATGTCAAAATTAAGTACTTTGTTTTACATAGTACCTTCCTTTGTTTATATTTCGGCTAAAAAAAATGATGAGCGGTAATTTTTCAGGTTTTTGGAGTGTTATGGCTTTTTATTTCGAAACAGACAGGTTTCGTATTATTCGTCTTAAGCTTGTATAAGTAAAAGGCAATTTTATTTACCGGCGTTCTTTTCCCTGGTTAAGCTTTGTTGCGTCGCAATCCTTTCATCGTTCGGATTATGAATTGAGCTTTTAAAAAACCGGCGTACAAGTGGAGCAATTGCCGCCAAAAGATCTGCAGACGAAGTGATTGCGACGCAACGAAGATGCCATGAAATACAGGTGCCCGTATCATAAAAATGAATTATCCTTTTTCCGAACTCTCGTTATTTATGCTTAGTAAAGATTTACAATTGCTATATGCGGTACAGAAAAGCCAGGTTATAAGTTTGCAAACCAGGTACATAATTCTCAATACAAACTGCCTTAAAAGAGATTATTTTTGCTGCCGTGGTACAGGAAAAAATATTTGAAATGAACAAAAGGCTTCAGGAATTAAAAAGTGAAATTGAAGGTGAATTGTACGACGATGTTACAATGCGGACTTTATATGCTACAGATGCCTCGGCATATAGAGAAATGCCGTTAGCCGTAGCTGTACCAAAATCTGTAGCAGATATCAAAAAACTGATTGCTTTTGCCCGTTCTGAAAAAACTTCACTAATTCCCAGAACTGCGGGTACCTCACTTGCCGGGCAGGTTGTAGGAAATGGAATTATTGTGGATGTATCAAAAAACTTTACCAAAATACTGGAACTTAATGTTGAAGAAAAATGGGTTCGGGTACAACCCGGAGTTATAAGAGATGAATTGAATATGTTCCTGAAACCACATGGCTTATTTTTTGGACCTGAAACTTCAACAGCCAACCGCGCCATGATTGGCGGAATGGTTGGTAATAATTCCTGTGGATCAAATTCGGTGGTTTACAGAAGCACCAGGGAACATTTGCTGGAAATTAAAGCTTTGCTGAGCGATGGCTCAGAAGTAGAATTTAAAACACTGGATATAGAGCACTTTCATGCAAAATGCGAAGGAGGGACTCTGGAAGCTGGCATATATAAAACTGTTCGCAGGTTATTAAGCAATTACGAAAACCAGGTTGAGATAAGAAAAGAATTCCCAAAAAAAACGGTTGAAAGAAGAAATACCGGTTATGCGCTGGATATACTGCTGGAATCCGCACCGTTTACCGCAGGAGGCGAGGATTTTAATTTCTGTAAACTCATTGCAGGCTCAGAAGGAACACTTGCTTTTATTACAGAAATAAAATTAAATGTTGTTCCGCTGCCGCCTAAAGAGGTGGGTTTATTGTGTGTTCATTTTAATTCCATTGATGAATCTCTGCGTGCAAATCTGATTGCATTAAAATACAAACCCAGCGCCAGCGAATTGATTGACCACTACATATTAGAATGCACAAAAGAAAATAAGGAGCAGGCAAAAAACCGGTTTTTTGTTCAGGGCGACCCCGGGGCGATTCTTGTAATTGAATTTGCAAGAACCAATCGTGAAGAAATTATTGAAATTGCAAAACAGGTTGAAGCTGAAATGCGGGCAGCGGGTTTAGGCTACCACTTCCCTTTATTATTTGGCGAGGATAGCAAAAAAATATGGACACTCCGTAAGGCCGGATTGGGTTTATTGAGCAATCTACCCGGCGATGAAAAAGCAGTTCCCGTAATTGAAGATACAGCCGTAGACGTGAATGATCTTCCCGCATACATAAGCGACTTTAATGAAATCCTGAAAAAGCACAATCTGTATTCTGTGCACTATGCACATGCCGGCTCTGGCGAAATACACCTGCGCCCAATCATTAATTTAAAAACTAAAGAAGGCAACCAGCTTTTTAGAACGATTGCAGAAGAAATTGCCACGCTTGTAAAAAAATATAATGGCTCATTAAGCGGTGAACATGGCGACGGAAGGCTTCGTGGTGAATTTATTGAGCAGATGGTTGGCAAAAAAAATTACGCATTATTTAAAGAAATCAAACGTACCTGGGATCCTGAAAATATTTTCAATCCCAATAAGATCGTTGATACCCCTTCAATGAATACCATGCTGCGCTATAAACCTGGCCAGCAAAGACCGCACTTTAAAACTGTTTTCCGGTTTCACAACCAGGATGTATTACAGCATGCCGAACAATGCAATGGTTCGGGTGATTGCCGAAAAACAGAACTGTCAGGTGGCACCATGTGTCCTTCTTTCATGGCTACAAGAAACGAGAAAGATACAACAAGGGCCAGGGCAAATATTCTAAGGGAATTTCTTACCAACTCGCAAAAACTAAACCGCTTCGATCACAAAGAGATTTACGATGTAATGGATCTTTGTTTAAGCTGTAAAGGCTGTAAATCAGAATGCCCGTCCAATGTAGATGTTGCAAAACTAAAAGCTGAGTTTATGCAGCACTATTACGATGCCAATGGTGTTCCTTTTCGTTCCGGGTTGATTGCCAATTTTAGCAAATCTGCAAAGCTTGGTGCATTAGTTCCATCGCTTTATAATTTTCTGATGACCAATAAAAGCATTAGCAAATTAATAAAAAGTTTTTCAGGTTTTGCGGCAGACCGTTCCATGCCAACAATGTATAAAATAACATTGAAAAAATGGCTTTATAGAAGAAAGAAAAACATAAACGAACATACGCCGACAAAAGGAAAAGTATATTTATTTTGCGACGAATTCACCAATTACAACGATACAGAAATTGGTATTAAAGCAATATTATTGTTAGAGCAATTAGGTTATGAAGTAATACTTCCAGAACATGAAGAAAGCGGCAGAGCCTGGCTTTCCAAAGGTTTAATACGAGCTGCTAAAAAGATAGCAAATAAAAACATTCAGCTACTCTCCCCAATAATTACAGATCAAACACCTTTAATTGGAATTGAGCCATCTGCTATTCTTACCTTCAGGGATGAGTATATTGATCTTGCAGATGATCACCTGCTTGAAGCTGCCAAACAGCTAAGCAAAAATGTGTTCCTTATCGATGAATTTATTGCAGCAGAAATTGAAAAAGGCAACATCACCAAAGAGCAATTTACAAAGCAAAAGAAGCTCATAAAACTGCATGGGCATTGCCAGCAAAAGGCTTTATCTTCTGTTGCACCATCGGTTAAACTAATGTCGTTGCCAGAGAATTATACTGTAGAAACAATCCCCTCAGGTTGTTGTGGAATGGCGGGCTCTTTTGGTTACGAAAAAGAGCATTACGAATTGTCCATGAAAATTGGCGAACTGGTTTTATTTCCCACGGTTCGCAACCAGAGCGATGACGTAATTATTGCAGCCCCCGGCACCAGTTGCCGCCACCAGGTTAAAGATGGCACAGGCCGTAAAGCGCTACACCCGGTTGAAATTTTATACGATGCGCTGATAAAATAGTGGCCGCTAATTTTCCTTTGAAAAGTTTTTGAGCCCGGCAGATGAACTACTATTAAACTTTTGTTGCGTCGCACACTTCTACATTCAGAACCAAATTCTGCAATCGGCAGTGTGGCTGCAGCAATTAAAACAGGTTGTATTCCCGAAAGTTGATTGCATATTGCCGAAAGCGATCCAACAGCTCAAGTGTGCGACGCAACGGAAGCCTCATTTATGCTATAAGCCGGGGGTCCAAAAATGCCTTTAAAAAAACCTGTATAATTAATCTTTACAAAACCCTTGCATACCCTTACTTTTGCGCAATTTCTCAAGAATGAATCATACAATTTCCTCCAACGAATCTATACCATCGCAAAAAAAGAAAATCATTGTTTTGGGTAGCGGCCCTAACAGAATTGGCCAGGGTATTGAGTTTGATTATTGCTGCGTGCACGGTTTGCTGGCCATAAAAGAATGTGGCTACGAATCGATTATGATCAACTGCAACCCCGAAACCGTGAGTACCGATTTTGACATGGCAGATAAACTTTACTTTGAACCGGTTTACTGGGAACACCTTTGGGAAATTATTGAGTTGGAGAAACCAGACGGCGTAATTGTACAATTAGGTGGTCAAACAGCCCTTAAACTGGCGAAACGCCTGCACGAGAAAGGTATCAGGATCGTCGGCACTTCGTTCGACAGTATGGATATTGCCGAAGACCGCGGCCGCTTTAGCGATTTGCTGAAAGAGCTGGAAATACCTTACCCCGAATATGGCACCGCTTTTAATGCCGATGAAGCCATAGAAGTTGCAAAAAAAGTTGGATTTCCGGTACTGGTGCGCCCAAGCTACGTACTCGGAGGGCAAAGAATGCGTATTGTAATTAACGATGAAGAACTGGAAAAAGCGGTAATCAGCCTGATAAAACACCTGCCTGACAATAAAATACTGATCGACCATTTTCTAGATCGCTGCCAGGAAGCAGAAATAGATGGCATTTTCGATGGCGAAGATTTTCATGTAATGGGTGTAATGGAACATATTGAGCCGGCCGGCATCCATAGCGGCGATAGTAACGCCGTATTGCCAGCCTTTAATCTTACCCCTTTGGTAATCACCACGATGGAGTTTTATGCCGAAAAAATTGCCCGTTCGTTGGATATTCGCGGATTGATCAATATTCAGTTTGCAATTAAGGATGGCAAAGTTTACGTTATAGAGGCAAACCCCCGAGCCAGTCGCACTACGCCTTTCATCGCTAAAGCATATCAAATACCTTATTTGAATATTGCAACCAAGGTAATGCTGGGTGCCGCAAAATTGAAAGATTTTACTTTTGAGAAAAAACTCAAGGGTTTTGCTATAAAAGAACCTGTTTTCAGCTTTAATAAATTTCCCAATGTAAATAAAGAGCTTGGCCCGGAAATGAAGAGCACCGGCGAAGCGATCCGTTTCATCAAAGACCTGCGCGATCCTTATTTCCGCACTTTGTATAAAGAGAAAAGCATGTATTTAAGTAAATAAACCCCGTGTAAACTGGAGGGATATTTTTTTGCCCGGCTTTTCATCTTTTTTCACCGTTCCTTGCGTCGCACACTTTTACGGCATCAATTCTATTGGGCTTTCAACAGCCGCTGAAAATTTAGCAAGATCAAAACAATAAAAAGAGAAAGAAATAAAACTTTCTGTTTTTGGTTTTGCTATAATTATTACCTTTGCCGACTTATGCATTTTGAAGTATTGTATCCAACCGGGTTTTCAAAGTATTATTATCCTTTTACAGTTGTATAAATATTATCTGTAATTCCCTGTTCATCAGGGCGTTACAGTTAACGTGTGCGACGCAAGGAACGGTGAGAAAGGCTGTAAAAGCCGGGTACAAAAATTCAGAACAAATTTTTCAAAAAAATTGCAATTTTTAATATGGCCATTAAAAAAGACAACCGTCCAAGACCAACTTTTTCACAAATCACGATTGGTCTTGCGTCTCCCGACAGCATTTTGGAACGCAGTTTTGGCGAAGTATTAAAGCCGGAAACGATTAACTACCGTACTTACAAACCTGAACGCGATGGTTTGTTTTGCGAAAGGATTTTTGGCCCGGTGAAGGATTATGAGTGCGCCTGTGGCAAATACAAACGTATTCGCTACAAAGGTATCGTGTGCGATCGTTGCGGTGTAGAAGTTACTGAAAAGAAAGTACGCCGCGAACGCATGGGCCATATTAAATTGGTTGTACCTGTAGTACATATCTGGTACTTCAAAAGCCTTCCCAATAAAATTGGTTACCTGCTTGGAATGAGTTCCAAGAAGCTGGAAAGCATAGTTTATTATGAAAGATATGCCGTAATTCAGGCCGGTATTCGTGAAGACAAAGGCTTAAAAAGTGGCGACCTGCTTTCTGAAGAAGAGTATCTTGACATTATAGACAATCTTCCAAAGGACAACCAGTATCTGCCTGACGATGATCCTATGAAGTTTATCGCCAAAATGGGTGCTGAAGCTGTACATGATCTTTTGCAGCGGATTGAACTTGACGAATTAAGTTTTTCACTGCGTAATTCAGCTGCAAATGAAACTTCACAGCAACGTAAAGCAGATGCTTTAAAACGTTTGAGTGTTGTTGAATCTTTCCGGGATGCTGGTACAAGAATTACCAACCGCCCGGAGTGGATGGTAATGCAGTATATTCCTGTAATTCCGCCAGAACTTCGTCCATTGGTTCCTTTGGATGGCGGTCGTTTTGCCTCTTCTGATTTAAATGATCTATACCGCCGTGTTATTATACGCAATAACCGTTTAAAGCGTTTGCTGGAGATCAAAGCACCTGAAGTAATCCTGCGTAATGAAAAACGTATGCTTCAGGAAGCGATTGATAGTTTATTTGATAACTCACGTAAATCAAATGCCGTAAAAGCCGAAGGTGGCCGTGCCTTAAAATCTTTATCAGATGTTCTAAAAGGTAAACAAGGCCGTTTCCGTCAGAACCTTTTGGGTAAACGTGTTGACTATTCCGGACGTTCAGTAATTGTGGTTGGCCCGGATCTTAAAATGCATGAGTGCGGGTTACCGAAAGATATGGCCGCGGAATTGTTCAAGCCATTTATTATTCGAAAATTAATTGAAAGAGGTATTGTAAAAACAGTAAAATCTGCCAAGAAACTGGTGGATAGAAAAGATGCTGTTGTTTGGGATATCCTCGAAAATATATTAAAGGGGCATCCGGTAATGCTTAACCGTGCCCCAACATTGCACCGTTTATCCATTCAGGCTTTCCAGCCAAAACTGGTAGAGGGTAAAGCAATACAATTGCACCCTTTGGTAACTTCAGCGTTTAATGCTGACTTTGATGGTGACCAAATGGCGGTACATGTTCCTTTGAGTAGTGCTGCAATTCTGGAAGCGCAATTACTCATGTTGTCAGCACATAATATTTTGAATCCTCAAAATGGCACACCTATTACCCTTCCTTCACAGGACATGGTATTGGGTCTGTATTATATAACTAAACCTAAGAAGAGTACCGATACTGAAAAGGTAAAAGGCGAAGGCATGAGCTTTTACAGTATGGATGAGGTGGTTATTGCATACAACGAAAACCGGGTAGATTTACATGCTCCTATAAAAGTTAAAACACCAGTTCGTGAAAACGGACAGTTGGTTAAAAAACTAATTGATACCACTGTGGGCAGGGTTCTGTTTAACCAGCATGTGCCGATTGAAGTTGGTTATATTAATGCTTTGCTTACTAAGAAAAATCTCAGGGAAATTATCGGGGATATTATTAAGATCACGAATGTTCCCAAAACTGCCAAGTTCCTTGATGATATTAAGACACTTGGTTTCCGTATGGCATTCCGCGGTGGCTTGTCGTTTAGTATCAATGACCTGATAATTCCTGCAATGAGAAATGAATTGCTTGATCAGGCCAAAGTAGAAGTTGATGAAGTTTGGGATAACTATAATATGGGTCTTATCACCAACAATGAACGTTACAACCAGGTTATTGATATCTGGAGCCGTGTAGATACCCGCATTACCGAAACACTCATCCGTGAAATGCAAACTGATAAACAGGGTTTTAATTCTGTTTATATGATGCTTGATTCTGGTGCCCGTGGCTCCAAACAACAGGTTAAACAGTTGGCTGGTATCAGGGGATTAATGGCAAAGCCAAGAAAAAGTGGAAGCAGCGGCTCTGAAATTATTGAAAACCCGATTCTCTCCAATTTTAAAGGTGGATTGAATGTATTGGATTACTTTATCTCTACACACGGTGCACGTAAAGGTCTTGCGGATACAGCACTTAAAACGGCAGATGCAGGTTACCTTACCCGTCGTTTGGTTGACGTAGCACAGGATGTAGTTATTGGTGAAGAAGATTGCGGAACATTGCGCGGTATTGCTACCAGTGCTTTAAAAGATAATGAAGACATTATTGAGCCATTATCAGACAGGATTGAAGGCCGTACTTCATTGCATAATGTTTATCATCCTTTAACGGATGAGTTAATCATTGAAGCTGGTCTTGAAATCTCCGCCGATGTTGCAAACTACATTGAAGAAGTTGGTATAGAAACTGTGGAAATCCGTTCTGTATTAACTTGTGAGTGTAAACGTGGTGTATGTGTGAAATGTTATGGCAAAAACCTAGCTACAGGCTATATAACTCAAAAGGGAGATGCAGTAGGTATTATTGCTGCACAATCAATTGGTGAGCCTGGTACCCAGCTTACCTTACGTACCTTCCACGTGGGTGGTGTTGCGGGTTCTTCATCTGTAGAATCTTCTTTAACTGCCAGGTTCGAAGGTACAATTCAGTTCGATGGATTGCGTACTGTACAAACAGTTAATAACGAAGGTGAGAAAGTTCCTGTTGTAATTGGTCGTACCGGTGAGGTGCGTACAATGGATTTAAAAAATGACAGGCTGCTGATTACTAACAATATCCCCTATGGTGCTACTTTGGTAGTTAAAGACGGTCAATATGTTAAGAAAGGCGAAGTGATCTGTACATGGGATCCATTTAATAACGTAATCATTTCTGAAATCGCAGGTGAAATTAAGTTTGATAGCGTTATAGAAGGCATCACTTTCCGTGAAGAAGCTGATGAGCAAACAGGGCACCGCGACAAAGTAGTTATTGAAACAAAAGATAAAACCAAGATTCCGGGTCTTATAGTAGAAGGCAAGGACACAAAAACTTATAACCTTCCTGTAGGAAGCCGCCTGATTGTTGAAGAAGGCGATTCAGTTAAGGCAGGCCAGGTAATTGCCAAGATTCCAAGAACCATGCGTAAAAGCGGTGATATCACCGGGGGTCTTCCTCGTGTAACTGAGCTGTTCGAAGCTCGTAACCCAAGTAACCCAGCAGTTGTTTGCGAAATTGATGGTGTGGTTGCATTTGGTAACGTAAAACGTGGTAACCGAGAAATTGTGGTAGAAGCAAAAGATGGTGTTGTAAAAAAATACCTTGTGCCGCTTACCCGCCAGATCCTTGTTCAGGATGGTGACTTTGTAAAAGCAGGTACACCAATGTCAGACGGACAAACAGCTCCTGCCGATATTCTTGCTATTAAAGGTCCGTTCGCAGTTCAGGAATATGTGGTAAATGAAATTCAGGAAGTTTACCGTTTACAGGGTGTGCGTATCAATGATAAGCACGTTGAAGTTATCGTTCGCCAGATGATGAAGAAGGTTGAAATTGTTCATGCCGGCGATACAAGGTTCCTTGAAGAAGATCTTGAAGACAGGTACGACTTTAACGAAGAGAACGACCGCATCTTTGACAAGAAGGTAATCACCAACCCAGGCGACAGCTCTAAATTCAGGGCCGGTCAGATTGTTACCGTTCGTGAATTCCGCGAAGAGAACTCTATCCTCCGCCGCTCCGATAAAAAGCTGGCCGAAGTAAGAGATGCAGAACCCGCAACCGCTACACCTGTATTGCTAGGTATTACCAAAGCTTCTCTCGGTGTACAAAGTTGGATATCCGCCGCATCGTTCCAGGAAACTACCAAAGTGCTTAGTTCTGCAGCTATACAGGGCAAAACCGATTACATGCTTGGCTTAAAAGAGAATGTAATTACCGGTCACCTCATCCCTGCAGGTACAGGCCAGAAAGAATTCGATAACGTAATTGTAGGCAGCAAAGAAGAATACGAATTACTTTCAACTGCACGTGAAGTAATGAACTTCGACGACGAAGAATAAGCGTTCAAAAACGATAATTAAAAAGAGGAAGCAACCAGCTTCCTCTTTTTTTATGCTGTAAAATTTCGCAAGTTATTTTTTTAGCCAGGCAAGAGAATATGAATGAAGCTTTTCTTGCGTCGCACTCTTATACGTCCGGATTATGATTGGGCTTTTACCAAAGCGTAGATTGAAGCGAAGTCTTCGGCCTCTGTTGGTCGCTGACCAATAGCATAGAGAAGGCATTCTTTTTATTCCTTTATAAATTTTATAGTTTCGGTTTTACCATCTACATCAATCTTAACGTAATAAGTTCCGGCTACAAGTTTTTTTACATTTACAGAACAAGTACTGTTACCGTTTGTGGTTTTACTGATGGCATTCCCCTGCATATCAAGAATGGTACGCCCTAAAGGTTCGTGTCCCCCCGAAACAGTTCTTCTAAATCTTCGCTATTAGTAAAAGCTCATTATATAATCCGAATGTACAAGAGTACGACGCAACAAAAGCTTCATGCTTATTCTTCAGTTGGATAATAAAATGTATTTGTTTATTCCGCAAATTCAACCTCAGCCCTGTTTCTTGGAGACACGAAACAGAGCTGAGAGATCTAAGGAAGTGAACACGCTCTAATAGTGTAGCCACTTGGTAATAAATTATGCTTCTTCGAAATTATCTTCAAAATACTTTCGGGCGACATACCATTGGTCTGCATGGTTTTTGGGATTGCGCGCAATCATGCCCATGTCATTTTCAGGGTCATCTTGTTCACTGACACTTACCCCAGACAAATCTTCATCTTTTTCATAAGGCCGCATTTCTGACAAGCCTTTTCTTTTGTACTGCTTCCAATTGTGTGACATAAAATTTATAGATTTAAATCATTTTGCTGTAAGAAAATCGCTGCAATAGTTGTTAGGAAAAAATGCTACAGATCGTTTAATGTTTAATGTATGTTGTAAAGCTAATGAACTTTTCGCTGCTGTTCGCGTCTGCGCCAACAGCGTTCGCTTCGATCTTCGCTTCGTTAAAGCCCAATGTATAATCCTACTGCACACGAGTGCGACGCAAGTAAAGCTTCATGCTTATTCTTCAGATGGGTAAACAAGATGTATTAATTGTTATTACTCCGCAAACTCAATCCTGCTCCACTTTTCGGGCAGGTGCGTATCGTAAATACCATGACTGCTTAATGCCATTGCGGGGTGTGGTGTTACTTCTTTGCCACTGAGCATTAGCTTTTGAAACCTGCCTAAAAACATATTCCATACATCGCCTTTTTCGGGTGGTATGGGTCTTTCGTTGGCGAGTAACTGCAGGCTGCTCCAGGGTATGGCAATCTCCAGGCTCCAGCCTTTATCTATATCGCTGTTGTTGTTTAAAGTGCCATCAACCTGCACGGCGGTTTTCAGGCCGGGCATATCGAAATTGGTGAATGCCCAACGAATGCCACGTGGGTTGGTGCCTTTCCAAAAACTGGCGCCGCTGCGGTCGTAATCGCCGCCAAAAGTATATGCCTGCGGGTGGTGTACATTGAACTGCGGAACATCGAATTTGCTGCCTTTTGTATAAGCATCCTTCCAGATAAAGAATACTTCGTACACCGTATTGGCGGCATTTACTTCAAGCTCGTAGTAGCAGTTGCCGCCATCGATAAAAACTTCAAGGTCATTCTCTAAAAAAACAATGCTGTCGCGTTCGGTTAAATGCGCTTCAACAAATGGTTCTTCTGCATAAAAAGCGATGTACAAATGCAAGTTGTTCCAGAGCAGGGCGGTTTGCGTATTGTACATGCCGGGCTCGCCGGTAACCATATCCACAAAGCGTTTGCTCCAGTTGGCGTTTTTCCATACAGGTTTATCGATGTCGCCATCGATGCTGATGCTGCCGTTTATTTTTTGTGCTGTATAGTCTGAATGTTGCATTTGAAGTTTGTTTAAACTGGTTTCGAAATTATGAATGAGCGCAGGATTTAGTGCGGTTATTTTATTATTACCCCATCAGCATTGCTACTATTAAACATCGTTGCGTCGCACACTTCAACGTTCTGTTCTTTATTGAACATTTTGCAACAATCCTTACCAAATGTTGCCCTCTTGCTGATGTTGATTGCCTTACCAATAGCGATCTGGCATGGCCTTCGCTTGGGTAAAAGCTGAATATATAATCCGAACGTACAAGTGTGCGACGCAAGTAAAGCTCAATATTATGACTTCTGCCAGGCTCAAAATATTTTCATTTTTCTCAGCGAAGCCATACTGTAATTCATTTTTCATTATTAATTATAGCTCTTCCTGTTTATGTAATTTCTTTAGCATTGCATCTGTAGTTTAATCGTTTAATTTGTACACTCAATTTTTTGGTTCATGAAAAAAATATTCCTGCTTTCCATAATAACATCGTTTTGTTATTTTATATCCGCTGCACAAATGAAAGACAATAGCTACAAAAAACAATGGTTGGCAATAGATTCCCTGATCCTCGAAAAAAGCTTGCCTAAAACTGCTTTAAAAAAAGTAAACCTGCTGTACACCGATGCAAAAACAAAAGGGCAAAAGGATCAGGTAATAAAAGCATTGCTGTATAAAATGAGCCTTCAGTCGCAGGTAAACGACGAAGACCCGAACCTGCAGATTACAGTATTGCAAAAGGAAATTACCAATGCGCAGGACGCAGTGCAGAAAAGCATTTTACAGGTTTTACTTGCTGAACGATACAATGTCTATTTAAATAATTACGGGTGGCGTATTTACCAGCGCAGCACCACAGTAAATTTTAAAAAAGAAGATATTGCCACCTGGAGCGCAGATGATTTTAATCACGCAATCGCAACGCTATACGCAAAAGCATTGCGGCCCGAAAAGCAGTTACAGCAAACCAGTTTAAAGCCTTACAAGGCAATCATCATAAAAGGCAACACTGAAAAATTACGCCCAACACTTTATGATTTACTGGCACACAAAATATTGGATTACTATAAAAATAGCAACGCCTATATAACCAAACCTTCTTATGCATTTGAGATAAAAGCCCCGGAAGCATTGGGAACTACAGATACATTTTTGAAACAGAATTTTAAAGCTGCAGATTCATCCTCAAACCTGTTAATGGCACTGCACTTGTTTCAGCAGTTGATGCATTTTCATAATAAAGATGTGGATGCATCTGCATTCATTGATGTAAACCTTGAAAGAATTGAATGGGTACATGAAAATAGCATCATTGAAAATAAAGAAGCTTTATACAAACAGGCGCTGGAAGAAATAACCGGTAGTTATGCAGGTAATACAAATACTATACAGGCATGGTACCTGCTGGCAAAAATATATGCAAACAATGCTGCCACCTACCAACCTTTTGGCGATACTGCATACCGCTATGACTACAATAAAGCAAAAGAAATTATTGACGAGCAGTTAAAAGCAAAAACTAAAGCAAATGAAGGTAGCAGCAACCTTAAGCAATTACTTTCAGATATACTGCGCAAAGAATTGCATACACAAACAGAAAGCATTAATGTACCTGGCCAACCATTTAGAATGCTGGTGAACTACCGCAATTCTGATACAATGTACCTGCGCATTATTAAAGCAGAAAAACTGAAAAAAATTACAGAACAGCGTTGGGATGAGAATTATTGGAGACAGGTTATAAAATTACCAGCCGAGAAGAAATTTATACAATTCCTACCTGAAACAAAGGATTTTCAGAAACATTCAGTTGAAATAAAAATTGATGCATTAACGCCAGGCAGTTATGCAGTGCTTGCATCGACTGGCAAAGATTTCAATAGCAGCAGCGATAAAATGATCATTCAGTATTTTGATGTATCGGCTATCAGTTTTATTAATAACGGCGCTGACTATTTTGTAGTGAACCGTGAAACAGGACAGCCATTAAAAGATGTAAAAGTAAAATACGAAATACAGGATTGGGATTATAAACAGGGAAAATTGGTTATACTAAAATCGGGCAGTAAAACCCCGGATGAGAATGGGTTTTTTACACTGGATGATATTAAAACAAGTAATGAACGAAATGTTGCGCTGTCATTTTCTACTGGCAACGATACATTGAATGTTCGCAATACCAATTACTATTATCCATATCAGAATTTTGTTGATAAAACCGATCCTCAAACCGAAGAGGCTTATGAAAAAGAAAACACCACCATCTTTTTCTTTACTGACAGAAGTATTTACCGCCCCGGGCAAACGGTTTTTTTTAAAGGAATTGGAGTAGCAAAAGATAAAAACAGCAAACAGTCAAAGATGCTTCAATATAAAGATTCGATACAGGCAATATTGAAAGATGTAAATAACAAAGCGGTAGATTCAATTACAGTTACTTTTAATGAATTTGGATCTTTCAGTGGCAAGTTCATGCTGCCCCAAAATGTACTTACCGGCAATTTTAGTATTGTTACCAATACGTTTAATGGCAATGCAAATTTTAGTGTGGAAGAATACAAACGTCCAAAATTTTATGTTGAATTTGATACGCTTAAAACCACGTACCGACTGAATGATACAATAAAAATAACCGGCCATGCAAAAGCCTATGCAGGTAATAATATTGATGGCGGGCAGGTTAAATTCAATGTACAGCGCAATACAAGGTTTATGTACCCGTGGATGTTCTGGAGAAGCATCAGGCCGGTTTCCAGGCCCCAACAAATTACTGAAGGAACCGTAACAACCGATGCGGATGGAAAATTTGAGATCACCTTTATTGCTGGCGCGGATGAAAGCATAAACAAAAACACAGATCCTGTTTTTGATTTTGCCGTTGAGGCAAATGTTACTGACATCAATGGTGAAACAAGGGATGGCAATACGAATATTTCAATTGGTTACAAATCGTTGCAGTTGCAATTGAATATCCCGGAAATAGCAGATGCTGCGGCATTTAAAAGTATTGGTATAACGGCGCAAAACTTATCCGGGCAAAAAGTTCCGGCAGAGATACACCTGGCAGTATATCCTTTACAAACACCAGAAAAATTATACAGGGAAAGAAAATGGGAAAGGCCCGATGTGTTCGCGATAAGCAAAGAAATATTCGAAGCAAATTTCCCTTATGATGAATATGAAGAAGAAAACGATTACCACAACTGGAAAAAGAAAGCTGCGGTAATAATGGATACCATCAACACTGAAACAACTACAAATTACAAACTTCAAACTACAAACTTACAACAAGGCTGGTATGCTGTGGAAGCTATTGCTAAAGATAAAGATGGCAATGAAGTAAAAGATGTAAAATATATTCAGTTGTATGATCTGCAATCAGCTTCACTTCCATCGCTGCAAAGCAACTGGAGTAAAGAACTTGCAAACGCTGTACAACCTGGCGAACAGGCAAAGCTGCTGGTAGCAACCAATGAACAGGATGCATTTATTATTCAAAATATTAAACACAATAAAGAGAAAGCTGATGAAGGAAATGATTATTCTTTTTACCAGCTCAGTAACAACAAAAAACTGCTTACGCTGGATGTAAAAACAGAAGACCGCAATGGCATTGGTTTATATTATGCTTTTGTAAAACACAACCGTTTTTATACCGGTGGTATGGCTGTACAAATTCCTTACCTGGATAAAGATCTGGAAATAAATTATACCACATTCCGTAACAAAACAGAGCCAGGCAGCAAAGAAGAATGGACTGTACAAATAAAAGGTTCCAAAGGTGAAAAGGCAGCAGCAGAATTATTAACTACAATGTACGATGCATCGCTTGACCAGTTTAAACCACATGCATGGTATAAACCCGATGTTTGGCAAACATTCTCAACCTACAACAGCTTTAATGCAAATGATTGTTTTGGTATAAATAATTCTGAAGAAAATTATTTGCAGAATAATATTGAAGGGTTTAGCAAGCAGTATGATGAATTGGCTACGAGTGGGGAAGATTTATGGGGAGAAGTCGAGAAAGGGAATTATTCCAGGGGTAAATCTAAATCGCCAGATGCAGCCATTGCGGTAATTGACCGAGACGGGAATAGTGATATGGCAAGAAAAATTGAAATAACAAAATTTACACCACCACTAATTGTAGCTGACGAAGAAGTATCAATGTCTGATACAATTAGCTTCGATATGAAAACCAAACCATCAGCGAAAGAGAATACTGATCTTATTAAAATCCAACCCCGCAAAAACTTCACCGAAACTGCATTTTTCTTTCCGCAATTATACGCGGATAAAGATGGTAATTATTCTTTCAGCTTTACCATGCCTGAAGCATTAACCCAATGGAAATGGATGAGTCTTGCACATACCAAAGAACTTGCTCTTGGCATGAGTGAACAAACCATTACTACGCAAAAAACATTAATGGTGCAGCCCAATATGCCGCGCTTTCTACGCGAAGGCGACCAGGTAGAAATGATTACCAAGATCAGTAACCTGAGCGACACCGCATTAACAGGACAGGCTTCATTGCAATTAATTGATGCCATTACCAATGAACCGGTAGATGGGTTGTTTCAGAATGTTTTTCCGGATCAATATTTTACCGCAGAAGCAGGCCGAAGCACAGAACTAAAATTCCCTGTAACCATTCCTTTTAATTATAACAAGCCGCTTACATTGAGAGTCATTGCAAAAGCCGGCAATTATTCTGACGGTGAAGAAAATACATTACCCGTATTAACCAACCGCATGCTGGTAACAGAAAGCCTGCCTTTATACATGCATGGCGATGGAACCAAGCAATTTGAATTTGAAAAGCTATTGACAAACAACTCCACCACTTTAGCGAACGAAAGTGTTACAGTAGAATATTCACCCAACCCTGTTTGGTATGCCGTGCAGGCCCTGCCATATTTAATAGAATACCAGCAGGATTGCGCCGAGCAGACTTTCAACAGGTTTTACGCAAATGCCTTGGCAGCATATATTACAGCGCAACACCCACGCATAAAAGAAGTGTTTGAAAAATGGAAAACTGATACTGCGGCTTTGCAAAGTAATATTGAAAAAAATCCTGAATTAAAACAGGTCTTGCTCGAAGAAACACCCTGGGTGCTTGATGCTGAAAATGAAACACAGCAAAAGAAAAATATTGCACTCCTCTTTGATGTTGTTAAGATGAGCAGCAATATGGAAACAGCTTTGCAGCAGCTGAAACAAGCACAAATGGATAATGGCGCTTTCCCGTGGTTTAAAGGTGGCTATGCTGACAGGTATATAACGCAATACATTTTAACCGGCATTGGAAGGCTAAAAAAACTTGGAGCAATAGATGAAAAAAATAAAGCAGTGCTTAATGAAATCGCCGTAAAATCTTTAGCTTATTTAGATGGCCAAATCAATAAAGATTATGCAGACTTGAAAAGAAATAAATCTGATCTCACTAAAAATAATATTTCAGGTTCACAGATTCAGTACCTCTTCATGCGCAGTTATTTCAACGATATAAACATAGCAAACAAAACAGCTTACAATTATTATTACCAGCAAAGCATGAAGTTCTGGAACAAACAATCTGAATATATGAAAGCCATGATTGCTTCCGCATTATACAGAACCAACCAGCAAACATTTGCTTATAAAAACATCGTTCCTTCCATACTTGAAAATGCAGTGGAAGATTCTGCAAAAGGTATGTACTGGAAAAATAGTGCGTGGGGTTATTACTGGTATCAAAGCCCCATTGAACAGCAGGCTTTAATGATTGAATTAATGAACGAAATGGCCCAACAGCAAAAAGATACAAAGATGCAGGGCTACGTAAATAATATGCGTACCTGGTTGTTGCTTAACAAACAAACCAATAACTGGAAAACCACCAAAGCCACGGCAGACGCCTGTTATGCGCTGTTACTAAACAGCAACAATGAATTGAACAACAACAGAACAATTGAAATAAAATTAGGAGACAATATTATTAATTCAAAAGAGGCAGAGGCCGGAACTGGTTATTTTAAACAACGGATTAACGGGGCAGATGTAAAACCTGAAATGGGCAATATTACTGTAACAACACAATCAACCGGTCAACCCTTCAACCAATCAACGCCTTCATGGGGTGCTGTGTACTGGCAATACTTTGAAGACCTTGATAAGATCACTGCTGCGGCAACGCCGCTGTCATTAAACAAGAAATTATTTGTTGAGAAAAATACGGCATCGGGCAAAGTGTTAAGCCCGGTAAATGATGGCGATGAGTTGCAGGTAGGTAATAAAGTAATCATCCGTATTGAATTGCGCAGCGATCGCGATATGGAGTACCTGCATCTGAAAGATATGCGTGCTGCTGCCATGGAGCCAACCAATGTTTTAAGTGGTTATAAATGGCAGGATGGCCTTGGGTATTACGAGGCTACAAAAGATGCAAGCACCAATTTTTTCATCAGTTATCTCAACAAAGGCACTTATGTTTTTGAGTACCCGGTTTACATTACACATGAAGGTACATTCTCTGCGGGCATTGCAACGATACAGTGCATGTATGCACCGGAATTCAGCAGTCACAGCGAAGGTTTTAAGATCAATGTAGCAGAGGCTGTTAAATAGTTGAAACATGTTCAGAACCTTCAGGTGTGCGACGCAACGAATGCCTCACAAAGAATTATTGTTGGGCTCAAAAAAAATACTCAATTATAAATTAAGAGTAGTTCTATTTTAATACTGGCATTAGTTCCTTGATTGAGCATTGTTGCGTCGCAATCCGTTCATCTGTAGAATATGAATTGAACTGTGCTTGAAATATTAAATTATGCAGTTAGATTATCTCATTGTTGGCCAGGGTATTTGCGGAACATTCTTAAGTTGGAATTTACTGAAAGAAGGTAAATCTGTTTTAGTAATAGACAGTGCAAATCCTTACACAGCAAGCAAAGTAGCGAGTGGCGTTATCAATCCTGTTACAGGAAGAAGAATTGTGCGCACATGGATGATTGAAGAACTGCTGCCCTTTGCATTTCATTCTTATACGCAATTCGGTGATGAGATGAATGCCCCATTGGTTCAGCAATGTAATGTGCTGGATTTTCATCCAACACCACAAATGCATGATGCATTTGTGCAACGCATGAGCGAAGAAAAAGATTACCTGCATACAGCATCAGATGAAGAGCAATGGCAAAAATATTTTCGATACAATTATGGAATCGGCGAAGTAAATCCTTGCCTGTTGGTTGACCTGCAAACAATGCTGCAGGGATGGAGAAAAAAATTATTACATCAAAATATTTTACTTGCAGAAACCTTTGATTGCAGTCAGCTTACAATTGATGAATTGCAAAACACAATTCACTATAAAAACATTACTGCACAAAAAATTATTTTCTGCGATGGTGTTGCAGGCTTTGATAATCCGTATTTTAAAATGCTGCCTTATGTTCGCACAAAAGGCGAAGCGCTTATTGCAAACATTCCAGGTTTGCCCCGTACAAATATTTTTAAACAGGGCATTACAATTGTTCCCTGGAAGCAGGATTTTTTTTGGATCGGTTCAAATTATATTTGGGAATATACTGATGCACAACCAACACAAACATTCAGAAAAAAAGTAGAAGAGCAGTTGAATTACTGGCTTAAACTTCCTTACACAATCATTGATCACATTGCTTCTGAGCGCCCTGCCAATATAGAGCGAAGGCCGTTTGTTGGTCTGCATCCGTTATATAAACAGGTTGGTGTTTTAAACGGCATGGGCACAAAAGGCTGTTCACTCGCTCCTTATTTTGCGCACCAGTTTGCACAGCATCTTTCGAATCAGAAACCCATTGATCCGCTGGCAGATATCAAAAGATTTACCCGAATATTAAGCATGTAAACTGCTCAACAAACAGTCATTGAAGGATTTACGCTCAAATTCGCAACAACGTTTAAAATACAATACACCCACTCCTACCCTTCATTTGCCTTTCAGCCTTAATTAAAATACCATTCATAATACATACATTACCATTTGTGAAACCGCAAGCCCCGTTTATACCGTATGGGCATACAAGTTTGTGCTGCTTGTATATATCTTTAACAGATCAAACCAAAAAATGGAGCCAGTCTCCAATGTAAGATGAGCAAAAAATTTCTGGAACAGTTGTTTACCCTTGTTAGATTAAGGGAAAATCCACCCGGGAATATCTCCAGCCTGTAGCACTTCACAAACAGTAAAGATTCACAACCGAAATAACCAGGCTCTGCAAAGAGTTGGTTACACATTCCAACACAATCAGAATTTCAGTCGATGAAACCAATCATTTTGGTCATCCTGGGCTCAGCAATGCTTATGCCCATGATAGACCAACCGAATAATACTGCCGTTAATTCAAACGCACAACCCGAAGTACAGCAAACGAAAGGGTTGCCGCATGAGGAGATAAAAGAAGATTCAGAAGCTACCATACACGCGGTAGACTTTATGATGGAAAGGTTGCAGTAAAACTCCACTAAAAATCTGGTTGATACAGTAACATACGAAAGTATGGGTGGAAGAATTATGCATGCTGAAGAATAAGAATATTATGAACCAGGCAGTAGAACATGAATTAAACATTCTTGCGTCGCACTCTTGAACGTCTTACTATGAATCGGCAAGAAGAAGGCAGCAATAAAAATTTTATCTAACAATCAAAACAACAACCATGGCAAGCTTTGGCAAAAAAATTCTTTCTGCTTTTGTGGAAGTAACAGACGAAGAAAAACCTGTTACAAAGCCGGAAGAAACAAAACAAAATTCCACAGTAGTTGACAGCGGTCAGACGCATCAAAAGCGTCAGACTGTTAACAGCACAACAAATGAAAAATTCAAACAGTATTTCGATCAACTGTTTAAAGATGCAAATCTTCCTGGTCCTGATTATTTCGAGTTCACAAAAATGACCGAAGCTATGATCAGTATACCAGACGAAAAAGCCAGGTACAGCGCAGCTTTCGCTGGGTTGAATGTACAGGGATTGGATAAAGAAAAATTGCTGCAAACAGCAACTGAGTATCTCAAAATACTTGAAACAGATGCAAGCAATTTTGATTCAACTGTTGATGCTGCACTAAAAGAAAAAGTGCAGGGGAAACAACAAGAAATTGAAGCAAAGCAAAAACGCATCGCTGAGGTTTCAAGAGAGATCACTGATTTGCAAAACCAGATACAAGTGTTGCAACATGAAGTAAAAGAAAATGAAGAAAAGATTGAAAGCAATAGCGGTGGTTATAAAGCAGCATCAGAAAATATGAAACAAAAAATTGTTTACGATATCGAAAAGATAAAACAACATATAGCATAAAAAATTTTACTCACAATCAAAACAAACAAAATAATGATCAACGCAATTGAAAATGTAAAAAAGCCTGGATGGTTTAGTGAGCCTAAGAATGCGGCTACAACCATTATTGGTTTATCGCTCTTTGCCGGGCTCGGTTACCTGTTCGCTGTTTACCTGTTACCATTCTTAATAACTGTGACATGGAATTTGGTGAACTTAATAATTGGTGGTGCAGTATTGGGCTTCTTACTTATGATCGTTACCAACAGAAAGTTCTGGAGAGCTATTCGTTACTTCTCCGAATTCATCGCCAACTATACCATTGGTATTGCGATAGAATTAAACCCATTCAACATTCTTCAAATGAAAATTGAACAGGGTTATAAAGACCGCAACACTTTGTTTCAACAGTCAGCAAAACTGAAAGGCAAACAAAGTGAACTGATGGACAAACTCGGCGATAAAGAAAAAGAATTGCAACTGAATGCCCAGAAAGTAAAGATCCTGCAACAGGAAAAAACGAATCCAAGACAGATAGACTTGTATGCAAACAACATACTTCGCTGCCGTGAATACATTGATAATGTTTCACCAATAGTTGGTGACTTGAACAAGCTGATCAAATTCTCTGAAACCGCTTATGAAGAAAGTGGAATCATGCTGGAAGATGCAAAGCTTGACCTGGAAGCAAAGAAAGATCTGTATTATTCTGTCACAACTGGTTTATCTGCTGTAACCTGCGCTATGAAAGCGTTCAAGGGTGATGATGAACTGAACCAGGATGCTGAAAAAGCTTTGGCAATATTGAAACAACAGATCGGTGAAAAGATCGGTCATATAAAATCTGCGATAGATGTAACGCAGCGATTCATGGATGACAAAGTACTGGAAGATAAAGCAAAATCTGCACAGGCTATTGAACTCATCAACCGCTTTAACCTTGATACTGATTTCAACTACAGCAAAGATGCACTCACTGCACATTCAGATAATGGTAAACTGAAAGGTGTAACTATCACAGACAAATACAGAGGTCTGCTCGATTAATCTCAGCGAACTATAAATACTAAGCTGATGCACATTGTACAGAACGTACAAGTGTGCGACGCAACGGATGTTGAACAAGGGCACAACAACCGGGCTCCAAACTATTGCCCTTACAAAAACAAAAAACATTTTTTATAACAACAACAAAATATACAACTATGGCACTCAAATTAAAACCTGCAGGAAAATTATTAATCATCGCTGCAGTAGTAACAACAGGAATATTAAGCGTAAGATGGTATCAAAATCGTCCGAAAGAAGCAACACAATCTGTTGACTTAGGTAAAGTAACATTACCCGATGCACCGAATGCATCATTAAGCTCAAACGCAGTGCTGCTAACGCTTCCGTCAAATGATAACGCTGTGAATGGCGGTACACAAATAACCTGGGAACGCATGGCTTGGAACGCACAGTTTAGCGGCATGTATGCGAATGGTGGTGTACGCACAACAAAAAATTCTTTGTTTGATAAAGCACATCTTGATGTGACTTATATAAG
Organism: Chitinophagaceae bacterium UBA4407; assembly: GCA_002390845.1. GTDB lineage: Bacteria > Bacteroidota > Bacteroidia > Chitinophagales > Chitinophagaceae > Limnovirga. The sequence goes on along the minus strand of DGQT01000001.1, from coordinate 24,103 downwards.
ACAGGATGATTGCAACAAACAAATGGCTGATCTTGTAAAATTTGCGAATGATTATAAAAATAATCCTAACGCAAGTGCAGTGCTGATCACGTTTATGGGTGATGGTATGCCTGCGTTCATGACATCGTTGGCAAAAGAATTAGAGCCGCTTGGTGCAGAATATCAACCCATCATTATACCTGTTGCACATGGTAAAAGTTATGGTGAAGACCAGGTGATGGGACCACAGAGTTGGAAGCAAGATCCGCATAATGCGATTGGTAAATGTGTTGCCGGTGTATTGCGTGATGGTGACATCAACATATTGCTGAAATGGGCCGGTGACAACGGTTTGAAAGTAAACCCGGATGAAACAACTTATGATGCAAACGCTATCAACATCATTGCTGCAAACGATTTCCTGGATGCGCCTAACAAGTACATCGCTGGCTACACAGAAAAAAGAAAGATCGTTGTGAATGGTAAAACAACAGGTGTTGATACAACTGTTGGTGTTGATGGTGTAGCCACTTGGACACCCGGCGACGTAAACGTTGCACAAAAAAAAGGTGGACTTGTTACTATAGCAAACACCAAACAATATGCATCGCAAATGCCTAACCAAACCATCACCATAAAGAAGTGGGCGTATGATCACAGAACAGATGTTGAGAACATGATCATAGCACTTGCACAAGCTGGCGACCAGGTAAGATCTTTCAATGAAGCAAAAGCATTTGCTGCTAAAGTCAGCGCTGCTGTGTACCAGGAAAAAGATGCAGATTACTGGTTGAAATATTACAACGGTGTGGAAGAAAAAGATATTCAAGGTATGAAAGTGAATCTTGGTGGTTCAATGGTTTTCAACCTTGCAGACATGGCTAACACTTATGGACTTGGTGATGATAAAGTAGATCGTTACAAAGCTGTGTACAACACATTCGGCAACCTGATGGTGAAAATGTATCCATCGTTAATGCCAACATTTATGCCTTATGAAAAGGCTGTTGACAAAAGTTTTTTGTACAGTGTTATTTCGAATCATCCGGAGTTGATGAATGGCAAAGCCATCGAAACAAACTATGCAGAAAACATTACTTCAGAAGTTTCTTCAAAGAGTTACAGTATCGAATTTGAAACAGGTTCAGCCAATATCAAAAGTTCTTCTTATAAACTGCTCGATGAAATTTTTGAATCAGCAGTTGTCGCCGAAGGTTTGAAGATCGGTGTATATGGTCACACAGACAACAAAGGCTCAGATGCTGTGAATATGCCGCTTTCAGAGCAACGTGCCGCTGCAGTTAAAGCCTATTTGCAAAAGAAAGGTTTGAAAGAAAATCGTTTGGAAGCAAAAGGTTATGGCTCTGAAAAACCCATTGCAGATAACAACACTGAAGAAGGCAGAAGTAAAAACAGAAGAGTGGAGATTGTACTTGGCGAGTAAGATGTCTGAACCAAGATTTGGGGAGATTGAAAGGATTATGAGGATATGTTTTAGTGAATTCAATCTCTCAATTTCTAAATAAGAAAATTATTAACCCAGCGACAGAATAAGGATTAAGCATCGTTGCGTCGCACACTTATACGTCTGCAAATGATTGAACAAGAAAGTAAAGTAATAGATAAATAAAAACGTTGACAACAGTTCTTACATAAGGCGCCTCTTTCGGTTCGGTCATGCCGAAGGCATGATTGGAAAAAATCCGAAGGATATTTTTTCCAAAGAAGCGAAAACGAAGTTTCATGAACACTAAAATAAAATAAAGTGAAGTGAATAAAGCAGAGCCGTTGTAAGAACGAAGCCCAGCGGCTTGAGCGAAAAAAACAAAAAACTAAAATGAAAAAAATATTCCTGCCATTTGGTAAGATCAGTAAGCAAACGCTCATCATTATGATCGTGTTGCAGGTGATCGTTACGCTGTTGGTATGGCAAACAACTTCTGATGGTTTGATTCCTAAACCCGGTAATGTAGCAACTGCCTTCGGGCAGTTGCTCACTACCAAACTGTTTATAGATAACATGTTTGTAAGCCTTGCACTTACATTAAAAGCAATGTTGTATTCTATCATCATCACACTGGTGTTTGCATACTTATCAGTAATACCATTTTTCAAAAGCATTGCACAGCTTATTGTAAAGTGCAGATACCTTACCTTGACTGGTTTGATCTTCATCTTCACCCTACTTACAAAAGATGGAAGTGAATTAAAATTATCATTGCTTGTATTTGGTATTGTACCATTCTTTACTACATCATTCTTATCTGTTATCATCAACATTGATAAGCAGGAATATGAATTGTGTAAAACACTTGGCTACAACAACTGGCAAACATTGTACGAAGTGATCATTGTAGGTAAAGCAGACCAGGTGTTTGAAATACTTCGTCAAAACTTCGCCATCAGTTGGTTGATGATCACGATGGTAGAAGGCTTAAGCATGAGTGAAGGTGGTATTGGTACATTACTTATTAAGTACAATAAGTATAATGACATTACGAACGTTGTGGCATTACAACTCGTTCTCTTTTTAATCGGCTTATGCTTTGACTGGTTATTAGGATTGACAAGACATTGGCTATTCCCACACAGCAAATTAAAACAGGAGGTTGCATCATGACAACATGTATAAAAAAAGAAATTTTATTAAAAGCAGAGAACATCAATCTCTCTTATGATGATAAAATAATTTTAAGAGACATCAATTTTTGCATCAAAGACATTGTGCGTATGGATGTAAAACAAGGACAGGTTGTTTCTCTTATTGGAAGAAGTGGCATCGGTAAAACACAATTATTTAAGATACTGTCGGGATTACAAAAGCCAACATCGGGTACTGTAAAATTGCATAACAACCAAACAGTAAAAGCTGGTGATATGGGCGTGATCTTTCAGAACTATTATCTGTTTGAATGGAGAACTGTATACTATTCTTTACTGCTTGCAGCAAAACAAAACGATGTACTTAAAGGAAAAGAAAAAGAAACGATAGAACAATATGCCGCAGATTTCAACTTAAAAGATGAACTGAAAAAATATCCGCAGCAATTATCCGGCGGACAAAGACAAAGAGCAAGCATTATTCAGCAATTGTTGAAAGGTTCCGACTTCTTGCTGCTCGATGAGCCTTTCTCCGGACTGGATGTTTGTATGCTTGATAAAGTAACAAATTTATTATTGCAGGTATCTACTTCCGACGAGCTTAAAACTTTGATAATTGTATCGCATGATATTATCACGTCTGTAGCAATTTCCGACACAGTACTGATACTTGGCAGTGAAAACGGCAAGCCTGGTGCAACCATAAAAAAAGAAATAGATTTGATTGAACGCGATCTGGCTTGGAAAAAAGATATAAAACAGGAAAAGGCATTTATTGAAACAGTGGAAGAAATTAAAGATTGTTTATAAAAAATGAAATGCATATTTTGTTAGTCAGGAATCAGGTTTAGGCTGTTAAATCACCTTAATAAAAATCAAAAAATACAAGACATGCCGTTGCTTATCTTCGCTTTGCTTAATACAGATATAGCAGCCGAAGAGTGCGATACCGAAACAAGTTCGGCACAGGCTGCCACGCTTCGCTTAAATGTTGCCATGAAAACGGAACTGTGAAACGAGCGTGGCAACCAAAGTTCAATCAATGATAATCAGCCCGGCTCAAAAAAAATAATTAAACTTCTTTAACCATAAACATTTAAATCTAAAACAATGAACCTCTCAGATCTTTTAGCCAACTATTGGTGGATACTAATAGCGCTGTTATTTATTTTATTTTACAAATTTATTCTGCGTGTTTTCTTTGGAATGGTGATCGTTCCCGAAAACAGGATTGGCCTTGTAACAAAGAAATTTGTACTTGTAGGCAGCAATAAAGAATTACCGGATGGCCGCATTATTGCCACGAAAGGCGAAGCGGGTTTCCAGGCTAAAACCCTTGCGCCGGGCTTATATTGGGGCATGTGGCCATGGCAGTATGGTGTAGATATGACGCCTTTTACCATAATACCAGAAGGCAAAATCGGGTTGGTATTAAGTAAAGACGGTACCGGAATTCCTACCGGAAGAATACTTGCACGTTATGTAGACAGTGATAATTTTCAGGACGCACAAAAATTTCTTGACAATGGTGGCCAGCGTGGCCGGCAAACAGCCTACATTACTGCAGGTTCTTACCGTATCAACAGTTATTTATTTGATATAACCATTGCCGACCAGATCATCATTAATGAAAATATGGTGGGTGTAATTACTGCACTCGATGGTCAACCCATACCGCAGGGTAAAATTGCGGGCAGCAATGTAGAAGGCCACAACAACTTCCAGGACATAGATACTTTTATGAACAACGGTGGTTGCCGTGGTTTACAGCCACAGGTAATTTTAGCGGGTAGTTATTACATTAATCCGTGGGCCGTGCAGATTGAAGAAAACCCGATGACGGATGTGCCTATTGGTCATGTAGGTGTGGTAATCAGCTATATTGGCGAAGATGGTATTGATGTTACCGGCGAAAGTTTTAAACATGGTAATATTGTTGGCAAAGGTTTTCGCGGCGTATGGATGGAACCACTTGGCCCGGGTAAATACCCCATCAACAAATACACAATGAAAGTTGAATTGGTTCCAACAACAAACCTTGTATTGAACTGGGCAAATACAAGAAGTGAAGCGCATTTGCTTGATAAAAATTTATCAACAATTACTGTTAGAAGTAAAGATGGTTTCCCTTTCAATCTTGATGTTTCGCAGATCATTCACATTCCTGCAAATGAAGCCCCTAAAGTAATTGCGCGTTTTGGAAGCATGAACAATCTTGTAAGCCAGGTACTTGAACCAACGATTGGCAACTACTTCCGCAACAGTGCACAGGACAGCGATGTGATCAGCTTTTTAAGTACACGTAAAGAACGCCAGACTGCAGCTAAAGAACATATTAAAGCGGTGCTTGACGACTACAACGTAAACGCAGTAGATACATTAATTGGAGACATTGTGCCACCTGATGCATTGATGAAAACCCTAACCAACAGAAAGATTGCCCAGGAGGAAGAGAAGACTTACGAAACGCAAAGAATGGCGCAGGAAAAACGCCAGGGTATGGAAAAGGAAACGGCTATTGCAGACATGCAGAAAGAAATTGTAAAAGCACAGCAAAGTGTTGAGATTGCACAACGCACCGCCGATGCTACTGTAAAAAAAGCAGAAGGCGATGCAACCAGTTTAAAACTGAATGTAAACGCCGAAGCGGAAGCTACCAAGATGCGTGCAAACGCTGAAGCTGAAGCCACCCGTGCAAGGGCCGGTGCACAAGCCGATGCCACAAAGCTCAATGCCAGTGCCCAGGCAGAACAGATCGCTAAAACCGGTTTGGCTGAAGCTGAAAAAATTATGGCAATAGGTAAGTCAACTGCAGAAGCATACCAGTTACAGGTAAGCGCAATGGGCGGGGATAATTTTACCAAATTCAAGATTACCGAAGAGATTGGTAAAGGCCACATAAAAATTATTCCAGACCTGATCGTGAGTGGTGGCAATGGCTCCGAAGGATCATTGAGCGGTTTAATGGGTCTGCAGTTATTGCAGATGATACAGGAGAAAAAGAAGGAAAATCCTGATGTAAAAGAATAAGATCAGCTTTACAAAATAAAAAGCCGTTCCTTAACCGGGCGGCTTTTTATTTACCCAACAGTAGTAATATTATTAAACATCCTCGCACACTTGTGCTTTATAAATGTACAGCAGCTTCAGGTTTACAGTTTGCAACCAGGTTTTAATGCAAAAATCCTGATAATGATTTTAAAGCTTTCTCTAATGAAGCGGCTTTCCTTACTTTCGCACAAATTATAATTATGGGAATTGCAGATAAATTATTTCAATTGAAAAACGACAAAGCCGCAACCAATCTTAAAGCGGGTCAGGATTTTTTAGCAGCAAACAAAGAAAAGCCAGGTGTAACAGCATTACCCAGCGGACTTCAATATGAAGTTATTACAGAAGGCGCAGGCGCAAAACCAACAGCCACACAAAAAGTAACATGCCATTACCACGGCACATTGATTGACGGAACTGTATTTGATAGTTCTGTAAAACGTGGACAACCTGCAACATTTCCGCTAAACATGGTTATTAAAGGCTGGACAGAAGGCTTACAACTAATGGGTGTTGGCAGCAAATGGCGTTTCTTTATTCCTGCAAACCTGGGTTATGGCGACAGGCAGGTAAGCGCACAAATTGGCCCCAACAGCACTTTGGTTTTTGAAGTGGAATTGCTAAGTATTTCCTAGGGTTTTAAAGAGTAGTAAAATGTATTTTTTTTAGGTTTGTAAGCGATGCAGTGGTTTTAAAACAAACGGGTTGTTAAAAATATTCTTGTGCATCATTGTAATTTAAACCAATGCGAAAGCTGCGCATCATAATGCTTATTGCATTCGTTTAATGCAAGGGTTATTATTTTAATCTGAAAAACATACAACTATGTTATACTTTAAAACAGTTCAAAAATATTTAGCAATAACACTTTTTGTTTTGGCGGCTTTTATGCAAATTAGCTTCGCCCAGGAATCCAAACAAGATAAAATAGAAGCGCAGGCAGCGGCATTAAAATCATTGGTTGAATCTAAAAGTTTTGCTTTTATACCACAGTCGGTTACGCCGTTAACAGGGCGTACAAGGCAACTTACATCTTACTACAATCTGAGGATATCCAAAGACACGATTACCAGTAACCTGCCTTATTTCGGACGTGCTTATACAGCGCCCATCAATCCTGAAGATGCTGGTATAAGTTTTACTTCAACAGATTTTGAATATTATCAAACCCCCGGTAAAAAGGGTGGTTGGGATATATTGATAAAATTCAAAAATCAAACGCAGGCACGGGAAATGAATTTAACAATTTTTGATAATGGCAGGGCCGACCTTGTAGTCAGCAGTAACAACCGCCAATCTATTTCTTTTTCGGGAGATATTAAGGCCAGATAGGTTACCCGCTCTGGTAAAAGTTGCACATTGTGCAAAACGATGAACGGATTGCCCCGAAACCAGTACGGGGTAAACTGTGCAACAGGCGATGCGATTGATTCTGCTGCTGGTATCAAAAATATTATTCAGGATTTTTCGCCTTCAAAATAATCTGTTTTGTATTTAAACAAAACATTGAATGTGGTTAACGAACCATAGATGCGTGTGATGTATTGCTGCAGGTTTATCTTGTCCTCATCAGTAAGTTTATCGTGTGCATTTACACGCTGTTCCATTACGCGCAGCCTGTCGCGCAGCATTACGATCTTGTGAAAAAATACATCGATGGGTATTTCTTTTTCTTTTGATGTATCACCGGGTTTCAGGATCATTACACCATCTTTCCATTTATCGCCAAGCGAAACTACTTCGCTGATATCGCTCCATTCGCGGAGGATTTTTATTAAGGCATCTTCGGCTTCGCCAAAGCTTACATTATACTCGGGTTCTATGCGTTCAATCACTTCCATGGGATGGTCTTTGCTAACCATCTTAATGCCTTGCTCTATAAAGCAGATCTCGTACACTTTTTTGTGCATGCGTATTACTGCACCTGCACCATACGATGCATGTTTAATTCTTGAACCAACACCGAGAAGTTCCATACTGATTTACGATTTTTGATTTACGAATTTCGATCTATAAATATAAAAATCATTTTAAATTAACGTTCACACCAATTCACTTAATTCAAGCCATCTTAATTCCTTTTCTTCCAGTTGTTTTGTAATGGCAATCATTCTTTCACTGATCTTATTCAGTTCTTCAAAAGGTAAATTACCACTGCTCATTTTTTCTGCCAATAATTTTTTTTCATTCTCAAAATCAGCAATCTCTTTTTCAAGTATTTCAAATTCCCTTTTCTCTTTAAATGATGGCTTTTTCTTTATTGTATTTGTTGCTGGCTCACTGCTGATCGCTGATTGCTGAGACCCATCCGGTAATGATTCGCCTTTGCCTTTTTTATCTTCGAGCTCTTTCCACTTATCCGCTTTCTTCTCGTTCTCTTTAAGCCATAACCTGTACTGGGTATAGTTTCCCGGAAAGTCACGCACTTCGCCACCGCCTTCAAATACAAATAAATGATCTACCAAACGGTCCATAAAATAACGGTCGTGCGACACAATTAAAACGCAGCCCTGGTAATCGTTTAAAAAATTTTCAAGTACAGCAAGCGTTGGCAGATCAAGATCATTTGTAGGCTCATCCAGTATTAAAAAATTTGGGTTGGTAAATAAAATCGTAAGCAATTGCAAACGCTTTTTTTCACCACCGCTTAAACTTTGCAGGTAGGTGTATTGTTTCTCAGGCGTAAATAAAAATAATTCTAAGAATTGCGCCGCGCTTAAACTGCCGCCTTTGGCCAGGGGAAAATTTTCAGCAAAGGTCTTTACATATTCAATCACACGCATATTCTCTTTTATTACCAATCCCTGCTGCGAAAAATTTCCAAAAATTACTGTTTCGCCAACATTGATTTTACCACTATCAGCTTTTTCAATGCCCTGCAGCAGGTTAAGGAATGTAGACTTACCAACGCCGTTTTTCCCAATTACACCAATGCGCTCGCCTTTATTAAACAGGTAATCAAAACCCTTTAGAATTTTAAGATCACCGTAGCTTTTATGTACTTTCTTTAATTCAAGAATTTTGCCGCCAAGCCTGCTCATTTTTACTTCTAACTGAAGTTGTGCATCAACAATTTTTTGTTTGGCTTTTGCTTCTACTTCATAAAAATTATCCTGGCGGCTTTTGCTTTTTGTAGTTCTTGCTTTTGGCTGCTTGCGCATCCATTCCAGTTCTTTGCGGTATTCGTTTTTTGCTTTATCAATACTTGCTAATTCACTCTCAATACGTGCCGCTTTCTTCTCAACATAATTTTCATAATCGCCGCGGTAAGTGTAAATATTGCTGCGTTCCAGTTCCCATATTTCTTCACAAACGGCATCCAGAAAATAACGGTCGTGCGTTACCAGTAACAACGTAACATTTTCACCGTTTAAAAAATGCTCCAGCCACTCGATCATCTCCACATCAAGATGGTTGGTAGGTTCATCCATCATCAGCAATGTGTGCTGATGCTCAAAGCCAATATCGATAAGCGTTTTAGCCAATGCCACGCGTTTGCGTTGACCACCACTGAGTTCATTTACACTTCCCTGTAAATGATGAATATTCAGCCTCGTTAAGATCTCTTTTACTTTAGCTTCGAACACCCACGCATTCAGTTCATCCATTTCGCCCATGGCCTCCACCATTGCATCGCCATCGCCGCTTTCTTCGGCTGCCTCATATTTTTGAATGGCATTTATTACCGGGTGTGCAATATGAAAAATATTCTCCAGTACGGTTTTGTCTTCATCAAATTGCGGGTCCTGTTCAAACAATGCAACCGTTACATCTTTGTGAATCCACAGCTTGCCTTCGTCCTGAACTTCTTTGCCTGCCAGTATGCGCAGCAGTGTACTTTTACCCACACCATTGCGCGCAATAATGGCAATCTTATCCCCTTCATTTATATGAAACGAAATATTATTAAACAGCGGCGTAATACCGTAACTCTTCGTTAATCCTTCTACAGAAACATAATGCATAGCCGCAAATATAGTTTACAGTTTTTAGTTTGTAGTTGGTGGTTTTGGAGCCAGGTTTTTTAAGACAGGGATTTGTTTACGGGCTTTTGTTTTTCATGGCATCACTGGTTGTGTCACTCACTTGTACGGTTGGATTATAAATGAGCTTTCACCGAAGCGAGGATGGAAGCGAAGTGTTGGTAGTCACGCGCAATACAAAAGTTAGAAAAAAAATATTTATTTTTAAACGGGAATGAGAATCAATATATCCACTTTATGGAGAAAAAATCATTGGAACAAAAAGGAATGTTTGAAACTTACAATTTCTTAATTGATGATGCCGGTCTGTCAGTAAAACATAAGAAAGGCAAGGATATAAGTGAATACAATATTCCTTACGAAAAAATAACAGCAAATAGATATACTCATATTGATGATAATAAAACTATTTTGTTTGCAGGATTAATTATCTGTGTTATTTCTGCGGCTGTATTTACTGCTTCAATCACAGGTCAAGATGTTGAACCCGGAGCAGCAGTATTTTGGTTAGTAATTGGACTAATTTTTCTTGGTTATTATTTTATAATAAGAAAGAAAAGATTAATTGTTGTTACTACTGATAATAAAGCGATTAATTTTTTTCAAGAAAATCCTTCTATCGAAACAGTTAATGAATTTATTAATAATTTGATTGAGATGCGCAATAAAAACTTGCTGGATAAGTATGGAAAGCCGAATAAACTGCTGGAATATTCTGTTCAATATGATAATCTTAACTGGCTTCTTAATACAAGAGCAATTACTAAAGAAATTTATGAACAGCAGCTACAAGCATTAAATATTCTTTTTAATCAAAGTTCACAAAATTCTACAATAGGGTTTAGATAATTCCCGATTCAATCTTTGCTTCGGTAAAGCTCAATAAATAATCCAACCGTACACGAGTGCGACGCAAGAGAAGCTTCATTATTATTCTTCAGCCCGGTTCAAAAAAATGTATTGAACTAATTTCTTCTGAATAGATTTCTTTCCACAATAAAAAACGGCAATGAACCTTGTGATAAAATCTTATCGTGAAATGTTTTTATGCTAAAGTTTGTGCCTTGCTGTTGCTGTAATTTTTCTTTCCATTTTAGTATTTGTGCAGCGCCATATTTGTAGGTAACAACCTGTGCAGGCCAGCGTTTCATGCGGTTGATCTCACGCATGGCAATATCATCCTGGTTACGGATGTGTTCTTTCCAGAATGCAAGTGCTTTATCATCGCTCCAGCCATAATAATTTATGCCAACATCTAAAGGAACGCGAACCGAGCGCACAAGATCCCATTCCCATTTTCCAAGCTCATCGTACATCGTTTGATAAACACCCAATTCTTTTCCAAGCGTTTCGGTATAAGCAGCCCAACCTTCGGCGAAACCAGCATAATGAAAAAGCTGTTGAATAACGGAACGCTTTGCCTGCGCTTCAATTGACAATTGATAATGATGGCCGGGAATTGCTTCATGAATAAACAACCAGTCAACCTGGCGTTTATTGTAAGGCTTGTTGAAATAATTGTAATAAAAAGTATTGTCGTTGTAGTATCCTGGTGTTTGTGCAAGGGATTCATCAGCACCTTTCTGAATACCCACTTCCGGCATTTGCTGTGCGCTAAAAATATCGGATAGATTTTTTAGTATTACTTTTTTTGTTTGCTCAAACGCTTGCTGTACCTGTGTTTGATTGTTGAGAAAAAATGAACTGTCGTTAAGATGATTGTAGAATTCATCTTCATTCATGCCCATTTGTAAACGGATTTCTTCAATATGTTTTTTTACATTTTCAACTTCTTCCATTCCGTTTAAATAAATTTCATCGGGGTTTACATTTGCACCTGTCCACTTCTTTAAAAAATAACTGTACCAGGCTTTGCCATCAGGAATACTGTACAGACTATTCATTGCAATTGCAGAAGGTTTTTCGCCGATCCATTTCTTTTCCAACGCAAGCCTTTCGAGGTTGAGATTGGTCTCGTATTCTATTAGACCAAAATCGGTATACTGTGAAATGGTTAACTCAAAGCCAGCATAAACCTGAAGCTCTTTTCGAACCTTTTCAAAGAAATCTATTTGCTTTTGAATATTTACAGGCGATTGAATTTGCTTAAGATTTTCAGCATAGCTTAACTGCAGATCCGGAATATTTAAGGCCTTATAACCCTTTGCGAAGTTGTTACAGAATTCGTCAAATTTATTTTGTTGCTGTGCGTTTGAACAACTGCAAAGCATCAGCAGTACAATACTAAAGGTGGTTGGTCTCATAAGTGGTGGAATTATAAAAAGTAATGTAGAGAAAATGAAGAACTGCATTGCAACCGTTTATGTAATTGTGTGCTGCAGTGGCTTTGTGTATTGCATTTCAGAGGATAAATTAACAAAACCACATGTTTTACAATTCTTAATTTGGCATACCAGGAATTATACGGAGTCTTTATAATTTATTCATGAGGATAAGCAGCAACTTTATAATGTATTTTAGGCGGCAACTAAAATTGCTGCTATTGGTTGTATGCTGTATAATTGCCACAACTACAACTGCGCAAAAAAGAATGGTGTATGGCTACGTGCTGGACAGCGCAACTTATTCGCCAATTACCAACGCTCAAATTACCAATACAAATACTACTAAAGTTGCAACAGCAAATGCCAGGGGCATATTTTCTATGTACACCGGCGTAAACGACCTGCTTTTTTTTAATGCTGACGGCTTTCATTTCAAGGCATTCCGGTATACCAGTTTGTTGCAGGACACACTGATCATTTATTTGGTACCCATAGCACATGAACTTGCCGCTGTAACCGTTACTGCAAAAGGATATTCGAAATATCAGCAGGACAGTATGATACGCAGGCAGGAATTTTTAACCGATCTGGTAAGGCCAAAAAGAAAGCTGGCAACCGCAGAAAAAAACGGACAGGGAATGGTGGTAAACCTTGATTATTTCAGTAAGCTTCAAAAGAGTAAAAGGCAGCGGTATAAATTAGAAGACGAGCATGAAAAAGATGCCTATATTAACTACCGGTTTTCAAGGGAAACTGTTGAGCAATATACCGGCTTTACCGGCGATACTTTGCAGCAGTTCATTAATTTATACAGGCCGGAATATGACTGGCTGCGCAAAAATACCAGCGATGAAGATGTGATGTATTACATCTTCGATCATGTAAAATTATTCTATATGCGTAAAGAAAATCAATAGTGTTTTTCCTTTGTGTCTCTCCGTCTCTGCGGTTAAAACATCCGCTTCAATCTTTGCTTCGGTAAAAGCTGAATAGAATATCCAACCGTAAACGAGTGCGACGCAAGAGAAGCCTCATAAGTGTTTCAAATGCCGGGAACATACTGTATTTAAATAAACATTGATAATACCGGCAAGTTATCTTATTAAAACTACCGTTCCTTTTTGTTCATGATAATGACCGGCAATATCGTTGTATTTAACTATGTAAATGTATGTGCCGGTTTGCTGCATGGTTCCGTTGGCTACACCATCCCAACCTTTGGTGGCATCTGCGGTAGTGAAAATCTTTTGACCAAATCTATTGTAGATGCTCATATTTAATAAATGCTGGTTATGAAAATTGAGCACCCGAAAAACATCGTTGCGTCCATCGTTGTTGGGTGTAAAAGCGCTGGGGATGTAAACAGGAAAATCGCAGTTGCTGAACACCACCACGGTATCTGCAGAACTGTTGCAGGCGGTGGAAACCTTAACCCAATATTGCCCCGGTTGAGTAATGGCATACATTGAATCTGCGGAGCCATCCTGCCATTGATATTCTACCTGCTGTGGAAAAGATAATTTATAAATGATGGGATTTGAGTTAGCAAAACAGGTATCATTTCCCAATGAAACTTTTACATTATGCTGCAAGTTTACCGTTGTAAAAATTACGCTATCGCAGCCTTTAAAAGTTTTGAAAGCCGTGGGATAAACACCTGCTGCTGAAACTGTATTTCCATCGGGGAGTGTGTAGCGGCTGCCTTCGCAAACAGAGGCATTTTTGTACATAAGTGTATCGGTGCAGCAACTGAATTGATAACAATCTTTGGCCTGGTGCGGCTGATTGTCATTCGAATGCAAGCCGCGAAAAAATGGCTTAAGCGGTGAGCCGTTATCTGTAAATGAGATGGCAAAATTGCCCAAAACATCAGGGCTTGAAAATTTAAATGCGGTTGAAAAAGTATCGGCGCATGGCGTATTGCCTTCTGCGTCAGTTTTTAGCAGGTATTGATAATAATTACTACCGGCGTTAGGAAAATCCTGCGTTTGTATTTCTGCATTCATGTAAAAGCTATTGTTTGCCATAACTACATCCCGCATTTCTGTAATGGAGCCCGGTAATGATTTAACCGAATAGATATGTGCCCATATTATGGCAGAATCGTTCTTAATTTTAAACAAATAAGCATGCCTGAATTTGAATGCATAATAGTAATCTTCGCCCTGCAAGCCGGTGCCAATATACCTTACAAATTGCCCGTCCCAGGAATTGTCAACAACCGTAAAAAAGATATTTTTTAAAGCATTTCCGTTCTTGTCAAAATAGCTCACATTACTTCCGTTGTGTATACAAATTCTGCCATCGGGCATTTCTTTTACATCCGGTTGCCAATAACCAATCTCCGGATATTGATAGCCATTGGTCCAGATAAATTTGCCTGTTGTAAAATCAACTTTTGCCATATACCTAAACCAGGGATCTGTTATGCCATTATCTTTTGTTTCGCCCAGTATAACAAGGTTGCCATCCTGCAACTGCGTTATTGAAAACAGGGAGTTGATCTGCTTCGAAAAAAAAGACCTTGACCATAGCAATTTGCCATCTTTATCTACGTGCACTATGTATGCTTCGTTGTTGTAAACTTTAGTAATATTACCATAACCATCGTATTCGAAGTTGGTGTACGATATACCTATAGCAGCAAAGCTTCCATCGCTTAACTGTATTACTTTAAAAAGCCGGCTGGCCTGCGAATCAAAAATTTCAGTCCACACAACTTTTCCGTTAGCATCAATTTTTGCCAGCCAGCCATCGTAATGACTATTATTATCTGCCTGTGTATTTCCTGCAAAAACAAAGCCCCCGTCATTTGTTTTTATGGCATCCTGGGCAAAGTCGTCATTTTGAAAAGGCAAACCCGAGTTGCCGATATTTTTACACCAAAGCGGGGTGCCTCTTGCGGTTAGTTTTGTAAGCATTACTTCACCGGCTTCAGGCTGTTCGGTATTAAGAGGAGCGCTTATTCCGGTTGTAAATATATTATCTGCCGATACAAATATTTTTTGTGGAAAAAGGCCGCTAAAACCATCCGCCCAATACATAGATTGGTAAGTAACTGTATCGCAGCGCTGGGCATATAATTTATTATAGCCAAAGAGTAAGAATGCAAATAAAATAACCGCGGCAAGCTTCATAACAGTTACTCATTCAAGAAATGGAATGTATAAAATTATAAGAGAGTTTAACGAACAGAATTTTTATATGGTAAGTTTTTTTGGCCGGGCATAAGTAATTCTATTGATCGTTCCTTGCGTCGCACACTTGGACTGTTGATTCTTTGGTCGACAGATGTTCCGAACGTACAATAGTGCGACGCAACAGAAGTTCAATAAAGAACTGATGCCGGGTTCACAATGGATTTAAAAAATAATTTAGAGTAGTTTAATTTTTACATTTTTAAAGCATACGCCGGTGTTACTTACATTGCTATGCGAAGCCTGGAACGCAATATGCCCTGTTTTAGACATTCCGTAACCAGCATCATCTTTCCATTTGCCTTCGTTTTTTGCTTTTTTCCATGCATCGCTCCACAGTTCATACTCCACAACTTTTTGTCCGTTAAGCCAGTGCTCTACATGGCCTTTGTTTACAATGATCACCGTGTGGTTCCATTCTCCCGGAGTATTTGCAGCGTAGAGAGCCGGGGGCTTTATTGCATAAGCGGCGCCTGTTGTTTGCCAGTCCTGAATTTTTTCGGGGAAGCCTTTATCATCGATTAACTGGTACTCGGGGCCACTTTCATAAGCCGCATCGTATTGCTCTGTTACCATGTACATAATGCCGCTGTTGCCCTGCGGGGATATTTTCCAGTCAACCGCCAATTCGAAATTTTCGTATTCATCGTTGGTAATAAGATCGGGGTTGTGGTTTGTTACAGGCTTTTCACTGCAGATAACGCCACCGTTTACAGACCATGATCCCGGTTCATTTTTATAGGTTCTGAAACCTTCGAGACTGTTACCGGAGAACAATAATTTCCAGCCTTCTTTTTTTTCTTTTTTTGTAAGTTGATTGTCTTTTACAGTATCCACTAATGGCTGGTGAATTACAGGTGACGCAATACTTTCAGGGGATTGAATAAAATAAAAAATACTTGCAACGCATAACAAAAAAATTATTCTTTTCTTTTTCATACTTACTTTTTTTGATTGGTTATGAAGGTAACACATTATAAAACCAGCTAAGCTTTAAGACAGCAAAATTGTTTACTTAAGTTTATTAGGGTTGGGTACAAAGTTTAAAAAAGTGTTGAATTTAGAAATGTATTTTCGTTTATCAAGCTTATAATAATAAGCGCCCCTTTTAGAACTTTGTTTCTCTTTATCTTTTTGTTTCATCAGCAGGCCTGTTGATAATATTTTACGGCTGAAGTTTCTTTTATCAATTGTTGCATCGTAAATGCCTTCGTATAAATTTTGTAATTGGGGCAGCGTAAATTTCTCGGGTAACAATTCGAATAAGATCGGGTGCAGCGCTGCTTTATAGCGTAATTTTTCTTTAGCCAGTTCAATCATTTCTCTATGGTCGAAAATAAGTGCAGGCATTTTTTTGATGGGTACCCATTCTGCATGGTATTCGTGGCTTATCTGCTGCTCGTACTGGTGAATATCTATAAGGCTGAAAAATGCAATTGATGCGGTTCTTTCCATTGGGTCGCGGTTGGGTTTGCTAAAAGCAAAAAGCTGCTCCATATAAACATCCCCTAATCCTGTTAATTGTTTTAAAACACGGGCGGCTGCATTTTCAAAAGATTCTCCAGGCTGTACAAAACCACCCATCAGGCTCCATTTTCCCTGTTCCGGTTCAAAGCTGCGTTTTATTAAGAGCAGTTTCATTTGCTGACCGTCGAAGCCAAAAATGATACAATCAACTGCAATCAGTATTCTTGTTTGTTTTGAATAGCGTGTCATATAGATTTGGTAAGGAAATGGGTTAATGAAAATACTGCTATATTTTTATGTTGTAACAATGCAAGCAAAGTCATAAGATTGTTTAACTCATATAACGAATATATTAATTAAATGTAAGAGAGACCGTAATAACAAATCTCAAATTTTGGTGTAAAGAAGAAAAGCCTGAACCTGGTTGAAGATCACACACTAAGTATTTGCGGCTATTACTGGCAATATTGAAATAATATATTCAGAAGCCTGCATTTTAAAATATCTGCAATAATAATCTCGCTTTTAGTTCCGGAAGGGCTGTTGAAAGATGAGTAAAATTTTCAAAAGTACAAGTGTGCGACGCAACAATGCTGACGGGAATTTCTGATGCCAGGCTTAAAATATTTACCCGACTTTTATGTATTTTTTGAGGTTTCATTTCACTACCACCCGTTAGCATTTAAAGTAAGTTTTCAACATTTTTTACACTTTAATATTAATTAATTATTACCTTTTTTACTTTAGAGACACATTACAATAAGGGGCGGTAGCTTTAATTTAAATCAGGTAGCATGGAATATATTTTACGCAATCACGAAATTTTCCCTGAGGGTGGCAGAAGACAATTGGTAGTTGCACTTTGGAAAGGCGATGTAAATGTTTTAACCATGGTCTACGATGTGCTGCTGCATACTGCCCGCCTGGAAAGCAACGGTACACGGCGCCTTTTTATGGTTTACGAACAAGGTAAGCGCCAGCCTAAAATTATTTTTAAAAATGAGTATGGTTTCGATGCCGGCATCATCGATCCTGTATTAGCTGTTAATGGCTATGGTGCAATTCAGTTTTACGAAAGCATTTATTACTACAATCTAAACTGTATTACCGATGGTTTCCTGAACGTTTCTGCAAACCTGGGTGAAAAGCCTTTAATAAGTTTTAAGATGGAAGTTTCTTCGGTTAGTACCATGGCCAATGCATTACCCAACCGCCTGCCTGCAGATTATTTTAACTGCCTGCTGATGGGTGTATGCTGGTACCTGCAACTGCCGGTTAAACAGGTTGATTTAATAAATACCTCTTTGCTAACAGCAAGCAGCCAAATGGCAATAATGTAAAGCATCTGTATACTGGTTATATAAATAAAAAAATCCGGCAGGTTTTCATTTGCCGGATTTTTTATGAGGTAACAACCCTTTAAGCTTCTCCTTCTTTTTTCTCAACATCATCTGCGGCACCTGTTATTTTACCCCAAAGATTTTTGGCACCTTCGGCAAGGTCTTCAAATTTTTCAGCAGCAGCTTCTTTCAGGTCGTCTGCTTTATCTTTTACTTCTTCCCAAACTTCCTCGGCTTTTTCTTTAGCAGCATCTAAAGCATCTTCGGCTTTATCTTTTGCTGTTTCAAGCATATCTTCTGCTTTGTCTTTCCAGTCCTTGGTTTCTTCCGGTAGCGGTGTTGTGTTAGTCTCTGTCATTTTGAATAGATTTAAAAATTAAAAATTAATTTGAGCCTAAAGCTACCTTATAAAGCGAGGAATATTTTACCTGCACAAAAGATTTGCATTAAATTTTTGTTTATTAAAAAGAAAATTATTTTTTGTACCGGGCTATAGTAAATGAATGAAGCTGTAGTTGCGTCGCACTCTTTTACTTTCTGAACTTTAATGAGCAATGAATACAGATAAAGAACCTGCTGAAAATTTTCAGCAGGTTTTATCTGATTAATTTACAGACCCTTTATTCAGGAAGGTTTTAAATCCAGCTTTATCTGTAGTTCTTCAAACTGTTTATCATCGATTGTACTGGGGGCATCCAGCATTACATCGCGGCCACTGTTATTTTTAGGGAATGCAATAAAATCACGGATGCTTTCACTGCCACCGAGAATGGCGCATAAACGGTCGAAACCAAATGCCAGCCCACCATGCGGCGGAGCGCCATATTCAAAAGCGCCAAGTAAGAATCCAAACTTGTGCAATGCCTCTTCTTCAGTCATACCCAGCGCTGCAAACATTTTTTCCTGTAATGGCCTTTGAAAAATCCGTATAGATCCACCACCAATTTCATTGCCATTCAACACAAGATCGTAAGCGTTGGCTTTAATATTTGCGTAAGGGTGTTCGAGATATTTTTCTGCATTTTCAATCAAGGGATTGTTGCTGATCATTACTTCAATATCATCCGGCTTTGGCGATGTAAAAGGATGGTGACGGGCTGCCCAGCGGTTACCTTCTTCATCATATTCAAACAATGGAAAGTCCAACACCCATAATAATTTAAATTCAGTTTCTTTTCTATAACCAAGGCGTCTACCCATTTCTAAACGCAGTTCACTGGTGGCTTTGCGGGTACGTTCTTCTGCACCTGCAAGAATTAAAATTAAATCACCTGCTGCTGCATTTGCAGCTGCTGCAATGGCTTTTAATTTTTCTTCGCTGTAAAATTTATCTACGCTGCTTTTAAACGTTCCGTCAGCATTGCACTTGATAAAAACCATTCCCTTCATACCAATCTGCGGACGTTTTACCCATTCTGTTATTTCATCTGTTTGCTTACGGGTATATTCACTGCAGCCGGGTACTGCAATGGCGAGTACAGCCTCGGCTTCATCAAAAACTTTAAAATCAACGCCGCTGATTAATGCTGAGTGGTCGGTTTTGTTTGTATAAACTGACGAAGGTTTTTTAAGCGTACAAATTTTCACCCCAAACCTGATATCGGGTTTATCGTTGCCATAATGCCACATAGCATCTTCCCAGGTCATGCGTTCTACTTCTTCTTTGTAACCGATACCTTTCACATCGTGGAAAATATGTTTGATTAAACCTTCGAACATGTTTAAAATATCTTCCTGTTCTACGAAAGCCATTTCACAGTCTATCTGGGTAAATTCTGGTTGGCGGTCTGCCCTGAGGTCTTCATCCCGAAAGCATTTTACAATCTGGTAATAGCGGTCGTAGCCACTTACCATCAGCAATTGCTTAAATGTTTGGGGGCTTTGTGGTAATGCATAAAACTGACCGGCATTCATACGGCTAGGCACTACGAAGTCTCTTGCACCTTCTGGTGTTGATTTGATCAGGAACGGTGTTTCTATATCCATGAAACCGTTTTCGTGCAGGTAGTTTCTTGTGGCACGGCTTACCGCATAACGCAATTCTAAATTTTTCTTTACTGCATTGCGGCGAAGATCAAGATAGCGGTATTTCATGCGAAGATCATCGCCACCGTCTGTTTCATCTGTTATGGTAAATGGCGGAACGGCTGACTTATTCAGTATTTTAAAACTGTGTACCTGCACTTCAATTTCGCCGGTAGGTATGTTCGGGTTTTTATTGCTGCGTTCCTGTATAAAACCCTGCACCTGCAAAACAAATTCACGACCCAGCGGGTTTGCATCGAGTTCTGCCTGCAGCGCTTCTCCGAATAATAACTGTGTAATGCCATAGCGGTCGCGGAGATCAACAAATGTAATGGCGCCAAATTTTCTTATGGTTTGCACCCAACCGGCTAAGGTTATTTCTTTGTTTACATCGGTTACCCTTAACGCTCCACAGGTATGTGTACGATACATTCTATTTATGATTTTAGATTTCGGATTTACAATTTATTGTGTGTTGAAATTTTTAGCCTGGTATTTTACCTGAACGTTGACTGCACCTTGCTGATCTATGTTCCTGCCGTACAAGTGTGCGACGCAAGGTACGATGAGTAAAGTTCGTGCTGCCCGGCCCAAAAAAACTTCAACGGCTGCAAATATAAGCGGATTGCATAAAGAGGTAAAGGTGGATTGTAGTGTTGT
Organism: Chitinophagaceae bacterium UBA4407; assembly: GCA_002390845.1. Classification (GTDB taxonomy): domain Bacteria; phylum Bacteroidota; class Bacteroidia; order Chitinophagales; family Chitinophagaceae; genus Limnovirga. The sequence continues at coordinate 3,515 of DGQT01000001.1, read as the reverse complement.
TTATATTTGCAGCATGTTTGCCAGCAACCAGAGCCCCCGTTCTGCACGTATTGCGGTTAGTAATTTCTTTTTTGTTTCAGGTTTATGTTTTGCCACATGGACGGCGAGAATACCCGATATTCAGCTTCACATTGGTTTAAGTAAATCTGAACTGGGCAGTGTTTTGTTTGCATCGCCTATTGGCTCTATGGTTTGCCTGCCTTTGGCCGGCTGGCTTGTTACGCATTTCGGAAGCCGTGCCTGTATGCTTGTGGCTTCTTTTGCTTACGCTATAGATTTATGCGCAATCGGACTTGTAAATACAAGCTGGGAGCTGGTTGCCGTGCTCTTCTTTTTTGGTATGGCCGGCAACCTGATGAATATTGCTATTAATACGCAGGCCGTTGGCGTTGAGGCTTTATATAAGCGTTCTATAATGGCATCTTTTCATGGTTTGTGGAGCCTTGCGGGGTTTACCGGTGGTGCCGTAGGAATACTGATGGTATCGCAATATGTATCGCCGTTATTTCATTTTATTATTGTTGCATTGCTGATTGGTTTGTTTGTAATATTTTTCTTTCGCTATTCTTTAAAAGAAGATGACAAGGATAAAGGAGAATTAAAATTTAAATTTAAATGGGGTAATATAAAATCTATACTTACACTTGGAATAATTGCATTTTGTTGTATGGGGTGCGAAGGTTGTATGTTCGACTGGAGCGGCATTTATTTTCGCGATGTTGTAAGAGTTCCTGATAATATTGTACCGGTTGGTTTAACTGCTTTTATGGCAACCATGGCAACCGGCCGTTTTGTTGCTGATAAAATGGTTACAAAATTTGGCCCTGTGCGGGTGCTGCAAACAAGTGGTGTTTTAATAACAACAGGGCTGCTTATTGCTGTTGCATTTCCCTATTTATATACCGCTACTTTGGGTTTTTTGCTTACCGGCTTTGGTGTATCATCGGTAGTGCCACTTACTTACGGGCTGGCCGGAAAATCAAAAAAAGTAACGGCGGGTATAGCGATCTCTTTGGTATCGAGTGTTGGTTTCCTGGGGTTTTTATTGGGGCCACCCTTTATCGGTTATATTGCCGATGCACTAAGCCTGCAATGGTCGTTCGGATTAATGGCAGTACTTGGTTTTGGTACTGCGTTAATTGCATCGAAAGCACAAATAAATGCATAGAATTTTATTGGCCGGGCTTACGTTTTTCATGGGATCGCTTGTTGCGTCGCACACATGTGCTGTATAACATTTGGCTGCAAGAAAAGACAGATTAACCTATTGATAAATCAAATCTTTCAATCCTGTATAAGTGGTGACGGCAAAATATATGCCCCTGCTCGATATTGGGATGATCAAATTCGCCTATCCGTTTCATGCCAATTTTTTGCATTACCCGCTCAGATGGTAAATTGTTTAATGCAGTAAAAGAAAATACGCTCTCAAAATTCAGGTTGCCAAAGCCATATTCCAGACAGGCTTTTGCAGCTTCGGTAGCATAGCCATTGCCCCAGGCAGATTGTTGCAAACGCCAACCTATTTCAACACACGGTGTAAAAAAACTTTCAAATCTGGGTATTGCAAAACCGGTAAAACCAATAAATGCGCCGCTTGATTTTTCTTCTACCGCATACAGCCCAAAGCCATGCACATTGAAATGTGTTTTTATTCTTGAAATCATTGCAAGTGTTTCTTCTTCGGTTACTGTGCCGGGGAAATACTTCATCACGTCTTTATCTTTATTCATGGCAACAAAAGGGTTGGTATCTGCATCGGTCCATTTACGTAAGCCAAGCCTGGTTGTATTAATGATATAATCACTCATGTAACAAAATGATTCATGTGAAAAGAAGATATGAAATATAGCTGCTGATAAATTTAAATGAAGCTAAGTTAATGTGCGTTAAGGATACAGGTATTTTATTTTTATGATACCAACACCTGTGTTTCATAGCTGCATCGTTGCGTCGCAATCACTTCTTCTGCATATCTTTTGGAGACAACAGCGCGGATGGTAATATTTGTTTAGCTTCATTTATAATCCGAACGATGAACGTAATGCGACGCAACATGGCTTAAACATTGAACAAAAAGCTGGTAACACAAATCACTCTATTGCTAATCCAAAAATCACTTTAGTAATATGCTTTTTTTTCAAAGTTTTATCTTGAAAAAATCGGCAAGTTCTTCATAGATATTATAGTTCTCTTCATCAAAACAAACAAAGTTAATTTCAGTAAAGTGCGTGTCTTCGTGCAAAAAATCTTTTACAGTATTAAAAGCAATCATAGCAGCCCTGTGTTTTGGAAATCCATAAACGCCTGTGCTTATATTCGGGAATGCGATGGTTTTAATATCATGTTTTGTTGCCAGCACCAGGCTGTTGCGGTAAGCACTGGCAAGTAGTTGTATCTCATTATTATTGCCTCCATTCCATACCGGGCCTACTGTATGTATGATATATTTTGCAGCCAGGTTGCCTGCTGTTGTAATTACTGCCTCGCCTGTTTTGCAGCCACCTTGTTTATTTCTGATTGCGATACATTCTTCCAGAACCCTTGAGCCGCCTGCTTTATGAATGGCCCCATCTACGCCTCCACCACCCAGCAGCGAAGTGTTGGCAGCGTTAACAATGGCATCAACCTGCATTTTTGTAATGTCGCCATTTATCAATTTAATCATGTTCATAGCGTATAAAATTATTCTCTTATGAACAGAAAGTCTGTAAAATCTTGCTTTAAAAAAAATGTTACAGCAATATTGCCTTTTATATTTTTTTTCACGCCGCGTTAAAAATTATCTAATTGCCCGATAACAAAACTGTTTTGAAATATTGTGGCGAAGGAATTGCTTTATATCCGTAAAGCAACTATAAAGTTTGCAAAATAATTATTCAAAAAAAATAAAACATAAGTTATGAAATCAATTGTACGTCTTACTCCTGCGCTGTTCGCCGTATTATTTTTATCCGGTTGTATAAAGGTTGTTGAAACACCTATAATAATAGCACCCATAACGGGCTCATGGGCACTCACTTCAGCTTCAGAAGGTGATGCTTATAGCTGGCAGCCTTTTTACACCGGGGTTGAGAATGGTAGTTTTTATTTCAGTAACAACGGAACTGCACAATACACTGAAGGTACTTTAACCATGCAGGGCAGCTGGACCATCACTAATGTTAGCGGCGGGTATTATGATGAATACGGAAGCTTTTATAATGGCAGCCATCAGCAGCTTGACCTTCATTTGAACGATTATTACTCACACAGTAGCATCGACCTGCATTTTGATAATGTTAGTTTTTACGGCAACCAGTTCGTAGCAACTTATTTCAATGGTAATTATATTGAGCGTTATTATTTTGGAAAATACTAAAAAAGCTGGTGCCTGGTTTTAAAGGCAGTAACTATTTGTTGCTGCCTTTTTTTGTGGCAGGCCTTATTTAAAAATGTATGATTGTATTACCAGCAGTAGCTTTCATGGCATCTTTGGCTGCGTCGCAATCCATTCATCTGTTGTAAAAATGGCA
>DGQT01000041.1 GCA_002390845.1 Chitinophagaceae bacterium UBA4407 | reverse complement strand
TGCGACGCAAGGAACGATGCAATGAAAAACTACTGTTGGTATTATTTAAATTAACTGCTTTTATCGGAACCTTACATAAATGAAACAGCAGTATGAACTTGTTTGTTCATTTTTATCAGGCCTTAGATTAAATAAATTTCGTTCTTAATGCAAAGTATGATGGAGAAATAATGTGTCAATTGATATCAACTAAACTGGCTTAGAAATGTAAACAGATCTTCTTCAGGCTTAAGATCAAGCTTTTTTCTGATTCGTGAACGGCTTACGTTGATACTTGAAGGAAGTACCTGTAACAATTCTGCCATTTCTTTTGAACCCAATCCGATCTTTATATAGGCGCACATGCGTAAATCATAAATGGATAAATTAGAATACTTTTCTTTGAGCGATTTTATAAATTCCTGATGCAATTCATCCATCTGTATTTCGAAGGTTTTATCTTCAATTTCCAAATACGAATCTAACAGCCTGCGCATTTCCAAGTGACGGATTTTTGCTTTAGAAGGATTTTCATCTGCTTCATGAATTTTATCTTTTAAAGAATGTAACAGCCGGTTTTTATCATCATCGCTCTTTGCTTTTTTTGCAAGTTCAATTGTTTTATCGCGAACTTGTTGTTTCAGGATTTTCTTTTCATTTTGCAACTGCTCCTGCGTTTTTAACAATGCTTCCTGTTTATATTTTTCGGCCTGTTCGCGAAGGGAATTTTGCTCCTTTTTAAGCATTTCTAATTTTTGCTTTTTCAACTTCAACTGCTGCCACTTTCTTAATAAGAAAAGCAGCAGTGCAAAAAATAAAAAGTATGCAACAAATGCATACCAACTTCTATACCAGGGCGAAGCAATCTTAAAAGTGAATTCCTGTACGTCTGAAAATTTATTTTGCGATTTTGCCCTTAGTACAAGTTTATAATTGCCTTCTTTTAAGTTCAAAAATTCCAGGGTATTATCATTTTCCCATTCGCTCCATTCATTGGATATATTTTCTAATTTGTATTGGTATGAAATATCATTTGTTACTGCTATAATAAAACTAAATCTAAGATTATTAAGTTGGTAAGGAACATCAGCATCCTGCTGCAACAACATGGTTTCATTATTATTAAATGCCTCCATTTTTCTGAACAGCAATGGATATTTTAAAACGGTATCGCTCAGATTATTTTGAAAATCTTCCAATGCAAATCCATTATAGATGGGATAAAATCCGTAAACATTATTCAGGGGAACAGGCTGGTAACATCCTGAAAGAAGGTCGTTAATTTTTTGAGTATTGAGTATACTTTTTTGTTGATCAAACTTCTCTTTTTTAGGATTGAACCGGTATTGACTGGTGCTGGTAAGTACATGAATCCCTTCTGTATCTTTGTAAAGCGAGGGGAAATCCCCTTCAAAATTCTTGGCGCTGATAATCATCCTGTCAACAGGGTAAAAATTCTCATCTAAAGAAAATCTTATCAGGCCAAAGTTTGGAATATTCACCCATAGCATTGTGTCATTTTCAAATTCGATTTGATTAACGGAGCCCCTGATTAAATCTATCTTCTTTAAGAACTCCCACGAGTGATTATTTTTTTTGAAAATGTTGATGCCATTATAATTTCCTGTAAGTAAAAAATCTTTTTGATAAAGTTTTATCGTCCAAACGCCATGTTCACTGTTGATTTTTTTTAGCGAGTTATTTTCTAATACAAACAATCCTTTGTCATGACCACAAAAAATTGTTCCATCAATATTCTGAAGCGACCAAACCTGCCCTTCAGAACCATCGATTAGCGAAAAAACGGTGCGATCTTTATTGTTGTTTAATTCGTCCCAATTGGTTTTGTATAATCCCTGGTTGGTTCCCAAATAAAAAACATTATCTTTTAAAATGGCGGCATATGCAGTTCCAAACTCACCCTTATAATCATTTAAGTAGGTAATATTATTCTTCAAATCCAACGCGGTGATACCGTAATCCATGCCCATCCATACTTTTCCGTTCGCAGCATAATACATACTGAGTATGGTATTATTCGGCAGACCTTTGTTTTTATTGATATGCTGAATGATTTTTCCATTTGTATCTGTGATATACAAACCGTTCAGGATGGTTCCGAATGCTAAATAATGGTTGTCAATTGTTGTAAAACAAAATACTTTGGATTTTTTTAGAAGTAAAGAAACCTCTGTTTCAACAGCTGATAATTTTCCTGAAGAAAACTGGTAAATGCCACTGTTTTTTGTAACAATGTTTAATCCCTTTTCATTCTCATATAATCCCGAAATTTGAAAAGGGCTATTGTCAGGATATTTAAAAACAGGTTTGAGAGCAATTCCGTTGAACTCATACAAACCAAACTTTTCATCTGCCAGATAAATTTTATCGTTTACAGAAAAACTTGCTGAGAAACGGGAGGGAGCTATAATTTTAGTGAGTTGCTTGTTTTTATAAACATAAATATTGCTGAAAGAGGTAAATATTACACTGTTATTTAATTGGAAAATATGCCAGAACTCCTCGCTTAAAGCATTAGAGTCTTCTTTAAATGGATATAGTGAAGTATACTGGAATTCCTGAAATTTATTTTTTTTCCAAACTCCAAAATCCAAATCAGAACCGGTATATATTACAGAATCATTTGCTAATAGTAATGAACGGGTGAATCCTTTATAATCTTTATATCTATTCCATGTTTTGCCATCAAACTCCAGAAGCCCATTGTCTGAAGCCATGTAAACAATTCCATTCTTTGCTGATTTTATATCCCATATTTTACCGTGATGACCGTATTGATTGGGAAGATAATTTTCCAAATCAGGTACTCCTTTAAGAGGAATAAACTGAGAAAATGCATCTAGAAAACCTAAATAAATGAATAAACAGGTAAGAAAAATTTTCATGATAAATAAATTGTAAGCCCCTGCTATTTTAGTATCAAGGTAGATCAAGTTTTTAAGTTAGAATATTTTTCTTTTCGCCTGCTATATTAGTTTATAACTCGCAAATGGTATTTTTTTGTTGGAAAAACATTTGCATCAATGGCCAGGTTAATGATGACTTTTATTTGACAAATGTGAATATTCACTGTTATCTGTAATTTGGCTGAATCTTAAAGGGTTGAACCGGTAAACGCTCTCTTCATATTAATTATAATATTATCGTAACTGGAATTATGATATTATCGTAACTGGCCTTTTATTCTTTTTACCACAAATCTAACCTCAGTCTCATATAAGGAAAAACAGGCATACAACTTATATACAAACAAGCTTTTAGCAGATAAACAATCATATTGCAAAAAATAGAAACCGTGATTTTTGAACAATCCAAAAATCACGGTTTAAATGAACGGAAAAGATTAATTTATCTTTTAAATCTTTTTGTTCTTCAATATTAAAACGCCTAGTTCAGTATCAGTTTGGCACTTTGCTGTTTTGTACCATCAGTCAACTTCACCATATATATACCTCTTGCAAGGTTGCTTACATCTAAAGTTTGAACAGAATTACCCAGGCTTTTATCAAAACTGCCAGTTCTTACAACTTTACCATCAGCACCTACAATATAATAACGGGCTGCGCTGCTTTCAATGCCACCTAAAGTTATTGCCACTTTATCTTTTGCAGGATTTGGGAATAATGCAAGTTTTGTAGTGCCGGTACCTTCAAAACTCAAAGATTGTGTAGCAGAATAAGTAACATGCCCATCAAAATCAACCTGCTTAATACGGTAATAGTTTACGCCTTTTACAGGTATAAGGTCTGTTGCTGTATATGCATGTGCTCCGCTTGCTGCATCAGAAGCATTGATAAAACTGATCTGTTTAAAATTAACAGCATCGCTACTGCGCTCAACGCTAAACCCTTTGTTGTTCAATTCAAATGCTGTATTCCACTGAAGCAAAGCTGTATTGTTTTTACGGGTAACTTTAAAGTCTGTAAAGCTGATCGGGAGTGCGGAGTTATAGAAATAAACATTATCAATAAAATATGTTCCGGATGTACCCGGAGGAACAAGGAAAAGCATTTGCGATAATTTTGATCTTGATCCAAGGGACGCAAACTCACTAAGCTTAATATCATATCCTACCCATGTATTAACCGCAGGTGTTCTTGATATTTCAGATTCTGTGTTGGGTCCGGTAAAATCTACAAGCCTTAATGTAAAAGTATTTACACTTGGCGTCCATACATCTATATGTATATAATCCATATTGGTGGCATTCACCGGACTTCCATAAAACTCAACCCCTGCAAAATGATGCAATTGGTATTTTTTTGTATCATTCCCTGCAATCTTCAAATCGGTCAATTCATTGAAACCACTGCTCCAATCGGTTCTCCAGGTATCAACAGGATTATTGGTGTATGCATTGCTGAACAATGAAATAACGCCTGCGGCATTCCTTGAAGGTGTTGGGGCAGCTATTGTTGGCGACACAGGCGCTGAAACATTAACCGTTAAGACACCCGTAGCATTAACACTTCCCAATTTACCGGTAACATTTGTTGTTCCTACTGCTAAAGCGGTTCCCACTCCTAAGGCATCAAAGGTTGCTATAGCAGGATTGGAACTTGTCCAGTTAAAGTAAACTTTTGCTGTATTTAATTGCACATCAACACCGCTAACCTTGAAAACAGAGGTTGTACCTTCTGCACCAAAATTTTGACCGACCTCCTTTTCCTGTGTTTGAGTAGCAAAGGAAGCGCTTGATAAGCTAACCACACCAAATCCTATATTTTCATATTGGATATCATCAATCCAAATGTTATAGGCACCTTCTCCTGAGCCTTCTGCAAAATGGAAAAGGCCATCTGCGGCAGTTAATTTGGAGGCATCCGGAATAGGAATGAAAAATTTTGTCCAGGTGGATGTTACTGTAAGTCCGTTTCTTTCAACCTTGTAGGTATCAGTTGCATCAATTCCAAAGCCAGCTCCATCAAGAAAGTATGGTTTATCATTTTTTGCCCAGAATGTCAATGTGTTGTAACCACTCAAATTTTTAGGGGCATCAGCAATCAGGGTACCACCTGTGTACCCGGTAGTTACGGGTATTTTAAGCGACGCTGTACCTGAGTGATGCTCTGTAGGATCAATTGCCAGGCTATTTACAGAACCACCAAAAGCCGTAAACGTTACTCCTGCAGCATAATCATCTGAAAATACCACTAACTGTGCATTTGTTGTACAAACAAAAAGCACCATACCAAAAAACATTAAGTAAACTTTTTTCATTTTGTTTATTTTTTTTATAAAAGAGGCTCAAAAAAACTATAAGTATTTTCAGTTGCAGTAAATGGATAAAAAGACCCCAAAACCTTTACTATACAAAGATTTGATAAAATTTGAGTATTACAGTTTTCATAAATGTAAAGCTTGTGCATGGAATCGTGTTAGTTATAGGACACCGGAAATGTATTTTTATACCCTTTTTTAAACCCGTTTTTTCAATCGTTTTTTTACATTTAAAATTAATTTATAAAGTAATTTAATGACTTGATATTGAGCCAGAATGCAGAACATGTATGAGGCATTCTTGCGTCGCACTCGTGTACTGCATATGAATATGCGTCTTTTCTACGTAGAAGAAATCTCCAATTCTAATAGCAGGCTCCTTATCCATAAGATTAATAATGACGATCATTAGTTCCAAACGTACAATTGTGCGACGCAAGAGCCGATGCCCAAAGATTTAAAGAATGGTTCAAAAAAAATTACTTATATCCATGTAACAACAAAAGCCCCCAAAAGTTTAAAAACTTTCAGGGGCCCGTTATAAAATTAAAAAAGTCTTATTGCTTTACCAGTTTTATTACTTTGGTTTCTTTACCATTGCTAATGGTTACCATGTAAATGCCCGGTGCAAATTTTTCTGCCGGAATACTTACCTGCTGTTCTTTTACATTTTGTTTTTGCCAAAGCATTTTGCCACTTAAATCGGCAACCGCAATGTTAACAGGTGCAGTATTGTTCATACGTAATACTGTGTTGCTGTTAGCCGGATTTGGAGCAATACCTGCGGTAAAACTACCAACTACCTGTATATCACTGTTCTCAACAATTGCATTTTGCGCTGCGGCTAAAGTAGTAAAGTTAGGACCTGTTGTATAGGCACTGATTACCAATGGGCTTGCCTGGCAAATGGTAGCTACCTGCCATTGATACTGTGTAGCCGCTGTAAGACCTTTAAGGCTTTTTGTTACTGTAGCAGTGGTGGTGGTTTTCCAGATACCCGAACTAACCGGCCTGTATTGTACCTGGTAACCTAAACCAGGACTACAAACTGATGCAGTCCATTTAAGTTTTGCAGTGGTAGCTGTTATTGTAGCTGGCGACGCTTTAAGAGCGGTAGGCGCTACACAACAGGTAGAAGTGCCCTTATAGAAATAAATATTATCGAGCCAGAAATTAGTACCGCCAAAAGGGTGAGATACAAACTTAAACTGTTGCAGGTTATTCAGTGGTATTGTGTAATTGGTTAAATCAATATCAAAACTATTCCAGCCCAATTTTGTTGGCCGTAATGTTACGAATTGCTCATTAAGGTTTGGATCTGCAATGGGGTACACGTCAATAGAGTCGCCATCGGGGGTCCAGAGGTCTATGTGCAGTTTAGTCATGGTTGAAGCATCGATATGGCCCGAAAACTGTACACCCTGGTAGTTGAAATTTGCATATTTCTTTGTTGGGTTACCGGCAATCGAAACCTCTGTAACAACTGTTGACTGACCCCAGTTTGGAAACCAATCTGTTCCTGCAAGATCTGCATAAGCACCACTAAAAAGCGAAATTACATCTCCTGCATTTCTTGATGGAGGTGTTGGGGCTGCTACGGTTGGCAGTACTGCTGCAGCTACATTAACCGTTAATGCACCACCGGCAATAACACTTCCAAGTTTTGCGCTGATAACCGCAGAACCTACACTTAATGATGTACCGGTTGCAGTACCATCTACCCTTGCAACCGTATTGTTAGAAGTGCTAAAAGTTAACCAGCGGTTTACGATATTTAAGGTTTGAGGAACGCCGTTTACAGGAAAAGAACAGGTAGCACCAAATGGGTAAAAATTATCACCTACATAATTTGAGATGGTTCCACTACCAAAAGATGCAGTGGGGGTACCAATGATTGCACCACTCAGGCGTTCATATTTTATATCATCGAACCATAACGTGTAAGCGCCTTCATCAGATCCCTCGGCCCAATGGAACATACCTGTTTCTGCAGTATCTTTTGATGGGTTCGGTATGGGTATAATTACTTTGGTCCATGTTGTGGTTACGGGAATGTTCAGATATTCTGTTTGCCATACAGCGCTTATACCATTGTTGCATATACCGGCTACATTAAGGGTTTTTGCAGCACTTGACTTTACCCAAAAACTTACACAATTGTACGTACTCAGGTTTTTAATGGTAGAGCTGGAGAAAGCGCCGCCTGTGTAAGAGCTGTTTGGTACTTCAGCTTTTAAAGAAGATGTGCCACTATGCGCTGTAGTTGCATCGATTGAAAGGCTGTTAATAGCACCGCCAAAATCTACGAATGTAATACCTGCTGCATAATTGTCGTCGAATACGTTTTGAGCTTTTACGCTAAATGTCAGTACTGCTGCTAATAAAAAAAGTAAATAATTTTTTCTCATTGTTTTGATTTTTTAATTGAATAAACCTGAATTCTGCCAGGATTGTTTGTCAGCGTTCCAGGCTGCATTGTTTTAACTGTTGAATAAAAAAGTAAGCTGTATAATCTTTTATTATATTTTCATTGGCCGGTTTTAAGATGAAACAATTTGTTTAAAAAATGCAATCGCGTTATTCGTTTTATCACCTGTTATACTGGTTTAAAATGTTGCCGTTAAGGCAATACAATAGCACATGCCTTAGTTTCAGGCATTCATATATTTAAACCAGAATGGTGATGTTATTAAATTGGTCAGGCGTTCGTTCTCATGAGATAACAATAATTATCCGGGTACTCATGCAGTCGTAAGTATAAGACACGTGTAACAAAACTATATACCCGTTTTATTTATCTTTTTTTGGGTTGTGCTAGAATACTTGTAAAATAAAACTGAAATGCTTCTTTAGGGTTAGGACATAATTTCAAACATTCCTTGGCTGAAACTCATTAGCCGTTGTTGGCAGCATTCGCTTAGGCATCCGCTGAGGTAAATCTCAATGCATACTTAGCCGTACACGAGTGCGACGCAACAAAAGCTTCATGCATACTCATTTGCCGGGCTCAAAAAAATTACTTTAGCACTTTCATGTTTTCTGCATCCCAGTTAATGATCTTTTGCTGAAAATAACTGTCGTTACACGCCAATGCCGGAGCAGCTGCCCTGAAACCAAACGTGGCATTCTCTACTACAGGTTTCGCCATTCTTACTGAATCGAAGAAATTGGTAAAATGATCGAGGTGATCGCTGTAGCCTGCCGGTGCTTTAAATTCTATATCGGCTTTTGTGGGACGCTTTTTTTCTTCATCGGTATATTTTTGTTTGTATGCTTCTGTAAGGCTGTCTTGCATGGCTTTTGGATAAGTGAAAACCGCATCGTAACCACCGAAACCTGGAGCCTTGGGCATAATACTGTGCTTAACTGTAAGGCCGTTGCCCTTTATTTCTATGGTGCCTTCTTCACCTACCAGCTTTATAATTTCCTGCCCGCCTGTACCGCTGATAAAATTAACCTGTAATGTAAGCTGAAATGCCGGATGCACTGCTGTATCGGGATACTGCAAAATGCCCGTCATAATATCAGGCACATCACGACCGTCTTTCCAGTAAGAGATCTGGCCGCTTGAAAAGATTTTGCTTGGCCCGGTTGAGCCTGTAATTACGTGCGTACCGGAGAGCAGGTGTACAAAAAGGTCCCCTGCAACGCCGGTTCCAAAATCTTTATAATTGCGCCACCAAAAGAATTTTTTTGGATCGAAGGGTATTTTGTCAGCGCCCTCTATATACCTGTTCCAGTCAACAGTATCCGGCGACGCATCGGTGGGCATGGTATATTCCCATGCCCCTATGGAACTTTGCCTGTCGTACACGGCATTTACCATATTTAATTTTCCTATTTCACCCGCCGCAAGTAACTCCTGTGCTTTTTTATATACAATACTGCTTACGCGCTGGCTGCCTACCTGCATTACGGCATTACTGGCTTTTTGTGCTTCTATAACACCCAACCCCTGGCTTATTTTATGCACCATTGGCTTTTCGCAATAAGGCGATTTGCCATTTTTTAAAACCTCTTTAGAAATGCGGGAGTGCCAGTTATCGCTGGTGGCAATAATTACAGCATCTACATCTTTACGTTCAAGAATTTCAAGATAATTTTTTGTAGTAAAAATTTCTTTACCATACAGTTCTTTTGCATTATCCAATCTGCCTGTATATAAATCGCATACTGCAACCAATTGTACACCAGGCACCTTTAATGCGGTGGCAGTGTCCATGTGCCCTTGTATGCCAAAACCAATTACCGCAAGGTTTACTTTATCGTTTGCTGAAAATTCTTTGTTGTATAAGATCATACGCTCTTCGGCTTTTTGCTGCGATGCAAATCCACTAAGCGGACTAGCGGCAAGAAAAATTCCTGTGCCTCCAATTTGTTGCAAAAATTTTCTTCTGGTATCTCTGTTTGACATGCCTTTCGTTTTTTATGAAGTAACTAAATGATTGTTTACAGGATTTGAAGTTAATGATTCGTGCGTGATGAAACGTAAACAAAATGTATTATAAAGCCTGTTTAATTTATGGGGCTGCTGAAGTTCAATTCTGAAATGGGTAAAGAACTGCTTGCACCGGCTGTTTATATGTTGCCATAAAAAGGGAACTTTGAAACGAGCGTGGCAAGAATGCCTGATTCATGTTCCCTCTGTTGGGTTCATAAAATGTATTTGCTCAGATAGCATTATTTAAAAGCATTAAAAAACAAATACTCAAATCGCAATATAAAACCATTCGGCGCTGTGCGGTACATGGAATTGTACAGTTGTGTGCGGTAACCAATATCTACCCTTGCCTGGCTGTTAAAGATAAACTGTATGGCAGGCGCAGCATCGAGAAATGATTTGCCATTATCACCTGATGTTTGCCCGAGTAACTCAATCATAAGGTTAAGATTGGTTTGTTTATAACCTGTATATTCTTTTGGTAATAGCAGCTTGCCAACAGATAAAGAATAGCCTGTTGCATTCCTGGATTGTGTTGATGGGAACTTATTTTTACTGCCATTATCCATTGCATGCAGGTATGCCACATTTGCTGACAACGCCACCTTGTGCAATAATTGTGTTGCTACAAAACCTGCAGTGTAGCCGCTGTTGTGTCCGTAAAGATCAATCTCTTCCTGATGAACAACACTGTTATTAAAACTAACCCTGGCATATGCAGCAACCCTGGAATGACTGTGTACCTGATCGTAACTGAGTAAACGGTATTTGGCGTAGAAGCTACCCCCTTCAAGAGAAAATTTTTTATCAACATTGCTTAAGAAAGCATCTGCGTGCAGCATAAGCTTTTTATTTGCAGCAATCATTATTTCGGGTATCAGATGATATTCGTAAGTATCGGTTCCTTTCTCTTTCATTAGCATATTGCCCATGCGTACACCTATAGATCTGGCAGGCATATTGCTGGCTGGCTCTGTATAAACAAACAACTCCTGTGCATGCAACGTGTTGGCTGCAAGCAGGAAAAGAAAGCATATTTTTTTCATTTGTTACTGCGTTTTAGCCAAGCAGTTTTTGTAGCAGTGTATTCAATTCTTCGAGCGATGGATTAATAGCAATGATCTTTCCTGTCTTATCCAAAAGAAATGTGTTGGGAATATAATTTACGTTCCATAGCCCTGCCACATCGCCCTTTGCATCGTTCACATGCAGCCAGGTAATACGGTCTTCCTTTATTGCCTGCTTCCAGCTTGTTGCATCATCATCGAGGGATATTCCATATATCTCAAAACCTTTAGGCTTATATTTAGCATAAGTTTTTTTAATCTCAGGCACTTTTTTACGGCAGGGTCCACACCAGCTTGCCCAAAAATCTACGAGTACAACTTTACCCTTTAAAGAAGACAGGTTGATATTTTTACCCTTCGAATCAGGCAGAGTGATTTCTTTAGCCTTATCGCCAACATTTGGCTGGCTGAAACTTAATACAGAAATGAACAGCGCTGCTGCTACAAAAACTGATTTTTTCATTTGATACTATTTTCAGGAATATTTTTTAAAGAATGTTGCAGGCATTTTTAAAAATGCCTGCAACATTAAATTACTAAATGGTTACGTGATAAACCCTTTCACCCGCAGTTCCTTTATCGGTGCAACAGGCTCCCATTACGCCTGTTTCCAGGCACTTCATAGTTGTATACTGCGTAATTTTTTTGAATTCTTTTGCTGTTTCAAAATCTTTATCTAACACAGTAATTACCTTTTCCCCAGTTAGTACCTGGTCTTTTACATTAAGGAAATGCAGGTTAAGTCCTGCGGCTGTAATATGTGTATCATTCTTTACTTCCACACTATCAAAATCTATGGTTACCTGTAGTTTTGCCACAAAAAAACCTGCACCTTCAACAGCATTTTTCAGCTCATCAAAACTTACAACAGCATCTTTTTTAAATACAATACTATAATTTGACTTGCTGATATTTGCCTTAATACTTTCTATTGTATTTACTTTTTTTAAGGCTTCATAAATGGCCTTGCTGCACATAGAGCAGGTAAGCCCACTGGCTGTTAAAGTTGCCTTTGTTACCTGCGCGTAGGATGACATGCAGAACAATATTGCAACCACCACAAAAATCTTTTTCATAAAAATTATTTATCGATAATAAAATCTTAAGAGCAACAGTTGCTGCCGTTTTTATAACAATTGTGCTTAGCTGTTTCTGTGCAGCAGCTCATCTGCGTTGTTTTACAATTGTCTTTATCGCACAAGGGTTTATTTATGCAGCAATCTTTTGTATTGGTTAAATGCTTAATCATTGCACTCTGACCTTTAGCTTTTGGTCTTTCGTACTGACAGCATTTATCTAACTTTTCATACGCTTCTTTAGTTGCTTTCATATCCTGGGTATCATAACCAACAGAAGCAATTTTATCCTGTATCTTCAAATTAGTTGTTTTCACAGAGTCGTAAATTACTACCAATAGCTTAGTGGTCTTGTTCCAGTTTGCAGTAGTTGCGCCTGCGCCAATAGCAGCACCCTCTATGTTTTCTTTACATTGGCTGCAGTTCCCCCAGACTTTTATGGTATCAGTTTTTGATTGCGCAAAAGATATAATTGATGCGAGTGTGAATGCTATTGAAAGCATGAAATATTTCGTTTTCATAATTAATATTATTATTTGTTATTGTGTTTAATATTTTGTTCCCGTCTTTTGTAATGCTATGAAGCTTTACTTGCGTCGCACACTTGTACTAATGAATAGTGCTGAGCTTTCGGCTGCTTCTTGTTCCGAATGTACAAGAGTGCGACGCAAGGAAAGATCAGGTAAGATAGATTGCCGGGTTCAAAAGAATACCCACAATCTACAACAGAAAATAAATCAAATTCTGAAAACGCAATTCTGAAGATAAATATCCGGAAGAAATAAAAGAGGTGGGCTGATGTTTGTATTCGTAACCTTGCATTGTACCGTTGCAGTAAGCTGATCAATTAAATTTTCGAATATGTTTAACTGAATTTCGGGGACTTTTATTTCGCTGCATGCTGCATTTTGTTGATGTTCATCGCTCACTTTAACAAGTTGATGAAAATGACCACAGCAGGCCATTTTTGATTTACAGGTACTGCATTCATTGTCTTCAAGCTTATTGAATTCTACACCGGCAATTTTACCCATACAGTAATGAATGTTTACTGCCAGACCTGTTGTAAGTCCAAGATAGAAAAATGCTAATATGAATACAACTACTTTTTTCATGAACAGGACAAAGTTATATTAGTTACGCAAAAAAGAAGCGTTTGGTAAAAAATCATTTTTGTTAAATCACTTTGTGGGCTGCAGTAATACTTAATTCACAAAATTCCACCAGATACCAACGTGAAACCAAAGTGTTCTTTCAGGATAATGGGGCGCGGCAAAATTATTTTTTGTGAAGCGAAACTTGTCTTGCCTGTTAATTGTATTCAGATTTTCGAGCCGTATAAAACCTTTAAAGCTTTTGATTCGAAAGTGTAGAAAAGCATTTACATCTGGGCTGTTATTTGCCGTGCTGAATTCATTTTGCAGAAAGAACTGGCCGTTTAAAGGCGAATAATTATCTGCATGATAAGATGTATTATAGCGCACTTCAAAACCAGTTGAAAGAAAAAGGTTTTTGAAAAAATTACCTTCAAAAGCGAACCTGTTACGCATAAGCACCAAAGGCAGGTTTACCGGCGCATTGCCTGTTTTTTGTTGTACATGCGCTTCAATATACCAGTTCCAGTGTTTGGAAAGTTGTATCTTTTTTTCTGCGCTTATGTGTATCACATTAAAAAGTGAAGACTCTTGTTTTGCAGTAAAGTAATCATCAAAGTAAACATAATTGCTTATGATGTAGTATTCGCCGGAAAGTGAAAGCCCTAGTGATTTCAAATAAACTGTAGCAAAAGCCCTTGAAATATTTTCTTTATTAAAGTTGTCATTTGCATAAACAGGGAAAGCGGTTAGCCCTTTAGAAAAAATAGCAGAAGGTGACCGGTTTACATTTTGAAAACCCAGTTGCAATGCCCCTTTATTCTTGTCTAATGATCTTTCAAGGCTGGCGTAAGCTTCATAATCACCTGCATAGCTTCCGGCTGTATAAAAACGGCCACTGGCTATAAGATCCCATTTCTTATTTTTCGTTCGGTTGCGGTATTCGCCGGCAAAATAAACATTGCTGTATTTTGTGCGGTATGGATCATAACCTCCGGTAATAATTTCGTACCCCGCTCCTGCTTTCAGGAATTGGTTCAGGTTGTTTTTTTGGGGATAAGAAATTACACTAAAATCATTTGTAAGGCTCTGCCACGAATCCTTAAAAGAGATGGAATCATTTAAGGGAATGTAATTGTATTGCTTGTTGTAAAGTGAATCTTCAACCGAAAAATCCTGGAAAACATAGCCCTCCTTTTTAAACTGAACATCATGCTGCAACCTGAAACGCGGATAAAACAATTTATAAGTAACGGAATCTGTAACTAAAGAATCTTTCTGGCCAAAATCATAACTCTGCCTTAGCAGGATTACCGATTCATCGTAAAGCGTACCGGTATTAATATTGGTACTAAAAAAGTTTCTGCTGAAAGCCGATGCATTGCCCAGGATGGTACTTACGCCAAAAGGGTCATTAAACGAAAGCCCCGAAAGCTTCGTATCATCCTGTATTCCGCCGTTCTCTGAAGATCGTAGTTTATTGGTAATATAAATCAGGTTATTCGCATACCTTTTATTCCTGCTCTGGTAAGCCAGGTTTATGCGGATGTTGTTATGGCTGGTATTCTGATTTATAAAGGCACCCGGTGCATTAATCAACCTGTATTCAAATCCGAGAATTACATTGTTCTTTCGCTTTTGGGTGTGCTGAATATTGATCATCTGCTCAGCCTTACTACCGAGCATATAACCCATTTCTGTATAAGGCCGCGTGCTGTTGTACAGCTTTGTATCTTCAACTGTAAAACGGAATTGGTCATAAGCGTGGAAACCCGCATCCCAACCGGGTTTCATAAAAGGTGTGAAAAGCATGGGCCTTGTTGCATTACCAAAATTCCCCAGATCGGTAAAATACCAGGGAACAGGGTAACGCGAAAAAAAATCGTTTATAGAAGAATCAAGTTTATAGATTCTATTGTTATCAAAATAATGGTAGCTGATGGTAATAGAATCTTCCAGCGGATCTCGGTGTTTAAGCTTATTATTTGTGGTATCTGTATTTCTTCTTATCGGTTTTCCCTGGTTATCGAAAATTGTAGAATTGGGAAGCCCTGTTTGCGGGTTGATACCTCCATCCTCATCAGGATCCTGCGCATGCGCATTAATGCATGTTGTGAATGCGAGGAAAAAACATATGATATAAGCTGGAAAATTTTTATGCATGTAACAATAACAGTTGCGCAAAATAACAGTAAAGCTGTGAATGAAAATACAATTCGTTTTGCGTTAGTATTTTATGAGAACATTTTTAGCCGGGCAAAATAACTTTAATCAGCTTTACTTGCGTCGCACTCTTGTACGAAAGAATTGCTTTGAGCTTTTGGCTGCCAACCATAGCCGCCTATAATTTGGCAAGCCCTAACAAAACAACAAGTTGCTGTATTTATGTCAAATAAAGGTTTAGTGTACAAGTGAGTGACACAACAAAAGCCTCATAGCACTACCCCACCCTGGCCAATAAATAAAACAAAAAATGCAGGCCATAAAGACCTGCACTTAAAAATATCTGCGTTTTATTTAAGCTTTCTTGGTAGCCCACTCAATTAAAATATCTGCAACTTCAGGACGAGAAAATTCTGCTGGTGGACGTTCGCCGTTGCCGAGCATTTCACGAACTTTTGTTCCGCTTAAAGATACCTGTGTGGCATTAACCGGTGCAGTTTTGCTGCTGGCCATACCGTTGGTTTCTTTGCAGAAAAAAGTGTTTTCAAATTTCAATATCTGCATACCCATTGCTGGACCAACTTTGTCCATAATAACCTGTGCATCGTAAGTACCGTAGTAAGTACCAACGCCTGCATGGTCGCGGCCAATGATCATGTGTGTGCAACCATAATTCTTACGGATCAATGTGTGGTTAATTGCTTCACGCGGGCCAGCATAACGCATTGCAGTTGGCAATACACTCAGCATTGTGTTGGCAGGATTAAAATAGCCAGCTATCAATGCTTCGTAGCAACGCATACGTGTATCGGCAGGAATATCATCGCTCTTTGTTTCGCCTACGATAGGGTGTATCAAAGCACCGTCAACAGTTTCCTGTGCGCACTTAATTAAATATTCGTGGGCACGGTGTATGGGGTTACGTGTTTGAAAAGCCACAATAGTTTTCCAGTTGCGGCGCTCAAATTCTGCACGTGTATCAGCGGGGTCAACAAAATATTTGCCATCAATATCATCGTGACGAACCGGGCGGTTCACCATTTCCAACGGACCAGCAATATATTTATTTCCACCACGGTTAATAGCAGCAACACCGGGATGTTTATCTTCAGTTGTACCAAAACATTTCTGCGCGAAATTGGCAAGATCCAGTTCAAATTTTTCTTCAACGGTCATAATTGCAAGAACGTGACCTTCTTTGTTTAATAGTGCAATTTCCTGACCTTCAGAAAGGTTATCGTACTGGTCGCCTGCTGGCAAGGGAATAGGAATTCCCCATGCAAGGCCGTTGGTCAAAGTCATATTTTCAATAGCAGATTCACAATCAGCTTTACCCATAAAACCAGTAATAGGGCTGAATGCGCCAACGGCGATCATTTCAATATCTGCACCGTAGCGGTCTTCTATAGTAAGGTTAAAAATTGTTTTTGCTTTAGCTTCTAATTCAGCTTTACGGTCGCCGGTTGCAATTCTGTTTACCAGCACACCACCATGTGGAGTATTCATAATTATTTGTTTGAGTTTTTTATAAGTATTTACGCAGTTACTTTATCGATATAGCCATTGTGTTCAAGATAATTCATTACTTCAGCAGCACACTCATCTAATGATTTAGAACCGGTATCAATGGTAAGTTCTGCATTTTCGGGAGCTTCATAAGGATCATCAATACCTGTAAAGTTTTTAATTTCACCGGCACGGGCTTTCTTGTATAAGCCTTTGGTATCGCGTTCTTCGCATACTTCTAAAGAAGCAGCAACATATATTTCGATAAACTCACCTGGCTGCATAATGGCACGTACCATTTCGCGGTCTGCTTTGTATGGAGAGATAAATGCAGTACCTACAAAAGTGCCTGCATCTACAAAAAGTTTAGACACTTCACCTATACGGCGAATGTTTTCTTTGCGGTCTTCGGCAGAAAAAGTAAGGCCCTTATTTAAACCCATGCGCACATTGTCACCATCCAGCACATAAGTGTGAATGCCACGTTCAAATAACTTTTCTTCTACTTTATTTCCCAGTGTTGATTTACCTGCGCCGGAAAGACCGGTGTACCATAAGATTGCACTTTTATGGCCGTTCATACGATGGCGGTCAGCCTTGTTGATGGTGGTGTTGTGCCACACAATGTTCCTTACAACTTCCATACTTTGGTATTTGTTTGGTTTTAAAATTTTGCCGCGAATATAGCTTAAGTTCTCTGGAAAAATAAGTAAGGGATGAATTAATTTCCTTTAATTCTATATTGTTTGTAGGATTTTGAATAAATAACGTCCAAGAAAAACAATTGTAAGTATGATTTTCTTGCTTTTAGAAGCGATTTAAATTTGTTTATTACAACTTTTCAAATACATTTTTTATGAGCCCGGCATATTATCTTGACTCATCTTTTGTTGCGTCGCACTCTTTGGCTGACGAAGCTATACGGAGCAATGCGTAGAATAGCGTAGGCATGTCTTATAAGGTATAATTATATTTAACTTTAAACAGCCTGCTCAGGGCTTTTCTTTATTTTACATCCATAATGGAACGGCAAAGGAAAATTTTATTTGTTTGCTCTGCAATTAGTGCAGCAATTGTTTTGTATTGTTATAACCCCTTTGAATTATACTTTCAGAACGATGATTTTATCCATATACCGCTAAGTGCAAATGGAGAATTACTACAGCACAATACCTTTCGCCCCATCTGCGATCTTTCAATTATGCTTGACTATTATTTATGGGGCAAAAATGCTTATGGTTATCACTTTACTAATCTTATACTGCATATTATTTGTACAATACTTGTTTTCCTGTTAAGCAGGGATTTGTTTAATAAGTATGCACATGCAAAAGATGTTCGTTTTGCTTTTATTACTTCTTTGATTTTCTTTTTATATCCAATGCACAGCGAAGCCGTGTTCTGGATCTTAGGCAGGTCGGCAATTTTGGGCTGTATCTTTTTTTTATTATCCATTATATTTTTCCTTAAACGTGAGAAAAAAATATTTTTCTTTTTAAGCGTTTTTTTTGCTTTTACAGCGTGGCTCAGCTATGAATCTTCATGGGTTTTACCGGTTGCTTTGCTTTGCATTTCGGTTGTTGATGTTAAGACCGGGGCTTCCTCTTTTAAAAAGGAGAGACTGTATATTTCTGTAATTATACTTGCATTCTGTGCTTACATTATTACCAGGGATTATTATATACACGAAATAATAGGCCAGTACGAAGCAGCAGGCTTTCTAAATTGCAATATTCAATTGCTCTCACAAAATTTTTTTAAACTAATGATGCGGAGCTGGCTTCCGCCGTTTATTGATTCAAACTGGCTAATTGTTTCATTTTTTATAGTTGCTGCATTACTTTTCTTACTGTACTATAATATTAAGACAGGCGCAGCTAGAGCATTTTTTTTAATACTTATCGCCCTTTGGTTAATTTCCCTGGTTCTTTATGCTTCATTGGGTATCGACACCAAAGGAACAGAAGGTGAGCGTTTCCTTTACATGCCATCCATTCCTGTTTGTATGATACTTGGATTCTTAAGCAGCCTTTTTTTTGAAAAAAAATTGCAGAAGGTTATCCTTGTATCGTTGGGAATTCTTTATCTGGGAATTCTTTATATCAATACAACCAATTACAGGCTTGCAGGTACTATTGTAAAAACAACGCTTGCAGAAGTAAAGAAACTAAAAACTGGTCAGTCACTTTATGTGCAGCGTTTACCACAAGCTGCACATGGAGCTTTAATTTTCAGAGATGGTTTTAAAGAAGCAGTTGATTGGATAACAAGCCCACAAGAACCGCATGAAATTATTATCTGCTCGCAAATGCAGGAAAATGAACCTTTGCAGTATTCATATAAAGTACAGTATACTGATTCTATTACTATAGATCAATGCAGCGGTGCAAAACCAGAAACTCAATCAAATGTTCTTTTGTTTAGTTATACTGATTCTGTATTGTATATCTTCAGGTAATAGTGCAACTGTATTTTTTTGCTCAATACGGCTCATGCCGTTGAATGGTGCGATCCCGAAATGAATTCGGGACAGGCTGCCACGCTTCGCTTAAATGCTG